>JAKSMC010000016.1 GCA_024400835.1 Bacteroidales bacterium
TAGCACCGTTCTTGCCGTAGAACATGTGTTCGATACGGAACAAGCCGATACCTTCAGCGCCGAAGTTGACAGCGTTTTGAGCATCTTCCGGAGTATCAGCGTTGGTACGAACGCCCATACCCTGATATTTAGCCACGATGGACATGAATTCTTGGAAGCGAGGATTTTCAGAAGAGTCAATCATCTTCACAGCTTCGCCATAGACATAACCCTTAGCGCCGTTCAGTGCGAGGGTGTCGCCTTCTTTGAAAACCTTACCGTCGATTGTCACGGTGCGAGCATTCATATCAATCTTAACGGCGTCGCAACCCACGATACAGCATTTGCCCCAGCCACGAGCCACGAGGGCAGCGTGAGAGGTCATACCGCCACGAGCGGTGAGGATACCGTCTGCAGAACGCATACCTTCAACGTCTTCAGGGTTGGTTTCTTCACGAACGAGGATGTTCTTGATTTTCTTAGCGGTGTAAGCCTTTGAGGTTTCGCTGTCGAGAGCGATTACGCCGACGGCGCCACCAGGGCCAGCAGGAAGACCCTTAGCGATAACGGTGTGCTTCTTTTCATCAGCAGCTTCCAAAATCGGGTGAAGGAGTTCGTCCATTTGAGAAGGAGAAACGCGAATCACGACTTCTTTGTCTTCGATGCGGCCTTCGTGCAACATGTCAAGAGCCATGTTCAAAGCAGCGATACCGGTACGTTTACCAACGCGGCATTGCAACATGAACAATTGGCCATCTTGGATGGTGAACTCGATGTCGAGCATATCTTTGTAGTTGTCTTCCAAGATAGCGCGAACTTCGCAGAGTTCCTTATAAGTTTCAGGCATCAACTCTTGCATAGAGTGGAGATGCTTGTTTTGTTCGTTCTTGGTGTCGTCATTCAACGGGTTCGGAGTACGAATACCGGCAACCACGTCTTCACCTTGAGCGTTGATCAACCATTCACCGTAGAATTGGTTGTCGCCGGTAGCGGGGTTACGGGTGAAAGCAACGCCGGTAGCGGAGTTGTCGCCCATATTACCGAACACCATAGCTTGAACGTTCACAGCGGTACCCCAGTCATCAGGGATGCCTTCGATGCGACGATAAGAGATAGCCTTCTGGCCATTCCAGCTCTTGAAAACGGCCTTGATACCGCCTTCCATCTGAGCCTTAGCGTCATCTGGGAATTCGGTGCCGAGTTTTTCTTTGATCACAGCCTTGAAAGCGGTAGCTAATTCGAGGAGTTCGTCAGCCTTGAGTTCAGTATCGGACTTGTAGCCTTTCTTATCCTTGTATTCGTCGAGCATGTCATCCAAAATTTTGCGGATGCCCTTGCCGTCAACAGGAGCGATGCCTTCAGCTTTTTCCATAACTACATCGGCGTACATCATGATGAGACGACGATAGGAGTCATAAACGAAGCGTTCGTTGCCGGTTTTCTTAATCAAACCAGGGATGGTTTTGGAGCTCAGACCGATATTGAGGACGGTGTCCATCATACCCGGCATAGAGGTGCGGGCGCCGGAACGACAGGATACCAAAAGAGGATTTTCAGGATCGTCATATTTTCTACCCATGATCTTCTCAACATTTTCCATAGCTTTCCAAACGTCAGCCATCAAAGTGTCGGGAAGTTGGCAATTATTAGCATAATAAGCGGTGCAGCATTCTGTGGTGATGGTCAGACCAGCGGGAACGGGGAGACCCAGAAGGCACATTTCTGCAAGGTTAGCGCCCTTGCCGCCGAGGAGATTTTTCATGTCGGCTTTACCTTCGGCCGTCTTGCCACCAAAGGTATAAACGTACTTAACGTTACTCATATTCAACAATTTAAGTTAATAAATAATACTTCTTTTTAAAGGGTGCAAAAATAGTAAAAAAGCATTAAACAAGGGCGAGAAAATTTTGGATTTTTTCTCGCCCTTGTTAGAACTTTGACATTGGCTATTGACGTTGACTTATGCCCCCGCAATTATCAATTTATTTTTATTCCTCCCCACGCACTTCTTCTACAGCAGTCTCGTCAACAGTCAACGTTTCTGCCACGACCGGTGTACTTTCTTCGGACAGCAGTGCGGATTCGGCTTCTGCCAATTTCATATCTTCCTCTTCTTTCAGGTTCTCATAAAATTCAGCCAGACAAACTTGGAAGAACGGAATCAGCCAGAGCATACCGATGAACAGCGTGAAAACACTGAGAATAACCAAGCCAAAGAAACCAAGATACAACAGGAAGAGCTGCATCTTGTGTCCCTTCATCATATCATTACTGCGTTGTATGCACTCGTATGCGGACAATTCCGGATGGTCTTTGGAGATGAAGAATGTCAACGAATAAGCCAGGGACTTGATGATGCCCGGAACAAACAGCAAGAGGAACCACAAGAAGAGCAAGACTGTTTCCAGCAAATACACGCCAATCGCGCGTCCGTATGTTTTGAAACCACAGAACATGGCCTCAACGGTATCTTCCTTATCTTCACGAAGGAAATGGAGGAAGGCCAAAGTGAAACCGTATTCTAAGGGAAGGGCCACCAAAATTGCAATCACCCAAGTAAATGTTGACATCGGAATGATTAATGAAGGAATCTTAGCGAAATAGGATGGCGTTTGAAGCACCACCGCAATGACTATATACACCAATGTGGCCAACACGGGCATGGTCCAAAAGCCCTTCAGCTCCTGACGAGCGATGGTTCTAATTTCTTTATTACTTATCATAGCATTGATTTTTAAAGGTTAATAATGAAGGCGCAAATATAAAAAAAACTTTGACTATTGACATTGACTTTGACTTTTGCCTTCGGCTGCCATTAGCCTTTGGAGTTCCCCCTCTACTTTGAACTTTGACTATTGACTTTTTGAAGTCCCACTAGAAACTTTTAATTTTGAATTTCCGCAGAATCGAACGTGCTTCCCCCATAGACATCCACATAGCCCCATTTGTCCCCCTTTCGGACTAAAAGGATTTGATAAATGCCCTCCATGCTATCATATACGCAGGGGTGAATGACTTGTCCAGATGCACCTAACAATCCGAATTTCGAGCCCATGCGTGCCATATATGTTCCCCGTCCCAGGGAATACCTATTTTGCAAATCGTCATAAATGCATGGAACGACCATGTTCCCGGCCGCATCGACCATTCCCTTGTGCGTCCGATTGTCCTTCTCAACGACGCCCAATCCTTTTGAAAAATCAAAGGCAAAATCATACTCAAACGGGACAATGACCTGTCCAAGCGTATCAATATAGCCCCACAGACTGTCTTTGCAAGCGGCAATCGCACCTTCATAGGGCTTTGACAACATCTTATATTCCATCGGAACGACCACGCGACCGCTTTTGTCAACGAACCCGTACTTATTGTCTTTTTTCACCAAAGAAAGACCTTCTTCAAAACTATCGGCCGACTCATAAATACACGGAATCACTTGTCGGCCCGTTGAATCCATAAAGCCTACCAGACTATCCTTATAAACCTTAATCATCCCATCTTCCACATCCACGACAGAAATGTCCGGCTCAAAAAACTCCACAGTCCAATCCGAAGTCCTAAGCAGACCATACCGTCCTTGGCGTTTCACCAGCAGCAGGCCTTCGGCCACATCATCTTGAATGAACTCATATTCCAAAGGAACCAGCCATTTGCCCGTTCCATCAGCAACACCATAACGGTACTCGGGCTCGGCAGACGTTTTTCCCTCACTGACATTATAACGATGCGGCAAATCCACCTTCAGTCCCTCCTCTAATTTCACAGTTGCTTTCGGGGGTCTATTGAGGTTTTTCGACACAATAACCGCACTGCTATTTCTTATCGGGAAAAAATACTCGTAATCACGCGGCAGAACGACTTTGCCCACCGAATCCACCAAGCCCCACACGTTGTTGTTGTAATCCACCGGACCTATTCTGAAATAGTTTCCCAAACGCCGAATTGGAATATTGTCATCATCAAAAATAAAAGGAAGCACCACGCGACCCATCGTATCTACCACGCCCCACTTGCCATTGTACTTCGCCGTCAGTTCCTTGTCGACATACTCTCCTAATATTTCACTGTAAATCAAGGGGACAATGAAATCACCCTTCCGGTTTACAAATCCGACTTTATTGTCAGACGACACCTTTCCGCAGCCAAATATAAATCTACCGACACTTGAATATTCACAGGGAAGCAGCATATTGCCAAGGTAATCCACATAGCCCCACTTGTCTTTTTGTTGGACAGCCAGCACACCATTGCTAAAAGAAAAGGCCGTCGATTTAAATGGAGTTATATCAAAAATTTCACCTTCGTCATTCACGAAACCATCTTTCAGTTCCCTGGTTCTGAATGTATAATACGGCTCAGTTGTGACCCACATCATGACAGGATACGGAATGGTATCTTTCAAAATGATTTTACCATTATTATTGAAGTAAAAGAAGTCCTTACCCATTCTCCCACTGGCAATTCTTCCTCGAAATTCATACAATTTGTCGCAACGGTTCGCCAGTTCGGCCATTGCCGGCGTAATGCGTATTGTATCCAAATCCCTCTGGCCCCAAAGTTCCAAAGAAAGCAGCAAAAAACTGCCAACCAGCAATAGTCGATAGTACTTTCCCATACCCAGAAATTTTGAAAGCGCAAAGATAGAAATTTCACTTTGACAATAGACGTTGACTTTGACTTTTTTTAGCCGTTGGCCGTTAACTTTTAGAGACTCTTTTGAACTTTAAACCTTAGCCATCAAGTACGGCACTTGATTTCCCGAGTAACTCACTTGAAACTTGAAACCTGAAACTTTTGCCCTCCCGGTCACTATTCTTCCTGTCGCAACTCTCTCCGCACAATCCTCGACAGCACCGGGGTTTTGATGAAGTTCGGCACCAGTCGCGAGACCAAATAGGTGACGGGCGTGAAGACGATGAGGCGTTTGCCCCAGAGCATCTGGCGCACGCACTTTCGCGCAATATGGCTCGTGGATTTCAGCGTCAGCCTGCCCAAGACGCCCTGTCTCTGGATGCGTGCCGTGACTTCCGGGTTGGTGGCCATCGCGCCCGGAGAGCAGACGCTCACCGTCACGGGCGTGCCGCGCAGCTCTTCGCGCAACCCGAGGGAGAACGACAACACGAAGCTCTTGCTCGCCGGATAGACCGTCTTGAAGCCCGTGGGCGTGTGCGCCGCCATGCTGCCCACATTCAGTATGTGGCCTTTCGGCTGCCGCAACAGGTTGGGCAGCAGTTCGTGCGTCAGCAACGCGACGCACCGCACATTGAGGTTTATGATGTTGTCCAAATACGTCACTGGCGCGTCCGCGAACCCGCGCGTGCCGCCCACACCGGCGTTGTTCACCAGCACACTGACCTCGTACTTCGCATTGACCTCGGCAGCAAACGCGAGGACCTCGTCCTCCTTGCTCAAATCAACCGCATAGCCGGCACTCTCCGTATGGTAACGTTTCCTGATTTCCGCGCACACCTCCTGTATGCGCTCGCCCGTGCCCACCAAAATCGTGTGGTAGCCGCGCGCCGACAAAGCAAACGCCAAATCCCGACCCAGCCCTCGGCTCGCACCCGTAACCACTGCGTATGTGTTTTCTTGGAATAGTTCGCTCATTCTCGATTATTGACTTTTCAGCCTTTAGACGTTAGAAATTAGACGTTAGACGTTAGCGTTGGGGGCTCCGCACTTGAAACCTGGAACTCTTATCTATTGTCCCCTCACTTCCCAATCTCCTTCTTATAGCATCTTCTTCGGAACAGCGGCTCCGAATTGTACTTGGTCCAAATCCGGGCGGCCACGTTGTCCTCCAGCTGCTGCGATGTAAACGCGTACTCAAAGCCCTTGGCCAAGGCGTTCTCGTGCAATTGTCGGTGGTAGATGGCATGGATGCCCGTGTGCATATACTCCGGCAGCACGCCGGTAAGGTACAGATCCAGGTATTTGTTCTTCTTCAGCGCGCGCAGCACGTGCCACCAGCCAAACGGGAACAGGCTGCCATCGGCCTTCTGGAACGCCTCGCTCAACGACGGCAGACTGAACGCGAAGCCCACCAACTTGCCGTTTTCATCCTCCAACAACATCGACAGCGACATATCGGCCACTTGGAAGTTCTCCTCCACCGCCCAGTCTATCTCCGCCGTAGTCAGCGGTATGAAATTGAAAATCTTGGAATAACTCTGGTTCAGCACTTCGAAAAACTCGCGGCCGCAGGCCATCATCTCCTTTTTGCTGGAAAACTGGCGCAAGCGGATATGATATCGCTCCGCAAGCGCATCCGAAAGCATCTTCATACGCTCCGGCACCTCCTCGATTTTCACCTTATATTGGATATAGTCAACTTCCTTTTCAAAACCCAACTGCTCCATAAACTCCGGATAATACGGATAGTTATAGTCGGCAGCGATGGACGGCGTGTGGTCAAAGCCCTCCACCAGCATCGACTGTTTTTCGAGGTTGGAAAAGCGCGACGGCCCGCAAATCGTGTCCATGCCCTGCTCGCGTCCCCAGTTCTGCACGGTTTCCAGCAGCGCACGCGCCACCTCCACGTTTTCTATCACATCAAACCAGCCGAAACGAACCCGCTTCTGTTCCTTAATGTCGTTGCATTTATGGTTGATGAGGCCTCCTATTCTGCCCACCACCTGGCCGTCTTGGTAAGCCAGCCACAACTTCAGCGTGCAGAACGCCAATGCCGGATGCTCGCGCAACGCACGCAGCTCGCCTTTGTCTAACGCCGGCACAAAATGCGGGCAGCCTTTGTACAACTGTCTCGGGAATCGAACAAATGCCTTGAGTTCTTTGGCCGTCGTAACTTCTTTTATTTCCATACGATAACTATTTTTTTCTTCACTTATGCCTCTTTTTCAAAAGAGGTTGCAAATATAGCAATTCCGTGTAAAAATTACACAAGGAAAATAACGATATTCAAAAAATAGATTTGGGGGTTCCCCTGCTTTGCCCACGCACCTGCCTCCGCGCGCAGGGTCGGGCTGTCCGCTTTACTCGCTGCCCACGCACCAAAACGCCGCCAGGCGCATCATTTGTCTCCGATTTGCCCAGATTTGCTTCCACATAAAAACACCGTCCACCCGCACGCTCGTGCTCGCTACCATCCCTAACCCATCGTCGGGCACGGGCCTCCGCAATCGCCTATCGCAGACGGTTGCGCAAATAGCTCTGACGCACATAGGCGAAAAATCCCACCACGCCAACCACGTTCAGAATCCAGGCTGCCCAGAAGGCCAAATGATAGCCGACATGCTCGGAAAGCACGCCGCCGACTAAGATGCCGAGGCCCACGCCCACATCCCAGCTGATGAGCACGGAGGAGTTCGCCGTGCCGCGCTGCGTGTGCGGCGCCAAATTGATGAACATTGTCTGATAGGCGGGCCACATGTGGCCGTTGCCCAACCCGATGACCAAAGCGGCACCATAGTAGCCGATGGGGTTGTGCAGTGCCGCAAACAGCAAGTATCCGAAAACGGAAATGGACACGCCCACGGCCGCATTCTGCGTAATCTTGCCCTGACGCAACGTCCTGCTGCCCACCAGTCGCGACAGGATGAGTCCGATGGAAAGCAGCATGAAGAACAGGGCCGAGCCTCCGCTGATGCCGAGTTCCTCTTTGCCGTAAATGGCCACATACGTGGCCAGAACCCCGTACGAGAAGGCAAAGCAAACCATGGTCAGCGCCTCGCTCCAGCCTTTCAACAGAAAAAAGCGGTCGAGCGAGATTTTCGGCTTGTCCTTGACCAGTTCGCGAGTGTTTAATTTCAGCGTGGCATTGATGGCAAAGCCCACAGCCGATGTCAGCAGGGAAATCCAGAACAGGAGTTCGTAGCTGTTGGTGAGGTGCAGTATGTAGATGGCCAGCGCGGGCGCAATGGCCGAGGCGATGTTGTTGCTCAATCCGTAATAGCCGATGCCTTCCGCGCGTCGCGACGGGTGCAGCACGTCAATGGCCACCGTGCTGTTGGCCACGGTCGTAGCCCCGAACGGAGCCCCGTGCAGGGTCCTCACAATCGCGAACAGAAGCAGGGAGCCCGCCGCCAAATAGCCTCCGAAAAACACACAGAAAAGGCCGTAACAGATAAGCAGGACCACCTTGCGCGGAAAGCTGTCCACGAAAAATCCGCTGAACGGACGTATCAGCAATGCAAAAAGCGTGTACCCGGAAAGCACAATGCCGATAGCCTGTTTGTCCGCCCCGAAAGTGTCCTTCA
The DNA here is from genome assembly GCA_024400835.1 of Bacteroidales bacterium. Taxonomy (GTDB): domain Bacteria; phylum Bacteroidota; class Bacteroidia; order Bacteroidales; family WCHB1-69; genus F23-D06. Next base: position 8,196 of record JAKSMC010000016.1, read on the forward strand.
AATAGAGCGGCAACAACGGCGTCAGCAACATAAAAGAAAAGAAAATCATAAAGTTAGCAACCCAGACTTTAACATAGTTGCTATTCCATAGTTTTTCCAATTTCACAGGTTCTTCCAAAGTATCCATAGGTGGTTTTTAAGGAGCGGCAAACGTACAAAAAAAAGACGACCGTTAAACTTCAGGAAAAGGAAGACGTCTTTGGTCCTGTTTTTTCGAAAAAAATCAATAATCATTCACACTTAATCACATAAAACAATGAAAAAGATTTTTGTATTATTCAGCCTTTGCGCTATGCTGTTCGCTTGGAACCCCGCATCCGCACAAGAAAACAAAGAAGCCCATCAATGTAGCAAAGATCACGCACAGTGCTCACATCAATGCCATCAGCCCAAATTGCTGACCCCGAATTCCGTTGCTATGCTCAAAGAAGAATTCTTCAAAGAGAACCTCAAACTGAACGACAACCAGAAAGACGCTTTCTGGAAATCCTACAACAAATATGAAGCTGCCAAAAAGCAAGCCAACGAAAATGAAAAGACCGCTAAGGAAAAAGCCGGCATTCCCGCACACCACGGCTGCACGAGCCACGGCAACTGCCAAATGACCGACCAACAGAAAGTAAAGGCTTACAGCATCCAGTTGGAAAAACGCCAAGCACTCCTCTCTGCTGAGCAGACATTCCTCAAAGAGATCTCCAAAAATCTCACAGACGAACAAATCGCTCAATACCTCGGTCTTGAAAAGGCCTTCCACATGGAAATGGCAAAACTCAAAGGCGCTGAATTCAGCCAACACAGCGAAGGCCATCACAACTGCGGACACCGTCCCGACATGTCCAAGGTGAAAATGGACAAACCTCAGCCCCGCAATATACCCGCTAAAGAAAAACCAATGCCCACCGATCAAATAAAACAGAAATAATCCCATTTCTGACTTCGTTTTAAATTGCCAACCACCTGCTTTCTTGCAGGTGGTTGTTTGTTTTAGGCCCATATATCTTATTGTAGGTTCACAGATTTTATGTACGTTTGCACCCTCAAAACAAAAAATCTATGGAAGAGTACTCCCCTATCCGAATCCGGCACGCTACGGAAAACAATCTCAAAGACGTTTCTCTGGAAATCCCCAAAAAGCAGATTACGGTTTTCACCGGTGTTTCCGGCTCGGGGAAAAGTTCCCTGTGTCTCGACACCATTGCCGCAGAAAGCAGACGCGAACTCAACGAGACATTCCCCTCGTTCATCCAGCAGTATCTGCCCAAATACGGCCGGCCCAAAGTGGAGCACATCGAGAACATGCCCGTCACCATCGTCATCGACCAGAAGAAACCGGCCGCCAACAACCGTTCCACGGTCGGCACATACACCGACATATACGCACTGCTGAGGCTTTTGTACTCACGCGTCGGCAAGCCGTTCGTCGGATATTCCGACACATTCTCGTTCAACCACCCTTCCGGCAGCTGCCCGCGCTGCGACGGCCTCGGGCAAGTCACCGAGCTGGACATCCACAAACTCGTTGATTTCGACAAGTGCTTGAATGACGAAGACGTCATCCACTTCCCAACCTTCACGACCGGCGCCTGGCGATGGAAACGCTACGCCTACAGCGGTCTGTTCGATCTCGACAAGAAAATCAAAGATTACAGCAAGGAAGAACTCGACCTTTTCCTCTATTCTCCACAGATACGACTGAAGAACCCGCCCTCCAACTGGCCGAAGTCTGCAAAGTTCGAAGGCATGTTCCCGCGCATGTACCGCAGCATCATCACCACCAAGGAAGGCAAGCGCCAACAGAAAGTGCTGGACCATATGGTTTCCACCTTCGAATGTCCTGAATGCCACGGCAGCCGTGTCAACGAACGTGTGCGCAGCTGCCTCATCAACGGCAAGAACATCGCCCAAGTGGTGGAACTGCCCATCTCCGATGCCGTGCACTTCGTCGAAGCCATCAACGAGCCTTTGGCTGTCGACCTCAAACGGGAGTTGCTGAAACGCCTGCAGGCACTCGTCGACATTGGACTGGGATACCTCTCCCTAAGCCGAGGCACGGGCACGCTCTCCGGCGGCGAAGCCCAACGCATCAAAATCGCCAAATACATCAACTCGCCACTCACCGATATGGCCTACGTCCTGGACGAACCTTCCGTCGGCTTGCATCCGCAGGATATCGCCAGACTGAAAAAATCGCTGGAGAACCTGCGCGACCACGGCAACACCATCCTCATTGTTGAGCACCACCGCGAAATCATCGCCATGGCTGACCACATCGTTGACATGGGTCCGGAAGCCGGCAGTCGAGGCGGCGAAATCACCTTCCAAGGCGACTACGCCAACCTGCTGAAATCCGAAACCACAACCGGACGCATGTTGCGATACAAAGGCCGGCTCAAGGACAAAATCCGACAGCCCAACGGACTGTTCCGCATCGAGCATGCGAAATTGCACAACCTAAAGGACCTATCTGTGGACATCCCGCTCGGTGTGCTCACCGTCATTGCCGGCGTGGCAGGCTCCGGGAAAAGCTCCCTGATGGAAGTCTTCCAACAGCAATGCGACCGTCCCACCATATTCATCGGACAAAAAAACATCGGCATAAACCTGCGCTCCACACCAGCCACCTATTTGGATATTTCCGACACGATTCGCAAACTATTCGCCCAAGCCAGCCATACCAATATGCAGTTGTTCTCTTTCAACTCCAAAGGAGGCTGCCCGGCCTGCGGCGGCAAAGGCACCATCGTTTCGGACATGGCATTTATGGAATCCATAGAAACCGTTTGCGACGTCTGCCACGGCACAAGATACAATCAAGAAATCCTACAATATAGATATAATGGAAAGAATATTGCGGAAGTAATGGACATGTCCGTGGAAGAAGCGTTGGAATTCTTCTCCGACCAGCCATTCCGTCCGCAGTTGCAGGCGTTGTACGATGTCGGATTGGGTTATCTGCACCTCAACCAGGCGATGACGACATTGAGCGGTGGAGAACTGCAGCGGGTGAAGTTGGCATCCTTCCTGCACCGCAAAGGCGAAATCTTCATTTTGGACGAGCCCACCGACGGACTCCATCTCGATGACATCGGCAAGCTACTGCAACTTTTCAACAAAATGACAGATGCCGGGAACACCCTGATTCTCATCGAGCACAGCTTGGATGTCATGAAAGAGGCCGATCACATCATAGAACTTGGTCCCGGCGGCGGCGAATCCGGCGGTTCCATTCTTTTCACGGGCACACCCGAGGAGATGCTAAAGAGCGACTTCAGCGTAACCAGGCCCTATTTACTAACCTCACTTCCCAAAAACGACTAAAAAGAACAATGAAATTCATATTGATTTACATCGCAGCGACGAGCATTATCTCATTTTTAATGTTCGGAATCGACAAAATAAAAGCAAAAAATCATCTTTGGCGCATTCCCGAAAGCGCATTATTGATATCTGCGGCCATCGGTGGGAGCATCGGTTCCCTATTGGCTATGGGGTTATTCCGGCACAAAACCAAGCACAAGAAGTTTACCATCGGGATCCCTGTGATACTCATACTCCAGGTTGTCCTAAGCTATCTAATCTTCTTTAAATAAGCTAATTAATAGAAATAAAAAAAAGCGCTGAATTTCAAAATTCAACGCTTTTGCGATGTGCCCAGGACAAGAGTCGAACTTGCACGGGAGTCCTCCCACTACCCCCTCAAAGTAGCGTGTCTACCAATTCCACCACCTGGGCTCGTTTGCGGCGGCAAAAATACACTTTTTTTGATATGATATCACATTTTGAAAAATTTTTTTTATTCGGAAAAAAATCGTATCTTTGCGCTTCCAAAAATTATACTATGGCAAAGAAAAAAGTATTATTTATCACACCAGAAATATTTCCCTATTTTCCAGAGGGTTACATCTCCAATATCTGCCGATACCTTCCTCAGGGCATTCAAGAACGTGAAAATGAAATTCGCACTTTCATGCCCAAGTTCGGCTGTGTGAACGAGCATCGTCATATGCTTCACGAAGTTATCCGCCTCTCCGGGCAGAACATTATCATTGAGGACACCGACCATCCTTTGATTATCAAAGTGGCTTCTTTGCAGAATGTCCGCATGCAGATTTATTTTATCGACAGCGAAGACTATTTCAAGAGAAAAACCCCGTATTACGATGCAGAAGGCGTCTTTTATCCGGACAACGATTCCCGCGCCATCTTCTACGCCAAAGGAGTCATCGAAACCGTCCGCAAGTTAGGTTGGGAGCCTGACATCATCCACTGCCACGGTTGGATTTCCGCTTTGGTGCCGATGTTCGTGAAAACCGTATACAAAGACGACCCGTTGTTGCAGTCCTGCAAAATCGTCTATACCATCATGCCGGATTCATTCCCCGAAAAGTTCTCCACGAACTTCGGCAAGAAGCTCCGTCAGACCAACATCCCGCGCGAGTGCCTCAACCACTTCCGCAACCCCGGATACGATCAGATCATCCAAACAGCCGTCGATTTCTCCGACGCAGTGTCTTTGACTCCTGATGTCAAAAAACGTCTCCTCACTTATGTGGAGCAGTCAGGCAAACCCGTTCTGGAGCATCCGGACGACGACAACTACGTCGATTTATATGACGAATTTTACGATCATCTTTTGTCAGACAGGTCAGATAACGCATAAATCTCAATGAAAAAACTTTGGCTCGCGGGCATCATCGCCGCTCTTCTTTCTATCTTTGCCTCCTGCGACAACGAAAACTCAAGTATCGGTCTGGGCTTGACCGACCAAGTGGGCACTGACTTCACGGACACTGTTTCCGTGACTGCCTATTCTATGCTGGAAGACACTATCAGCACTATGAACATGAGTGCCAACCTCATCGGGAACATTCACGACCCTGTTTTCGGTGACTGCACAGCTACCACATACGCTCAATTCGACTTGGCCGGCGCCTCCGTCAACTTCGGAGAGTCCCCGGTTGTAGACTCCGTCGTGCTAACCCTTCAGCTGGCCTCCTATTACGGAGACACCAACTCTCATGTAGGCATCCGCGTGTACCGGCTCACCGACCAAATGTGGTTCGACAACTACAACAGCCTCAGTACCGTCCCCTACGATCCCACTCCGCTGAACTATTCTCTGACCGGCTACACCATCGCCCCTACCACCGACGTCGTCGTCGACACCGGCAATTGCAGCCCGCATATCCGTATCAGACTTTCACAAGCCTTCGGACAATATCTCTTGAACCATCAATCGGAAATGACCAGCAACTCATCTTTCAAGAACTTCTTCAAAGGCCTACGCATTTCCGCAGTATCTCATACAGGCTCAACCGGATATATGCTGCTTACCAGCATGACGAGTTCCTTAAGCGGTATCACCCTGTACTATCACAACAGCACGAGCCCGACAACAAAATACGTGTTCCCTTGCAACAATGAATGCAAGCGATTCACCAATTTCGCACACAACTACTCCGCTTCATCTGACGCCGACTTCATTCATTCCGTATTGGAAGGCAACCATGACGGCGGGACACAGAAAATTTACGTTCAGGCCACGGGCGGTGTTAAAACCAAGATAACGTTCCCGCATCTCAAAGATGCCTTCAAGAGTATCGACAACCGCGTCGTCATCAATCGCGCAGAATTGGTCATCAAGGACATCTCTCCCGACGAGGCCTACCTGATTCATCCGGGTTCGCTGACCCTGCAGGGCATCAAAGCCGACAGCTCTTTGGCATATCTTCCTGATGACAGCTATTTGACGTCCACAGACCATTTCGGCGGCCAATACGACCCCGTAAAACACGAATACAGATTCCGTATTACTCAATACGTCCAGAACATCATCCACGGCCAAGGAGACTTGACCAATTCCATTTACTTGGTCATCAACGGCGCCGCAGTCCGTGCCAACCGACTGATTGCCGGCGGCACCGGCCTCGACAATGAAAACCGTCTGCGCCTCGAATTATCCTACACCACATACTAATGGCTCAAGGAATATCCGTATCTCGAAAGGAAATCTGGCAGATCACCTACCCTATTATCTTCGGCAACCTGGCTCAGACGATCATCGTCTTGGTCAATACCATATTCCTCGGACATATAGGGGCAGCCGAATTAGGCGCTGCCATGATGGCAGGACTTTACTACCTCGTCTTCACAACGTTCACCCAGGGGTTCGCCATAGGCGTCCAGATTTTGGTTGCCCGCCGGCTCGGAGAAGGAAATCTCCGTGAAATCGGGCCTATTTTCGAACACGGATTTCTATTCACACTTCTTTTAGGACTCTCATTGTTCGGAGTGCTTCATTTCTGCACAGCCTCCATTTTGGGGGGCATCATACACTCCGACAGCATCTACACTTCCGCCATCAAATTCATGGACTTCCGCAAGTGGGGCATCATCTTTGTCAGTATGAATTATCTGTTCCGCTGCCTCTACATCGGGCTTTCCAACACCAAGATCATCACCTACACCACATTGGCCATGGCCGTAGTAAACATTCTTTTCGACTACGCCTTGATTTTCGGCCATTTCGGACTTCCGCAGATGGGCGTGGCCGGTGCAGGTCTCTCCTCCGTGTTAGCCGAAATCACAGCCTGTATCGTATTCTTCTTCTATACTTTTGCCAAACTGCCTTACAAAGAATATGACATTTTTGCATTTAGTACCTTTAGATTCAATCTATTAGGGCACATTCTCAAAATATCTCTGCCAACCATGTTCCAACGATTGATATCTTTCGGTTCGTGGTTCCTATTCTTTGCCATGATTGAACATCTTGGAGAGCAGGAAGTGGCCATATCAGGAATCGTGCGAAGTGTCTTTCTACTTTGCACGCTGACCGTTTTTGCCTACGGTTCCTGCGCCAACACGCTTACCAGCCGCCTCATCGGAGCAGGACTGCAAGACGAGGTGCCGCGCACGCTCAGACGCATCCTGGCGATTTCGATGGCCACGTTGATTCCGATACTCATCATCTTCTCCATCTTTCCCGAACAAATAGCCTCCATATACACCGACGACAAACTGTTAGCAGCGCACTCCGTACCCGCTCTCTTCGTTGTCTACATTTCCTCCATCATGATGGCGGTAGCTATGATCTACTTCGAATTCGTTTCCGGAACAGGCCGCACAACTTTCGCCCTTCTCATCGAAACCGGCGTCCTTGTTTTCTATATGGCATACATCTATTTAGCAACCGAGCTCTTGCATTTCAGCATCCAGTTCGTCTGGACAGCCGACTGGGTGTACTCGTTCCTGCTCATGGTCGGGTCTGTGGCCTTCATGAAATGGTATCCTTGGAAATACAAAGATCTCAAAGGAAACAACAAAACCATCTAACTTTAGCATATAAAAAACGAAAATATACCAATGTCACAGAAATTACCAGACATCCCACTCGAACAAGCCGTGCTCCTCGCGGTTTCCACACCCTCCATTTCAGAAGAAAAGACTCATGAGTACCTCGATGAGCTGGCATTTCTCGTGGACACGGCCGGCGGCCACGCGGTAAAGCAATTCACCCAGAACCTGCAGTATCCAGACCCTCGAACCTACATGGGTTCCGGTAAGATGAAGGAAGTGGCCGAATACATCCACGAAAACAACATAGACTTGGTTGTTGTGGATGACGAACTCTCCCCGTCACAGCAACGCAATATAGAAGGGGTCTTGGGCTGCAAAGTCATGGACCGCACGCACCTGATTCTCGACATTTTCGCCAAACGCGCGCAAACCGCCCACGCCAAGGTGCAAGTGGAGCTGGCGCAATATAAGTACCTGCTGCCACGCCTGACCGGCATGTGGACGCACTTGGAGAAACAACGAGGCGGTATTGGTATGCGCGGCCCCGGTGAAAAGGAAATCGAAACCGACCGACGAATTATCCGCCAGCGTATTTCGCTGCTGGAGAACAAACTCAAAGACATTGACCGTCAGAAGGCCACACAGCGCGGACATCGCGACAAGTTCGTGCGCGTGGCACTCGTGGGCTATACCAATGTCGGCAAGTCCACCATCATGAATATGCTGAGCAACGCGGAGGTCTTTGCCGAGAACAAACTGTTCGCCACATTGGACACCACCGTGCGCAAAGTTGTTTTCGGCAATTTGCCGTTCCTGCTCTCCGACACCGTCGGATTCATCCGCAAACTGCCACACGGACTGGTCGAGTCTTTCAAATCCACCTTGGATGAAATCCGCGAAACAGACCTGCTGCTGCATGTCGTCGACATCAGCCATCCCGATTTCGAAGAGCAAATTGCCGTCGTCAACCAAACCCTCGCCGAAATCAACGCAAGCAGCAAACCGATGATTATCATCTTCAACAAGATAGACCAATACACCTGGGTGGAAAAAGAACCCGACGACCTCACACCGAAGACAAAGGAGAACACCACCTTGGAAGAACTCAAAGCCACCTGGATGGCAAAAAGCAGCAACAAGACATTCTTCATTTCGGCAAAAACGAAAGAAAATGTCAATGAAATGAAAGAAGAGCTTTACGAAGAAATCAAGAAACTGCACATACAGATTTATCCGTACAATAATTTCTTGTACTAATCCTCAAGACAATAGCCGTAAATAAAAAATGTGGATTTTGAAAAAGAGGTCCACTATTCGACGATACTCTTCACTTCGCCTTCGTACACCTTCGTAACCAGCTCGTCACCAGGTTTCAGTTGGTCAGCGGAAGTGACAGCCTTCCCATTGAAACGAGTAATGCTGAACCCACGCTTCAAGATGTGGTCGGGATGGAGCAGTTGGACTTTTTCCTCCAAGCCCACCAACTTGTCCTTCTGGCGCTGTAGGAGAAAGGAGCTGTGCATCGCCAGCTGCGCAGCACAGGTATCCAGTTGTTCGCTTTCACGGTTGACCACCAGTTGTTCGCAACGCAGCAACTCGTCCCAAAGTTTGGACAACGCATTACTTTGCGTAAGCAGCATCTCCTTGGATTTCAGTGTCACCTGCTGCATCATATTGCCCAACACCTGATGTTGTTTGGCCAACACCTGAGGGACCGCAATTTTTCGAATGGAGTCTAGCTCTAATAGTTTCTGTTTCTCTTCAGCCAGAATGGTTTTAGCAATATCCACTAATTTTGTTTGGCACTCAACGACCTTTTCATCAAATTTTTGGAAATAGGCAATCAACGCGAAAGCGACATCCGTCGGGGTAATGTTGTACGTGTGGGCCACCATATCGGTAACGCTGAGATTAGTGGAATGGCCGATGCCCGTGAGCACAGGCAAGGGAAACGTCGCGACGCTATGCGCCATGGCGTAGTCGTCATAGCAGCTGAGGCCCACATCGCCGCCACCGCCGCGCACAATCACCACGCAGTCGAACTGATCCTGGCGCATCTCTATTTCCGCCAGCCTGCCCGTGATACCCGTAATCGCCTTATCACCCTGCAAAATAGAAGGAAACAGCTCCGTTTCAAATTTGTAACCGTATCGGTTTTTGTTCAAAGTGGAAATAAAGTCACTGAAGCCCTTGCTCGTTTCCACGGAAATCACAGCGATGCGCTTGGGCAGGAGCGGCATTTTGAGGTTCTTGTTGTGCAGGAATACATTCTCCTTTTTCAAGCGCTCAATGACAGCATTGCGATTCTTCACCATCTCTCCCAACGTATAGGACGGCTCGATATCCTGGATATGCAGCGCCAAACCGTGCTTCGGGCTGTACTCTATAGAAGCCAGGCAAAGAATGCTGATATTCTCCTTCAACGATTCGCCCGTAATCTGACGGAAACGCTCGTTGATACGCTGATAGTTGGTTGCCCAGATGACCGCCCGCATTTCGGCTTTGATGGCGCTACCCTCCTTCTCCACCAATTCCGGATAGCAGTGGCCGCTATGCGGGTAGAAGTTAAGTTTCAGGATTTCGGCTTTGATAAAATAGGGCTGCGGATAGGTACGCTCCACCACACGATGCAAACTCATCGCTATCTCCGACAGCGTGTACACCGGATGATCATGAAATGTCTCGCGTGGGGCAGTTTCCATTGGGCTCAAGTATTTATGGTTTGCAAAAAAGAGACGAAGAAGCACATCTTCCTCGTCTCTTCTAAAGATACCTTTCTTACAGACTATTTGGTCTTTAAGAGATCGCGGATTTCGGCAAGCAGTTTTTCTTCAGCTGTAGGTTCAGGAGCGGGAGCAGGAACTTCTTCTTCCTCCTTCTTCTTCAGGCTGGAAAGTTTGTTGATACCTTTGATCAACAAGAAGATACAGAAAGCAACGATGATGAAGTCGATAACGACTTGGATGAAGTTACCATAGTTCCAGGTTACAGGGTCCATACCTTCGCGAACGGGCAGTTTGACACTGAGTTTGGAGAAATCGGTACCACCGAGGAGCCAACCGATAGGAGGCATCAAGATGTCATTGACCAAAGAGGTGACGATTTTGCCGAATGCACCGCCGATGATCACACCGACAGCCATATCGACGACATTGCCTCTCATGGCAAATTCTTTGAATTCTTGTAAAAATTTCTTCATTGTGACGGGATATTTAAATTTGTACTTGATTTTGAAAGCGCAAAAGTAGCATTTTTTTCAAAACACGAAAAAAGATTTTACGTTTGACGGCTGATTTCACATTCCCACATTTTTACTATTTTTGCGGCCTATTTCACAGTGCTTATGAAGATTCAAAGTAACAAGGAGAACCTTACCATTTCGTCTGACAGAGTGTTCAACGCCCTATTGAATTTCACTCGAAACCAACAGGCCCCGTCCATACCGCAAATCACCAATTGGACAGTATTGGAGAACGGCTGCAGCTTCACCATCAACGATATGGTGACCTGCACGTTCAAGCTAACGGAACAAATTCCGTTTTCAAAAGTAACTTACCTTATTGATACAGACAAAGGGTTCTCCGCCAACGCGGATTTCCTGATTGAAGACAACGGTGCCAACAGCGACGTGCAGATTATCGCCGAAGCCGACGTACCCATCTTCATGCAGCCTATGATTAAGGGACCAGTCCAGCAGGCACTCAACAAGGCGCTGGAAAGAATCAAAGAAATGGTAGAAAGGAATTGCTAAAATGGAATACAGGATTCGCACAGAAGGACTTGTCAAGAAGTACAAGAACAGGACCGTCGTCAACCAGGTCTCCATCAATTTCACACAAGGTGAGATTGTCGGACTCTTAGGTCCCAACGGTGCAGGAAAGACCACTTCCTTCTATATGATTGTCGGCTTGATAAAGCCATTCGCGGGCAAGATATTCTTGAATGACGTGGACATCACGGAAATGCCCATGTACAAGCGTGCGCAGCTGGGCCTGGCCTATCTGCCCCAAGAGGCTTCCGTATTCCGCCAACTGACCGTAGAAGACAACATCAAGGCCATCTTGGAGTTCAGCGGCAAAAGCAAACAGGAGCAGAAGGACAAGTTGGAAAGTCTGATTGCGGAATTCAACATCGAGAAGGTTCGCCACAACAAAGGCAACAACCTGTCAGGAGGCGAGCGCCGCCGTGTGGAAATTGCCCGCTGTTTGGCTTCCGATCCGAAGTTCATATTGCTGGACGAGCCTTTTGCCGGCGTTGACCCCATTGCTGTGGAAGACATCCAGAACATCGTAGCCAAGCTCAAAGACAAAAACATCGGCATTGTCATCACTGACCACAATGTGCACGAGACGTTGTCCATCACCGACCGTGCCTACCTCCTATACGAAGGCAGCGTGCTCAAATCCGGCACGGCGGAGGAACTTGCCTCCGACCCGCAGGTCAAGAAAGTGTACCTCGGTTCCAACTTCGAATTACGCAAATAGAAATAAAGGGGAGGCGCTTCGCACCTCCCCTATTTTATTGGAGTTTTCCTATATATGTATTAAATCAGGGAAATCAAGACGAACAGCCAGTGGGCTGCAATACCGGCCACCAAACCGCCGACTGTGTGCGCGCCTATGGCCTTGCTGATGAGCTTGCGATAACCCATGGAATCCAACATGGCCGTATGCGTGCTCAGGTAGCCGCTCCAGCACATACCCATAGCCGTAAATACTGCGATGGCATTGCTGTCGATAATGCCCTGGCTGATAAAACGGGGAACCAAACCAAGGGCAGCGCCCACGGCTCCGAGAGCGGTAATCGGGAAGGAAATAAGTTCGGCATTGTTAAATCCGAAGAGCCAGCGGAAGATAAAACCGATTTTATCGGCTGCCCAAGTAATAATGGGAACACCTTCGTAGGCAGCACCCGTGTAAGATGCCGTTTCTGCTGACGGGCCGAAGGTCATCATCATCACCAAGGTGGAAATGACGAGCACGCCGGGAATAATAGCCACACCAATGCCAACACCGTCCTTGCCGCCATCCAAAATGGAATTCAGGAAACGCATAAACACGCTACCCTCGCTTTTGAAGGAGATAGCCTGTTCGTCACCTTCGCCTTCAGCCACCGGCTCATCGAGTTCAGGATAGGATTTCAACGTAAACCATTGCATGAGGCGAGTGGAGACGATACTGCCGACGATAGCACCAGCAATGCCAATCAATGCACCTTTGCCATAGCCGAGGCCCGTCATAAACGCCAGCACCACCAAACCCATGCCAAAGGCCGTACCAAAGTTGGTAAGTGAGACCAACTGGTATTTTTTGAAATACCTGCTGAAATTCTTGTCTTTTGACAAAGTGATGATAGCAGGATTGTCGCTCAAGAACGTCATAACCGCACCTAACGCAGCCACGCCGGGCAGGTTGTACAACGGCTTCATAAACGGACGCAGGATATTCTCCATCAAGCGCACCACGCCAAACTCCGCCAGCAACTTGCTGATAGCGCCCATCAGCACACAGATGGCCATAATGTAGAAAACGGTTTCCAACAGCAGATGATAGGCTGTCTGCATAAACGTGTTCAACATCATCGGCAGCGTCATCCGATATGCCAGGAAACCGAAGAATCCCAGAAAGATTATCAAGAAGAGGACAGCCTCTATGGAACGCTTGCTCGTGAAAGAAAGCGGGTTCTTAAGTTTGAATCTTTTTGCCAGTTTTTCAAAAAACCTCTCTACGGGATTAGCGTAGTTGTGTGTGCTTTTACGTCTTATCTTCATTTCTTTCGAAAATATTTAACAAAATCAATATCCCAAGTAACGCCGACATTGGCGATAATTCGGTATTCTTCTTTCAAATCCGCAGCCTGCAATTCGGGGGCATAGTCGTTGCGAACAGTATAGTTGGCCACAAAACCGTGGATTCTCAAATCGCGGCATTTCTGCGGACGGAACTCGAAACCAAGACCATAATAATAGTATTGCTGTCCGGGGAGTGCAAGACAGTCCCAAATCTCGCCTGTGTTGTTATAGTTGGCAATCTCGAGTTGGTCAAGGTTCTGCTCATAGGCAGCCTTTGCAAACAGCAGCGCTCCATCTGTGATTTTCACGTCAGCACGGCTGATCACAGCAAAGTTCTTGAACAGTTGTTTCGTGTTAGTGGCATGATGAATGAAATCAACATAAATATCAAAATGGTCAAACGTGAGTTTGTTGCCCAACGCCAAGTAATTCATAAATTTGCCTCTTTCACGTTCAAACATATTCATGGAATACAGCGTTGAGAAGCATCCGAAATTTCCAGACCAGAAGAGGCTGTAACTCATCAGCGAATTCTTAAATGCCGAGCCATAGAAGACATACGGTGAATTTGCCACCTGCGCCGTAATGGTGTTTTTTCCATCACTGCTATGGAAAGATGCGGACCCAGCCAATTGGAAACAGTAGAAATTATCCCAATAGTAAGAGCTATACAAAACATCAATCGGCGGAGCATCGTATTCAAAACCACCCACTGACAAAGCATCTTTGCCAATACGCAGAGACCAATTTTTATTGATATTATAATTCAAATAAAGGAAATCCGTGTTGTCGAAGAAATTGACATAACCGGGATTGGCAACAATACGCTGACGGAAATAGTAGGACAGATTCTTCGTCAGATTGCCGCCCATGTGCAAGTTGAAATAACGGCCGACAAATCCATATTGGTTTTCTCCGTTCACAATGCCCTGGGTATAACTGTTGGCAATGGGCTGCTCGAAAAAGAAATCTGCCCTGGCTTCCAACATGAGTTTGGATATATATTCGAAATCACGTTTCTTAACGGTATCGATATCTTGGGATGAAGCAATTGTACAGGAGCTAATTACTAGTAATGCGAGTATTGAAAATCTTCTCAATCTAATCATATTCCAAAAAAAAGAGCAACCTCAAAGATTGCTCTTTTGCATTATATTTCTATTATATATTACTTATTAAATTTCAACTGACCATGTTCTTTGTCAACTGTAAAGGAGCCCCATTCGTTCTCAATGAAGGCATCACCGACGACGAATGCTGCAGGTAAGTTCTTCTTCACTGTGACTTTCACGTTTTCAGAATAATCATCACCGATACGAAGTTCTTCAAGATAAAGGACAGAACCATCGATAATGCTACCGTCTTCTTGTTTGATTGCACCAGATTTTTCTTCGAAATCATTCAAGTTGATGATAGATTCTTTCAAGAAACGGGTAGCGTCAGCGTAGTTCATAAATACTTCCTCACTGCCATTGCCGATGACGAATTCCATAGACTTGCTGTTAGCGTAACAATTGCCCTTCACAGCATCACCAACGATGGTAACAGGAACCGTACGTTGTTGAATAACGGCAATGCCGCCTGTTGTTTTGCGAACGCTGTCGATGTTGTCATTGCTCGGAACATAGTCATCACGCAGAATGATGAACTCCGTACGACGGTTCAACTGGTGAGCAGCCTCTTTTTCATTCTTGGTAGGTTGGGATTCACAGAAAGCCTCAGTCAAGACAGTGCCTTTCGGGAAGAAATATTTCTTGCCATTGTAAACAGAGTACATATCCTTTTCGAGTTTACGCGGAACACGTTCGCCATAACCTTTTGCCACGATACGGTCGGCAGCAATACCTTTTTCATTGACCAAGAAATCGACGCAGGACTCAGCACGGTGTTGAGAAAGGATATCGTTCTTTTCTTCTGTGTCACGAGAGTCGGTGTGTGAACGGAGTTCGATTACGATCGTCGGGTTCTTTACCATAATGTCGTACAGATACAACAAAGAGTCCTTATATTGCGGTTTGAGATCCCACTTTGCCAAATCGTAGAGGATTTCCGGCAAGAGGATAGGTTCCTTCGGAATCGGCTCCAAGGAGAAGTCTTGTTTCAAATCCGTATTTTCTTCAAGGCCAACAGTTGTAGCCTTAGCCGTGTTGCCATTTTCCCAATAGCCCTTCTTAGCGACCTTGATATCGTAAGTAGTAGCGCCTAAGATCTTGGTCTTATCGAAATGGTAGTAGCCCTTGATATCAGTAGTAGTTTTATAAGAAGTGCCGTCGGAGCCTACGATTTCGACTTCAACGCCGTCCATATACTGTCCGTTGTTCTTATCTCTGATATAACCAGACAACGTATATACGAGCGGACGGAGGAGGAAATAATAGATATCATCACCGCCACGGCCGCCAGGACGATTAGAAGAGAAATAGCCCTTGCTGAGGTATGGGGATTTGGATTTAGGATCGATAGCTTCGTTTTCATCGAAGATAATACCGACTTCATCGTAAGAGGAGTTAATCGGCACCATCAAGTTCTCAGCCTTTTGGAACTGACCGTCTTTGATACGGGAGACGAAAAGGTCAAGACCACCGAGGCCTGGCCAACCGTCAGAAGAGAAATAGAGTTCTTCCTCATTGCGCAGGCACGGGAACACTTCCTGACCATCGGTGTTCACATTAGGACCGAGGTTCGTGATATTGGAGAATTTCGCAGACTTTTTTGCGCGGGTAGCCATATAGATGTCATAGCCACCTTGTCCGCCCGGCATGTTGGAAGCAAAATATATTGTCAATTCATCACCACTGATGAACGGATGTACGTAATTGTAGGTGGAATCTCCGAGGTAAACCAGTTCTGCTTCGCCCCAAGCTTTGCCTTTCTTCATAGACTTATAGATGTAGCAGCCCTGTACTTTCTTCTTATCTTGAGGACATTTGGAAAAATAGTAAACTGTACCTTTTCTATTGGAGCAGGCTTCACCTTCGTTCACGCCGGAATTGAGTGTTTCGCCTTCATCGACAGCAGTCACGGGAGACCATTCACCCGGCCAATCGGTATTCTTGCTTTTCGGTTTATTGGAAATATAGATGTCAGAGAAAGCCATACCTGTCCATTGGTCAGTACCTTTGCCTTTGGAGCCTTCACGGTTAGATGTGAAGATGATGGAGTTACGTTTTTCGTCATTACCCCAACGCGGACACCATTCGTCGTCTCTGGTGTTGAATTTCTTAAGGTTTTCAACTTCATAACGAGTCGGGTTCTCATTCCACATCTTGGCATTTTGGCATCCTTCGATACGCTGGTCCACACGTTCGTCTTCCGGAGCACGTTTCTTGAAGTTCTGATAATACTTCAAGGCCAAGTCGTAATCACCGCGAAGGTTGTAAATACTTGCCAAGTGGAAAAGGATCATCGGGTTGTCCTTCTGATAGTTTTTCTTTTCCAGACGGAGGTATTGTTGTTCAGCCTTTTTCAAGTCGCCCATGATACGATAGCACTCTGCGATCTGGAACGTGGCACGTTGGATTTCGACCCTGTTGGAAGACAGTTTCTTAATTCCTTTCTTATAAAGGTCCAAAGCCGTCTCATATTGGCAATCGCGGAACTTGTTGTCAGCCTCTCTTAGAATCTGCGCATTCAAGAAGCAATTTGCTGTCAATAAAATAGTTGCAATAAGCAGGATAGGTTTGTATAGCTTCATATTAATAAATATTTTACCTAATAAAAATGAGAGCGCTAAAATAAAAAAAATTCGGGATAGTTTGCACTATCCCGAATGATTTTTTATAAGGTGTCGAACAACTATTTTGTGATTTCGGCCTTAGCGCGTTTGACTTCACCACCTTTGAGGCGAAGAAGGTCATATGCGAACGGGTTGGCAACGAGGATACCGGAGTAAGTACCGAAGAGGATACCGATAAACATTGCGAACACGAAACCACGGATAACTTCGCCACCGAACAGGAAGATGACCAATAAGGTGACCAATGTTGTGACAGCCGTGTTGATACTACGGCCCATGGTGCTGTTGATTGCGGTATTGAAGTTTTCGTAGTTGGAACGTTTCGGATAGAGGGCGAGGTTTTCACGGACACGGTCCATGATGACCACGACATTGTTGATAGAGTAACCGATCACCGTCAAGATAGCAGCAATGAAGTTCTGGTCGATTTCCATAGAGAACGGCATTACCTTGTAGAACAAGGAGAACATACCGATGGTCAGGAAGGAGTCGTGGAACAGAGCTGCAACACCTGCCATACCGAATTGCCAATTTCTGAATCGGACAGCAATGTAGATGAAGATCAAGACGAGGGATGCCAAGACTGCCCAAACAGCATTTCTCAACAATTCCTTAGCAACGGTCGGTTGGATTTTCTGAGAAGACTGGATACCACGGACATCGTTGGTCAAGTGGGTGAAGTCGTATTCAGAGAGATCTTGTTTTGCATAGAAACCCTTCAAACAGTTGTAGAGTTTCTTTTCGCAAAGTTGGTCGTCAGCAGGATTGTTGCTATCAATCTTGTAGTTGGTGATGATACGGATTTGGTCATTACTACCGAAAGTCTTCACTTCAGGGTTACCGCCGAATTCATTAGAAACAGCTTCACGAACATCTTTTGTGGTAACGTCCTTGTCGAAACGGACGACGTAGCAACGTCCACCTGTGAAGTCGATACCCGGTTGCAATTTCAACGTGCAGAAGGAGATGATGGAGATAACGATCAAGCTACAAGAAAGAATGTAGAAATATTTTCTCTTGCTGAGGAAGTCAATGTTAAGATTCTGGAATGCGTTAATTGTAAGTTTGTGGCCGACATTCATTTCTTTACCCTTCTTCAAACGAGCCTCGATAATCATACGAGAAACGAGGATTGCGGTGAACAAGGAGGAGAGGATACCGATGATCAAAGTAGTAGCGAAACCTTGGATAGGACCGGAACCGAAAATATAAAGAACGATAGCGGTAATCAAAGTGGTAACGTTACCATCGATGATAGCGGAGTAAGAATGTTTGAAACCTTCGTCGATAGCGACGCGGATGCCCTTGCCAGCGCGGACCTCTTCACGGACGCGCTCGTAGATAATGACGTTGGCATCGACTGCCATACCCAATGTCAAGACGATACCTGCGATACCCGGCAGTGTAAGGACTGCGCCCATGGAAGCAAGAACGCCGATGATGAAGAAGACGTTGGAGAACAGAGCGAGGTCAGCGACGAGACCTGCACGGCCGTAGTAGAAGAACATATAGATGACGACGAGGATGAATGCACCGAGGAAGGAGAGCAAACCTGCGCGGATGGATTCCTTACCCAATGTAGGGCCAACGACTTCGGATTGAACGATGTTGACACGTGCTTCGAGGTTACCAGAGTTCAAGACGGTAGCAAGGTCTTTAGCTTCTTCGATAGTGAAGTTACCGGAGATTTCAGAGTTACCGTTAGGGATTTCTGATCTTACAGTAGGAGCGGAGTAAACGAATTCATCCAAAACGATAGCGATGCAAGTCAGCTTTTGAGCGCTGTTGTCAGCAGCTTCCTTAGTGATCTTACGCCATTCTTCTGCAGCTTGGTCTTCCATAGACATATTGACGACGACGCGGTTGTTCTGGTCGACATCCTGGCGAGCGGTACGGACAACGCGAGCGCCACCGATAGTTTCGGAGCTCAACAACGGTCCGATGCGGTCGTTTTTCTTTTTCAGAGGATACAACGGGAAAGCATTGCCGTATTCTTTTTCAGCAGCACCCCAGTAGAAGACAACGTTCTTGTCGCCCAAGATCTTTTGGAGTTGCGGAAGAAGTCTGTCGATAGCCGGCATATCGGATTCTTTGAAGTAACCGATAACGTAGCTGCCGGGGACAGCGACTGCCTTGCTCATGATAGCGCCAGCAGTAGCATCAAGATCTTCATCTTCTTCGTCTTCGTCGAGTTCTTCGTCTGCAGTATTGGTTGCAGCAGCGATAGCGTCTTCAGCCTTTGTGCTGTCTGCGTTAGCGAGTGTGGAATCAGCTTCTTCAGCCACTTCTTCTGCAGCAGGGATTTCTTTCTTGTTCTTCAAAGCCTTAGCGAGTTGAGCGTCAGCTTCGATGAAACGTTGTTGGATGGACTTGCCACCGACAGCGTCATTGTAAACTTCCCAGAATTCGAGTTTAGCAGTACTCTTCAACAGATCAGTAACACGTTCGGGTTCCTTCACGCCAGGAAGTTCGACGAGGATACGTCCGCCCTGGAGCATTTGGAGGTTCGGCTGAGCGACGCCGAAACGGTCGATACGAGTACGGAGGATCTTGAATGTACGGTCAACGATTTCAGAGGACTCTTTCTTCATCCAAGTGATAATCTGTTGGTCAGTAGCACCGTTGATGCCAGAACGTTCGCCGAAATAGGTACGCAAGTTGGCGTTCTTCATGTTCAGCGCGTTCTTCTGAGAGTTGAAGTTCTTCACGAAAATGTCAATGAAGTCGCCATTCGTTGTGTTGGCATACTCTTTCTCGGATTTTTCAAATGTGGTTTTGAATAAGGGATCTTCTTTGTTGGAAGCCAAGCTTTGCACCACATCCGGCATGGAGATTTCGAGGGTGACGTTCATACCGCCCTTCAAGTCCAAACCTAAATTCAACTCTTTGTACTTACATTTCTTGTAAGTGTTTCCCAAGAAGACTGTAGAGTCGTTCATGTTGGTGAGGTATTGACGGGTTCTTGCTTCGATCAAAGAGTCCACCAAATGTTTTTCCAACATCACGTCTCCGTGAGCTTCCTTTTTCACTTCTTCAATGGCAGCGGGATCGTTGGCAAATGCTGCAGCTTTCTTTTCAACACGCCATGTGGCGAAGGAGAATGAAAGGCAATAAATGCACACGAGTGCCAGAAGTACGGTGAAAAATAAAATTAGTCCTTTGTTTTTCATCTCTTTATTTATTTGATTTTTAATTAATTATATAATTTTCAACCTAATTTTTTCAAGGTTGCAAATATACAAATTTTGTGATACGCGTCGCTATGCCTATCACATTTATTTATAAACAAGTTGTTAGCAAAGAAAAAAGGACTTCCTCGGCAGAACCGGACAGCCAAAACCGGCAACGGGAATTCCTCCGCACGCAGCTCCGGAAGACTGCTATAAGTTGTCTCTGTAATCCTGCTTTATCGGCAGTTTCAAAACATCCTTAAGGGTAGCCGCCTTCACATTGATAGTGAAACTGACGCCTTTGCGGTAGCCGAACGGGACCCAGTTGAAGCTCATCTCCCAGCAATGCAGGTCGCGGTATATGTCGATGGATGTGTATGACAATGATTTCTGGACGAAATCATAACCAGTAGTGAATCCGACTCTCCACTTTTTCGTTATGTACACGTCACCAACCACATTGATTGTATGGACCATGTTGTTCCGATAGCGGTTCGTATCGCGCAACATATAATAATATATATTATCATTAATTCCGTATGTAAACGTATAGTTGAACGTGAGCGACCACGGTTGCTGATTCTTCTTGGACTGGTTCTTATTTTCTTCGGCTGCCGCCTTCTTTTTAAACGTATTCTGGTCCAACCGCCAGTTCAGTGCGACACTCACACTGGTAGATGACAGACGGAACAGGCGATGATTGACCGCCCACTCAGTCTGATTGACCGAGCGGCCGTTTTCTCCGATAATATAAGGATCGAAGGCGAAATTATACGTCAGATACAGTTGTCTGAACAGCGTGCTTCGCCCCGACAGGGTCAGTTTCGACCAATTCAAGGAGTCGGCGGCGAAATTATAGTTCATAGATATGTTCAGATTGTCTATGATCGGCACTTTCTTGTATCCGGTTATGGTATCCTTGCGGGAGCGGACCTTGATTTCGACGTTGTTGCCGAAAGAAAGCTGCGCCAGGGCCTGCGTGTTAGAGCCAACGGTCCCGAAAATGGCATTGTCATAAAATGAATAATCGACCATCTCGCCGGTTATCGGGTTGAAATACTGTCCGCGGCTACCCTTGGACAAATTGGGTCGGTACGTGAAATTCAACGTCGGGGTAACCACGTGGCGAATTGCCTGCAGCCCGCCTTTTTTGAAAGAATACATGAAATAGACTTTGGTTGTCAAAGAGGAAGAGATGCTCAAATCATGCAAGGCATTGAACCCGCGGTGGAAATAGCGGTTCACATATGCGGCCTCCGCCAGCGTGTCTATCGTCATATCTTGTGTGTAAGACTGCAGATACCATTTTTCCTCCAACGTCGCCGTGGTATTCCAGTTAATCAGTTTCGCGATTTTAATGGGAATCGTAATCGGGATAGTGTGCCGCATGCCAACGTTGAAATCCTCCCACGTGCGAGATTTCAGGAGCAACGAGTCATCTGTGTCTATCTGGCCCGTCAACTGCGACGACCACTTCATAGAGATGTTGTCATACCATTTCAACGAACCGGCCTTGTCCTTTTTACGGAAAGGATAGAACTGGATAACGGACATGCTCACATCCGGCAGCTTGAAATTGACCTTGTGGGTTCCCGTGTTCTGAGAATAAGACAATGTAGCATCCACAAAGAAGATATTGTTTGCGGATGTTGAGACATTCACCGTGGACGAGAACTGGTTGGATAGATAGTCACTGGCGGAAGTGAGGTTATACCTCGAATAGTTGGCACTGACGACGTCAATATGAGCATTGAAGCGCGTGGTCGGGTGGGACTTCATATCTTGTTTGTGATCCCAGTAAATCTTATAGTCATTCGATTTCCGCAGAGAGGAATCCAGGCGGTCGCCCACGCGGGTTTGGTGGAAGCCCAGTTCCACATTACCTTTGCACTTGTAGCGGTAAACATAATTTGATCTTGCCTTCACGGCCCAGCTGCCCTTAGTGTAAACATCGCCGCCGACCCACAAATCGATGTTGTCATTGATGGCGAAATAGAAGCCCAAGTCCTGCAAGTAAAAGCCAAGGTTGGACGACTCGCCGAAAGACGGCATGACAAAACCGGATTTTTTGTTTTTATCCAACGGGAAAAAGCCGAACGGAATGGCCAGCGGCGTGGGCACTCCGGTAAAACTCAGGTAGGCAGGGCCGATGACAATCTTATCATGCTGGATAAGCTTGGCCTTAGTGAAATCTATTTCAAAATGAGGATGGTCCAACTCACAAGTCGTGTACTTGCCCTTCTTCAGGTAGGCCACGTCATCGCCCATTTTCTTCACCTGCTCGCCATGGATGACCCCCTCGTCCTGGGTGGTTATGACATGTGTGATTTTACCTTTCTTGGTCGTGAAATTATACTTGATTTCCTGGGCGCGGTAGCTGTCCTCACCTTGTGAAAAAACGGGCGCACCATGTACATATCCATTGGAATCGGCCACGCCGGAAGCGTATAACTGGTTGTTTTTGAAGTCTATTTCGATATAGTCAGCGCGGAGTTCCATATCCTCATACTTGACCACGGCATCGCCGAAGAGGTAAGTGAAACGGCGTTGCAAATCGTTGATAGTGGAATCCTTGGCGCTATATGAGACAATGGAAGTGATGGCATTGGGGGACAGAATCTTGACGGCGCGGGAATTTTCAAGCGAAGAATCCGCCAAAACAATATTCGAGCGCATCGTATCGTTAGTCACCCGTGCAATCGTATCACGGGCCCCGCGTTCACGGTTGCCCTTAGTGGACTGGGCGAAAGAACATACACATAAAAGGCTGAATATTAAAATCATACTCTGCCTCAAAAAATATGAAAAAGTCGTTGTGTATATCTTTTTCTCCAAAGTTAATATTAACGATAACAATAAACTATCTTTGCGATTTTTAAAATCGGCAAAAATATTAAAAAAGTTTCAAAAATGCTAAACTCCAAAATCAGGTTCTTATTATATCTCCTGATAATTTTTATCGGGAATCCGCTGATGGGGCAAAATACCAAAAAGCCCTTCAAAGTCGTCATTGATGCCGGCCACGGCGCGCACGACCCGGGGTGTGTCGGTTCACAGCTGAACGAGAAAGACGTTAATTTGAGTATGGCCCTGAAAGTCGGGAAGCTCATCAGCGACAATTGTCCTGATGTTCAGGTAATTTACACTCGCAAGACCGATGTGTTCGTAGAACTGTACCGTCGTGCCCAGATTGCCAACGACGCTCACGCCGACCTATTCATCTCCATTCACTGCAACGCGGTAGAGAGCCCGCAAGCCAACGGTGTGGAGACTTTCGTGATGGGTTTGGCGAAAAGCGAAGCCAACCAGGCCGTCGCCCGCAAGGAGAACGCCGCCATCCTGAAAGAGAAGAACTATCAGAACAACTATGACGGATTCGAGCCAAACTCACCGGAGTCGAATGTCATATTCTCACTTTATTCATCTGCCTACCTTAACAACTCCATCATATTGGCCAGCAAGGTTCAGAAAAATCTGCTTGCCACGTCCCACTTCACCGACCGCGGCGTAAAGCAAGCCGGTTACTGGGTGCTCTACAAAGTGGCCATGCCCAGCATTCTCATCGAGCTCGGTTTCTTGTCAAACCCTGATGACCAGGCGTTCTTGGCTCAGCAGTCCAATCAAAACAGAGAGGCCGCAGCCATCTACAACGCATTTGTTGACTATATAGCCACCGCAAACGGCAGTTCTTACAAGCACCTGCCCATCGGTCCCGCCAGCCCTGAAGCCAACAACTCCATATCGGAAAAACCAACTACCGAAGGGAAACCGGCAGAAACTTCAAAACCCGCGGTGACGTCAGGACCGGAAACTAAAAAAGAAGATCCGGCAAAAGAGACCGCCTCCTCCATAGCCGCCATCTCCACGGAAGTGGTGCCGGAAGCAGATGTACGCTTCAAAGTCCAATTCCTCACCTCCCCGACCAAGTTATCAGCAAACGACACCCGCCTGCAAGGCCTGCCCTCCGTAAGCTGCTACCAAGAGAATGGCGTTTGGAAATACACTGCCGGAAATGAGACGAACTACCAATCCGCCATCAACATCCAAAACACTGTAAAAGAGAAATACGGCGACGCCTTCATGATTGCCTTCCAAGGAGACAAAAAAATATCCGTCAAGGAGGCCCGCGAATTACTGAAAAAATAATATTTTTGCGCCTCGTTTAACAACTAATATGAGCACAGAAAAAGACAACAAGCAATACTCAGCTAAAAATGTAAAAAGCATGAAGGTCGCTATTTTCTGCATAGTGGCCATTCTGATTTTCTACTTAGGATGCAACTTTCTGAAAGGTCTCAACGTGTTCAGTCACAAGACCTACTACTACGCCGTCTTCGACGACATCGGCGGATTGCACGAAAGCACCACCGTTGCGGTAAACGGCTACCCTATCGGAAAAGTTAGCAAGATTTCCCTCATCAGCACGAACCCGACAAAAATCTGTGCTGAGATACTCGTCACCGAAGACATTGACATTCCCAAGGACTCACGATTCGAAGTAGCACAGAAAGACGTGCTGGGCGGCATGATTGTCAATGTCATCATCGGTCAGTCTAAGACCATGGCGCACAACAAGGACACCTTGGCATGCGGTCTTGCCGGCGGTATGTTTGACGGCATCGGCGAACTTAAGGACCAACTGGCCAGCGTCATCGCCTCTGTCGACACCATCGGGATGTCTGTGAAAAGTGCCTTCCTGCCGAATGACTCCGACAACGGCGCCATAATGCTGAAAAACACGCTCATCAACTTGGAGGCATCTACACGCCATCTCAATCAGATCCTGGCTGCCAATGAGGGCAAGGTCGGCAACGTAGTTTCCAAATTAGACCAACTCAGCACCACATTGAGCAACGCCACGCCTCAAATCAACAGCATCATCAGCAATCTGGACCACATTTCAGATTCATTGGCCCAGAGCAATATCAGAGCCCTGTTGAACGACGCACAATCCACCGTCGCCAACCTCAATGCCGTGACGGCTAAGATCGAAAATGGCGAGGGCTCCGCCGGTCTGCTCATGAACAACGACTCACTCTACAACAGCGTGAACAACACAGTCAACAGTCTGAACGCCTTGTTGCAAGACCTCAAGGCTCATCCGTCCAAATACGTAAATGTCACGGTTTTCGGAAAAAAAGACAAGAACAAAGACAAAGAATAACAATTAAAAGCAACAATATATGTCATTAGAAATCACTGGAAAACTAGTACAGAAACTCGCCATGCAATCGGGCACCAGCGCCAAAGGCAACACTTGGCAGAAACAAGAATTCGTAATCGAAACGGGCGACCAGTTCCCAAAGAAAATATGCGCCAACTTGTGGGGCGACAAAGCAGACCAACTCAACCAATACAACATCGGCGACATGGTCAAAGTGTCATTCGACCTTGAGTCCCGCGAATTCAACGGCAGATGGTACACCGATGTCAAAGCCTGGAAGTTAGAGCACCCGCAGATGGCCACTAACGGAATGCCGCAGCCGCCGGCCTTCAATCCCGCAGACATCCAAACGCAGCATACCGCATACCAGGCTCCTGCCGCAGCCGCCACCCTGCCCGACCTCGGTCCTGCTGACGGAGGCACTTTCACGGATGACGGCATGCCTGACGACCTCCCGTTCTAATATTTCCACAAAAGAACTACCTATGTGCTAATCCGCTGATGTACAACACCAAATCATTAGCAGATTAGCACATTGTCACATCATAAGGATAACAAAAACACAATTTTAATCGCACTAATTTCCTGTCATTATGAAATACGGAATTTGCCGATGGATGGATGCCGCCATGCGCGCAGAAGCATCCCACAAATCTGAAATGGTATCCCAACTGCTCTTCGGAGAGTGTTACCAAGTGTTGGAAGAAGTGTCCGAATGGGTGAAGATCAGCACAGCGGATTGTCACTACGAAGGCTGGATCAGTCAAAAGCAGCACACGGAGATTTCAGAATCGGAATACAGCTCTTTAGAGACCACGCCTTCGAGCATCGTGAAATCTGCCTTCGCTTATGTGCGTGACACAGCAACCAAGCTCCCCTTCCCGATATTCATCGGTTCCAGAATCCCCAAAAATGAAGATGGTAAATTCTCGATAGCTGGAAGGGAATACAGCATTGACACTTTGTCCAAGCCAACGCTCCAACGACATGAAGGTCTTACTGAGCAGCAAGACGAATTGTTAGCGTTTGCCTTCCAGTATCTCAACGCACCCTACCTCTGGGGTGGCCGCACGCCCGCGGGCATTGACTGTTCTGGTTTCACGCAAAACGTATTCCGCAGCATCAACATAGACCTGCCTCGCGACGCCTCCCAGCAAGTCAGTCATGGCGAGACCGTTGACTTCGTGGATGAAGCGCAAATCGGCGACATCGCATTTTTTGAAAACAGCGAGGGCCACATCGTGCACGTCGGCATTGTATGCGGGCAACGTCAAATCATCCATGCCTCCGGACATGTCCAAATCAACACCTTGGACGACACCGGCATTTTCAATCAGGAATTAAAGAAATACACGCACCAACTCCGCATCATCAAACGCGTACTGTAATGAAACGAAAAATCATCACCATACTGATCGCCGTAGCAGTTGTCGGCATACTGGTCCTCGCAGCAGGCTGGACTTCCATATTCGGCAACAACACCAAGAACGAAGCGCCCGCCGTCGTCACGATTCCCCGAGACGCCTCCTACGATCAAGTCTTAGACAGTTTGCGCACCCACGATATCCTGCGCAGCGAAAAGACCTTCAACGCCGTGGTCAAAGCCATGCGGTTCAAGACCATGCGTCCCGGCCATTACACCATCGAACCCGGCATGAGCAATTTCAAGATTGTGCGTCTGCTTCGCGTAGGCCAGCACTACCCTGTGAAGTTCGCGTTCAACAACGTGCGCACCATCGACCAACTAGTGGAGAAAGTCGGCCACAATTTCTTCTTCGAACCAGAAGAACTGGCCAAACTTCTAAAAGACCCCGCAGTACTTGACGAATATGGTTTTAACAAGGCGACCATACCCGCTATGTTCATTCCGAACAGCTATGAAGTCTATTATGATGTCACAGCGAAAGGATTTTTAGACAAGATGTATGAGAATTACCAGAAATTCTGGACCACGAAGCGCAGAAAGAAAGCCGATAAGATAGGGCTCACGCCAGTAGAAGTATCCACGTTAGCCTCCATAGTGGAGGAAGAGAACTTCCGTGCTGAAGAGAAAGCCATTATCGCAGGGCTTTACATCAACCGACTGAACAAGGGGATGCTGTTGCAAGCTGACCCGACGGTGAAATTCGCATTAGGCGATTTCGGCCGCAAACGCATTCTGAATGCGGACTTACAAGTTGACTCGCCATACAACACTTACAAATACAAAGGGCTTCCTCCTGGACCGATCCGCATTCCGGAGGGTTCAACCATAGACTCAGTGCTGCACTACAAGCATCACGACTACTTGTACATGTGTGCCAAAGAGGACCTCTCGGGCTATCACAACTTCACAGGCAGCGCGGCCGTGCACGCTCAAAATGCCGCACGATACAGAGCCGCCCTCAACAAACAGAAAATCAAACGTTAGAATTTCAAAATCAAGATGTAAGGTCAACAACACCTTATTCCTCATCAGATCACAGTACAAACTCATTATCGCATTATAACATTATGTATTCCATCGGCATAGACATCGGCGCCACCAACACAGATTTAGGATTAGTACGCAACGACGGCACAGTCATCGACCGCGAGCGTCTTTCCACCCAACAATACGACAAGGCTGAAAACTACATTGCAGACATCACCTCTGCAATTCAGCAGTTACTAACACGCCACGACGTCACAGCACTGGACGGCATCGGAATAGGCGCTCCAAACGGCAACCACCTAACGGGGTGCATTGAAGCGAATACGGCGAATCTGCGCATCAAGGAACAGATTCCGTTAGGCAGGGCATTGGAAGAAGCTTTTGGCACGAGAGTCCGATTAGACAACGACGCCAATGCCGCAGCGCTTGGCGAAATGGTTTACGGAGGCGCCAAGGGGATGCGCAATTTCATCATGCTGACTTTAGGCACCGGCGTAGGCAGCGGTATCGTCATTGACGGCAAACTGCTACACGGCACACACGGAGCCGCCGGAGAACTCGGCCACGCCATCGTCAGTCCCAACGGCAGAGCCTGCAGTTGCGGACGAAAAGGATGTATTGAGATGTACGCTTCCGCCAGAGGCATTTGCCAGAACTATATCGAAGCATTGGAAGCATCCGGCAGAAACACGACAGAGGAAGAGCGCGAAGCCGTCACCTGCCAATTTGTCGGAGAATCAGCAAATGCCGGAGACCCCGTAGCCCGTAAGGCATACGACACCACGGCATACTGGTTGAGCATCGCTTTGGCCAATGCCGCAGCATTTTCCGAACCGGAAGCCATCTTCCTGATGGGCGGCCCAACACGCGCCGGTGAAGCATTGCTTTCACCTCTACAAAAATACTTCGAAGAGAATCTGCTGTTCCTTTACAAAGGAAAAATAAAACTGCAGTTTTCCACATTGACAGGCAACGACACGGCCATCTTAGGTGCCGCCGCCTTGTCGGCAGAACTTTAGTTTCTACCGTCGTCGCCTTGAATATACATAGACCTCGGATCAGCTTTCTTGCCGTCCTCCACATTGATTTTGCTGATATTGAGCAGCATGCCCATAGCACAGCCAGATACAAACAGAGAGGCACCACCCGTACTTACAAACGGCAGTGTCTGGCCCGTAGCCGGCAACAGTTCGCAGTTCACGCCAATATGCACAAAGGCCTGGCACGTGAGCCAGAAGCCAATGCCGAAGGCCAACATGCTGCCCGTCCCCGACTTCGAATTACGCGATATCTGCCAGGAACGATAGAATATCATCAGGTAAATGATGATGATGCCCAGTCCCACTACTATTCCTGTTTCCTCGAACAATGACGCATAAGCATAGTCCGTTGAATTTTCCGGCAGACGATATTTAATGACACCTTTGCCTGGGCCCGCAGGATGCAAACCGGAGCGGGCAATTGCAGCTCTGGAAAGTATCATCTGGTCTCCATAACCGTCAGTATTATCTTTAGTGAAATAATATTCCCAACGATTCACGAAAGTCGTGATACGGCCCACATTGTCCAATTTCCCAGAGGAAACGAGGAGTGTCAGCACCATCACCACAGCCACAACCAACCCGGACATTATCAGTATGTTCTTCCATTTAAACCTACCGATGAAGAACATAATAAAGCCTGTCATGAAGAGGATGATGGCCGTGGACATATTCAGTAAGGCGATGCCGCCGCAGAAACCAAGCAGCACAAAGGAGGCATAACGCATTTCCTGTTCGGACAGTTCGACAATGCCGTTATCCAACCGCCTTCCGATATAGTTGGACAAGAAGATAATAACCAAGAAACCAATAAAGTAGAATGTCTGCAAGTCAATGCCAAAAAGTGTGACGCCACGCACCGCGGAAGAGCCCAAAGTCCAAATCAACAGGCCTATGGCGACAAGCAGGCCCAGCAACGAGAAGTTGCTCACCAACTTTTTATAGTTCACAATATAGCAAAGTGCCAGGCCGCCGAAGCAGAATAGCAGGTGCACCAAGTGGGACAGCACGCGCTTACCCTCCGTGCTGTACACCAGCAATATGGAAATCAGAGACAACAAGACCACCAAAATCAGGATGACCTTATCACCTTTGAAACGGCTCACTTTCTCTTTGACAGTTGCATTCATGGCGTTTATCTATTATAATTGACCCACTGCCTCTTGGAACTTGTCACCACGTTCGCGGTAGGTAACCTGTGCGGTGCCATTCACACCGGGTGAGAAAAGAACAACATAGTTGCTGTCACAAGCATAGTAGGCTTGTCTGACAGCATCTTCGATATTCATTTCAACATACACGGGAATGCCAAAGGAAGTCAGATAATCGTAAACATCTGTGTTGTACACTCCTTGCAGCACGATAGCTTTGACCTTTTCGCGGATCTGGCTTTCGAGGTCCTCAGTCATGCTTTCCACCTTGTCGATATTAGTAATCCAGACAGTGGGTTTCGTCATGCTCTGAAGGGCATACCAAACAGCAGTGACATTTGTGGAGCGGGAATCGTCAATGAAGGCGATGCTTTTAATGGTCTTCACACGTTCCAGTTTGTGTGAACTACCTTCAAAGTCAGACAGGGATGCTGCGATATTTTTCTTACGGATATTGACCAAACGGCTGGCCAAAGTAGCGACCATAGGGTTGGCCGTTTCTCTCTCTTGTTCGAAGAGGCTGAAATTGTTTGTTTTATTGGTAGGCATAGGTTGTGGTTTATGGGATTAATGGTTTTGGTTTGAGGTTGCTTGGTTAGCGGATTTTGAGGGTGACGACCGTAAGCACGGCTAACAGAAGGCTGATAATGATAAAATGCTGAACGATTTTAGCCTCATGCATGCCCTTCTTCTGAAAGTGATGGTGAAGCGGCGCCATCAGGAATATCCTTCGGCCTTCGCCATATCGTTTCTTGGTATATTTAAAGTAGGAGACCTGGAGCATCACTGAAACAGACTGTGCCAAATAGACACCACAAAGAATAGGAATGAGGAGTTCCTTACGAATGATGATGCAGGATACGGCCACGATACCGCCGAGCATCAGGCTGCCGGTATCTCCCATGAAAATTTGAGCCGGATAGCAGTTCCACCAATAGAAGCCCAGGCAGGCGCCAATGACGGCGGAAACAAAGATTACCAACTCGCCGATATTGGGGATATACATTATATTTAAATAATTGGCGAACACGACATTACCGGACACGTACGCCAATATGGCAATACCCACCGCAATCACTGACGTGGTGCCAGTGGCCAATCCGTCCAATCCATCGGTGAGGTTTGCGCCATTGGAGACGGCTGCGATGATGAAGACGATGATCGGGATGAAGAACAGGAATGACCACTTGCCGCTTTCGTCACCCATCCAGCGGGTGAGCTTGCTGTAATCAATCTCATGATTCTTCACAAACGGGATAGTCGTTTTTATCGATTGGTGCGGTTCGCCGAAGATCTTCGGAGTTTGGGCATTCTCCTGGTTTTCAACTTGGAGAGCAGATTCAACCGGAGTAAGGACCGGAGCTTCGGTAGCCTTTTCGCAAATCACGGCAGCCGGATGGAAGTACATTACAGCACCGACCACCAAGCCTAAGAAAATCTGGCCAATCAGCTTCTTACGCGGGGAAAGTCCTTCCTTATTGTGCTTGAAGACTTTGATATAGTCGTCTGCAAAGCCGAGAAGACCGAGCCACAGCGTTGTGAAAATCATCAACAGCACATAAATGTTCTTCAGTTGGCAGAGCAAGAGCACCGGTAAGAGAATAGCGGCAATGATAATGATACCGCCCATTGTCGGAGTGCCCGCTTTTTCAGACTGTCCGGCAAGGCCCAACTCACGCACAGACTCTCCAATCTGCTTTCTACGCATGAGGCGGATAAAGGATTTGCCGAAAAACATAGAGACGAACAGTGCCAGCACAAAAGCCGTTGCCGAACGGAACGAGATGTATTGGAATACACCTGAACCGGGCATTCCGATTTTATGCAGCCACTGGAATAAATAATATAGCATTTCTTACAATAGGTTTTTGGTTTGGTTAATGGGTGATTAGGTTAATGTTATGAAGTTAGGTATTAAAACATTTCTTAACTTCTTCCGTATCGTCAAAATGGTGTTTGACGTGGTTGATTTCCTGGTAGTTTTCGTGGCCCTTTCCGGCAATCAGCAGGACGCCGCCGGGCTGCAACAACATGCAGGCGGTTTTGATGGCTTCGCGCCGATTTTCAATAACGACCACGTTTTTCTTTTTGCCCGCAGGCACGCCCACCAGCATATCGTTAAGAATGTCAGTCGGGTTTTCAGTACGGGGGTTGTCCGAAGTAAGGATCACCTTGGTACTTAGTTTGCAGGCGATTTCAGCCATCTCAGGACGCTTGGTCTTGTCGCGGTCACCACCACAGCCGACCACCGTGATCACTTCCGTGTCATTCTTAATCGTTTCACGGATAGTGCTCAGCACATTCTGCAAGGCATCGGGTGTGTGGGCATAATCGACAATCGCGGTACTGCCGTCGTTACGATAGATCAGTTGGAAACGGCCGGCAGCGCTTTCCAGAAGGCTCATCTGCATCAGCACCTCATCCTCAGGAGCGCCCAAGAGAACAGCAGCGCCATAGATAGCCAACAGATTATATGCGTTGAACTTGCCGCAAAGTTTGAAATAGACCTCGCGATTGTTGACACGCATCTGCAGGCCGCGGAAGCAGTCGTCCAGAATAAGGCCTTTGAAAGTAGCCGCTGTGAGCAGGCTGTACGTGCAGATCTTGGCATGGCAGTTCTGCACCATGACCATGCCGTTCTTGTCATCCACATTTGTCAGCGCGAAGGCCGTTTTCGGCAGCTTGTCGAAAAAGGCCTTCTTTGCTGCTATATAGTTGGCAAAAGTTTTATGAAAATCCAAATGATCATGTGTGATATTGCTGAAAATACCACCTGTGAAATGCAGCCCTGCGATACGGTTCTGGCAAATGGAATGGGAGCTAACCTCCATAAAGCAATAGGCACATCCCGCATCTACCATGCGAGCCAGCAATGCATTGAGCTCTACTGCGTCGGGCGTCGTATGCGTTGACGGGACTTCTTCCAGTCCGACTTTGTTGACAATCGTGGAAAGCAGTCCTGTTTTATAACCCAGTTGAGTGAAAAGTTTATGCAGGAGGGTCACCGTAGTGGTCTTGCCATTCGTTCCCGTGATGCCCACCAATTTCAATTTCCGGCTCGGATTGTCATAGAAAGCGCTCGCGACAACACCCAAAGCATATGAGCTGTCAGGCACCTTTACGTACGTAACTTCAGGATCAACGGTTTCGGGAAGGTCTTCACAAACAATCACACGGCCGCCCTGGGCAATCACCTGCGGAATGTACTGATGGCCATCCGTCTGGGTGCCTTTCTGGGCCACGTACAGCTGGGTTTCGCCGTCTGCACCCGCAGCAATCTTACGGGAATCGAACAACACCTCGGTGATGTTCCAATCCTCCTTGCCCACGAGTTCGTAGCGTTTCAGACTTTTTAATAGGTTGGTTAATGGTTTCATATTGTTCTTCCTTTTTTTGTCCGAAGTCGGACAAACGGTAGTTTATTCTTTATTCATCAGTTATTTGGAACTGATTTAAATCCTAAGGTTCCAAATAGAGTTTCACATATCTGTTCGTCCTATCTACAACTTGGCGTTTAACGACGCCTCGGCCGTAAACTGCGGATTTATAGCCTGCGCGGGCCAGCGTGGAGACAGCGTCCGAAGCAATCATATACATCACATTGGGAGCGCCTTCCAACTTCGACACCGGGAGGGCCTTGGCCACAATGTTACGAGTCGTATCCTGGGTCCTGGCCGACAGGAACTGGTGCGGCGTCTGATAATCGGTCGTATCGAATCCCAGCGTATGGAACAGCGGATTGAAATATTTCTTATTGATAGGCGTATTCAGCACAAGAGGTTGATAGTCAAACTCCTCAATATTATGCATAGCACTAAAGTTGTTGCTGTTCATGATGCTGCGGGCGATTTTCCCAAAAACATCCACAGCGACCTCACTGTGCTGCGGCACGTCATAGATATAGACAATGACGGTATACTTCGGATGTTCTTTCGGGAAATAGCCACAGAACGAAACCGCATTCCTGTCGTAGTTGTACCCACCGATGTTGGCATCCCAGATATCACGGGTTCCCGTCTTGCCAGCAAACGGACAAGTAGGATCCTTATAGTGACGGCCGGTGCCGTACTTACCCCAGACGACACTGTCCAGATAGGCACGGGCCTTCTTCAGTGTACGGTCAGAGACCATTTTCTCCATCACCACTTCCGGCTCGAATTTCTGGATCGTATCATAGTCGTCGGTCACATATTTCACAAAGATAGGCGCCATCATCTTGCCATTGTTGGCAATGGCGTTGTAGTACATCAAGGTTCTGAGAATCGGGATATTGAAACCTGCACCGAAGCATGTGGCGTAATAGTTGTCAAAACGTCCGTCGTTACGAATGCCTGCGGGCATCAAATCGCCCATCTGCGTATGGATGGTGTCAAACAATCCGAACTTTGCCAACTGGGCTTTGTAAGAAGAGAAGTTCTTGATGCCAAACGCCTTGAAAATCATTGAAGCGATACCGATATTGGAGGAGCGCTGGAAAATCTCATTCGGCGTACCGAGTGTTTCCCCATGCACCTTGCTGTCAGCCTTATAATAGGAACGGTAATTCCCTGATTTGAGCGGGAACTTAAACGTATGGTCGAACATCGGGTAGATGCAGTCAGTGTCGCTCGGCATCTTTTCCAGGAAGGCCAACAGAGAGGCCAGCTTGAATGTAGAACCCGGCTCCACTTTCGCATTCAGCGCATACTCCATGCTTTCACTATAAACAGGGCTATCAGGAGACTGGCGACGAAGATTCGTCACTGCTTTGATTTCGCCCGTCTTGGTTTCCATGACGATGGCGCAGCCCCATTCCGCATTAAGTTCCTGCAACTTGCGCGCCATCTCATTATGCACGGCATTCTGGATTTCCAGATTCAAGGTCGTATGTACATTGTGCCCGTCCACGGGGTCGATTCTGTCTTTCAAAGGGACTACGGCATGGTTCAACTCCAAAAACTTCTTGCTGCCCGCTTCACCAGCCAGATATTCATCCAAATTGAACTCCATACCGAACTGGCGATCCCCCAAGTTGATACCCAACGTACGACGAGCCATCTCTCCGTAAGGGTTGATACGAACCGGGAATGTCACGAAATTGAGATAACGGGTGAACTTCACCGTACGGAGCACTGCACCCGTCTTTTTATCCGTAACCTTCTTTTTCAAATATGGAAGATTCTTGATATGGGCTGTATCAATACTGGAAACCCATGTTTTCTCATTCCAAACATTTACCGGGAAGACAGTCTCGTAATGTTTTGATTTATAATTCTTTTTAAAAAGATTATAATAAAATTCCTCATCACGATTCGGGAATCGGCTGTTAAACTGGACATAGAAATCATGTGCCAGGCGTTTGAGCATCGCATCCACCTCATCGGCAGTGTACTTAGCGGTATTGCCATACTCCTTGGCGAACTGCTTGCCGTCGAAAGCGACCTCGAACACATTATAGTTGCCTACCAAGAGGCGTCCGTGGTCATCGTATATTTCGCCGCGGGAAGGGCGCAAGGTGTTGGCACGCACGTAGCACATGCAAACCGTATCATTGTCATCATCCCAGTCGGGCACCGTAGTATCCACGTAATCGCCACCAGTTCCGGAAGCAAGCCCCCTCTCGAAAAAGCACAAATAGCAGACCTGCCCGATGCACGCGATGCCGAGTGCGAGCATAGCGAGGAAAACCAGCGTCATTCGCACGCGGTTCACACCTCCTTTATCTGTCTGTTTTGTCTTTTTCATATTGTATATGGCGCAAAAGTCCTTTTATTCTTCGTCTGGTTCAGAAGGTTCTTCTCCCTCTGCTTCCTGCGGATCCACTCCGTCCTCCTCCAACTCCTCAGCATCTTTGTTTTTCTTCTTGTTCTTCCAGAAAAACAGGATGTGTCTTTTCTCCTCCACAGGCTTCTTCACTACAATAGTATAATTATGTTCTTCGTCCAGCACGTACCCGCGGTCCTTCATCTGCTGAATCAGAATCTGGTTTTCCTCATACGGGATGAACTGGTTGTTAGCCTTCAATTTGCTCAGTTCGGCCTTGTACTCGTTTTCCAAGTCCGTGATTTTCTGTTTTTTCTCATTGATACGTTGCTCGCTCACCACCAGGATGACCATCAGGGCGAAGAGGAACAAAGCGTACCAGTACCATGGGCGCATTTCCTTGCGGAGGAGGAATTCGCCGCCGAACACCTTGTTCAAGAAGGACTTCTTTTCCTTCTTCGGTTTTGCACTTTCCCGTCTAGTTGTTGAGTCCATGAGGCGTAACAATTATTTTTTCGGCGACGCGCAGTTTGGCGCTGCGGGCGCGCGGGTTAGACATAATTTCGTCCTCATCCGGGGCCATAGCCTTGCGGGTGATGAGTTTGAACGGCGTCAGCGGATTTCCGAAGAAGTCTTTCTCGACCTCGCCGCTCAGGTTGCCGGAACGCATAAAGTTCTTGACCATACGGTCTTCCAGGGAGTGATAGGAGATAATCACCAGGCGTCCGCCGGGCTTGAGGGCATCCACTGTCTGGGTGAGGAAGGATTCCAAGACTTCCATTTCGTGGTTCACCTCAATGCGCAGGGCCTGAAAAATCTTGGAAAGGAACTTGTTCTCCTTGCCCTTCGGCAGGCAGGGTTTCAGGGCTTCAGCCAACTGCAGGGTGGTTTCCAATGGATGTTCGGCACGGACGCGCGCAATCTGGCGGGCCAGTTGACGGCCCTCGTGCAGTTCACCGTATGAATAGAAAATGCGGCTCAGCTGCTGTTCGTCATACTCATTCACCACCTCCTTGGCAGATATGCCTGTTTGGGCATTCATACGCATATCGAGAGCGCCGTCCTTGCTGTAGGAAAAGCCACGGTCGGCAGTGTCGATTTGGTGGGAAGAGATGCCGAGGTCGGCCAAAATGCCGTCACAGGGATAAGCCTTGTGATATTGCAGGAACCTGGTCAGGTTCTTGAAATTCGAAGGCACGAACTGGAAGCGCGCATCATCAATGAGGTTTGCCTGGCTGTCCTCGTCTTGGTCAAAGGCAATCAGGCGGCCGTCGGAGATTTTCTCCAAAATGGCACGGGAATGACCGCCCCCGCCGAACGTGACATCCACATAAGTGCCGGAAGGGTTGGTAACCAGATTGTCAACAGAAGGATGGAGAAGGACCGGGTTATGATAACTCATCCGTCACCTCCTTCTCTGCCTTGAAATTTCCAAGATGGATTTGCTCATTCAGGGCCTCCATAGCCTCAGGCGTCATATCGAACTTCTCATGGTACTTGCTGCTGTTCCAAATTTCGATCTTGCCGTTGTCCATCAGCAGCACGACTTCCTTGTCGATGGAATACTGTTCCATAAGCGGTCTGGGGATCACAATACGGTCTTGTGCATCGCATTCCAGCATTGCCGTATTGCGCAAGAAGGCATTACGGTACTGCTTGACAAGCACGAGGTTCCTGTCCAAAGAGTTCAGAAAGTCCATCTGTTCCTGGTAGGCCTTTTCACCCCAGAGCATGATATGTTCGCCAAAACCGTGCGTGACATAGAAAGCCTTGCGTTCGTCTTCTGGCAACGAACGAAGCAGAGACGTCGGCAGTTTCACACGCCCACTTTTCTCAATGGAGACTTCCCAATAACCGTATGCAAGATTTGGCATATTTTTACTTCTAAAAAAAACGTGCCAAAAATAGATTTTTTTCAATCTATTTCCATAAAACCACCATAAAAAAGTTATCAACAATCAAAAATACACATAACTTACTCATTATCAATATGGAATTTTTTGGAATAATTTTTCACCATCTCAAGTTATAAACATTAAATTATTGAAAACCCGCCATTTATACAAAAGCTTATATCATTAGAAATTATTATATTGATTATCAATACATTATAACAATATTTATGAAATAACACTGTTGATAACGAGGAAGTCCTGCGTCTATTTTTGCAGTTTCTTGGAAAAAATTGGAAAAAACTGGAATCAAAAGGAGGATTTTAGACGTAGGGAGATTTCTGATGTCTTTGCATCTCTTTTTTTTGTTTTTCGCATTTTTATTATTTTTGCGCCTCTGAAAAAAATTATGAAAAAGGTAATAAATATAATATTTCTCCTGTGGGCATGTTTAGGTGCCTGGGCTCAGCCCAATATGGAGAACATCCAATTAGACAACATGATATATGCCGATGGCATCAAGAGTGTCACCTTGACTGCCGGTTACAACTTGGGCAAGCCCGTCATCACCTTGGGTTCAGGAGAACTCACGCTGACATTCGACGATTTGGCCGAGGAATCGCGTTACGTAAAATACACGCTCATCCACTGCACGCACGACTGGAAGCCTTCCGACATGAACCAGATAGAATATCTCGACGGCTTCATGGAGGACGAGGTTAGCACGTACAACTACTCGTTCAACACCGTCACGCACTACATGCAGTATTCGCTGACGATACCCAATGACAACATGCGTCCCACGAAATCGGGCAACTACATACTCTTCGTTTACGACGACACGCCGGACCATCCGCTGTTGACGCGTCGGCTCATGATTCGCGAGGACAGCCAGGCCGGCATTACCGGCGATGTGCACTCCGCATCAGACGTAGCCGACCGCTTCACCCGTCAGGAGGTCGACTTCACCGTGAACTCCGGTCCGTACGTAGTGCGCAACCCCATCATGACCTTGCACGCCACCATCCAGCAGAATGACCGGTGGGACAATGCCATCACGGGGCTCACCTACCGCTCCGGCTTCCCCGGCGAGTACAGTTTCGACTATGATGACGGCCGCAACACCTTTGACGGCAGCGCGGAATTCCGCACCTTCGACATCCGCACGCTGCGCACCAACGGCGACCGCATCGTAGGAATCACCTTCGCGCATCACGAGAACCAGGCCTATGTGCTGCAAGATGACGCCCGCCCGTTTGGCGCATACGAAAGCCGCAACACCCTTAACGGTGCCTGCATCTACCAAAACACCGACATGAGCAATCCCTTTTCCGAAGACTACGTCAACACGCACTTCACCCTCAAGAGTCCGTTCCCATTCACAGACGGCGACGTTTACGTCTTCGGACAACTCACCGACTGGCGCATCCTGCCGGAAGCCAAACTGCATTTCAACGAAGAATACAAGTTCTGGGAGACCGCGTTCCCAGTCAAACAGGGCGCATACAACTATCAGTATGTTTACGTGCCACACGGCAGCAGCAAAATCGACGCTACCTACATCGAAGGCAATCATTACGAAACACATAACGACTATACCGTGTACGTCTATTTCCGCGAAGAAGGCTCGTCATACGACCGCCTCATCGGCGTGGCATTCCTGAATGCGGGGAATCGATAAATTCGTACCGACGCTGACAATTATTTTTTATGAGACGTACCGACGCTGACGCTTTGGTACGTCTCTACGGGAGGAAAAAATTAAAAATAAAAACACATATGAAAAAACTCTTACTTTCAACATTGATGCTGGCCTTCGCACTTATCACATTCGGCCAGGCGCAGAAAATCACAATCGAAGACATCTGGAACGACTTCAAATTCTACCCGCGCGGCGTGGCCGGCTACACCGCTATGCCGAAGAGCGACTACTACACCGTTGTGAAGCGCGGTGGCATCGAACGTTACAGTTTCGCCACCGGAGAAAGAGTCGATATGCTCGTTTCCAACGACGACCTCGACCGCCTCAGCAACGGGGCTGTCAACATCCGTAAAGTGAGCAGTTACGAATTCACCGCTGACGAGAAGAAAATCATGCTCGCCATTGACGAAGAGAGCATCTGGCGCCGTTCCACGTTGGCATTCTACTACGTGTATGACATCGCCGCCAAGACACTCACCCTCGTAGCCGACACCAACACGAAGTTGCATTTCGCCGTGCTTTCCGAAGACGGTCAGAAAGTGCTCTTCGCCCGCGACTGCGACCTCTTCTATCAGGATCTCGCCACCGGCAAAATCACCCAGATCACCCGTGACGGAAAGCCCAACAGCATCCTCAACGGCTACGCCGACTGGGTATATGAAGAGGAACTCGATATGTCACGCGCCGCCTCCTGGTCGCCCGACGGCAAGAAAATCGCCTTCCTGCGCTTCGACGAAAGCCGTGTGAAAGAGTACAACTTCGCCCTCTACGACGAACTCTACCCTACCGACTTCAAATACAAATATCCGAAAGCAGGCGAAGACAACTCCTTGGTTGACGTTTACATCTATGACGTTGCCACTGCGCAACTTACCAAAGTCGATCTTGGCGACAACACCAACTGCTATTTCCCTCGCGTATATTGGCTGCCCAACAATGACGCTGTCGTGATCAAACTCAACCGCCACCAAAACCAGCTCGACTTCATCCGCTACAACACCACGACCCAGCAGCAAGACATCATCTACACGGACAAAAACGACAAATGGCTGGACGTCACCGACAACTACTATTTCCTGAAAGACGGCAAGACAATGATTGTCACCTCCGAGCGTGACGGCTTCAACCACATCTACAAAGTGACTCTCGGCGGCGGCATCCAGCAGCTGACCTCCGGCAAATGGGAAGTCAACGCCATCCAATACGTCAACGAGGCCAAGAAGCAGATCTACTACACCTCCAACGAAAGCGGCGTAGTGAACCGCGACCTCTACGTCATCAACTTCGATGGCAAGAAAAAGACGATGCTCAGCAGCGGCGACGGCTGGAACGAGCCCTCCTTCAGTCCGAACGGCAACTTCTACCGCAACCAATATTCCAACCTCAACACCCTGCCCAAATACACCATCCGCGATGCCAAAGGCAAAGAGTTGCGTGTGCTGAACGACAACAAGAACGTCCAGGAGACAATGGACCAATACGGCTTTGTCAAGCGCGAACTCATCAGCATCACCACCGCAGACGGCACCCAGCTGAACGGCTGGATGATGAAGCCCGCCAACTTCGACCCGAACAAGAGATACCCGGTGATGATGAACTGCTACGGCGGTCCGGGCAGCCAGCAGGTGGAGAACGCCTACAGCAGCGCACAGGACCTCGCCTTCTACCAGATGCTCGCACAGCACGGCTACATCTCCGTCTGCGTGGACGGACGTGGCACGGCCACCCGCGGTGACGAATTCAAGAAAGTCATCTACCAGCAGATGGGCAAATACGAAGCCATCGACCAAATCGGTGCCGCCAACTATCTCAAAACGCTGCCATACGTGGACGGCGACCGCATCGGCATCTGGGGCTGGAGTTTCGGTGGCTACCTCTCCGCACTCTCCATGTTCCGTGGCGACGGCGCCTTCAAGATGGCCATCTCCGTGGCTCCCGTCACCAACTGGCGCTACTACGACAACATCTATACCGAACGCTTTATGAGAACGCCGCAAGAGAACCCCGACGGCTACGACCTCAACTCCCCGACGACCTACGCCAAACAGCTCAACGGCAAGTACCTCCTCATCCACGGCACCGCCGACGACAACGTACACTTCCAGAACGCTATGGAATTGGTGAAAGCGCTGAACGAAGCCGGCGTCGAATACGACCAGTTCTTCTTCCCCAACAAAAACCACTTCATCATGGGTGGCAGCACCAGAACCTATCTGTACAACAAGTTGGCGAAGTACATCTTGGAGAATTTGTAACAAAAGATACTATGACAGACCATATCATCTCCATCATTCAAGAGTATTTCAAGACACAGCCCGTTGAAAAGGCATGGCTTTTCGGTTCCTTTGCCAGAGGCGAGGAAACCGAAAACAGCGATGTGGATATTTTGGTGGTATTTGACAAAAACGCTAAAGTCTCTCTTATTGGAAGGGCCACTATGATTTGTGATTTGGAAGAACTTCTTATGCGTAAAGTGGATTTGGTAAAAGACGGAACCCTGTTCCCATATGCAGCAGAAAGTATTAACCGCGAAAAAAAACTGATTTATGAGAGAGCCTGCTAGAGACAAAGGACGTTTAGAACATATCCTGACGGCTATCAACAACATTTATGAATATGTTCAAGATAAAAGTTACGAAAATGTTGTAACGGACAAAATCCTACGCCACGCCCTTACTTGGAATATACAAGTAATTGGAGAGGTGTAATCGGTATGCGACACGTTCTAGTTCACGATTATTACCATATAGATCCCGAAGAGCTCTGGAATGTGATAACAGAAGATTTACCAACACTGAAGGAACAAATTTCCAAATATATAGAAGAAATATGATGGCACAGGCGATGATGTTATCGCCGCAATGAAATAAAACAACTCTTTTTAACAACCAAAAATTATTACCAACTCAACAACACACGCAATCCCCCTCAATGCTTAACGACGTCGAGGGGGATTGCTGTTATCCTCTCCAACCTCTTAGTGCCACAAAGTACCAGCACAGCACCTTGCATCTTCCAAAATATCAGCATTTTACATTAACAAACATTTGTTAAATATTACAACAAATCTTGTAAATCAAAGAGTTGCAGACTTCGTT
Source organism: Bacteroidales bacterium (assembly GCA_024400835.1). Lineage (GTDB taxonomy): Bacteria > Bacteroidota > Bacteroidia > Bacteroidales > WCHB1-69 > F23-D06. Next base: position 50,394 of record JAKSMC010000016.1, read on the forward strand.
TTTTTTCGCACACGCCCTTGACAAACACGTATCAGCAGAGTATCTTTGCAAGGCATTTTAACTAAGAGAACTATGGATGAGGAAATAAAATTATACCAGTCGGAAGATGCTCTTGTCAAATTGGAAGTGCGAATAGAAAAGGATACGATCTGGCTGACGCAAAAACAAATTGGCATTTTGTTTGGTGTTCAAAAAGCGGCCATATCAAAGCACTTGAAAAATATTTTTGAATCGGGTGAGTTGAATCCGCAATCAGTTGTTTCCAAAATGGAAACAACTGCCGCAGATGGGAAAACATACGAAGTCCGTTATTACAATTTAGATGCCATTTTATCAATAGGTTATCGCGTAAATTCTGTAAATGCCACTCGTTTTCGAATCTGGGCAAACCAAATTTTGAAGGAATATATTCTCCGTGGCGCCGCAGTGAATCAGCGTATTGAACTGATAGAACACAGGATGAGTCAGGCGGAGCAGGGTTTGCTTTCGGTCAACCAAAAGGTTGATAAAATGCTTCAGCAAACCCTGCCTCCCACTCATGGCATCTTCTTCGACGGCCAGATTTTCGACGCCTACCAATTCGTTTCCGACCTAATACGCAGCGCGAAGCGGTCCATCGTCCTGTTCGACAACTACGCCGACGACAGCGTGCTGACACAATTGGCCAAGCGCACAGAAGGCGTCGCGGCCACTGTCTGCGCAAGCCGTATCAGCGAAGGTCTGCGGTTGGATGTCAAGCGCCACAACGCCCAGTACGCGCCCATCGGGCTGCGCGAGGTACCGGCCGTCCACGACCGCTTCCTGCTGATTGACGACACCATCCTCTACACCTTCGGTGCCTCGTTCAAAGACCTGGGCAAGAAGATGTTCTGCTTCAACAAGATGGAGAGCGAAGATGTGATTGAGGCTGTAAGAAACGCCTTGCATAACATTGACTTTGACTATTGACTTTGACATTGACTTTTTCAGCTATTGGCCACTGGCCGTCAAATATTAAACTTAGAAAACTATGGATGAGGAAATAAAATTGTATCAGTCGGAAGATGCTCTGATCAAATTGGAGGTGCGAATTGCTTGTGACACCGTTTGGTTGACTCAACAGCAAATGACCCAACTGTTTCAAACCACGAAACAAAATATCAGTTTACATATCCGAAATATTTATAAAGAAGGAGAACTTGATTATGATTCAACTGTCAAGGATTTCTTGACGATTCAAAGTGAAGGTAAAAGGAAGGTGCAACGATCTGTAATTCACTATAATTTGGATGTAATCATCTCCATCGGATATAGAGTGAAATCCATGTATGGCACAAAATTCAGGATATGGGCAACTTCCATTTTGAAAGAATATTTTTTCGGACGTTTTGATTATCCGCGAATGGAAAGATTGGAAAATCGAGTCACGAATGTCGAATCACAAGTCGCTGACATTATTCAGCAAGCCCTGCCACCCACCCAGGGCATCTTCTTCGACGGCCAGATTTTCGACGCCTACCAGTTCGTTTCCGACCTAATACGCAGCGCGAAGCGGTCCATCGTCCTGTTCGACAACTACGCCGACGACAGCGTGCTGACACAATTGGCCAAGCGCACAGAAGGCGTCGCGGCCACTGTCTGCGCAAGCCGTATCAGCGAAGGTCTGCGGTTGGATGTCAAGCGCCACAACGCCCAGTACGCGCCCATCGGGCTGCGCGAGGTACCGGCCGTCCACGACCGCTTCCTGCTGATTGACGACACCATCCTCTACACCTTCGGTGCCTCGTTCAAAGACCTGGGCAAGAAGATGTTCTGCTTCAACAAGATGGAGAGCGAAGATGTGATTGAGGCTGTAAGAAACGCCTTGCATAACATTGACTTTGACTATTGACTTTGACATTGACTTTTTCAGCTATTGGCCACTGGCCGTCAAATAATAAACTTAGAAAACTATGGATGAGGAAATAAAATTGTATCAGTCGGAAGATTCTGAATTAGAACCATCAAATTTGATAAACAGGGAAAATTATGACATTGGACGGCTGATTTTTTCTGTAAGAGATACTCAGGTTATATTGGATAAGGATCTGGCCAAACTGTATGGCGTGGAAACTAAAGTGCTAAATCAGGCGGCCAAACGCAATATTGCTCGTTTTCCAGAGGGATTTCGATTCCAATTGACAAAGGAAGAGTGTTCAAGGTCACAAAATGTGACCTTGAACGCGGAGCGAGGCAAAAACATCAAATATTTACCATACGCCTATTCGGAACAAGGCGTAGCGATGCTATCCGCAATTTTGAAAAGTCAGACAGCGATTGACGTGAGTGTGAAAATCATGAATGCTTTTGTGTATATGCGTCGCTTTTTGATGATGAATGCAGACCTGTTTCAAAAGATAGCTCTATTGGAACAAAAACAGTTGCAAACAGATCAAATTATCGATGAAATTCTAAACAAATTAGAAGACCAACATCGTCCTCCCACTCAGGGCATCTTCTTCGACGGCCAGATTTTCGACGCCTACCAGTTCGTTTCCGACCTAATACGCAGCGCGAAGCGGTCCATCGTCCTGTTCGACAACTACGCCGACGACAGCGTGCTGACACAATTGGCCAAGCGCACAGAAGGCGTCGCGGCCACTGTCTGCGCAAGCCGTATCAGCGAAGGTCTGCGGTTGGATGTCAAGCGCCACAACGCCCAGTACGCGCCCATCGGGCTGCGCGAGGTACCGGCCGTCCACGACCGCTTCCTGCTGATTGACGACACCATCCTCTACACCTTCGGTGCCTCGTTCAAAGACCTGGGCAAGAAGATGTTCTGCTTCAACAAGATGGAGAGCGAAGATGTGATTGAGGCTGTAAGAAACGCCTTGCATAACATTGACTTTGACTATTGACTTTGACATTGACTTTTTCAGCTATTGACCACTGGCCGTCAAATATTAAACTTAGAAAACTATGGATGAGGAAATAAAATTATACCAGTCGGAAGATGCTCTTGTCAAATTGGAGGTGCGAATAGAAAAGGACACGATCTGGCTGACGCAAAAACAAATGGCAGAATTGTATGGAACGGAAGTCCCAGCTGTTTCAAAACACATTAAAAACATTTTTAACACAAATGAATTGAAGGAAAGCTCAACTATTTCCAAAATGGAAATAGTTCAAATGGAAGGCGGACGTAAAGTAAATCGGACCATTGTCATATACAATTTAGATATGATTATTGCTGTCGGTTACCGAGTAAACACACGCAAAGCAACCAATTTCAGGATTTGGGCGACAGAGATAATAAAAGAATATCTGTATCAAGGTTATGCCGTCAACAAAAGAATAGACAGAGTGGAGGAACAAGTTCACTCCCTGTCTGGGCAAGTTCAAACATTGCTTCAGCGAGCCCTGCCTCCCACTCATGGAATCTTCTTCGACGGCCAGATTTTCGACGCCTACCAGTTTGTTTCCGACCTAATACGCAGCGCGAAGCGGTCCATCGTCCTGTTCGACAACTACGCCGACGACAGCGTGCTGACACAATTGGCCAAGCGCACAGAAGGCGTCGCGGCCACTGTCTGCGCAAGCCGTATCAGCGAAGGTCTGCGGTTGGATGCCAGGCGCCACAATTGTCTGTTGGTTCTCCTCCATACCATCCCTGAAACTTTCTTCAGGTCTGCGGACAATGGTCGAAGATTTTTTTATATTTGCGGCCTCTTAATATTAAAGTATCATTACTATGCGAAAATCTATACTTTTCACCCTCCTTTTCGCAGCCATCCTTGGTTTCGCCCGCGCTGACGGCGGTATGTGGCTGCCTCTCTTTTTGAATTACAACGAAGCTGAAATGCAGTCACTTGGCTTCAGACTCACGGCTGAAGACGTCTATAGCGTCAACCACAACAGCATGAAGGATGCCGTGATGCTCTTCGGCGGCGGCTGCACCGGCGAACTCATCTCCTCACAAGGCCTCGTTCTTACCAACCACCACTGCGGTTACTCCTACGTGCAGTCGCACAGCACTATGGAACAGAACCACCTTCAAAACGGCTTCTGGGCAAAATCCAAAGCCGAAGAAATCCCGATGGAGGGCCTCACCGTCACTTTCCTCGTCTATATGCAGGATGTGACTGACAAAGTCCTGGACGGAGTCACCGACAAGACCAGCGAAAAAGAACGCCAGGACATCGTGGACAACAACATCAAGAAAGTCATCAAAGAGACCACGGACGGCACTTCCTATAAAGCCGCCATCAAACCTTTCTACTATGGCAACCAGTATTTCATGTTCGTCACGGAGACCTACAGCGACGTACGCTTGGTAGGTGTGCCACCCGAGAGCATCGGCAAGTTCGGCGGTGACAGCGACAACTGGATTTGGCCAAGACACACCGGCGATTTCTCCCTGTGGCGCATCTACACCGACAAGAACGGCAAGCCCGCAGCCTACTCTCCCGACAACGTGCCGATGACTCCGAAAAAATACTTCCCCATCTCCATCAAAGGCATCGAGGAAAACGACTTCACCCTCGTGTTCGGCTATCCCGGTTCCACCCAGCAGTTCCTGCTCTCCGACGGCGTGAACGTGGTGGCCAATGTGCAAAACCCCATCGCCATCGACGCCCGCACCATCCGTCTGGATGCTATGAAACGCCAGATGAACCTCGACCCGCGCATCCGTCTGATGTACTCCGCCAAGGCCAACAGCATTTCCAACGGCTGGAAGAAATGGCAGGGCGAAAGCAAGGGCATCCTCGAATGCAACGTCATCGACAAAAAGCAAGCCCAGGAGGCAGACTTCCAAAAATGGGTCAACGCCAACAGCGACCGCCAGAAACAGTACGGCAACTTGCTGAATGACATGAAGAGAGTGTACAAATCATACGCCGAGCAGACCAAAGTCACGACCTTCGTCAGCGAATGCGTGTTCGGCCCTGAAATCCTCAGCAAGTGCATCCATCCCTATTTCAGACTGATGGTGGTGCCGGCACAAAACGGCAACAGCGGCGCTTTCGAAACCAACCGCGAGAAACTGCTCAAGAGCAACGAATCCTTCCGCAGCAGCTACTGCCTCGACATTGACAAAGAAGCATTTGTAGAACTACTCACCTACTATTTCACCAAGCAGGATGCGAACCTGATACCGGCAGAACTTCACAAATATATCAAAGACGAAGCCACCACACGCACTATGATGAGCGCCTTGTGGGACAAGCTCGCCACCACCGCACCCTACTTCACCGACAACGAGAAGTTCGTGCAGTTCCTGCAGAAAGCCACACCCAAACAAGTAGCCAAAACCGCGAATATCGAAATCCTGAATATTTACAACATCATCTACAACCAATACAGAGAGGCTTGGGACAAGTACTCGGCTGACGATGACCAACTCGAAGCCTACTACCGCACCTACGTAAAGGCTTTGAAAGAAAAGGAAAACGACAAAGTGTTCTATCCGGACGCCAACCTCACGTTGCGCGTCACCTATGGCCAGGTGAAAGGTTTCGAACCCGCTGACGGCATCAACTACACCTATTACACCACCTTGGACGGTATCATCCAAAAAGAGAACCCCGACATCTACGATTACAAGGTAGATCCGAAACTCAAGGCTCTTTGGGAAAAGAAAGACTACGGTCGATATGCCAACAAGAACGGAGAACTGCCCGTGGCCTTCATTGCCAGCAACCACACTACAGGCGGCAACTCCGGAAGCCCGGTCATCAACGCCAACGGCGAACTCATCGGCACCAACTTCGACCGCGTGTGGGAAGGCACTATGAGTGACATCTACTACGATGTCGACCGCTGCCGCAACATCAGCCTCGACGCCCGCTACTTCCTCTTCATCGTTGATAAGTTCGCCCACGCCCAAAACATCATCGACGAGATGACGATTGTGGAATAAGGCTATTGGCCGTTAGTTGTTTGGACATTGACTTTGACTATTGACTTTGACTTTAAGGGAGTCGCGCACACTTGAAACCTGAAACCTGAAACTTGAAACCATCTTATGATATCGTTTGAAAACATAGACAAGTACGATTGGATGTACGCATTGTACATGAACTACCTCAACATTGCGCACAACCACATATACTACAGGCATTTCTACATCCTGAACCAGGAGAATATCCCGAAGAAAGGCGAGCCCACGATTGTAATCGCGAACCACCAGAACGGGGTGATGGACGCCATGGCCATTTTGCACACTATGTCGCAGGACCGTCGCCAGCCCGTGTTCATTGCGAGAGGCGACATCTTCAAGAAGGACGGCGTGGCCAAGATCCTGCGCTTCCTCAAGATCATGCCGACCTTCCGCACCCGTGACGGCAATCGCGACGACGTGCGCAGCAACATCGCGTTATACGAGCGCGCCGCCCGCGTGCTAAAAGACGGAGGCACCATCGTCATCTTCCCGGAAGCCACACACCAGCACGGCCATTTTATGAACACCTTCAAAAAAGGGTTCTGCCGTATCGCCTTCTCCGCCGAAGAAATCAACGACTTCAAGCTCGGAGTCAAAGTACTGCCTCTGAACATCCACTACTCCAATTACTTCAACTTCCGCAGCGACCTTATGGTCACCGTGGGAGAGCCCTTCACCTATGAGGAATTCTTCGACCTCTACAAGGAGCACCCCAACGACGCCTACCTCGCCCTCAACGAGAAGGCCCGCGCCCGCGTCAAGGAAATCACCCCCGATATCGACATTCCGGAATACTACAACGAAATCGAGGCCCTCACACAAATGATGAGCGAACCGCTGCTCAAGCACAAAGGACTTAAGACATCCTATCTTCCCAACCAGAAAGACGCGGCAATGACCATCATCGCCAATCTCAAGCAGTTCAAAGACAATGAGCCCGACCAGTTTGAAATCCTGATGCAGCAGACCCGCGAATACACCACGCTTTTGCAGCAACGAGGCCTCCACCACTGGGTCATCAACCGCAAGCTCTCCCTGTTCCGCTTCATCGTCCGCTCCCTGCTGATGATTATCTCCCTGCCTCTTTTCCTCTTCGGATACATCAACAACTTCATACCGTTTGCCATCACCAAGCGCTTCGCCAACAAGGCCAAAGACCCGATGCTGCGCTCCTCGTTCCAATACGTCAGCAGCACCGTGGCCACCTTCCCTATATACTACCTCCTCCTGTTAGGAATCGTCTGGATCATCAGCAAGAAGTTCTGGATAGCACTGGTTTATGTGGTACTCACTTTCCTGACCGCTTTGTTCGTCCATTACTACAAAATCGCCATCCGCAAATTCTACACCGTGTTCCACGCCATGAGCCTCCGCCACACCGCCGACTACCAGAAGCTGAGCAGCCTGCAGAAACTCATCACCGGAGCTATGGAAAGGATAATCTTCTAAAATATGCTGAAAAAATTGCCAATAATATTGCTATTGGCCTTGTTCTTCCGCGGACAGGCTTTTGCCCAACCAACCTCGGCTTCGGTTGCCTCTCCCGAAGAAGCCGTCGTCCTGTTTTTCGACCTTACCGAAAAGGGAGGTATGGAATACCGCGCCACTTACGAAGGCGAACAAATATTGCTCTCGTCGCATTTAGGTTTTGAAAGCCGCGGCGGACACAATCTCAAAGACGGCTTCCACATTGTGGGAACCACTTACAACGCTATTGATGAGACCTGGACGCAACCGTGGGGCACGAACAAGACGAACCGCAACCACTGCAATGAGATGGCCGTCAACTTGGAAAATCAGGACGGCACGAAGCTGACCCTCAGGTTCCGCGTCTTCGACGACGGATTCGGCTTCTGCTACGAATATGACGTTCCCGTCACCGACAGCCTGCTCATCACCGACGAGCTGACCACCTTCCATCTGGCAGAAGACGGCACCTGCTGGTCCATTGTCGCCAATTACGAATCCTACGAATTTCTCTATCGGACAATGCCCATCTCGAAGTTGGACAACGCGAGCACGCCGATGACCTTCAAGACACAAACAGGCGTTTACGGGAGCATCCACGAAGCAGCGCTTGTCAACTTCCCGGAAATGGCACTCTACCCCACCGACCGGCCCTTGGAGTTCAAATCCACGTTGGCGCCCTGGCCTGACGGAATCAAAGCCCGATTCAAAGGCGGGAAATTCACCACCTCCTGGCGCACCTGCCAGTTGGCCCAAGAGGCCGTCGGCCTCATTAACTCATCGCTGATTCTGAACCTCAACGAGCCCTGCAAACTCAAAGGCGACCTCAGCTGGATTCGTCCGATGAAATATGTGGGAGTCTGGTGGGGCATGCACCTCGGCATCAACACCTGGAAGATGGACGAACGCCATGGCGCAACCACCGAAAGTGCCAAACGCTACATCGACTTTGCCGCAGCCAACAATATCGACGCCGTTCTTTTCGAAGGATGGAACGAAGGCTGGGAATCTTGGGGCGGCATGCAGCAATTCGACTTCACCAAGCCGTATGCTGATTTCGACATAGACGAGATTCTCCGATACGCCGCCAGCAAAAATGTGGCCTTCATCAGCCATCACGAGACGGGAGGCAACATACTCAATTACGAGCGCCAGCTCAGCCACACCTACCAATGGCTCCACAACCTAAGCATTCACAGTGTGAAAACCGGCTATGCGGGAGGCCTGCCCGACGGGCACAACCACCACGGGCAGTTCAACGTGCTACACTACCAGCGCGTCGTAGATACAGCGGCCAAGTACCACGTCACCTTGGACGTGCACGAGCCCATCAAGCCCACCGGCCTTTGCCGCACCTATCCGAACTTGATGACAGGAGAAGGTGCGCGCGGCATGGAGTGGAACGCCTGGAGCGAAGGCAACCCACCGGAGCACCACGAAATCATCCCCTTCACGCGCCTGCTGGCCGGACCGATGGACTACACGCCCGGCACTTTTGACATCCTCTTTGAGAAAACCCGCAACCTGCCGCAGCGCCAAGCCTGGAACGGCAATGACAAAGGCAACAGCCGCGTAAACACCACACTCGCCAAACAATTGGCCAACTGGGTGATTCTCTACTCCCCTCTCCAGATGGCCTCCGACCTCATCGAGCACTACGAAGGCCACCCCGCCTTCCAGTTCTTCCGCGACTTCAATCCGGACTGCGACTGGTCGAAAGCCCTGGCGGGTGAAATCGGCCAATACGTCGTCATCGTGCGCAAAGCAGGAGCCGACTACTTCCTCGGTGCCAGCACCAACGAAGAGGCGCGCACCGTCAGCATACCGTTAGATTTTTTAGAGAAAGGGAGAAAATACAAAGCCACCATTTACGCCGACGCCCCTGACGCCGACTGGAAGACCAATCCGACGGCATACACTATCACCACCAGGAAAGTCAGCAGCAAACAGAAGCTGACCATCAAGATGGCGCAAGGCGGCGGCCAGGCCATCTCCTTTTCCCCCATAAAATAATCTCCATAAACAAAGGGCCGACTCGAAAGAGCCGGCCCTGATATGTAGTTATTTTGTGTGAAAATTAGTCGACAAGCAATTTGTCATTGGAGCCCAACACATTGACGATTTTGTGCATATAGAGGGCTTTCATACGATCACGAGCCGGGCCCAAATATTTTCTCGGGTCGAACTCAGCCGGTTTAGCAGCGAGGGTTTGGCGTACAGCAGCGGTCATAGCCAGACGGCTGTCGGAGTCGATGTTGATTTTGCAAACAGCGCTCTTTGCAGCCTTACGCAACTGTTCTTCAGGAATACCGACAGCAGCTTTCAATGCGCCACCGTTAGCATTGATGATGTCAACTTCCTCTTGAGGTACGGAGCTGGAGCCGTGGAGAACGATAGGGAAGCCGGGGAGTTTCTGTTCGATAGCCTCGAGCACGTCAAATGCCAATGGAGGAGGAAGCAGACGGCCTGTTTCAGGATCTACAGTGCATTGTTCGGGAGTGAACTTGTATGCGCCGTGGCTGGTACCGATGGAAATTGCGAGGGAGTCAACGCCCGTCTTAGTCACGAAATCGATAACCTCTTCCGGACGGGTGTAGTGGCTTTCTGCTGCGGAGACTTCGTCTTCAACGCCAGCGAGCACGCCGAGCTCGCCTTCAACGGTCACATCGTGTTGGTGGGCATATTCTACTACGCGACGGGTGACAGCGACATTTTCTTCGTAGGGAAGAGCGGAGCCATCAATCATCACACTTGAGAAACCCATATCGATACAGGACTTGCAGATGTCGAAGTCGCTGCCGTGGTCCAGATGCAAAACGATTTCCGGATGCTTGCAGCCCAATTCCTTAGCATATTCAACAGCGCCTTCTGCCATATAGCGAAGAAGCGTTTGGTTTGCATAATCACGAGCGCCTTTGGAAACTTGGAGAATCACAGGGCTATTGGTTTGAGCAGCAGCTTGGATAATAGCCTGGAGTTGTTCCATATTGTTGAAATTGAATGCAGGGATAGCATAGCCACCATCCACAGCCTTAGCAAACATCTCACGAGTGTTCACCAATCCGATTTTTTTATAATCTACCATAATAATAAATGTTAATGTATTGTATTTTAAGATATTATAATTATTTTCCGCATTCGCGAGAACGAGCGCAAATATAGAAAAAAAATAAGTGATAAAGTTGTGAATCTTCCACACATACATTAATATTACGCCATAGTGTCGTTCCCCATCACCGCCAGGACCCGCCAAGCCGTATAAATCCACGGCCCGTGACGCCACCAATATCTGCATTGAGAAAATAGATGAAATAGATATTGGAAAGATTATATTTTTGCCGCCGTGAACAACACGCAAATGGCGGTACGCCAGGCAATCTTAAATCAACATAATAATAAACCCTAAAAAATCAAACATTATGAACAAGTTTTTTAATTTCCTGCTCGGAGGTCTCAGTTTTCTCGGATTGACATCCTGTTCCACGACCTCCTCCACCCTGAACACCTCCACCGTCCCAGAGTTGGACATCCAGCGCTACATGGGCCACTGGTATGAAATCGCGCGTTTCGACCATCCTTTCGAGCGCGGGCTGGAAGGCTGCACGGCCGACTACGAATTGATGGACGACGGCACCGTGCAAGTCACCAACTCCGGATACAAAGGCAGTTTGGAAGGCAAATTCAAGCAATCCGTCGGCAAGGCCCGCCGCCCTGACGACAATGTACCCGGACAATTGGAAGTTTCCTTCTTTATGAACTTCTACTCACAATATAACGTTATGGAGTTGTCGCCCGACTACCAATACGTCCTCGTGGGCAGCAAAACCGACAAATATCTGTGGATACTGTCACGCACACCACAGATGAACGACAAAGATCTCGAATACCTGCTGATGCGAGCCAGACAACGAGGTTACGAAACCGACAACCTCATCTGGGTGCGTCACTAAACAAAAAGGGAACGGAGCAAATCCGTTCCCTTTTTTCTCAATAGAAAGATTCTATTTTAGTATTCCATCATAGGATCCAGCGTCTTGGCTTGTTCGATCATCTTTTCAACTTCCTTTACAGAAGGGACGCGGTTGCAAAGATTTTTTGCGTTGTTCACCTCTTCCATCTTGGGTTGGAGGTTGGCAGCGACTCTGTGGCGGAATTCCTTAACGGTATCTACGCCGGAAGCTTCCAAAAGTTCTGCGAATTGGCCAGCGACGCCCTTGATGCGGAAAAGGTCAGCGTGATTGGTCCAACGGAGCACGAGTTTCTCGCTAATGCCGGTTTCTTCAGCCAGTTTTACGCGGCCGGCCTTCTTAGCGCATTTGTTCAAAAGGTCCTCTGTGGTTTTAATGCCAGCAGCATTCAGTTTCTCACCGTAAACGCCGCCAACGCCTTCAATTTCTTCAATTTTATAAGCCATAGTAATTTTGTATTAGATAATGCCTACTCTTCAGGGATTTTCGGCGGACTCCACATATTTTCTAACAGGCCGCAAAGATAGAAAAAAATTGTAAGGGCGAAAGATGATTCGACACCTACGAGATTTTCCACTCATTGATGTTCCGTTCCGCCGTACTGTAGTTCACGCCGATCTTCATCACCGTCCGTTCGTCGCTTTGGAAGCGCTCGGCGTAGCCCTTCTCGTCAATTTGGGCGAGGGCTTCTTCTGCCGACTTGTTGAACTTGAACTCGAAGATATAAACGTAATCCTGTGTCTGCACGGTCATATCCATACGGCCCTTGTTGGTGTGTTCCTCTATCTGCACGTGGTAGCCGCAGAGGGCGGTGAGGATGAACATCACGCTCTGGAAATGGCGTTCCTGTTCGGGTTCCAGCTCGTAGGGGCAGGCGCTGAGGAACGACTGCAGGCGCTCCATAAAGCCCTCAATGTCGCCCGCGCGCAACGAGCGCACGAATCGGCTGATTTCGAAGGCGGAGCCTACGGCATCCACATTGGTGTAACTCGGGATGAGGAAGCGGACAAAGCCCTGCTTGACCTCTCTGTTCGGGAAGCCGAGATGGTAGAGGCCGAAATCCGGATCGTAGCCCTTGATGGTGAGGTAGCCGCTCTGGTAGATGACGGGCAGCGGGTTGGTGGATGCGATATCCACGCTGTTGAGCACATCGCTGACGACTTCCTCCTTCTCTATGCGAGAGAGGTTGTACTGATGCATCTTGAGCAGTTCCATCAAATACGTCGGCGTGCCGGTCTCGAACCAGTAGGCGCCGATATTACCTTTGTAAAATGCGTTGAGCAGACTGAACGGGTTATAGACTCCGGGCAGTTTTTCTTCGCTGAAGTGGTAGCCGTCGTAGTTTTCACGAAGTGCAGTGTAAGTCTCATCCACAGACTTGCCTAACTTGTCGGCAAGTTCTGCCACTTCAATCTCAAAATTCGTGCGGAGTTCATTTTCTGTGATACCGCAGATGTCAAAGAATGCGGCATCCATCGAAATGTCATTCAGGTTGTTCAAGTCGCTGAAGACGCTAACCTTCCCGAACTTGGTGACTCCCGTGAGGAAGGCAAAACGGATGCAGCCGTCCATAGACTTGAGCGCTCCATAGAAACCCTTGAGCGTGGCACGGTAGGCATCCTGCAGTTTCGTGTTGCCGATGGCCTGCAGCAGCGGCTTGTCGTACTCATCAACCAGAATCACCACCTGACGGCCGGTTTTCTCGTAGGCGCGGCGAATGATGCCTTGGAACCTTCTACCTATAGCCGTTTCGGATTCGTCCCGTCCGTAAAGCCGTTCCCATTTGGTCACTTCTTCGTCAAGAACAGAGCTTAGAGCCTCAGGGGAATCATATTTCTGCGTGTTCAAGTCCAGGTGTAGAATAGGATATTCTAACCAGTCGCTTTCCAGCTCGGCGATGGCGAGACCGTCGAACAGCTCGCGCTTGCCTTGGAAATAAGCCTCTATGGTACTAAGCAGCAAACTTTTGCCGAAACGGCGCGGACGCGATAGGAAGTAGTATTTCCCCTCCGTGGCCAATTTGAAAACGATGTCGCTCTTATCTACATATTTGAATCCTTTTTTTCTCAGGTCCTCAAAATTCTGTATGCCGATTGGTAGTTTCTGTCCCATAGTCGTGTTTTTGAATCAAGGCTGCGAAAATACAAAAAAATGGTCTAACGTGACAATGCAAAAGTCGGGGCGAATGTGGATTCGCCCCGACTGACCTATTCCGTTTTTATCTTGTAGAGGTCCCTTCACCTCCTCCTACCGTCGGAGGTTCGGGATGACGATGGCGTTATAGCGTATATGGGCGGCGGCGCAAGGTTATTGGTTATAGTCGGTGTGTGGTGCCGCCGCAATCGCGACTTCTGCGGCGACACCACGACATTGCAATCCGTTTAACACTTTCCGTCGCCGCGCTTCTTCTGCCCAGCCACGCTGCGTCATCCCGAGCGGAACGCAGTGGAGCGAAGGAACCTTACAGGCGCATAGCGTAGCACGGAATCTCTCACAAGATGTGAAGGGGATAAATCCATTAAAAAAAGAGCTTTGCACTCTTCTGTACAAAGCTCTTTAAAAACATCTCGTTGATTTTAATTATGCCTTTTTTTTTCATTAAACATATAATCTTCTTGCTGCTTAATATACTTTTCAAAGTTTACCGCATTACGATAATTCGCATACAATGGTGAATTTCTTCTGGGTAATCTAAGATAATAGTCGATAATGACTACGCTTAAATTTTGTGGCATTTAATGCCCACAATTATTTAGTTCCCTTTTTCTAATATGTTCTGGATCCAAACAAACGTTATTAAATTTCTTTGAGAATATTATCCAAACTTTTATCTTTAAGTTTCTTAACCTTAGCTTCTAATTCGGATGCATTGTCAGCCGTAACTGCATCTACGATTTTCTGTTGTATTGCTAGGATAGTGGATAATTTTTCACTAGCATTTGCAGCATTCGACCAAGACATGTCTGCAGACTTAAAGTACCCAGCATACGCTTTAACAATGTTCTTACAAGTCTTATTGCTCATAATTTTGGCATCATTATCCTCAATATTTTTACGGTAAGATAAGAATTTCAAACAACTATCTTGGATAATCATCAAATCCGTCATTCTTTTATAACTCTCAATGGAATCCGTAGATATTGCTAAATTATATCCTTTCATAAATGTTTCGTAATCTTTTTGTACATCTGAAAAAGACTTGCCACATTCAGCAATAATTTGAGCCTGTTTGTCTGCTACTTGCTTACGAAGATTAATAAAAGTCATATATGATCTCTGGACTTTCGTCAACTGGGTCAATCGTTGGATTGTTTCCTTCAGATTGTCAGACACTTTTTGATTATAGCCTTTATGGTAGGACTTATAGGCGCTGACCACGTCTGAAAAATCTTTGCCTCCTTGTTCATTGATTTTACTCATACCCTCTTCGATAGATTTTTGCAGGTCCTTAATTTCGTCCCAATCGCCTCTGACACGGACTGCATTACTGAAAATGAAAGATTTATCCAAATTGATACCTTTATTGGTAAGATAGGCTTTTGTCTGCCAATATTCGGATCCTTCTTTTTTGTTGAATTTTTCCAACGTACAATAAATCACAAACTGATTCAAATCTACGGAATCGATACGATAGCCTACTACCGGGCAGAACTCTTTGAATTGCTTACCAAGATTATCTCTTAAGGGAGAAGAACTACAAAACAACCTTTGCCAATCTTCACTATGGTTGTCGTAATCCACATTGATAACAATATCCGCACCAAAGATTTTTATTCCTGCCCTATCTTTGGAGATGTCCACTAGCTTATTTAATGCAAATTCAACAAATTGAGCACATTCTTGCTCTATCTTCTTTCTTTCTTGCGCTTCCTGTCGTTTCCTTTCTTCCGCTCTTTGTTGTTGTTTTTGAGCAATTTTTTCCATCTTGCCGGGTTTGATATCCTGCACATACTGTGCATACAGCGCTCTGACTTTTTCTTTCTGCGCATCCGTCAACCGATAACCAAGCATCATATCTTTTGCTGTAAAATCCTTAAACGAATTATAATTTTCTGACTCCGGATCTTCAAATTCTTCATCAATCAATCTGACCTCCCAGTCTACGAGAAAATCATTGAATTCTTCTTCGGTATCAAAAGATTTAACTTTATGATCCAAAAACAGTTCATAATATGGTTTCCCTAAAACCAGCTCGTCAGGGGTTCCATATTCTCTAGTTTTATCTCCCCCTATGTCATCTAGGCATAGACCAAACATGCTTTTATAAAGAATCGATTTAACCATTTTCAAATCCATCTCTCTCTCACGAATCCCATATCCATAATCATTAAATAATTCATCTTCAGAAATCTTTCCAGCAGCAAATTGTTTAGCCAACTCCATCTTTTCTTCAGTATTGTCTTCGGAGTTTGTCACACGGCCATCCTTTCTAATAAAATGAGTAATAAGAACACCATTAATAAAATTATATTCATTATCACCAAAAGGATTCTCATCCGTCCACTTTCCAATTAATTTTCCCTCATTGTTTAATTGTCCTTTCGTATTAAACATAGCACAAGAAAAAGCACCAACCAACACACCTTGATTGTACGTTATGTTAAGTGAACTTTCAACTTTACCATTTGTAGAAGATACAAATTTCCAAGTTCCATGAGGAAGTCCTTGACTATAATTTGCAGATAAAGTGGTATTTGATGTTTGCTTACCATGGCGTGTCGTTTTATTTCCTGTAATCGTAACCGTCAAAGGACCATTCAACCAGCCGTCTTTAAAAGAAGCATTAGCACTATAGGAGAGAGATATACCCTGATACTGACTCTCGACAGAATTCCAACCGTTCGCTTGAACACCGGCTTTGATATTGAGTTTGCCATGTTTAATATAATTGCCAAGGGCATCTTCATAATATGTATAAGTCATCGTTCCTAGCCAGCCTTCACAAGTCTCATAATCCTTGTTCGAATATGTATGCAATGTTTGGGCAAAAGTCATTGACATTGAGCCGACAAGCATCATCAGCAACAAATAAATTTTTTTCATCATTAAAAGTTTTTAATTAATAATTTTTATTTACGCAATCAATATATTACAAAGCCATCATCCTATTCCTATCAAAGCAAACTAACATCATTTTCTCTTCCGCACACAAAAAAAGTCGCGGATTGCATTTCTATCCCTCAAAAAGGCTCGAGCAAAACCCGAAAGGACAACAGGAAAAAGCGACAAGCAAGCGGCACTTATCGCACAAAATCTTTATCACCGCCATTCTTCAAACATTTTTCGCAGAAAGTATTCAGCGCCACGGCGCGGATTGTGTTCGCTTCGGGATGGTTTCCCCTTTTTGAGATGTCAAAGAACTAACTGACTTTTTTCTGGCGGCAAAAATAAAAACTTGATAAATAGACACTTTAGTTCTATTTGGTCCTAATTGTTGGGGCGAATGATGATTCGCCCACACGATTGCACCATCATAAATATTACGATTTTTCCGTAACGGAATTCCCGTAATGGAAAATATCATTTTCGAGGATGCAACTTTGCAACCGCCTGTCCAGACAGCTATACTATGCCCGCGAAACGATTAGAACGCCAGCAGGCTCAAAAGCATCACCGTCACTATCTACGTCATATTCTTCAAACACCAGAAGTTCAGGACTGACGTGGCAAACAAAAACACGAACGACAGGATGAGCTTGAAGCAGCTAAGGGACTGAAAGTCGGCCGGCTATTTCATCATGCGCGGCACAAACTCCTAAACCACACGCTGTTGGGAAACATAGTGATAAAACAGAAATTGAAAAGCAGTGTACTACAATAAAAGTATATATTGGCCCCGAATTAAACCGAGTAAAAAAAAGGTTTAATTTTGCAGTATGAA
>JAKSMC010000017.1 GCA_024400835.1 Bacteroidales bacterium
GCTTGTAATACTTGTTGTTCTTCTGAACAATATCCGAATTGCTCAAACACATATAGTTTTGCGTCCTATTATTTTCTTTATGTTAAAAACGTAACGTACTCAAGACAGCACTTCCCCTTCGGAATGTTGCTGCTTGACAGAGTACTTCACCTCTTTGCCATTGATATAGATGGTTACCGTGCGGGGGCTGGCTGGTCTTTGCCATAAACTGATATTTTGGCAATAGATGGCCTAAACGCCCGTCACGGTATGGGACGGTTACGGGAAAACGCTGTCGCTGGTTTAGCGATGAAGATTTCATTCGGAGTTTTTTTTCTTTTTTCTATTAGCAATGTCTCTTTTAATGATGTCATTGATGACTCGTTGTAATTCTTCATCAAACAATACACATCGTCCGTTTTTTTCCATAGCACCCCTTCCGTCAGAAAATATCATGTCATATTCTTCGCTATGAGGCTTTAAAACTACTATTCTTTGACTAACATTAGGAAATTTGCATTTGTCCGATGCATTTGCATAAACAAGAGAATCAATGTGTGATGAAATGAATGAATACGTTAATGTGTCTCCAATATAAATCCATAGAGACTCTCTATTACAAAAATTCCAGCCATGATAGTCATACGGTGTCAATATGATTTCTTCTGGATCATAATAATGAATATAAATATGCTGTGCTTTTAAAGCATTCAGTGTCATCATGTTAATTATGACAAAGAATAATAACTTTGCCATATTATTGTATCTTTTCATCATTTTGATTGACAATTTTTTTGTTAGAAGTTGAATTCTCAGTTGTTACGGGTGTGCCGTTGTGTTTTTTTCGAGTCACTTGACCTTCAGATATTTCGCCTAATGCTTTTGCAGTCTTTTGTTCAGTGCGAGTGATTACCCATTTTTGTTGCTTTCTGATATTTCCTTAGTGGAAAGTTCTGCCAGCATATTCAAAACCAATTCCTTGTTGGTCATGTTGTCGCGCAAATTTTCCTTGGTCAACCCTTTAAAGCGTTTGTACTCGCGTGCCGACATGTCCGACCACGCCTTGTAAATGATGTCAGTGAGGGCGGCAAATTGCTGCCCTTCTTCCAGTCCGTGCTTCTTCCATTCGTCCGTCAATTCTTTGCGGATTTCAATGGATTTGAGCCGCTGATTGATCCAATTGTCAGAATATCCTAATCGTTTATAGTCGGCCATAGCCTGGTTGATGGAAAGTTCAGGGTCAAGCATCTGGTCAATGCGTTGGGATGCCACTTGTGCCATCCATTGTTTAAAAGGCTCGGCTTTCGGCGAAGGAATGGACTGAATGATACGGAAAATCTGTTCTGTGTCAGCCACATCCGTCATTCTCATTTTACCATCTACAGCTCGCATTTTGAAACCGTTACAATTTGTAACGGTTTGATTTCCCTCGTCTATTAGACGTTTCTTTAAAACGCGCCAATACGTTTGCGGGTTCTTGCTTTCGCTCAACACGGCGCAAACATCTACCACAGAAAAATACCATTTTCCCTGTTCGTCGTCCCAAACGGTTCTTACCTGTTTGGACTCAAATAGTTGGATTTGTTCTTTTTTCGTCATCAGTGGTTTATTATTAGAATGAGTTAATTCTTTTTGCAAACGATATTTTCAGTTTTTTTCGGATTGTTATAAAAGTTCTGGAACATTTATGTTTTGCGTCTTATAATTTTCTTTTGTTAAAAACAATGATTTGGGACAAGATGTTCTTATTTGAGAGGATTGCAGCTGCCACGACCACTGCTTACCCCGTCTTTCAGTATAAGCCACGTGATTACTGCTACAATTATTAGTTCTAACATCTCTGTGAATTTTTGTATGCCGCAAACATACAAAAAAATCAATACGGTGGGATGAATATGCGAAAATTATTTCTCGTTAATTCCAAACATTTTCAGCTTGGCTTTATCCTCATAGTCGCTTTCCGACAATGTACCCGTTATCAGGTCAACATCTTCATCAGACACCTTGCCTTTATACTGCCACTCGTTGTATTTTTCCGGTTTTGCCGTTTTCAGACTTGAGCAGTCAACATACGAGTCGTGCTCCAGGAATGCGTATTTGGAGCACTTTATGGGCATCATCAACCGTTGGCGGCCTGCCGGTATATTCTGATTGATTATGGAATTGATAATCACACCTCCAAAAACGGAGCCGTCTTTGAGTTTGCCAAGCACAATGAAGTATTTGTTTCGGCTGGAGTCACCGGGCTTTGGAATGATTCCGTTATCAGCATTCATTTGCATAAGGAACGTGTCTCCTTTTGATACGTTCTCGTTAGCCAATTTAGCAACATCGCCTTTTTTGAGAAAGTCTCCGAGTTCCATTAGGACAGGCAGTCTATTTCTACCATTTCTCTGACATATTCCAAGAACTCCCTGCTGCATCCTCCAGCCTCGGCCATATCAACCGGAGAAAGGATGTTCGGATTGGCATTTTTCGCGTTCTCCCACGCCTTGTCATGAGATTTGACAATCAATTCCTGGAAAGTCAGGTTCTTGTTTTCCTCAATGGATTCATCCAGAAAACGGATTGCAACAGGTGCGATATAGTCCATATTCGGGTCACGTTTGGCCAACAGTATGTTGTTGGCATCATCGCCAGCCACTTCTATTGCAGAATTGAAAATCTGAATCAATTCTGGGTCTCCATATCCATTATGCCGCATAGCGCCATAAAGTTTGTCGGGGACAGGGCCATACTGAAGCGCTTTGAAATCATCCTCCACAATTCTTAGACCTTCAGCGGCCAAAGAACTTCTGTCAGCAAAATATAGTATTTTGAACAGATGGTATTTGTCAACGCCGCCTGTTTTACGCAGCACATACAGCACTGTTTCAATAAGTTTCTGTTTCAGATATGATTCCATAGTTCGTGTTTTTTATCGGGCTGCAAAGATACACTTTTTTGTATGTTTGCGCCATACAAAAACAATACAAAAACAATACATAAACAATACAAAAACAAACAAACGGAAATGCAACGATCTATACTCCACCATGCACGGCGTCATTCGCGCCAAGTTTGCTGAAGTTGACGAGATACTTGTCGCCGTAATAATCAGCCACCAGGTCCGCAAAAGCGTCGATATTGCGCTCAAGCGGCGCGTGAAACCAGTCCGACATCGAACGCCTTATCCGCACATTGCCCGAAGCCCTCTTCCCCGACTTCGTGGCCACCCCGTTTGTTTTGTGACTTATAATTTTCTTTATGTTAAAAACTCCCTGTACCATTGGGAGCAACCAAGATGCTTGGCTTATTAGGAAACATCTCAAATTGGATGGTTAGGTCTTTCAATTTCACTCAATTTCACTCAATCCCTCGACGACGATTCATTAGCTTCATCAAAGGTTAATTCTTTATCCTTCCGTTCTTTCAAAAGATGTTTTGCATTTTGCGGTGTAATAACAGCTTTCCCTGTTTGTTCTTCCAATTCCAATCTGGCATTTCGGGCGATGTTGCCACCATCCGCCGCTGCCTGCGCGTGTTCTGTGAAAGTGGATGGATTTCTGCTTTCTGATATTTCCTTAGTGGAAAGTTCTGCCAGCATATTCAAAACCAATTCCTTGTTGGTCATGTTGTCGCGCAAATTTTCCTTGGTCAACCCTTTAAAGCGTTTGTACTCGCGTGCCGACATGTCCGACCACGCCTTGTAAATGATGTCAGTGAGGGCGGCAAATTGCTGCCCTTCTTCCAGTCCGTGCTTCTTCCATTCGTCCGTCAATTCTTTGCGGATTTCAATGGATTTGAGCCGCTGATTGATCCAATTGTCAGAATATCCTAATCGTTTATAGTCGGCCATAGCCTGGTTGATGGAAAGTTCAGGGTCAAGCATCTGGTCAATGCGTTGGGATGCCACTTGTGCCATCCATTGTTTAAAAGGCTCGGCTTTCGGCGAAGGAATGGACTGAATGATACGGAAAATCTGTTCTGTGTCAGCCACATCCGTCATTCTCATTTTACCATCTACAGCTCGCATTTTGAAACCGTTACAATTTGTAACGGTTTGATTTCCCTCGTCTATTAGACGTTTCTTTAAAACGCGCCAATACGTTTGCGGGTTCTTGCTTTCGCTCAACACGGCGCAAACATCTACCACAGAAAAATACCATTTTCCCTGTTCGTCGTCCCAAACGGTTCTTACCTGTTTGGACTCAAATAGTTGGATTTGTTCTTTTTTCGTCATCAGTGGTTTATTATTAGAATGAGTTAATTCTTTTTGCAAACGATATTTTCAGTTTTTTTCGGATTGTTATAAAAGTTCTGGAACATTTATGTTTTGCGTCTTATAATTTTCTTTTGTTAAAAACAATGATTTGGGACAAGATGTTCTTATTTGAGAGGATTGCAGCTGCCACGACCACTGCTTACCCCGTCTTTCAGTATAAGCCACGTGATTACTGCTACAATTATTAGTTCTAACATCTCTGTGAATTTTTGTGTGCCGCAAACATACAAAAAAATCGGAATTATCCCTCCCGTATTGTAGAGAGATTCCTACGCGGTCGCGTGACGTGGCAAACGTTGGAGATTCCGCTTCGCTCCCTGCGGTCGCAGCGGTTTTGCGTCTAATAATTTTCTTTATGTTAATCCCCGTCACGATATGGGGTGAAAATAATTTAGTAGGATTTTTACTGAACTTGCGGCACAAGATATTCATATACATCTTTCCACTTTATTGTTTTTTCAAATTCTTTTGTAGATATGGGAGATAGAGAGTCTGTTTCTATAATCGTATTTATCAGTTTAAATGTAGTGCTTTCCGCATCAAAAAAATGATCGAAGAATTCTGTGTCGTGCCAGAACCTGTCAGGATACTCAATACTATTAACTGTCAAATTATCAAATAAATAAAAGTTATTGATATTATTTGACAAACTCATTATATGGACACTTCTATGACTATTAACATCTATAATAAAATATTGGCGAAAGTTTGAAGCCCACCCCGAGGGTCCCACAAGCATACAATTTACAATCAGAAATTTTCCTAAAAGATAATATTTTCCTTCTTCCAAATTGAAAAAATGAAAGTCGTCTTCTTGCGGAACGAACTTGTTCCGTAACATCGTTACTATATGAGTTTTTTGGATAGAATCTGTGATAAGGATAGGATAAACGGTGTCTGTTGGGGAATAGTTTACTTCGCCAAGAAACAATACCCCATCATTATCAGGAGGAGTACTATTATTCGATGGCTTTGAATCCTTGCAACAACAGACAAATCCCAACACAATCATTAGTGTTATAATTTGATGTTTCATAGTTTTAACGGCCTCCAAACAAGTTTTCTATATGAATGATATTGGAAAATCCAAGAATAAAATAGCGATCGCAAAGATAGTAAAAAAGAAACTGTGTGTGGAGTTTTTTTTCGTTTTGTACCTGTAGGATAAAGATGGTTCAGGTTCTCAAAGCATTAGTCGAAGATGATTGTATGTTGAAAAATAAGAGCCCGTCAGCAAATGCCGACGGGCTCTTATATCTTTAGAACAAAAACTCCAAGGCCGACGGTCAAGAGCCTACGTCTATCTTACCACGTTGAACTTGCGCGTCACCACGCCGTTCTCGGTGTTGATTTTCATCAGATACAGGCCGTTGGAGAGGTCTGTGACGTTGATATCAGTTTGTTCTCCGTTTGCATCGATTGTTTGGAGCAACTGTCCGGAGATGGAGTAGATGCTGATGCTGCTCATAGGGGAAGACGCATATACGTGCATCTGCGTGCTTGCGGGGTTCGGATAGATGTTGGTGTGTGTGTCGTGTTCTTCAATGCCCACTACATTGTTTCTGAGTGTGAAGTGGTTGACACCGAAGACGAAGGCGTTGACATCGGAAACCACTCTGATGGCAACCTGCAGGGTTTGTCCGGCGAATGCGGAAAGGTCAACTGTTTGGGTGAGCCATTCTGTGTTGTCGATTTCCTGAACAGGAATCACGAGGGTCGCATTTTCGTAGGTCTGGCCGTCAGGAATGATGTAAACCTCGTATTTTTCAGGAGCCACGTAACCGGTCATGTTTGCCGTTGCGGAATAGCCGAAAGTGGCAGCCGCGCCGCTGCCTAATGTGAAGGACGGAGAGATCAACCAGTCATCGGCATCATTTTCTGAAGAGAAGCCATACACTGCAAAACCGGCCTCCGTGCTGATTTCTATTTCGCCATAGCCGCCTGCGGCAGCATCGTGGTTGACATCGACAGTGCTCCAGCATTTTGCCTTTTCATTGTTGTTGAAATCGAAAACGTATGGCAGGGGAGTGTTGTGGCACTCTTTGGCAGTGGCACTGACATTGACGGTGGTATTGCCAACACCCGGACTTGACAAAGTGACGGTGCCATTGGTTTGGCCGGCAGCAGTAGGGTTGTAGCGGATGTAGATTTTGCCACCTGCAGAGGTCAGCGTGGCGGAAGTCCCGTAGTTGGTGCCGTCTGAGGAAATGGAGAACGGGGCTGCCGTAGTGGCAGTGATGTCTCCGGTCAGCAAATAACCATTGACAGTCATCTCGGAGTGATGACATCCTGGGAAGGATACTTCTCCGAAATCAACGCTTTGAGGAAGTGCCTCGATAGTGGGACTGGTGGTTTCAGCGAGAACAACGACTTCATCCAGTCTCAAACAGTATTGGTCAGTGCAGTTGTGATGGCGGAAAGCAATATAAACAGTCTGACCGGTATAAGCGGAGAGATCCACGGATTGCTGCACGAAGTTGTTGGTGGTGACACCCGTGGTCAGCAGGGTGGTGAAATCGGAGATGCTGTTGCCCGTCGTGGAAATATAGACGGAGTAGTTTTCTTGGTAATATTCGGGATCGGAACCGGCAACGTAGAATGTCAGCACGGCGTTGGAAGTCAGATTTACAGGCGAAGTGATGAGCCAGTTGTCCGGTGTGAGCGCTCCACCATTGTAAGATGCAGATATGATGCAGGAGCCACCGTTGTAGCCGGTGAATGCGTTCATCGGATCCCAGTTGTAGAGGTCGCCGTCATTGTCAATCCGAATCCATCCGGCAGGGATTTCAAAAGATTCGAAACTTTCAGACAAAAGTGTCTGTGCCTGTGTGGCTATCATCATTGCGATGCAAGCCAAGAAAAGTGTAAATGTCTTTTTCATACTATAAAATTTTAATGTTCTTATCTTTTTTAACGTTATTATGATTTTCGTAGAAGGAACATGAAAGATGCATTTATTCAATTGCAAAACCAGAGTTGCAACTACGTGGTAAGTTTTATCTGCGTGTGGGCTTCCACCACATTGATGGCGTAGTCTCCCAACTTCTCACTATCACCGATGATATCCATATAATTTACGCCGGTTTGGTAGCCATATTTCTGTTCATTCACGTCTATCACATTCTGCTCTTTGAGCTGTGTGCGGTAGTTGTTGATTTCATTCTCGATATTCAGCGACTGGCGCGGGTCTGCCGAGTGACCGGCAGCACTGAGGATTAGTTCCATGTGGCTGAGCGATTGGTCGCAAAGCTCCCACATATGCGTGATGTTGGAAATCTGTTCTTCCGTGAACTGTTCGCGCGCTTTGTGTTTGCGATTGATGACGCGGGCCATGTTATAGCAGCTGTCACAAATGCTCTCGATTTCGGAAATCTCTCGCAACATGCAGCGAAGCTTCTTTTTGCTGTCCGGACTCAGTTTGCCTTCAGACACCTTGTTGAGATAGTTGGCAATCTCAACTTCCATATTGTCACTGATGCCTTCGTATTTTTCTATCCGCGTGTATAATTTGACAAATTCATCGTTGTCTTCGAGTTTCAGCAGTTCGGGGATGAATCCGAACATACGGTGGGCCCGTTGGGCGAAATGGTTGATTTCCTTGCGTGCTTCCAAGAGAGAAAGCTCAGCTGTGGAGAGCAGGCCGCCGCTGATATAGCGCAATCGCATTTCTTCGTCATCCTCTTTACCTTTGATGATATGGCATACCACTTTCTCAAATGTCGGAATGAACCAAATCAGAATCAACACATTGCAGGTGTTGAAGGCTGTGTGGAATGCACAAAGGGCGTAGTTGATGCGCGTGGCCGCATTCGGGTCGGAGGCAAGGTCCGCTGCCAGGTCAAAGGACACTAATCCGCAAACTCCCTTGATGAAGATGCGGAAGACAAGCAGTACCCAGCATACGCCGAATAGGTTGAAGATCAAGTGGGACAAGGCTGCCCGACGTGCCGAAGTGTTGGCATTGAGCGCCACAATGTTAGAGGTGATGGTGGTGCCGATATTCTCACCTAACACTAAGGCAATGCCTTGGTAGATGTCGGCCACACCGGTTGAGCACAGAATCATCGTAATGGCCATGATGGCGACGGAAGACTGGACGCACATAGTGAGGATGCCGCCTAACAACAGGAAGATGACGTAGGAGAGGAATCCAAGATTGCGGCAGCTGGTGAAGAATCCCATCACGGTTTCGTTGTGGGGAAGGTCCATCGCAATTGCGTTTTCACGCAGGGTGGCGATGCCTAAAAAGAGGAACGAGAAACCAAAGATGAACTCGCCAAAGGATTTGCAGCTCGGGCTCTTGAAGTAGGAGAGGGCTATGCCAATGGCAAACAGCGGGAAAACAATGGCGCTCATCTGGAAGTTGAAGCCGAAAAGCGCGATTATCCAGGCGGTGACTGTGGTCCCGATGTTGGCACCCATAATGACAGAAATAGCTTGTCTCAAAGAAAGCAATTCCGCATTGACGAAACTAACTGCCAGCACAGTGGTGGCAGTTGAAGATTGCACGGCAGTAGTCACGAGCGCCCCCGAGAAAACACCGGTGAAGCGGTTGGTAGTCATTGTGCCAAGCACTTTTCGCAAACCTCCACCAGTCAACTTTTGAAGAGCCTCGCTCATAGTCTTCATACCAAACATCAAGAGGGCAAGGCAGCCCAAAAGTTTCAAAAAAGTAAAAACGGTCATTAACTTAAGATTAGAATGTGATCACTTCAAATTTTCAGGCTGCGAAAATACAAAATTGAAACACATCTTTCCTAATAAAGATGTAGAAAAATAAAAGGCGTTGTTTGACATTGATGAGGGCTATTGACTTTTGGATTTTGCTGTTAGTTGTTGGAATCTGAAACCAAATATTTCTGTATCTTTGCCGCCTTTAAATTTAGTTCTATATATGCGACTTGTAATACAAAGAGTAACTCATGCTTCTGTGACTATTGACGGGAAGAAGATTTCCGAAATCGGCCCCGGACTGCTGATTCTGGTAGGTGTAGAGCAAAATGACACCATTGCTGATGCAGAATGGATAGCGGCCAAAACTGCCAATATGCGTATCTTCAATGACGAGAACGGGGTGATGAACCGTTCCGTAAAAGATGTCTCTGGCGAGTTGTTGGCCGTATCGCAGTTTACGCTGACAGCCTCCACCAAGAAGGGGAACCGCCCGTCATACATCCGTGCCGCCGGCCATGACCTGGCCGTTCCTATGTACGAGAAATACTGCGAGTTGCTCGCTGCCGAAACCGGGGCACCTGTCCAAAAGGGCGTCTTCGGAGCCGACATGAAAGTGGATCTCCTCAATGACGGCCCGGTCACCATCATCATCGATTCCAAATTGAAAGAGTAGGGGATTCCCCCATTTTTTAACATATTAACTATTATGCTATGACAAAACATCTGACAACAATTGCCTTCCTGTTTTTGCTGATACCGTCCTTGTTGGCGCAAAATGCAGAAGAGGCGAACCCCGATTTGCAACTTGACGCTGAGTATATCTGGCCAACGGACAAAGCCGTATTGGACAAATTGGAACAGTGGCAGGACCTCAAATTCGGGATGCTCATCCACTGGGGACTCTATTCCAAGGCCGGCATCGTGGAGTCGTGGTCTATCTGTTCGGAGGACGAAGACTGGATTCCGCGCGACAGCAACATCCGCTACGATGATTACAAACGTTGGTATTGGAATCTGAACAAGGAGTTTGTCCCAACCGACTTTGAACCAGCCCAGTGGGCACAATCTGCCAAAGCCGCCGGTATGAAATATGCCATTTTCACCACCAAGCATCACGATGGTTTTGCCATGTATGACACCAAATTCAGCGATTACTCCATTGCTCAAGGTCCTGCCAAGGCAGAACTTGACAGACAGGGCCGCACCGATGTCGCCCAATACGTCTTCGATGCTTTCCGCAACGAGAAGATGATGGTTGGAGCCTATTTTTCAAAACCCGACTGGCATTCCCAGAATTACTGGTGGGATCGTTACGCGACACCCGACAGACATGTCAACTATAAGATAGAAAACCACCCGCAACGATGGAACGATTTCAAAAACTTTGTTTACAATCAGATAGACGAGATTACCTCACGTTATGGTGCAATAGACATCCTGTGGTTGGACGGCGGTTGGGTGCGTCCGCCGAAGGAAGATGTCGATATGGACCGCATAGCAGCCCGCGTGCGTCAGAACCAGCCCGGCATCCTCATCATCGATCGTACCGTGACGGGCAAATATGAGAACTATCGCACCCCCGAGAGGATGATACCCGACAAACAGCTGCCCTATCCTTGGGAAACCTGCATGCCGCTGAGCAAGGACTGGGGTTATGTGCCCGGGGCCTCCTTCAAGACTGCGAGCCAAGTGTTGAACACGTTGGTGGAAGTGGTGGCCAAAGGCGGCAGCCTGCTGCTCGGCATTGGCCCAACCCCGGAAGGCATTATAGAGCCTGCCGTTGTGGACCGCCTGAACGAAATCGGCAAATGGCTCGAGTGCAACGGCGAAGCCATCTACAACACACGCCCGGTGAAAAAGTACAATGATGGAAATGTCTGGTTTACCGGCAGCAAAGACGGTGGAAATCTCTATGCCATTATCACTGCCAGTGAACAAAGTCCTATGCCTAAAACCATTTCTTGGAAAGACGACCGTTTCTGCAATGGTCAGAAACTCGTGTTCTTGGCGAATGGCAAAACATTGAAGTGCGCTGTTCAAAAAGATGGAACGGTAAGCGTCACCTTGCCTAAAGAGTATGTTGGAAGCACGCTGCCTATCGCATTCAAGATTAAATAAAGTTCCGGACAGGGTCGGAGGCCAGATGGAAATGAAGTTTGCGGGAGTTACTCATCGTGGCGCGGGAGGGAGTTGGATGCGGCGGAGATGCGTGCTCGCCACGAAACGCCGATGCTTGCCGCGGGGATTGCGGCAGGGATTGGAAGCCATTTATGAGCGCGGCGAAGTGAGGGGACAAAATGCGCAACTGCTTTACGGAGCGCGAAATTAGGCTGGAAAGCCCGACGGCATTGCGTCGGATTGTGGGAAGGAGATGCCGGGCCGCCCAAATCGTAAAAAAACAAGAAGAAACAACTATTAGGAATATATGAATCAATATCGATTTTTTGTGATTTCGTTGGTGCTTTTAAGCGCGCAACCACTGCTCGCGCAACGAGATTACAACGACCTTAACAAAAACGGCCGCATGGACCCATACGAAAATCCTTCCGCGTCTATTGAGGAACGGGTGGACAACCTGATTTCGCTCATGACCTTGGAAGAGAAGGTAGGCCAGTTGCAGATGACGATGGGGTGGGAGTACTACGATCGCCAAGGACAGGAGGTCAGCATCTCCGACAAGTTCAAGCAGGACATTCGCAACCGGCACTCGGGGAGCACCTGGGCCCTGATGCGCGCGGACCCGTGGACGCAGAAGGACTTTTCCAACGGTTTGGATTTTGAGAAGGCCGGGCAGCTGACACAGGAAATGCAACAATGGGTGCGCGACAGCACTCGTCTCGGAATCCCGATTTTCTTTGCCGAAGAGTGCCCGCACGGGCTGATGGCGCTAAACACGATGGTATTCCCGACGGCCATTGGGCGCGCCTCTTCGTTCAATGTTGAATTAGAGCGCATTATGGGTATGGCTGTGGCTGTTGAATCTTCTCTGCATGGTGTGAACATCGCCTTCGGCCCGGTGGCAGACATAGCGCGTGACCCCCGCTGGTCGCGAATGGAAGAAGGCTATGGCGAAGACCCGGTGCTGACGGCCGTGATGGCCTCTCAATACGTGTGGGGACTGCAGTCTGCGGGGCTGATTGCCACGATGAAGCACTTCTCGGCGTATGGCGTTTCGGAAGGCGGACACAACGGTGCCTCCGCCCACGTGGGCAACCGCGAACTGCTTTCAGTGCTGTCGTATCCTTTTATGAAATCTGTACAAAATGGTCTTAAATCATTGATGACCAGTTATAACGATGTGGATGGAATTCCTTGTTCAGGCAACGAGTGGCTGATGAAGGAGGTGCTTCGTGACAGTTGGAAGTTCAACGGATTGGTGATTTCCGACCTCTATGCCATCAACGGTCTGGTGAGTGCGCGAGTGGCTGCCGACTACAGTGAGGCCGCTGCAATGGCTGTTCGCGCAGGCGTCAACATCGACCTCGGCGCTTCCTGCTATGGCGAACCCCTCATCGAAGCCGTACGCAAAGGGTTGGTTACAGAAGCGCAAATTGACGAGGTGTTGCGTCCTGTGCTAACCGCCAAGTACGAGCAAGGACTTTTTGACGACACCCGGATGGGATGGAATTATTTGAAATCAGATTACTCAATAGAATTGCTGGCAGCGGAACAGTCTGCCGTGCTACTGAAAAACGAGAACAAACTGCTTCCGCTGTCCAAGACCACGAAGCGTATTGCGGTTATTGGCCCGAATGCCGACAATATGTACAATATGTTGGGCGACTACACTGCACCGCAGCAGCCAGAGGCTGTTATTACCCTGTTGGAAGGCGTTCGTCAAGTTGCACCCAAAGCCAAGATCGACTATGTGAAAGGCTGTGGCATACGTGATACGAGTTGGCAGGAGATAAACCGGGCCGTGGAGGCTGCGCAGAAGGCGGATGTGGTCATCATCGCTTTGGGCGGCTCGAGCGCCCGCGATTTCGAGACGACCTTCCAAAAGACGGGGGCCGCAGAAGTGGCCGGCCCAACTGTCAGCGATATGGAATGTGGCGAAGGCTTCGACCGTGCCACGCTCGACTTGATGGGCTATCAACAGGAGCTATTAGAGGCTGTTTGCGCGACAGGAAAGCCCGTCGTGTTGGTGTTGATTCAAGGGCGCCCGCTGAATATCACCTGGGCTGACGAACACGTGACCGCGATTCTCAACGCGTGGTATCCTGGGGCCAAAGGCGGACTGGCCATCGCCAACATCCTCTTTGGCGAAACCTGCCCGTCTGGGCACTTGCCCGTCACGTATCCGCGCTCAGCAGGCCAGCTGCCAGTCTATTACAACACCATCTCGGTGCGTCGCGACTATACGGATGCCTCGGCCCAACCTTTGTATCCTTTCGGTTATGGCCTGAGCTATACGACTTTTGAGTATGGGAAGCCCGTCGTGTCGCAAACAAAAGACTCGGTGAAAATCTCCTTCACGATTGCCAACACGGGGGATTATGACGGTATGGAAGTGGTGCAACTCTACGTTACCGACAAGATCAGTTCGGTAATGCTGCCCGAACGACAACTGAAGCAATTCCAGAAAGTGGGATTGAAGAAAGGGGAAAGTAAAGAGGTAGAGTTCATCTTGACAGATGAAGATTTCGCATTGCTGAACGGCAAATTGGAATGGGTAGTGGAACCGGGCGGTTTCGACATTCACATCGGTCCGTCATCCGTGGATTCCAAAATCGAGTTGACGATAGAGCGCCCCTAATTAGGAATGGTGAATCGTAAGTTACTCTTTGGTGAGTTCACCGCGTAAAGACTGTCCCATCAACGTCTTAATTTCCGGAACTGTCAAGTTCTGGCCAAGGAGGTACATCAGTTTTGTGACAGCGGCTTCCGTCGTCATATCATAGCCACTGATGACGCCGACGTCGGCCAGGTGCTTGCCGGTCAGGTAGCGGCCCATTTCCACGCTGCCGCCGTTTTTACATTGCGTGATATTGACAATGATAATGCCCTTTTCGACAGCCTTGCGAAGGATTTGTGTGAATTCCTCACTGGTAGGAGCGTTGCCCACACCGAAAGTCTCCATCACAACGGCACGCAGGCCAGGGGCGTCGAACACGGATTCCAACAAGGAGCAGCGAATGCCGGGGAAAATCTTGAGGACAGCAACGTTGTCATCCATAGAATCGTGGGCAATCAAAGACTTGTTACCCAAAGCACGATGCAAGCAGCTCTTGTGATATTCGACATAGGTGTTCACTTCAGCCAGTTTGGGATAGTTTGGAGAGCCGAAGGCATTGAATTTGGAGGCGTCATCCTTATACGAGCGATTGCCACGGTACAGATTGTTCTGGAAATAGATGCAGACCTCCTGCACCATCGGGGCATTGTCGTTATAGTCTGCTGCAATGGCAATAGCATTCAAGATGTTGCGACGGCCGTCGGTGCGAATCACGCCCAGGGGCAGCTGTGCACCAGTCAGGATAACCGGCTTGGCAAGGTTCTCCAAAAGGAAACTCAGGGCGGATGCCGTGTAGGCCATCGTGTCCGTGCCGTGCAGGATGACGAAGCCGTCGTATTGGTCGTAGCCGTCCTTTATCATCTTGGCCAAACGAATCCAGAAGTCGGGATTGGTATCGGAAGAGTCAATCAGCGGCAGCATATCCTGGAAGGTGATTTCCGCATCAATAAGGTGCAGCATCGGAAGTTGCTGATGAATGTTCTTGAACTCGAAAGGAACTAAGGCCTTGCTTTCGGGATCCATCATCATGCCGATGGTTCCTCCTGTGTAAATGACTAAGATTTTGCGTTTGTCCATTATCGTGAATGCTTAAAAGTCGATTGGTTTTGAAGTGAAAAAAGAAGTTGCAAAAATACAAAATTAACAGGCTGGTTCGCTGCAAATTTTCTTCAGCGGGCAGCCATCGCATTTGGGCTTGCGTGCCGTGCACACGTAACGCCCGTGTAGAAGCAGCCAATGATGGGCTTTGGAAATGTATGTTTTCGGGAATAGGGCGACCAATTGCTTCTCCACGGCATCGGGCGTCGGTGCGTCCTTCACCAGGCCTAAGCGGTGCGCCACCCGGAACACGTGCGTATCTACAGGCATGGCAGCTTGCCCGAAGGCAAAGGCTAAAACCACATTGGCAGTCTTGCGTCCGACACCGGGCAGTCTTGTCAGCTCCTCCATCGTCTGAGGCACCTCGCCGCCGAAGTCCTGCACAAGCATTTTGCTCATTGCCGACAAGTGCGCGGTCTTGCTGTTTGGATAGGAGACGGATTTCACCAAGGCGAGAATCTCTTCTTCAGTGGCTTTCGACAATTCCAAAGGGGTAGGGTAAGCCTCAAACAATGCGGGCGTTACCATATTCACCCGTTTGTCTGTACATTGTGCCGCCAACATCGTGGCCACCAACAATTGGTAGGCGTTTTCGTAGTGCAGTTCCGACTGCACATCGGGCATGGCCTGTTCAAAATAGTCTATGATGAATTTTGATTTTTCTGTTAACTTGCTCATTTTGGGAATGTAAAATGTTTGACGACCTCTTCGAAATAGGTTTTGGAAACTGGGATTTCTTTAATGGAATTTTCACCCAAATCCAAATAGGGGCCATATTTGTCCTTTCGTAACAAAGCCACTTTTGAAAAGTTGACGAGGTAGGAACGGTGGCAACGGACAAATCCGCGTGGCGATAAAAGTTCCTCCTGCTTCTTCATACTACTTCTCAAAATAAATTGTGTGATTTCTTCTTTGTTGCGATAAAAAATATTAATGTAGTTGTCGGATGCTTCCAAATAGTATATGTTCTCGGATTTCACTGACAACTTCAGGTCTCCTTTCTCATCCGTGAAATTGACGATGTCAGAAGCCGCATCTGTTGGCGTCGGCGTTACGTCAGCAGGCGCGGGAATGTTGTCTGTAGTAACCACGGCGTCTTTCAATTGCGCTATGATGCGGTCGCGCTCCCTATTGCCGAGATATAGCACGGTGATGATTGTCGGGATGAGCAATATCGTGGGTATATACATCAGCGCACGGCCGAAAACAAGCGAGAAGCTGCGTGTGTCGTGCAGCCCGTACCTGCAGCCGACAGCATATAGCATCGCAATCAGGATGAGTTCCATGACACACCAGAAAATGAGATGCAGGTAGGTCATCCGGTTCCTTTTGTGCACAATGCACATCAGCGTTCTGCTGACAGCCAATATAAGGCTTCCTCCCATAACGATGAAAAGCGTGTACATGAAGAGCTGGTAACGGGTGACATTTCCAGAATTGTACCAGGCACCCTGAAACGGCGTGAAGACATTCACGAAAAGTATTGAAAAGAAGAAAACAAATATCAGATAGAAGATAATGTTGTTCTTATCAATCAGATAATCAGCTATATGTTTGTTGATCATATGCAATTTTTAAGGATTGCAAAAATATAAAAAGTAGTAAGATTTCGGCATATAGTTTTTCGATAGAATTATTTGTGGGTGAAATCATCCTGTTATTTTCACCCCACATAGTCGTTTTCTGCCCCTGCATGACATTTTATTTCACATTTGTCGGATGGTTGGTCACTTTTCCCCTGCGATATGATACGAAACTCGTTTTTTTGCGGCCGAAACGAATCAAAAATCTTTACTGAAATGACAAAAACAACTCGAATTTTTGACATCATGCTTCAATATGAGGCACGTCATCCTGAACAGAAAAAGGCTTTGTCCTGCAAACACGACGGTCAATGGATCTTCTATTCTCCTGCAGAATATCGCGAACTTGCCAACCTGTTGAGTTTCGCATTGCTCCAAAAGGGAGTTGAAAAAGGAGACAAGGTGGGCATCATATCCACAAATCGGCCGGAATGGACCATCACACAGATGGCTGTCACGCAAATCGGTGCGGTGTTGGTACCCATTTATCCCACAATCTCTGCTGAAGACTACAACTACATTCTCCAACACAGTGGCGTGAAAATGCTCATTATGGAGGGCGCCGAGGTTATGGAGAAGATCAAGCAGGTGAAAGACAATGCTGTGGAACTGACCGATCTGTACACATTTATCGACCGTCAGGAATTTCCGTACTGGGACCAGCTGATTGCGTTGGGTCGACAGCATCAGAACCAGGCACTGCTGGACGAACGCCGAGCGCAAGTGGATGAGAAGGATTGCGCTATGATCATCTATACATCAGGCACTACAGGCGAGCCAAAGGGAGTGATGCTCTCACATTTTAATTTAATGCAACAGTTGGAAAACCTGAAAGGCACACCCGCTCCGTGGTCTAAGAAGGCGCTTAGTTTCCTTCCGCTCTGTCACGCTTACGAAAACATGTTGGTCCTCCTTTACCAATATTTGGGGATGACCGTTTATTTCGTGCCTTATCTTACGGCTATCCAAAGTGCTATCAAGGAGGTACATCCGACAATGATGTCGGCAGTGCCCAGAGTCTTCGAGAAGTTCTACGATGGCATTGTCAAAGGCGGAAGGAATCAGAAAGGACTGGCCAAGAAACTGTTTTTCTGGGCAGTGGATGTGGCTAAGGAATATAAAATAGAGGAAGAGGACCGCTCGGGGTGGTACAATTTCAAGCATTGGATTGCGGACAAACTGATTTACAGCAAAATCCGTGAAAGTCTGGGCATTGAGCGTTTTGACATCTTCGTTTCAGGCGCTGCATCGCTACAGCCCGAGTTGTACTCTTTTTTCTCTGCTATCGGCATGCCGGTTTTCGAGGGATATGGGATGACGGAAACATCTCCGGTGATTGCGGTTTCCTGTCGGGAGAAAAACGGTCGGGAGGCCCGCACCGTAGGTTTCCCGTTGGGTGGGGTGGAAGTGGCCATCACGCCGGAGGGCGAAGTGGTCTGCCGCGGCCACAACGTGATGATGGGCTATTATAAAAATGAAGAGGCCACACGCGAGATTATCGATGCCGATGGTTGGCTGCACACGGGTGACCTCGGGCATTTCACCGCCAAAGGACAGTTGGTGCTCACCGGACGGAAGAAGAATCTCTTCAAGACCTCCACGGGCAAGTACGTCAATCCGCAAGTTATTGAAGACAAGCTGATTTTGTCTCCCTTTATTGAAAATGTCGTTGTGGTTGGTGAAAATCAAAGATATGCGGCCGCATTGATAGTCCCTAATTTCGCCTTTTTGAGAATTTGGTGTGACAAGCACAAAATACCCTTTTCCAGCAATAGGGAGGTAGTTGAGAACCTGTCTGTCATAAAAATGTTCAAGCGAGTGATTGACACCTGCAACCGCACGTTGGGCAAGGCGGAGCATATTATGAAGTTCCAACTGCTTGCCGACGAATGGTCGCAGGCCACAGGCTATTTAACCCCGACTTTGAAGATTAAGCGCAACAGAGTGCTGGAAAACTACCGGCAGGTTATTGGGCGCTTGTACAACGGAGATTGATTACTTAAGGTATCTCTTTGAAAAGCAGTTATATTTCAAGATGCAATAGAGCGTGCGGACACCATCCTTCCAGCCGATTTTCTTGCCTTCGGCGAAAGTACGTCCGTAATAGGAAATGGGCACTTCGTAGATGCGGACATTCTGTTTCTTCGCCATACGGGCCAGTTTGGCGGTCACTTCGGGTTCGAAGCCAAACCTTTTTTCTTCCAGATACAGGGCTTTGAAAATGTCCGCACGCGCCATCTTATAGCAGGTTTCCATATCTGTGAGATTCAGGTTGGAGAACCAGTTTGACACGCGCGTCAGGAACTGATTGCCCTTGGTATGCCAGTAGAAAAGTATGCGGTGGGCCGTGCCGCCTAAATAGCGAGAGCCATACACCACATCGGCAAAGCCCATAAGCACGGGTTTCAGCAATAGGTTGTACTCCTCCGGATCGTATTCCAAATCAGCATCTTGGATGATGATATAGTCACCGGTGCTTTCAGCAATTCCGCGGTGCAAAGCAGCGCCTTTGCCCATGTTGCAGGGTTGGTCGTAATAGCGGATGCCGGCCTCCGGATGCTCCTCGCAGTAGGCGGCAATAACCTCCTTGGAACGGTCTGACGAGCCGTCGTTGACCATGACAATCTCTTTTTCAAAACCGCCTGCAAGCTGTACGGCGTTCACCTTGTCCAAAATGGCCGTGATAGTATTGGCTTCGTTATAAACTGGGATGATGATGGATAATTTCATTTTATGCTAACTAATTTATATACTGAGTAAAATAGCTTTCCAACCGCCTCGGCCGAATAGCTTCTCTGAGCCTCTTCGCTGATGGCGGCGGGTTCAAATTCCTGATAATGGTCTAACATATAGTCGAGCCGTTCCACCAACATTTCCTCATTGCGAGGTTCCACAAAGGTGGCATTTTGCTCGTTGGCAATCTCGGGAATGCCGCCCACCGGAGTGGTCAGCACGGGCTTGCCACAGCAGAATGACTCTAACAGCACGCATGGCTGGTTCTCGTAGTTGGAAAATTGCAGTAGGAAGTCGCAATCCTGAATGGCTGTGGCCACCTCGATTTCGCTCTTTCGACCTAACAAACGTACCGTTTCTTCTAAGTGCTCTTGGCGGATATATTCCTCTACATCTACATTAGGCAAATCATGTATTATGTTTAAAACAAAATCATTACGATGTTTCAACAAACAATTGATACTTCTAAGAACACCCATAATGTTCTTGGCCGCATTGTCCAAAGTAGATATATGCAGAATCTGTTTTTTCTCATTTGCGATATCCGAGTTTGAAGCACGGACTTTGAATTTCTCGATATCAACGACATTGCTCACCTTCATGAATTTCAAGTTCTTCGTCGCAGGAACAGTCTCCACAATTGCCTGATGCAGGTTGTCGGAAACGGTGGTCAGGCAGCGTGCCTGTCGAAAGGTGAACAGCAGTTGCAGACGTTGGAATGTCGAGAGCTGGTGTCTGTTCTGCGGTTGGTACACCGACCAATGTTCGGAAATCACCAAGGGCACATTGTATTTACGGCTCAGCAAGGCTGCCACAGGACCGAGGGGCAATGTCACATGCGCATGAATGGCATCGGGCTTCCCATATTGCTCGACAATCTGCTGAAAGGCCGTCACATACTTCTTGGCCATCTGCATCTTGGATTCCTTTCCCGCTGTCTTGATTGGAAAGAAGACGATGCCTTCTTTGGCCATGTCTGCCGGCATCGCGAATCCTTCTTCCACATGATGCAGCACTATAGCCTTGGCAAACGGTGTTGTCGTGGCTATCTGCCGGAAGATGAAATTGCCATCCAACGGCTTGCCCGTGTGCGGAAACCAAGAAGGGATGTGAACTACTAACATGATTTTTTATGTTTCAATGATGAAATCTTTTCGTTGCAAATATTCTTAAACAGGGCTATATCTTCTCTGCTGACGAGAAAATCGCGCCAGGAGACGTGCGTGCGACGGATGAAGACCGCCAAGGTGAAGATCAGTGATGCCAAATATGCGGCGGAGGATATCCATCCGGCAGTTTGAAGGGCAAAGAGGGTGCCGACTTCTTTGGCCGCAGGAATCAGCGTGAACCCTAATCCGGCAGTCACCGTGAGACCGATGATAGAACCGACGGCATTAATCCAGTATTTGCCGTAGCCGGAAAAATGATGCGACAGTATCGACATACAGGCCAAAAACAGAATCCCCGGCAGCAAACTGTTGATGACGGGCTTGGCCTGTATGAATTCCGGGCCGAACACCCAGGCGATGAACTTGGCCGGCAACGCCAACAGCACCAAGACGGCCAGAAGCGCAAAGACAAAGACGATTTTCAACAAACCGAGGGTCAGACGTTTGGCGTATTCGTCCTCGTGATTGTTGGAAATGCGTGCATATTGTACCAAGCAGATGCTTTTGGGGAAAATCCAGACGGCTTCGGATATACGTGTTCCCAGTTCATAAATGCCCAAGGACTTGCGTCCCAAAAAACCTTCTACGATATAATAACTGATTCTATAGGTGAGAATCTGCGCCAAATTGGCCAATTGCGTCCAAAAGCCGAGTCGAACCATCTCCTTCAGCAATGCGCCGACATTTGCGAGGTTTGTTTTGGAGACCTTTTTTGCGATATAGAAGCAGGTTCCGATAGCGGGCAGCAGATAAGATACGATAAAAGCGTAGATATACAGGTCGATGGACGGGGTGAGTCCTTTGACTTTGCAAATGCCTATCAAGGTCACCAGCAGCAAAATCAGCAGAACTGCCTGAGAGAGTTGGAACACGTTGAACAGGCGGATGTCCTCATGGCCCTGCATAATGCGGGTGTGGATATTGTAAACGCTGTAAATAAAGGTCAATATCAGCAAATGGATGATATATTCGGCAGGCACGAGGTGCAGTATGAAAAGCAGCAATATGCCGACAGTGTTGCTGACCAGTGCCCAGGCATACGACAGGATGAGCAGTTTGTAATTGTCCTTCTGCGGTGTAAGATAGACCAGGGTGGAGCCTCCCACGAATTCGGAAAGCACCTGCAGCAATGTGAGGCCGAGGATGACCAAGGCTATGGTTCCTGTGCCTTCAGCGCCAAAGGTGTTGGTGTTGATAATCACCACCACGAACATAATGAGTGTGGCGAAAACACGGGTGAAGAAGGTACTGAGAATCTTATCTGTCATTGTATCAAAAAGGGCGCAAATGTACATAAAAAAACAATGGCACTGCCAACTGTCCAAAACTTTGACGGACAACAACTGCGCCCGGCAGTCACGCCAAGACTTCAAAACATCGTCAAAGATGCAGTCAATCAATATGATGAAAAAAATATCACAAACTATTTGGAGGGAATGAAAAAAAGTGTATTTTTGCGCCGTCTTTTGAGACACCAAAATGGCGGTTGTAGCTCAGTTGGTTAGAGTACCGGATTGTGGTTCCGTGGGTCGTCGGTTCGAATCCGACCTGCCGCCCGAAATGAAAGCAGCATCAATTTCTGATGTTGCTTTTTTTGTTTTCAGAGTGCGCTGGAAGCACTCCCTTTCCCCTCGTTTTATTTGCAATATAAAAAAGCACCTGCTGTCGCCGCTTTTCGGGGAAGCAAATGATACTTTGTTGTATCTTTGCGGCTTTGTTAGAATAATAAACACACAGATATGCAAACACCTACTTTTTACGACATTTTCAAACAGTTAAACGACACGCCGCGCCCGTCACATCACGAAGAACGCGTGGCTGACTTCCTCTGCAATTTTGCAAAAGAACACGGACTTCGCTATCGTCGCGACGCGCAAAACTGCGTGGTCATTGAAAAGGACGCCACGCCCGGCCACGAGAATGCCGAACCGGTAGTCATTCTCAACCACATGGATATGGTATGTGTGGCCAAGGACGGCTATCTGCGCGACGGCCGGCCGTTCGATGCGCTGAACGACGAAATCCGCGCCTACGTGGATGTGGTTAAAAATCCCGACGGCAGCGAGACCCGCTGGATGAAGGCCGAAGGCACCTCCTTGGGCGCTGACAACGGCATGGGCCTTTCCATGGCACTTGCCATCTTGGCTGACGACAGCTTGGTGCACGGTCCGTTGGAAGTGCTCACCACCACCAACGAAGAGGACGGCATGAGCGGCGCGGAGGCACTTGCCACCGATTTCATTCGCGGCCGCAAGGTTATCAACCTGGACTCCGAGGCATACGATGAAATCACGATGGGGGCTGCCGGCGCCTACCTGCAGATTGCCCATTTCAAAGCCGACTGGGCCAGCGTTCCCGACGGCTACGTTTTCCGCCGCATCGTCATTGACGGCGGCTTGGGCGGCCATTCCGGAGTCGACATCAACAAGGGACGTTGCCATGCCAACCAGGAGATTTGCCGCTTCATACAGAACTTCGGCACAGACAAATTGGTGGTTTGCGCCCTCAACGGCGGCACGGCCAATGCCTCCATATCTTCCGTTGCGGAAGCCGTCGTGGCCATTTTGCCCGAAAACGAAAAAGGTTTGACGGAAGCAGTTAACACGTATAATGATCAATTAAGACAGCAGTTTGCGGCCACGGATGCGGGCATCAGTTTGCGCTGCGAGGATGCTGCACCGTGCAAGCAGTATCTGCGCAATGCCGCTGACATCGTGAGCGCCTTCAACGAACTGCCCATCGGCATGTTGAAGATGCGCGACGACATGCCGGGCACGGTGATGACGAGCAACAACGCCGGCCGTATCTGCACCACAGCCGACGAGGTCACGATTTCGTGCCACTCGCGCAGTTTCGGCAATGAGGAGATGCGTGCGCTGGGGCAGGGCATTACCGCCACCTTCAAGAAATACGGCGCAGTGAATGTAGAGCTGTTGATGGACACGCCCGCGTGGGTGGAGCGTGCAGACTCTCCGTTAGTGGCGCTCACGTGCCAGACGTTCCAAGACGTCCTCGGCTTCGAGCCTAAGAAAGTGGCGATGCACTTCGTCTTAGAGGCTGCCTACTACGTGCAAAAATACCCCGGTGTGGAGATTGCCTCCATCGGGCCGCTCATCATCGAGCCGCACTCCACTTCCGAGCGCGTCAACCTCGACACCGCCGACAACATCTGGAAGGTCACCGTGGAATTGCTGAAGAGGTTGGCGTAAGAGATTATCACCACGGCACCCCGTAGGGACGCGATTCATCGCGTCCGAAAACCAATGGACCCAAATGGCGGACGCAATAAATTGCCTCCCTACAAGACGGCCACCTAAACGAAACGAGGATGACCAAACGGCCATCCTCGTTTCGTTTTCAAACAATAGGTCGGACGCGATTATTCGTCCCGCGTGAATTTGTAAACCGGCATGGCTGCGGCCTCGGTCAACAGCACTGCATCGGTGGTCGGCTCGAATGCATCTGATGTCAGATCGTGACATTGAATGGCACAGCAGTCGCCGTTATCAGTCACCAAGATGTACAGCATGCAGCATGAGGAGATCTCTTTCTTAACGGTGGCAATCTGCTGGAAATCTCGAGTCTGGAACATATTGCTGATTTTGCCGCGTTCCGATGTGGACACGTAGATTTTGTGTTTCTTAAGACGTTGTCCTGTTTTGTTGTAGAAGAAATGTACAGAGCTCAAGTCCATACACATCTTTACGATACCGTAGATGAATGCACCTAAGCCGAAAACGATCATTGTCATATTCAAGGCGTCGGATTCTACCAGTTTACGTGTGCCAAGGACGAACAAAGCAATGCCCGCCAAAATCAAAATGAGAGCGCACACGATGTTGTTTTTTTTGAAGGAAATCTCTGAAGAAGACATTTCCTTTAATTGTTCTTCTATGTTTAAATGTTTTTCCATTCTATTATTTCTAAATATTTGATAAATAAATATATACTCAAAGCAGAGGTCTTACATCGTAAGCCTCTTGATGAATAGCGGACAATTGGGAATCAACAGATTATCCGGCTCAAATAATAGATGAAATAGTTTTTGGAAAAGGGTAGTCTCTTGAAAAAGACAGTGGCACGCTGAGCAAATGTCTTTATATGATTGATGACGTGCTGGCGCGCCGTATTGAGCATAAAACGTTGAGATACGTTCTGCTGTAAGGTTCTGGTGGGTATTCGGGATATCGAACTGCTATTGCTCTGCGCGGAAACTTCACATTCACTGTTAATGAACATGTAGTCGCGGATGACCGTTCGCTGTTCGTCCGGGGTGTTACGCAACTCGGACTCGTCAGTCGGGATGAAGCATCGCTCATCGGATTGCCCCACATGGC
Source organism: Bacteroidales bacterium (assembly GCA_024400835.1). Taxonomy (GTDB): domain Bacteria; phylum Bacteroidota; class Bacteroidia; order Bacteroidales; family WCHB1-69; genus F23-D06. Next base: position 24,573 of record JAKSMC010000017.1, read on the forward strand.
TGTAGAGTAATCCGATGAAGAGAATGCCCAATATGACGAGAATTCGTCGCATATTCTATATTTTAAAGCATTAAGACAATGACCATTCAGCGCCGTCTTTGGTGTCCTTGACGGAGATGCCGGCATCTTTGAGGTCGTCACGGATTTTGTCGGAAATAGCCCAGTTCTTGTTGGCCTTGGCATCTTGGCGGATGGCCAGTACCAACTGCATAACTTTGTCCAATGTGTCTGTGCCATCTTGGCCACCGACAACAACAGTTTCTCGCTTCATGCCCAGAATGTCGAAGAAGAACGTACGGAAGTTGTCCTGCAGGAGTTTGATGTCTTCGGCTGTCAGCGTTGCGTGGCCGTCTTTCACAGCGTTGATGATGCGGGATGCTTCGAAAAGCTCTGCAATAACCTTCGGGCTGTTGAAGTCGTCGTTCATAGCCTCGTAACATCTAACAATCCAAGCTTCGATGTCCTCCGTGGACTTGTCGGAAGCTTTGAGTTTGTCCAAACTTCTTTCAGCGGCATAGAGTTTTTCCATACCCTTTTCGGCAGACTGGAGAGCCTCGTTGCTGAAATCGACGGTGCCGCGATAATGTGCCTGCAATACGAAGAAGCGGATAGTCATAGGGGAGTAGGCCTGCTCAAGCATTTCCTTGCCATTGCTGTCGATGTGACTTCCTTGGAAGAACTCATTAAGTGTGATGAAGTTGCCCAGAGATTTGCCCATCTTTTGACCGTTGATGGTAATCATATTGTTGTGCATCCAATAGCGAACAGAGGAGTTGCCGTTGGCCACGGTGCTTTGGCAGATTTCAGATTCATGGTGCGGGAATAAGAGGTCCATGCCGCCGCCATGGATGTCGAATTGTTCGCCCAAGTATTTGGTGCTCATAGCCGTACATTCGATATGCCAGCCCGGGAAGCCAACGCTCCACGGAGAATTCCAGCGCATGATGTGCTCCGGTGCAGCCTTCTTCCACAGCGCAAAGTCTGCGGGGTTGCGTTTCTCGCTTTGGCCGTCCAACTCACGGGTGTTAGAGATCAATTCGTCAAGCACGCGGCCGGAAAGTTTGCCGTAGCCGAAGTCCTTGTCAAATTTAGCGACATCGAAATACACAGAGCCCTCAGACACGTAGGCATAGCCTTTGTCAAGGATTTTCTGGACCATCTCGATTTGTTCGATGATATGGCCGGAAGCGCGCGGCTCAATGGACGGGCCCTTGACGTTGAGGGCATCCATAGCGCGATGGTAGCTGTCCATGTAGTATTGGGCGACTTCCATCGGTTCCAACTGCTCCAATCTTGCTTTCTTTGCAATCTTGTCTTCGCCTTCGTCAGCATCATGTTCCAGATGGCCCACGTCCGTAATGTTGCGAACATAGCGAACTTTGTATCCGATATGGGTTAAATATCTGAAAACGAGGTCGAAAGTCACTGCTGGGCGAGCATGGCCGAGGTGCGGTTCTCCGTACACAGTCGGACCGCAGACATAGAGGCCGATGTGGTCTTCGACGATTGGTTTGAGTAGTTCTTTCTGCTTGGAAAGGGTGTTGAAAATGAGCACTTTGCCTTTGTTGTCTGATATTGTCATAGTTGTATGTTATTAACTGAAAAGTTGTTCGATTTGTTCTTGATATTTGTTGAGCAGCATATTGCGTTTCAATTTGAGGGTAGGGGTTAGTTCGCCGGTGGCGACGGACCATTCGTAGCCAATTAGTATGAAGCGTTTGACTTTCTCGGTATCGCCGAAGAAGCCATTGTATTCGTCCACAATCTTCTTGAATTTCTTCAACACTTCGGGATGCTTGATCATCTCCTCATTGGTAGTGTATGCGATATCTTTGGAATGGCACCAGGCGCGCAAGTCGTGGAAATTGGGAATGATGAGTGCGGCGGCATACTGCTTGTTTTCGCCAACTACCATAATATTGTCAATGAGCAGATCTTCAGCGAATTTGTTCTCAATAATGGTAGGGACGACATATTTGCCGAAGGCGGTTTTGAACATTTCCTTTTTGCGGCCGGTGATTTTAAGGCGGCCTTCAGGAGTGAGTTTGCCGAGGTCTCCGGTATGGAACCAACCGTCTTGGTCGATAGCCTCTTTGGTCAAGTCGTCGGCTTTATAGTAGCCTTTCATGACGTGCCCGCCTTTGGCAAGGATTTCGCCATCCTCAGCGATTTTCACGGATGTGCCTGGCAGCACAGGACCGGCTGTGCCAAATTCCACACCACCTTTGAAGAAGTTGCTTACAGCAATGACGGGAGACGTCTCTGACGTGCCATAGCCCTCCAACACGGGAATGCCCATTGCCCAGAAAATCCGGGAGATACGCGGCTGGATAGCGGCGCCGCCCGTCACAATGACGCGCAGGTTTTCACCGAACACAGCCTTCCACTGGTTGAGCACCAGTTTGCGCATGATCTTGAGCTTTCTATAATAGGACTTCTTCTTATTGAAATCATATTCCAGCGCCAAATCGTTGGCCTTGAAGAACAATTTCCGCTTGATGCCCTTCAGCTTCCGACCTTTTTGCAGAATCCTATCATAGATTTTTTCAAGAAGTCGGGGCACCGTGGTGAAAATCGTAGGATTGACCTCCTGCATGTTGTCCGTGATTTTGGCCAGGTTTTCAGCATAATAGACTGGAAGTCCGAGATACTGCCACGAGTAGTTCATCATGCGTTCGTACACATGGCAGAGCGGCAGATAGCTGAGCACGCGGTTCAAATCGTTGGGGGTTGGAATAATGGGCAAAATGCCCTTGACATTGGTCAGGAAGTTGTTGTGCGTCAGCATCACACCTTTCGGATTGCCTGTTGTGCCGGACGTATAAACGATAGATACGACGTCGTCAGGCGTAATGCTGTCCTTGATCTCCTGAAGATACTGGGGAGCAGGATTGACACGGCCGAGTTCGATGACTTCGTTAAGATGTCGATAGCCTCGAAGATTTCGGAAAGTGTACACTTTATCCGTCAGTCCTGGAATGTTTGAGATGACATTGGTGATTTTACGCAACAGTTCCCAGCCAGAGACGAATATCAGCTTGATATCGGCGTGGTGGAGGATATAGTTGTAGTCGCTCTCACTGATTGTCGGATAGATGGCCACGTGGATGGCTCCGATTTGCATGATGGCCATGTCCAAAAAGTTCCATTCCGGACGATTGGGTGTGATAGTCGCAATACAGTCGCCTTTTTTAATGCCGAGCTGCAGGAGACCATACGAAATATTGTTGACTTTGGTGAGATAATCCTGAGAACTATGCTTCACCCAAATGCCATTTTCCTTGCCACAGATGGCGTCATCGTGGGGAAACTCGCGCACATTGCGCTCCAGCATGTCAAATAGTCGGGTAACTTCCATTTTACTGAAACTTTAAGGGCGGCAAATATACAAAAAAAGTTGCGGATACTCGTAGCGGCAAAGTCAGTATCAGATAGAATGTTTGATGTTCACCATAATTTCGGAGAGCATGTTTTTCGCACGAAGAAGTTGGATTTTTACATTCGACAGACTGATGTCCAAAGTTTGTGCTATTTCCTCGTAAGAAAGCTCGTCATAGTAGCGTAGCTCAATGACTTTGCGATATTTGTCCGGCAGTTGCGTAACGGCCAGCCGTAGCATTTGAATACGCTGTTTGTCAATGACCTCTTGCTCTGGCGTTGGGGTGCTGTTCGATTCAGAACGATCAATGAGCAGCTCCGTATCCATTTCGTAAAGGTCATTGTCAACGCACTGCGGGGAGTTGTTCTTATGTCGGATGTAATCAATGCTGTTGTTCAGTGCAATACGGAACAACCATGTGGAGAACGCATATTTAGGCGTGTATTTGTCGAGATAGCGGAAAGCCTTGCCAAAGGTCTCCAAAGTCAGGTCTTCAGCATCGTCACTGTTCTTGACGATTTTTATCAGCATGTAATAGATGCTGTCTCGGTAGAGTCGCATCAGTTCCGCATACGCACTTTGATCATTTTCCTCAAGCGCACGACGCAGCAAGACGTAGTCTCGTTTGGCTTTATCTGTTGTACAGGGATTTTCCATGATTGAAGTCTATCGTGTTGAACTTGAAAATCTTTCGTGATGTAATTGGGCAGCCAGATAGTAAATCGGATTTAAGAAGGCAAAAATCAGATCGTAAAGGAGTAGGGCAGGGATGACCTGCTTTTCCTGGAGTTTCTTGGCTGCAAAACCGAAGACGAAGTACTGGCTGATGAGACGAAGAGCAATAATGCCCAACGTCACAGAAAGCAGGACGATATCAGAATAAGTGAAGATGACGGCCAGAGCCAAAGTGACGTAAAACAGGAAATTGACAACGCCGAAGCCGTTGAGCAGCAGCCTGTTTTTCAACGTGTTGTATTTGCGGGTGAAATAAAGGCCTTCCTTATGGTCGCGCCAATAACGGTGGTTGGTACCACGTTGGAGAACAGTGGTGGCTTCGGGAGCGAACTCTATGGCCGTATTGTTCTTGTTTGCCGCACGAGAGATGAAGATGTCCTCATCACCATAGCTGATGTGGTTGTGGGCAGCAAAGCCTCTTTGTGCGTCAAACAGAGAAGACACGAACGCAAGGTTCTTGTTGTCACCACGGTAGGTGGAGTGAATGCGGGCCAAGGAGAAGTACTCCATAGCATTGAAGAGCGTATCGAAATGGAGCAGCCTGTTGAACGGGTTGTTACGTTTTTCATAAGTGCTGTAGCCAAGAACTATTTTCTTTTGGCCGACGAAGTTCTGAGCCATACGCTCAATCCAGTGCGTGGAAGTAGGGGAGCATTCCGGATCGGTAATGATGATATGCTCGTGGGACGCGCAACGGATGCCCATGGACAGGGCGAATTTCTTGCCCCGAATCGTAGTGACTGCAGTCTCCAGGTCGACAATCTTGATGTTTTTGTACTGCTGCTGATATTCGAGGATCAGCAACTTTGTCTCATCTTGGGAATTGTCGTTGACCATGACGATTTCGAAGTCATCATACTGCTGGTTGAGCAGACGCGGAAGGGTCTTAAGTAGGACGCTGGCCGCATCTTTGACGACCATTACAACAGACACTGGGACCTGCTGGATGGCTACGGCTTTCTTCTTTTTCATAAAAGAAAATCTGGCGAAAACAACATAGTAATATACTAATTCTATGAAAGTTATAGCGCCGAAAAGCACAAGAAAAAATATCGGAAGATACTCTTCGAACATAGGTTAATAGGTTGGTTTGGTTTAGGTTTTGCAAAAGTATTTTTTTGCTTTGAATAAAATGTTATTTTTGCGCGCAATTTACTAACAAGATGAAGTTTATAATAAACAGCAAAGACGAGAAGAGCCATGCCCGCGCTGGCGTGATTACTACTGCACACGGAGAGATTGAAACCCCGATATTCATGCCGGTAGGCACACTCGGGGCCGTGAAGGCTCTCCACATGAAGAACCTGAAGGATGATGTAAAAGCCCAAATCATCCTCGGCAATACATATCATTTATATATGCGTCCTGGAACTGACGTGCTGGAACAAGCCGGAGGTCTGCACAAATTCAACGGGTGGGACAAGCCCATCCTTACCGACAGCGGCGGATTCCAGGTGTTCTCCCTGAGCCACAGACGCAAAATCGACCCCGAAGAAGGTGTCTGGTTCCAATCCCATATCGACGGATCACGCCACCTCTTCAGCCCGGAGAAGGTTATGGATATCGAACGCTCCATCGGCGCCGACATCATCATGCAGTTTGACGAATGCATCCCTTATCCGTGCGAATACAATTATGCTAATAAATCCATGGAGACGACGTTCAAATGGCTGAAACGATGCATCAAACGCCTGGACGAAGTAGAACCGCTCTATGGCTACGAGCAGACCCTTTTCCCCATCGTACAGGGCGGCACATATCACGATTTGCGTATCAAATCTGCTGAGTATGTGGCATCTATGAACTGCGACGGCAATGCCATCGGTGGGGTAGCGGTAGGGGAGCCCACCGACAAAATGTACGAAATTGCCGAGTTGTGCTGCAGCGTGCTGCCTGAGGACAAACCACGTTATCTTATGGGCGTCGGCACTCCGGCCAACATCATCGAAAGCATCGCCTTAGGTGTGGATATGTTCGACTGCGTGATGCCTACACGTAACGGCCGCAACGGCATGATTTTCACCTGGGACGGCATTATGAATATGCGCAACGAAAAATGGAAATATGATTTCACTCCGATTGATGCCAACAGCGATTTGTTTGCCGACCGTGAGTATTCGCGCGCTTACTTGCGTCACATGTACGTGTCTGACGAAATTCTCGGACCGATGATCGGCAGCATCCACAATTTGCATTTTTATCTGGATCTTGTAAAAACTGCCAGAAAGAAAATTCTCGAAGGAACGTTCGCATCCTGGAAAAACGAAATTGTCCCGAAGATATCCGCGAGATTGTAAAAATCAAATTTCTCGCTCAACTATACACATCGCGTTGAAAATCCAATTCTCAGCGCGATGTTTTTTTTACAACAAAACCCATCCATAGCATCTATTTTATCCATTCCCCAAAAAAGTCATATTTGTCCTATAATTTATATTATGTTAAATAGGATTTTTAGAGAACAAAAAAGGGGCGTTTCATATACGCCCCTATACATATATATTAATAAAGCTATTTTGCGCGGATTTCCTTCTTCCACTTGCTCGTCCAGCTTCTGAATTTCAAACCGATGACGCCGAAGATTGCTTCGCGGAAAATACCACCGCTCATCTTTGACGTACCCATCGTACGGTCGCGGAAAATAATTGGAACTTCAACGAGTTTGAAACCTAACTTATATGCAGTGAACTTCATTTCAATTTGGAAACCGTAGCCGATATGTTTGATGGCGTCAAAATTTATAGCTTTCAATACATTTGCGCGGTAGCATTTGAAGCCTGCCGTGGTGTCGTGTACAGGAATGCCCAACATCGTTCTCACGTACATTGAGCCGAAATACGACATCATCAGACGGCCGAGCGGCCAATTCACGACACTGATGCCATTGCAATAACGGGAACCAATGGCCACGTCGGCATTCTGTTCCACGCATGCATTGTAAAGGCGTTCCAAGTCGTGAGGATCGTGACTGAAGTCGGCATCCATTTCAAACATGAAGTCGTAATTGCGAGCGAGGCCCCACTTGAAACCGTGGATGTATGCGGTGCCCAGGCCCAATTTGCCACTGCGTTCTTCAATAAACAGCCTACCCTCGAATTCAGGAATAAGGCCTTTCACAATGTCTGCGGTGCCATCAGGGCTACCGTCGTCAATAATGAGAATATGGACATCAATCAAACCGAAAACTGTTCGGATGATATTTTCGATATTTTCTTTCTCTTTGTAAGTTGGGATGATTACAAGTCTTTTATCCATGATGAATTAATTTTATTTCGTAAGGACGATGTAAACCGGAAGGTGGTCGCTGAAGCCGCCTTGGTAGTTGCCGCCTGCGTATGTTCTGTAGGGATAACCGCGATAGGAACCAGTTTTGGTAAACATGAAATCCTTTCTGAACACGTATGCGGAGTTATACTTATACCCTTTCGTTGCGTTAACGAGGCCTGCGGACACAACAATGTTGTCAAGCATTTCCCAAGTGTCACGATAAGCGTAAGAACCAATGCCGTCATGATACAGTTTCCACATAGGGTTGAAGAGATCGTTGGCAGCAAGGTCTTTTGCTTTCGGTTTAGCGCCGAGGTTCTCCATAATGGCCTTCGCATTGGGATTGTCGTTCAAGTCTCCCATAAGAATGAACTTGGCGCCTGGGTGCTTTTGCATTACTTCGTCAGCAATTTGTCTGGACAGGTCGCCTGCGGCGATACGTCCGGGCAGGCTGCGTTTTTCGCCACCGGATTTGGATGGCCAGTGGTTGACAAGAATATATAATGTATCTGTATTGTCCAAAATTCCGGTCATCAGCCATTGGTCACGGGAGATGAATTGGGGTTGGTTAGGCACGACAAGCGGATAAGCGGCGGTATCAAGGAATCTGAAGCGAGACGGATTGTAGAAGAAAGCCACATCCACCCCTCGCCTATCCGGAGACTCGTGATGGCAGACTTGCAAGTTGTACGGTTTCAGTTTTTCCGTTGCAGCGAGATCTTTCATCACCTGAGCGTTTTCAATTTCGGAAACACCAAGGACAGCCAAACCGCCGTCAAGTTTCGCAATTTCGGAAATAACGGTTGACAAAGCCTCCAACTTCGCGTTGTATCTTTCAGTATTCCACCTGTAATCACCTTCTGGCAAGAACTGCTCGTCGTTTTTGTTCGGATCATTAATTGTATCAAAAAGATTTTCCAAATTATAAAATCCAATGATAGCCTTATTGTTTTGTGCGAAGGTAGTAAGAGTAGAAATGATTAGTACCGCAATTACAAGGATGCTCGATTTTTTCATGCTTAAAAATTTTAGAGCGCAAACATACAAAAAAAAGTTGTAAGGCCCAATGACCTTACAACTTTTTTCTATGACAATATTAGGATTACCTAACAAATCTTAGTGTTGGCATTTGTGTTCGCCATTCTGGCCTTGGCATTGGTGGCTGCATTTGTGGTCGCCGCTTTGGCCTTGGCATTTGTGTTCGCCATTCTGACCTTGGCATTGGTGGCTGCACTTGTTGTCGCCGCTTTGGCCTTGGCATTTGTGTTCAGCGCTTTGACCCTGGCATTTGTGTTCGCCATTCTGGCCTTGGCATTGGTGGCTGCACTTGTGGTCGCCGCTTTGACCCTGGCATTTGTGTTCGCCTTCGCCATGTTGGCATTTGTGCTCAGCAGATTTGGCATCACTGCAGGAACCACCGCCTTTGCAACATGCGGGGAGGTTTTCACGAGCCTTAGGATCAGCTGCTACGTTGTCTGCATTGTATCCTAACTTGCTGATATCCTTGCGCAATTGGTCAGGATTGGTTTTGTTGGCATCGTATTTGATGGTCAAAACAGCCGTCTTTGCATCATAAGTGTACGTTTTAACGCCTTTGAAGAAAGGAACATTCTCGCTGAAACGATCAGCACATTTTTGACAGTTCAAAGCCGCATTTGTCTTGATTACGACTGATTGTTCTTTTTGAGCATAAGTGCCCATTGTCAGAATGGCCATTAAAGCCAATAAGATGAATTTTTTCATTGTGTTTTGTTGTTTATAATTATGATAAATTTATGATTTTTCGATAAAGAATTTGCGCTGACTATATTGTTTTATAAAAGTTTAAAATGTTGAAAATTATTTTAGCATATAACGTACTCCGAGGTATCCCATAATGCCGGAAATAGGAGCGTAAACTATTGAGGCATCGAAATGTTCGCTGAAAGGATTGTCTGCGGAAATAATGGGGTTCTCCTGTTTGTAATTCAGCATATTCTCGGCTCCTGCATAGATCTCCCATCTTCTGAATTTCTTGGTAACCTGTGCATTCATGATGCAGAACGTCTTGGAATATTCGGGGCGCTGGTACTCTACAGGATTGAGGTGAGTGTCTGGCAGTCTCTGCGGTCCGTTTATTTGGAAGGTCAGATTGAATTTCCAACGGTCGTAGCGTGTGCTGTAGTTCAGGTTTATCAAACCTTTGTGCGGGCTCATCAGCACTTTCTCGCGCATCACGCCGTGCGTCATATAGCGTACGTCGTTGTATCTGTAGGCCAAGGTGAGTTCGAAGCGTTCGAAAGGCTTTAAGATAAGTTCCACTTGGGCTGAATGCGAACGGGAAATATTGCCGTGGCCATTGTAGTCGCCATTCAGGTTGTAAACATTGATTGAGTGGACGTCTTGATCCAGGTCAACGATGCTCTGATTTACAAAGTGGGTGTAGAAATAATCTACGGACAGGGAAGACTTTCCGCCAGGCATTTTGAAACTTTGCACAAAGCTTATGCCTGCGTTGTACGCCTCTTCCGCCTTCAGCATTTCGAGGACGTCATATCTTCTACTTGACGTAAGCAGGCCGATGTTTTCGGCCAATATATGAGCGGATCGGTAGCCCTTGCCTACAGATGCCCTAAAGGAGGTGTTTTCTGATATCTGCCATTTCAAATGCAAGCGCGGGGTCCAGAACAGTTGGTTGAAATGGCTGTTGTAATCCAAACGCATACCCGCCATCACCACTAATTTCGGATCAATGATGTAACAATATTCTCCGAAAATGCCGGGAACGGTCTCTATGGTCGGTACGTGAAAATAAGATCCGGGATCGAATTGGAAATGTCTTTCGAAAACATCTACATAATAGTCATATTGGAAACTTCCGCCTGCGGTCAGCTTGTGTCTTTTGTTACTACCAAATTTATTGGAGTACAGTACGTTGACATACACACTATGCTGTATGGCATAGAAATCATTCAGATCAAATACGGCATTGGTGAGATGTCCCGTATAGGAAACTATGGTTCCGATGCTTTCGTCTTCGCCCTTCAACAGGAACCCGTTTTTGGTGATAAAGTCCCATCTTTTATTGTCGATGTGCAAGCCGTAGATTTCATTTGAGTAGGAATGTTCGCGCCAGTCATAATCTTTCTGGCCCCCTACCCTGTTGTCCCAGACGAAGTCAATCATAGTGCGGCTCCTCCAGATGTTTTTGCAGTTGGAGTCCCAGCGGTTCATCACATTGATTTGCTGGCTGCGGGGCACATCTAAAAAGCCGTCCTTGTTCATGTCCATTTTGGCAAATTGGTCGCCGGCGAAAAGCAGCAACTCCGTGCTGACTTTGTCTTTTTTGCCGACTTTGAGTTTGCTGTTGAAACTGAGTTCGCCCTTGCCCATGGAGTTTCCGTAAAGATTGAGGAATACACGTTCGTAGTTCGTCTCTGGTTTTTTGTAATCCACATTGATTTGTCCGGTTATGGCCTCGTAGCCATTGGTCACAGAAGCCACACCTTTTGAAACACTGATGGATTCCATCCAGGTCCCGGGCACGAAACCCAGTCCGAATTGATGGGAAAGAATGCGGATGAACGGGACGTTCTCAAGAAGGATTTGGCTGTAGATGCCGGCGAGGCCGAGCATCGAAATCTGCTTGGCTCCGGTTATGGCATCGGAGTATTCCATATCTACTGCAATGGTGCTTTCAAAGCTTTCAGCGAGGTTGCAGCAGGCCGCGCGACGCAGTCCCTGCTGGGTGATTACCGTGGTGAGTATGGGTTGCGTGGAAATGAACGAGCCATCACGTCCCACGATGCTCACTTCATCCAATGAGTGGGCGTGTGACAGGATGATGACAATGTCGTTCTGTGCAGCAGAAACCGTCATTGTATCAGGCTGATACGTCGGGAATGAGACAACCAGGGAGTCCGTCTTGGAACGTTGCAGTTCGAAGTATCCGTTCGAATCGCTGTGCGTGCCTACGGAGGTGTGCAGCCACTGGAGTGCGGCTGAAGGCACAGCTGTTGTGTCGCCGATATCTGAAACCTCCACCACCCTGCCCTTCAGGGTCTGGGACAATGCGCTAAAGGATAGCGAACAAAATATAAGAATGCTCAGCCAGTATTTTCTCATTCAGAAAAGTAATTGTTAATTGTCCTTTTTATCATAATTGTAAATCTCACGGCAGATATTCTCGTATTTTTGGAGGATGACCTTGCGCTTGAGCTTCATTGTCTGGGAAAGTTCCTGTCCAACAGTCCAGGTGTCAGTGACAACGCGGAAGCGTTTGATTTGTTCGTGGTCAGCCAAAGTTCTATTGACTTCGCCTACTTCTTTGTTCATCAACGTCAGAAAGCGAGCGTCTTTAATGAACTCTTCGCGAGAGGCTGGAACAGGGATTCTTTGGCGTTTGAAATACTCTTCGAACTTATCGAATGCCGGGCAAATCAAAGCGGAAGCAAATTTTTCATTTTCACCTATCACCATCGCATTTTCAATGTACGGCGACTCATGTAGTTTGCTTTCAACAACTTGCGGGGCGACATACTTACCCAGAGACAATTTGAAGATTTCCTTCTTGCGGTCTGTGATTTTCAAATATCTGCCTTCTACCAAGGTGCCGATATCTCCGGTATGGAACCAGCCGTCTTCGTCGATAACTTCTTTGGTGTAAGCCTCATCCTTGTAATAGCCCTTCATCAAGCAGGGGCCTTTGGTAAGGATCTCGCCGTCATCTGCCAGCTTGAATTCCACCCCTTTGAGGATTTCGCCCACGCAGCCGATCTTCAAGATTTTCTTCTTAGGGTTGCCGACCGCGATTACGGGAGACGTTTCCGTCAAGCCATAGCCTTCGTACACACGGATTTTGGCTGCAGTGAAAAGTCGGATTACCTTTTCTGGGATGGAAGAGCCGCCTGACACCACAGTCATTTCGTGGCCGCCAAGATTCTCTCTCCATTTGCTGTAAACCAACTTGTCTGCCAGATTGTAGCGCATCAGGTAGAAAGGATTCTCATTGTAATAATCGAACTTCGTGCCAAAGTGGAAAGCCCAATAATAGATATGTTTCTTGAGTCCCTTAAGATTCTTACCGGCGCTTTGGAGCTTGTCATACATCATCTCGAAGACACGAGGAACGGCGCAGAAGCCATCGGCATGCATATCATGCATATCTTTAGCTATCGTAGCCATACTGCCTGCGTAATAATGACTTAACCCCATATATTGGTAGTGGTAGTTCACAGTTCTCTCATACACATGGCAGAGCGGCAGAAAGCTCAGCATTTTGGAATGGTAGTCCAGCAGTTGGTGGTCTTCTACAATAGGCATGAAGTTATTGCAGATGTTACCGTGCGAGAGCATTACGCCCTTGGATTTTCCGGTAGTGCCGGAGGTATAGATGATGGTTGCAATATCATCTGTGGAAATCGTGCGCTTGTTTTCTTCTATGACAGGTTCCCATTTCTCACGGTTCGCGCGGCCCAATTGGAGGAGTTCTTCTGCAGACGGCACACCTGATATTTTATCGATGGCATAGACCATAGGATGCTGCTCGATAAATGGCAGAACCGGTTCAACACGCCTGTAGATCACCTCTGCGCCGAATGCTATCAACTTGCAGTCGCAATGATTCAGGATGTACTTGTATTCTTCTGGGTTCAGTGTGGGATATACCGGCACATGAATCATGCCGGCAAGCATGATGCCCATGTCGAAGAAATTCCAAGCGGGACGGTTACGCATAATCGTAACAATCTTATCGCCTTTTTGGAACCCCAATTCCAGCAAAGCACAGGCAATCGTATGGGAATAATCTATATAATCTTGGATACTATAGGTTTTCCAACCATTTCCATCTCGTTTAGCAAAGAAGTCCGGCTTGTCATATTTCGCAGAGACTTCATCTAATATATCAAATAGTCTGGTGGGATACATAGTTTGAGAAAATATATTAGTATGTCTTATTGAATTCTATCAGATATAAGGTATTTGTTTCTATCGGAGCTGCTACGGGCAATCATTTCGCCTAAGAAGCCGGCCAAGAAGAGCATGAAACCTAAAATCATAGCCAAGCATGCGATGGCGAACAAAGGTTGGTCAGTCACTTGACGGAAAGGTGCACCATTAGACTGATGTACCAATTTGGCGATAATCAGCCAAACAGCGCAAACAAAACCTATGAGGAAGGAGACGCTGCCCCACAAGCCGAAAGCGTGCATCGGTTTTTTGCCGAAACGGGTCATGAAGGAGATCGTCAGCAAATCGAGATAGCCGTTTACAAAACGATTCCAACCGAATTTGGAGACGCCGAATTTGCGTTTCTGGTGTTTCACCACCTTCTCCCCTATCTTGGTAAAGCCGGCCCATTTGGCGATGACCGGAATGTAACGGTGCATTTCGCTGTACACTTCGATGGACTTCACGACATCTATTTTATAAGCCTTCAAACCGCAGTTGAAATCGTGCAGCATTATGCCTGACATCTTGCGTGTTGTCCAATTGAAGAATTTGGACGGGATGTTCTTAGCCAATTTGGAATCATAACGGACTTTCTTCCATCCGGACACCAAGTCGTAGCCATCTTCTGTTATCATGCGGTAGAGCTCAGGAATCTCGTCGGGGCTGTCCTGCAAATCGGCATCCATTGTGATGACGACATTGCCTTGGCAAGTCTCGAATGCTGTGTTCAGGGCTGCGGACTTGCCATAGTTACGGCGGAATTTGATACCTTTGATGCACTCGTTCTGTGCGTGGAGGTCTTGAATGATTTTCCAAGATTCATCGGTGGATCCGTCATCTACCATGAGCACCTCATACGAGAAGTTGTGCTCATCCATGACGCGCTTGATCCATGCGGACAATTCCGGCAGGGATTCAGCTTCATTCAAAAGGGGTACAATTACTGATATATCCATAATTATTCATTTTTAATTTCTTCATCAATAGATTCGGAAGGTTCGGCAGCGACTTCCTCGTCGGAAATCGGTTCGCCATCCGCAGGAATTTCGCCGGCAGCCTCCGCAGCAGTGCGCTTGGAGGTGTAATGATACATGGCAATGAACAGTCCGAAAAACATGCCGTACAGCAAGTCCATCATGGCGGCAAGCGCGGCATAACGGCCGGGCTTGTCATAATGGGGCACGTGCGACTTGTTCTGCTCGAAACGAATCATGGCAGGATCCACGCTTTCCAACTTCACGTTGGCGGTCTGCACAATCTGTTGCACGGCCGCAGTAGATACCTTCTGCTCGTTTTGGGCAATGTATGACTGCAGAGTTTCGATCAGAACCCTGCGGGAGTATGCCTGGAAGTTACTCATGACATAATTGTCAGCCGTATCCAAGGCCCTTCTCTCCAAAATTTTGTTTTTATGGAATTCTGTGATTTTTTCCAGACCTACATGGGCTTCTATCAGCGTGACATCATCCACGGTGTCAGGCCAAGGATAAGCCGTTTCGGCAGTTTTCATAATATTGCTGACAGTGTCCATATAGGAGAGCATTTCATCTCCGCTAATGGTATCACGGTCAATGACTTTTTTGAAATTATCTAAGGCAATTTCATATTTTGTGCTTAGTCCGTCGGGTTCGACAACGGAATAGTGCACCATGGCATAGGCAAAAAAGACAATGGAGCCGATCAATGAGATGAGGCAGCATCCGAAGAATGCCTTGGCAAAAGTCAGACGTTCGGTGTAATGTTCTTTAAACTCCTTGATGCCGGCATACAATATCAGAATGAATCCAATAATCAATGCAATATCAAGCAGTTGTGTACTGCCGTATTCGACTTTTCGGGCGAACATCTTCACCAACTCGAAGGCCGAAAGGCAGGCTCCGAGCACTAAACCCCATTTAAGGGTTGACTGGTATGATTTTTTCTGTTTCATTGAAAGGCAAACAAGAATGAGAAACGAGCTTGGCTCGTTTCTCATCCGTATATGATATTATTCTTGAGTTTTAGGAGCGCAGAATTCGGTGAGAACGCTGCAAGTAGCCTTCGGGTGTGCGAAGCCAATCATGAGGCCTTCAGCACCTCCGCGAGGTTCTTTGTCAATCAAGCGGATTTCCTTTTCAGCCAATTCGTTCAATGCGGCTGCAGTGTCAGGAACTGCGAATGCAACGTGATGGAGGCCTTCGCCTTTGTTCTCGATGAACTTAGCGATGGTGCTTTCCGGGCAAGTCGGCTCGAGCAATTCGATTTTGGTTTGGCCGACTTTGAAGAATGCGGTCTTGACCTTCTGGTCAGCGACTTCTTCGATGTTGTAGCATTTCAGACCTAACACATTCTCATAATAAGGAATGGCTGTCTCAAGACTTTTCACTGCGATAGCAATGTGTTCGATGTGTGTGATGTTCATTTTTATAGATTTTTTTGGGTTAATATCGGAAATAAAGGTTAGTCGCGGGTGGCGTCTGCGCTGAGCAGTTTGGTGTGATGTTTGATGGTGCGGATGACAAGCATCAGAATGAGGCAGACGACAAGGATGTACAAAGACGGTCGCAGCCAGGCATTTATCGACAAAATTCCGTAATCAATCCAGCGCACGCAGGTCAGATAGAACAGGATGTAGTCAACAATGGCGAACGAAAACACCGTTGAGAAGACGGTGACGTATTCGCGACGGATGCAGGTTTTGAGCGAGAAGCTCATATCGCCTTTCTCATAGAGTGACCAATTTGGAATAAAAGCGGGGACTGAGGCAGCCCATTCTTCGAATTCCTGGCCGAACTTGTTGCGGAGGAAGGCCTCTTCGGCAAACATAATGCGTTCGTAATAGATCCAATAAACCAGGGAAACTATGATGAATGCCCAGATGTTCATTGAAAAAATAAGGATGCCGGCCCACAACAAGTAGTTGGCCAAATAGAGCGGATGGCGAACTACGGAGTAGATGCCTTTCGTGTTGAGGGAATTGGCCACCTGTTTGGCAGTATTTCTTCCGGATGTGCCCTTTGGCGTAGTGCTGACCGTATAAGCACGCAAGACCAGTCCGGCAAGGGAAGTCAGAATGCCCAACACGATGCAAACAATACGGAAAAAATGTCGCTGTCCGACAAAAATCTGCATATAAAGGTCTGAATTGCTGAAAAATAGAATAGGTATTGCCAGCAGGAATATGAGTGCGGGAATCTGTCCACGATACTTGAACAGGACATTCCCAGACTTTTCGAAAGATTGTAATAATGCCACGATAATACTATATTTAAAAAGAGGGTGCGAAAATACAAAAAAAAGCGGTTACTTCGATAATCGAAATAACCGCCTCATTTCTTGTATGATAATTATTAACCTCTGCGTTCTTTGATACGAGCCTTCTTACCGGTGAGGTTACGAAGGTAGAAAATACGAGCGCGGCGAACAACACCACGTTTGGTAACTTTGATGTCAGCAATCATCGGAGTGGTGAACGGGAAAATTCTTTCAACGCCGATACCGCCGGAGATTTTTCTAACGGTGAAAGTCTTTGTTGCGCCTGTGCCGTTGATTTGAAGCACAACGCCTTGGAACTGTTGGATACGTTCCTTGGAACCTTCAACGATTCTATAAGATACGGTGATTGTATCACCTGCTTTAAATTTCGGGAATTCTTGTTTCGTAATGAAATTGTCCTCTACGTACTGAATCAATTCTTGTTTCATCTCTATATCTTTTTTATTATTTTTTCGCTTTTATTTTGGGCTGCAAAAATACATTTTTTTTGATAATGAGCAACTTATACCCGCAAGTTTTTTCTTTTTGCCTGCCACTGTATTTTTAAACATTATATAATTTATTGTATTATAACGTTTTATAATGCTTTTTCAACAACACGAATAGGATATTTTTATTCAGTTGGAGCTGAAATAACGGCTGTTTTTCTCCGATGGAGGATGCTGAAAATGTAATTCTTTTTCAGAAAAATCCGCTGGTGCTCCGCACATACCGGATTAAATTTTTATTTTTGCCGCATAAATAATAAATATGTATAAGAGAACAAATATCCTGCCCCTCCCCTCCCTGCTCTGCCTGCTGCTGGCAATGTTCGGTGCCACCGCCGCTGTCGGACAAATCCCTGTCGGACAGAAAGGAGACTCTCTCCAACAGCAAGTTCCCGGTCATTATCTGTATCGCCACAGCTGGTCGTACGCCGTGGGCGCTGACAGCATCTACTGTTTTGAGGAAGGCACGATGGATTTCTTCGCAAAGGGCACGGCCTTGGATCACGCCCTACAGCACTATCTGCTGGTGCGCCAAGACGGCAGTCGCGTGGCGTGGGATTTCGACTACTACAGCCCGAGTTACTGGCGCCTCGACGGCGATGACTTCTTTTTCAGCGGAGATTCCGCGACTTTCAAGATGGAGTGCCTTTCCAAGCCGGAAAAAGAAGATGATGCCTCCTGGTATTACAACTACGCCCAGGAGACTGCCGCCAATGTCCATCGCTACATCAACCACGAAACCAAGTTTCACCTCTCCGAACTCACTGAGCACCGCCTTGTCTGGTCCTACACCTACCCCGACGGCCACACAGACACCTGGCTGTTTGAACGTTGACTTTGACTTTGACTTTTTCGTCTCTTAGCTCTTGACTATTAGCTTTCTCACTTCCATCCTGAAACTGTACACCCTTGTCCAATATTTTTACACCTCCTACGATCTTTCGTTTTAGTAACATTTTGCCAGACAGCACATTGAACCGTTTGGCACGCTACTGGCGTAGTAGGTCTCCGTTTTATTAATGCAACTATACACTTGTTGACCGATATATTTTGTTTTTATTACGATTTGGGCGGCCCGGCACCACCGACCCGCAATCCAACGCGGTGCCGTCGCGCTTTTTGCCCTAACTTGCTGCCCACCCACATGCGCCGTCAGGCGCAAATTCGTTTCAGATTTGCAAAGATTTGCTTCCATATAAAACACCCCGTCCTCCCACCCGCACGCAAGTAAATGGGCTCCAATCGCTGCCGCGGTCCCCTATCGCATAGCCCGTAGGCCTTATTTGCTTCCGATTTGCATTTAGTTGCTTCCCCTACAGGCGGCGACAGCAGGTATTTCCTTCGGCGCACGCCATCCCGCGCCGCCTCCTCCGCACTTCGCCATTCCTCCCCAAATTGCGCCCTTCATTACATTCCGGGCTTATCTCGGGTTACAAAAATTCAACCCCTTTGGGGTTGCCATTGATGGCAATTCCACACCTTAGCTCAAAACCAAACTTTTCGTATATTTGCCCGCTTAGTTTCAAAAACGACCATTTACCAACATAATATTGATTATGAGCAACTTTACACACCTTCACGTACACACGCAATACTCCATTCTCGACGGTATGTCCACAATCTCCGGATTAGTTGACAAATGCCAGCGTACCGGTATGAACGCCTTGGCCATAACAGACCACGGAAACATGTTTGGCATCAAGGAGTTTTTCGACTATACCGACAAAATCAACGGTTCCATCAAGAACGACATTAAGAAAATTGAGAAGGAGTTGGAGACATTGGAACCTGGCGGAGTGGACATGTTGGAGTGCCAGCGTCGTTTGGAAGAGGCAAAGCAGAAAATCTTCAAGCCCATATTCGGTTGCGAGGTATATGTGGCCAAACAGACCCCCAGCAACCCGGAGGGCAGCCGACTTATCCGCGAGAAGAAGGAAAACGGCAGCGGCTACCACTTGATTCTATTGGCTAAAAACGAGACGGGGTATCACAATTTGTGCAAGATGGTCTCCGCTGCTTGGGTTGACGGCTACTACTACCGTCCGCGAATCGACCGCGGCCTGCTCGAACAATACCACGAGGGCGTCATAGCCTCGTCTGCCTGCCTGGCCGGAGAAATACCCAGGGCCCTGGCCAACAACGATTACGAGAAAGCCAAGCAAGCCGTTCTCTGGTTTAAGAGCCTCTTCGGCGAGGACTTTTATCTTGAACTGCAACGTCATCAAACCGACAAGCCTGGCGGCGACCGCACGGTTTTCGAGCAGCAGCAGTTCGTAAACAGAGGAATCATCGAATTGGCCAAGGACACCAATACGAAACTCATTGCCACCAATGACGTGCATTTCGTCGAAGAAGAGCATGCGGAAGCGCATGACCGACTCATCTGCCTCAGCACCGGCAAAAAAGTGGACGAAGTAGACCGAATGCACTATACCAAGCAGGAATGGCTGAAGACTCCCGAGGAGATGGCCGAGATATTTTCCGATGTGCCCGAAGCCTTGACCAATACTCAGGAAATTGTTGACAAGGTCGAATTCTACAAATTGAAACACGGTCCCATTATGCCGGTGTTCGACATTCCCGAGGAGTTCGGCACGGTGGAATCTTACAAGGAGCGTTTTTCAGAAGAAGACCTGCGCCAGGAATTCGAATCCGACGAAGAGGGCCAGGGTCGTATCGAGAAACTCGGCGGTATGGAACGCGTTTACCGTATCAAACTGGAAGCCGACTATCTGCGCAAACTCACCATGGACGGCGCACACAGACGCTACGGCGATCCCGTGCCCAATGACATCCAGGACCGCATCGACTTCGAGTTGAGTGTCATGCGCAACATGGGTTTCCCGGGATACTTCCTTATTGTGCAGGACTTCATCACCGCCGCCCGCAAGATGGGCATCTCCGTGGGCCCGGGCCGTGGCTCCGCCGCAGGCTCCGTAGTCGCCTACTGCCTGACCATCACGGACGTGGACCCGCTGAAATACGACTTGCTGTTCGAACGTTTCCTCAACCCCGACCGTATCTCACTCCCCGATATCGACGTCGACTTCGACGATGAAGGACGTTATAAGATTCTGGAATGGATTACTAACAAATACGGCAAGGAGAGAGTCGCACATATCATCACATACGGCACCATGGCCGCCAAGTCCAGCATCAAGGACGTCGCGCGCGTGCAGGATCTCGACCTTCAGGAATCCAACCGCCTGGCTAAGATGGTACCGGCAAAATTTCCCGAAGACCCCAAGACCGGCAAGGCCCCGAAAGTGACGCTTAAGAACTGCCTCAAGATGGTGCCCGAAATGAAAGACGCCTACGACAACGGTCCTCAAATTGTTCACGATGTATTGCATTATGCTACACAGCTCGAAGGTACCGTGCGGCAAATCGGCATTCACGCCTGCGGTGTCATCATCGGCGCCGACGACCTTACCAAGTTCGCTCCCCTGTCCATCGTGGAAGACAAGGAATCCAAACAGGGCATCCTCGTCACGCAGTATGAAGGCTCTGTAATCGAAGATGTAGGCCTTATCAAGATGGACTTCCTGGGTCTGCGCACCCTTTCCATCATCAAAGAAGCTCTGTCCAACATCAAGAAATCCAGAGGCATCGACGTTGACATCAACAACATTCCGCTGGACGACCCCGCCACCTATGAACTTTTCTGCAACGGTGACACCGTGGCCACGTTCCAGTTTGAATCCGCCGGCATGCAGAAATATCTGAAAGAACTCAAGCCCAGTAAATTCGAAGACCTTATCGCAATGAACGCCCTCTACCGCCCGGGCCCGATGGACTACATTCCGCAGTTCATCCGCCGTAAACAGGGCCAAGAGGAAATCAAATACGACATCCCCGTCATGGAGCAGTATTTGAAAGACACATACGGCATCACTGTCTATCAGGAACAGGTGATGCTCCTGTCGCGTCTGTTGGCCAACTTCACGCGAGGCGAGTCCGACACCCTGCGTAAGGCTATGGGTAAGAAACAACGCGACAAGCTGGACAAGATGAAGCCTAAGTTCATTGAACAAGGCAAGTCAAACGGGCACGATCCTGAAGTGCTGGAGAAAATCTGGGGCGATTGGGAGAAGTTCGCATCGTACGCTTTCAACAAGTCGCATGCAACTTGCTATTCCTGGGTCGCATATCAGACCGCTTATCTGAAGGCCAACTACCGTGCGGAGTTCATGGCTGCCAACTTGACGAACAACATCAGTGACATTGAGACCATCAGTGTATATATTGAAGATGCGCTCAAACGCAACATCCGCGTGTTAGGTCCCGATATCAACGAGTCGGACCAGACTTTCACCGTCAACAAAGCCGGCAACATCCGTTTCGGGCTGGCCGCCCTCAAGGGTGTGGGCAACAGTGCCGCCAACAGCATTGTGGAGGAACGAATCGCCAACGGCCCGTATAAGGACATTTTCGACTTCGTAACACGCGTGGATCTGCGCAGCTGCAACAAGAAATGTATTGAAACACTGGCATACGGCGGTGCTTTCGATTGTTTCCCGGACATGCACCGGGCCCAGTTCTTCTATTCAGAAAAAGAAGGACAAACCTTTATCGACAAATTGATCAGTTATGCCAACAAGAGCCAGAACAGCAACGCCTCCCAGTTTTCCATTTTCGACATGGCCGAAGCCGTGGAAGAAGATGTCACGCTGCCGATTCCCGTCTGCGAGCCTTGGGGCAATTACGAGCAGATCAAGAATGAAAAAGAGGTCGCCGGATTCTATATTTCCGGTCATCCTTTGGACGAATACAAGCCCATCATTCAAAACTTCGCGTCCGTAGATCTCACGCAAATCAGTGATATGGAGTATATGAAGAAGAACCACATCTCTGGCAAGCCCTTCACCTTTGTGGCCATTGTCACCGACTGCGTCAGCAAACTGTCCCGAAAGAACACGGAGTACGGCACCATCACCTTCGAAGATTACGAAGGCTCCTGGCAGTGGACGTTGTTCAGCGAGGAATACACCAAATACAAGCATCTTTTCGAAAAAGGCAAACGATTATATATTCGCGCTTTCTTAAAAAGACAGCAGTGGCGCGACAAGGTCACCGGCGAAGATGTGGAACGTCTCGACATCAAGCCTATGGAAATTCATTATCTGGAAGATGCTTACGAGAAACTTTGCCAACAAGTCACTTTAGTGCTCGGCATAGACGACGTGACAGCCGAAGTGGCCAACAAACTGAAAGAGCAATTGCAGAAATTCAAAGGGAAAACACCGTTCTATGTCCGCATCGTAGAACACGGAGGCGTTTTCTATTCCGACTTCTTCAATTTCTCCACCAAGGTTAATCCTGAAGAGTTTGTCAACAAATTGGAGTTACCTGTCAATTTCAAAGTCGAGTTAAAATAAACGTAGATTATACCAATATGTTAAAAAGATATCTGACGATGTTGCTGTTTGTGTTGGTGGCCTGGACAATCCAAGCGCAGCACACGACAAAAGTTTACTATTATAATATAGATGACAACATAGCCAAGCCCGCATTGCGCAAAACAGAAAAGGCAGTGGCTGATGCAAAGGCCCAGAAGGCCGACTATTTGCTGCTGGAGCTCAACACCTTCGGTGGCGAATTGGATGCAGCCGACAAAATCCGCACGTTGCTGTTGAACGCGCCAATGCCGACAATGGTGTTCATCAACAACAACGCGGCATCTGCCGGCGCGTTGATTTCCATCGCCTGCGACAGTATCTACATGGCCTCCGGTTCCTCCTTCGGAGCCGCTTCCGTGGTGAACCAGCAGGGGGAAATCATGCCCGACAAGTATCAATCCTACATGCGGTCATTGATGCGTTCCACGGCTGAGAAAAACGGCCGGAATCCAGATATCGCGCAAGCCATGGTGGACCCAGACGTCGTAGTGCCCGGCATTAGTGACAGCGGCAAGGTGCTGACTTTCACCACGGAAGAAGCTGTCCAAAACGGCTACTGCGAATCTATGGCCGACAGCCGGACCGCCGTGTTGAAAGCTGCCAACATCGAACATTACGAAATCGTTGAACAACATCTTTCCGGCATCGACAAATTCATCAATTTCTTAGTGAATCCTGTGGTGAGCGGCATACTCATCATGTGCATTATCGGCGGACTATACTTCGAATTCCAGTCACCCGGACTGGGTCTGCCCATCATCATTGCCCTATGCGCTGCCCTACTCTACTTCGCCCCACATTATTTGGAGGGCCTCGCCGCGCATTGGGAAATTCTCGTATTCCTTGCCGGCGTCATCCTATTGATGCTGGAACTCTTCGTGATTCCGGGATTCGGTGTGGCGGGCATCTCCGGCATCATCCTCATCTTGGCGTCCCTGATTCTGACGATGGTGTTCAATGTCGGATTCCATTTCCATTTCGACCCCGACATTGATGCGGCCGCCCAAATCGGGAAAAGCACGCTGATTGTCGTATTCAGCGTGGTGGCCGGATTCTTCCTCTCCTTGTGGTTAGGCAAGAAACTGATAACCGCCGACACGCGATTCGGCTCTATGGCACTGAAAACGAAACTCGACACGGATAAGGGATACTCCGCCCAGGATATGCGCATGCAGCAGTATGTTGGAATGACCGGCACTGCGGCAACCTTTATGCGCCCCGCCGGCAAAATAAACATTGACGGACAAATTCTCGAGGCCACCTCCGAACGCGGACTGATTGACAAAGACGAACCCGTCGTCGTCACCAAATTCGAAAACGCACAACTCGTAGTACGGAAGAAAGACGCAGGAGTTTGACGTTGACTTTATCAGCTTTTGACTGTTTGCCTTTAGCCATTGGTTCTTTAAACTTTGAACTTTAAACTTTGACATTGACTTTTGTAAGTCTCCTCACTTGAAACTTGAAACCTGAAACCTCCGTATGGACATCTTCACCCCTCACTCACATAAAGACCGCGTGCCCTTAGTAGAAGGCATTCACGCTGGATTTCCAAGTCCTGCAGAGGACTTTGCCGAGCCGACCTTGGATTTGAATCGCTATGTCATCAAGAACCCGGCGTCAACTTTCTATGCCCGTATCAAAGGCGACAGTATGGAGGGCGCTGACATCCATGATGGTGACATCGTCGTCATCGACAAATCGTTAGAACCTTCTGACGGCTCTATAGCCGTGTGCTTCATTGATGGAGAATTCACGCTCAAGCGAATTCGCATCGAACAGAACCGCGTATGGCTGCAACCTGCCAATCCTAATTTCCCAGCCATTGAAGTCACCGAAGAGAACCACTTCGTCGTCTGGGGTATCGTCACCTATATTATTAAAAAGGCGTGATTTGTTGGCTGTTAGCCATTAGCCATTTTAAACTTTAAACATTACCCTGCCCCCTGAAACTTGAAACTTGAAACATGAAACCATGTACGGTTTAGCTGATTGCAATAACTTCTTCGTTTCCTGTGAGCGCGTGTTCAATCCCGCATTGAACGGCCGGCCTGTCGTCATCTTGTCCAACAATGACGGCTGTGTGATTTCACGGTCCAACGAAGCCAAACGCATCGGCATCAAGATGGGACAGCCTTTCTATCAGTTAGGGGAAATGGTTCGGCGATATGATGTAGCGGTGTTCTCGAGCAATTATGTGCTGTATGGCGATATGTCGCAACGCGTACAGCAGACCTTGCGCTCGTTAGTACCGGCGACAGAAGTGTATTCAATTGATGAGTCTTTCTTAGACTTGCGAGGCGTGGAAGATAGTAAGTTGGACGAGTTGGGCCACAGAATTTCATACGTCGTGCAACGGAACACGGGCATCCCCATCAGTGTGGGCATCTCCCCTACCAAGACGTTAGCCAAGATAGCGTCGAAGTTGTGCAAGCAATATCCCAAATTGCGCGGCAGTTGCTACATGCACCGGCCGCAGGATATCGAGACGGTGTTGCGTAAATTCCCTATTGAAGATGTCTGGGGCATCGGGCGACGTTTTTCCGCGATGCTTCAAAGCCAAGGCGTGCGCACCGCATGGGATTTTGCGCAATGGCCTGTCGATAGAGTGCAGCGCTTGATGCACGTAGGAGGCGTGAAGACCTGGCGCGAACTCCACGGCGAGCCCTGCGTCGAGTTTGAAGAGGTTGGCAAGGACAAACAGCAAATCACCGTTTCCAGAAGCTTCAGCAAGGAATTGACCGAAGTGCAGGACATCCAGCAGCAGATCGCCCTGTTCACCTCCATGGCTGCCGAAAAGCTGCGCAAACAGCAGAGCGTCTGCGGCGCCATCATGGTCTTCCTGATGACAAACCGTCATCGTGAGGACAAGCCCCAGCAGTTTGCCAATCGCCTCATCACGCTGCCGGTGGGCACTGACAGTACCATAGAATTGGTGAACGTGGCCACGAAGGTTGCTGGTGCTCTTTTCCAAAAACCTTTCCAATATAAGAAAGCAGGCGTCATTCTATCCGACATCTCTTCGAAAAATGCTGTGCAGACTGTCTTGTTTGATGAGGTGGACCATGACAAGCATGATCGTCTGATGAGTGCCTTGGATGCTATCAATAAGAAACAGGGCGCACGTTCCGTGGTCGTTGCTTCCGCCGGTTTTGACGGCATCAAGATGAACCGACAGCATCTTTCCCACAACTACACTTCCGAGTGGGACGACATCTTATCCATCAACTGCCAATAACAACCATAAAAAAAGGTAACTATATACATGTTGACCTAAGTGGCAAGATATGATTTGAATGGTAAATATCATGCTGGCAAAAATTGGCACGTATTCAAAAGTTATGATCTCTTCAGAATCCTTATCAAGACGTTCATCTCACCGTCGGGCCTGCCCGAACGGAGGCACTCATTCCCCTTCTATTAGAAGGGGTGGCTGAAAGCCGGGGTAGTGACATAAACATCACGGCGCAGCCGTACCTTGTTTAAAATCAACATATAAGGATGCTCCGCAAACTTTCGATACCACTACCCCGCCCTACGGGCACCCCTTCTGCGAGAAGGGGAATTTATGGTGGCGCAAAATTTGCTTTTGCGCTATATGTGTGTGGGGAATGACAAGGTGATTATGTTAGATCTGTTTTACTGCCAACACGTATCTATCTTCCTTTTTATTTCAAGAGCTCGGGACAACAGGTATATAGTTCCCTAAAAAAAAAGCGCCTGCTAAACTGCAAGCGCTTTTTCCAATTATAAATAAGGATTATCTTTAGTAAAGAACTGTAACGGTACCGTTCTTTTCATATACCTGGCCGTCAATGTCTTTATAAGTAGTAAAATAGGTAAACATTGAACCTTTTTCTACTAATTTGCCATTCACCGTACCGTCCCAGCCGATATTCAGATCTTGGGTTTTGAATACGAGGCTGCCCCAGCGGTCGTAAATGATCATTGAATAGGAATCATCCTTTACCTCCATTTGGACTGGGATGAAGATGTCGTTGATGCCATCGCCGTCCGGGGTGAAGCTATTGGGCAGATAGAAGCGCATCTTCTCGTGAACTTCGATGAGTTTCTCAGTTCTGTCCGTACAGCCAGCTTCATCTGTAACCTCCAAAGAGATAGTGTATGCACCAATTTCATTGTATGTATAGGAAACTCCGTAGGTGTCGAATGTGGTGTTGTCGCCCATATTCCAATGGTTGTAGTCTTGATATTGTGAGCAGTTGTTGAAGACAATGTTCTCACCAACCAAATAAGAAGGAGATTCTGGTGTGAGGCTGAAACATGCCACGGGGTTAGGAAGGGCAACAACTTCAAATGTGTGGGAATCGCGACAGCCGAAGCTATCTACAACATCAAGTTGGTAAGTGCCGCCATGGATGTTAAGCAAGGAGTCTCTTTGAAGAGGAGCAACGTCCGGAGACCAGGTGTACTGCAGTGGTTCAGTGCCCTGGGTCACGGAAACGATAAGATTACCGTCTTGACGACCGCAGTGTTCAACATCGTTTTGGATCTCTTCAATGAGAGGATTGGATGTGACGTGCAACAAAACCTGTGCGGTACTGTCGCATCCTGCTGTGTTCGTATAGGTTGCCGTAAGCAAAGTGTCCAAAGGTGCATTTTGAACCGGCAAAGTGAAGCCGTGGTTGTTATAATTGCTGCCCACACAGATTTGTTCTTCTATCAGTCCCGAACTGGTACGGGCGCAGATGAAACAAACAGTGTCTTGGGCGTAACAGAAGTTGTCACCGGAACTCACTCGGACACTGACATTGAAACAGGTGTCATTGTGAATGTCAAATGGCGGAACGGAGAACGTGGATATTGGTGCACCGTTGTTGTAACCGTTAGGGCCTGAGATAGAGAACCAACCGTACGGGTGGTTGGCAAAGCCGACATTCAAATTCACAGGTTCACCTTCGCAGAAGGTAGTTCCATCCGAAATGGAAAACGTTATTTGCGGTGTAGGAGTAACCACCAAAGAATCGGAATAAACGGTGTCTTTAACACTGCCGCTGGTCATAATCAGACGATAACGGCCTGAATTGGCGGACGTGGCATTGGGAATTTCGAGTGTCGGACCTGTGGTGGTCTGATTGAAGCCACCGGGGCCTGACCATTGGTACGTGATGTTGGAACTTCCTAATGGGATTGTCGGGTTGTTGATGATGAGAACCTGGCCTTCACAAATCGGGCTGTTGCTTTCCAACGGCATCAACACCTGGCAGTCTGTAGTTGCGGTAGAACTGTTGGCCACGCGGTTGAAATTGATGGTGGCAGGTTGGTTACTGTAGTTAGTTAACAGCAACAGATAAAAATCACCATACTGGGCATTCGGAATATAGCACCATTCAGTAGGGTCAGCGTAATAACTACAGTCAATAATCGGAATGGTGTTACCTGTTGCATTAGCCGGTACAGGATAGCCACCTAAATCATTGTTATGATTGCCACCGCTTGGTCTGTGGCTACTGCCGCCGCTGGTGGTCAGATTATATTGTTGACAACAAAGTTGGTCTTTGAAGTCTGCCACGCTGGAAGCTTGAAACGGTCCCCAGCATACAAAGTCCACATCTCGGCCCGTGGTCCCACTATATTGTTCGATGTAAATCAGCAGGTTGCCAGGCTGGTCAATTCTCATAAAGTACCATGCCGGGTTGGGTGTGGAGGAACAGCATCCGACAGAACTCGAACCGGTAAATGCACTTGCATTCGGGCTGTTGGTAGAAGATGGGTATGAGATACCCAAGGGGTTTTCATCCGTACAAAAAGCATTCAATGCACCGAATGCGCATGGAGATCCTCCTGCCGTGCTGGCCGGGTTGCATTGGGACCATACTGTGTTTCCTAAAGCCAACAGCAGGCAAAGCAATGGGATACAAAATAAATTCTTATTCATAATTGCAAGTTTTTTTGGGGTTTCAAATACCAGACGATTTTTTTCAAAAATTGTTGCACTTGAAACATGAAAAAATTTAAAAATTATTTTTCGCGATTGATAACGCCGTTGAATTGGGCGGTCGGAGTGAGGATCACCTCGTTCAAACAAACGTGTGCCGGACGAGAAAGGACGAACTCAACGACATCTGCAATATCCTGTGCGACAATAGGATCGTATCCTTCATAGACCTTTGCGGCGCGTTCCTTATCACCGTGGAAACGAACCACTGAGAAATTGGTTTCGCAAGCGCCCGGGGAAATCATCGTCACTTTGATGCCGTACTTGAGAAAATCGGTGCGCATACCTTTGGTGAGGGCGTTCACAGCGTGTTTGGTGGCACAATAGACGTTGCCGCCGTAATATATCTCGTGCGATGCGGTGGAACCGAGATTGATGATGTGGCCGCATTTTTTCTCCACCATTTTGGGAGAAATCAGGCGGGTGACGTAGAGCAGTCCCTTGATATTGGTGTTGATCATACGCTCCCAATCGTCGATGTCAGCTTCATGCACAGGCTGCAATTCCTGTGACAGACCGGCATTGTTGATGAGCACGTCAACATCTTGGAATTCCGCAGGCATAGACTCGATGGCAGCCTTGCAGGCATTGTAATCCTGGATGTCGAAAACCAATGGCAGGACCTTGGTCTGCGTAGTTTCCTCAATCTCTTTGGCCACTTGGAAAAGTTTGTCTTTTGTACGGCCAGTGATAACCATTTTGACATTCTGCTTGGCGAGTGTGCGTGCGATAGCTTCGCCGAATCCGCTGGTCGCACCTGTGATAAAAACTGTGTTCATATTTATAGTAATTTTACATTAATTCAAAAACGGCGGCAAATATACGATAAATTTTGTGTCGCGGGTTGACAAAATAAACATTGAACTTTGACTGTTGACTTTTTAGTTGTTAGTCATTGGCTTAAAGCATCCTCTATACTATAAACTTTGAACTTTAAATTTTTGTATCTTTGCGCTCGTTTCATTTCTGAATTAAGAAGCAATCTGTCAAAAGCTTATGAATTACTACATTAAAAATGCCACGGTCGTCAACGATGGAGAAATCCGCAAAGCCAACGTCTTTGTAGTTGACGGATACATACAACAAATCAGTCTGGATGAGAACTTCGACCCAGGTTCCGCCACCGTCATTGATGCCACCGGAAAATATCTGATACCGGGAATTATTGACGAACACGTCCACTTCCGGGAACCGGGCCTGACGCAGAAGGCAGACATCTACACGGAAAGCCGCGCTGCCGTTGCCGGCGGCGTAACCTCCTTTATGGATATGCCCAACACCGTGCCGCAAACCACCACGCAGGCGCTGCTGCAAGAGAAGTTCGACTTGGCCGCTGAAAAATCTTTGGCCAATTACTCTTTTTATTTGGGCGCCACCAATGACAACATGGCCGAGGTGCTCAAGACTGACGTCCGGAACGTGTGCGGCATCAAACTGTTTATGGGCTCGAGCACGGGCAATATGCTGGTGGATAACGAGGGCACGTTGGAAACGCTCTTCCGCGAAGCTCCCTGCCTGATAGCCGCACATTGCGAAGATGAGGAAATAATAAAGCGCAACACTCTGCATTACAAAGAGATGGTCGCCCGTAATGAAGTAATACCTAACGCTACGATTCATCCGTACATCCGCACTGCTGAAGCCTGCTTCAAGTCTTCCGCCAAAGCCGTGGAATTAGCTGAGAAAACAGGCGCGCGTCTGCACGTGATGCATATCTCCACCGCCTTAGAGCTGGATTTGTTTAGAAACGACATCCCACTGTCCGAAAAGAAGATAACCGCGGAAACCTGCCCCCATTATCTCTATTTCCAAGACCATCACTACGAAGATTTCGGCTTCGCTATCAAATGCAATCCGGCCATCAAGAGCAGCTGTGACAATTCCGCATTGTTGAATGCATTAAGTTCTGGGAAAATAGACACCATCGGCACAGACCACGCACCGCACTTGAAGACGGACAAATTCACGGACGACTACTTCACCAGCAAATCAGGTTTCCCGTCCATCCAACACAGTTTGGACATCATGGTCAACATAGCAGAACATGGGGCGATTTCCCTTCCTCAAATCGTACAGCTGATGTGCCACAACCCGGCCATTCTATACCAAGTGGATAAAAGAGGATTCATCAGGGAGGGTTATCACGCAGACTTGGCGCTCGTTGATTTATGTGGTGGCAAAACCATCTGCAATGAAGGGGAATTTTCAAAATGCGGCTGGACGCCCTATAATGGGATAGACGTCAAAAGCCGCGTCACGCACACCTTTGTCAATGGGAACTTAGTGTTCGAAAACGGCGTCTTCCACGAAGAGCACAAGGGAAAGGCTTTGAAATTCAACAACAGACAATGACGGCCTACATTTAACCTTAAAACTTAAACCTTAAACTTGAAACCAGGCTTTCGGGACCGTCGTATAAACTTTCCGAATTTTTATTGCGCGGAGTAGAGACAATTTTTGTATATTTGCCACCCTTTTCAAAAGGTAGTATAGAAACAACAAACAACCAAATTAATAACTAGTTAAATTAAAAAATTATGGCATTTAAAGGAGCTTTAATCATTGACACTGAAAAGTGTAAAGGTTGCGGCGTCTGTCTTACAGGATGTCCAAACCAATGTATCGCACTTTCCAAACACGTAAATGCAAAGGGTTACAATTACCTTGAGATGGTAAACGAAGACGCCTGCGTCGGTTGCGCAAGTTGCGCAGTCATCTGCCCGGATGGCGTTATCGAAGTCTATCGCGCAAAGGTTGAATAATCTTATGCTTTTTCAAATCAGAATTAAAAAACAACAATTAACAAACTAAACAACTTAGTAAAATGGCAAAAGAATTAAAATTGATGAAGGGTAATCAAGCCATTGCTGAGGCTGCTATCCGCTGTGGTTGCGACGGTTATTTCGGATATCCTATCACCCCGCAGAGTGAAGTCCTCGAACATTTGATGGCTGAAAGACCATATTTGACAACCGGCATGGTTGTACTTCAAGCCGAAAGCGAGCTCGCATCCATCAATATGGTATATGCTGGCGCAGCAGCTGGTAAACGCGTTATGACATCTTCTTCTTCTCCTGGTTTCTCCCTGATGCAAGAAGGTCTCTCCTACATCGCAGGCGCTGAACTTCCTGCATTGTGCGTCAACGTCGTTCGTGGCGGTCCTGGTCTTGGTACTATCCAACCTTCTCAGTCCGACTATTTCCAGACAACCAAGGGCGGCGGCCACGGTGACTACAGACTCATCACCCTCGCACCCGCTTCCGTACAGGAAATGTATGACTTCGTAGAACTCGGCTTCGACTTGGCTTTCAAATACAGAAACCCAGTTGCCATCCTCTCTGATGGTGTCATCGGTCAGGTTATGGAAAAAGTCATGGTTGACGACTACAAACCTCGTTGGACCAACGAATATATCGAACAAAACTGTCCGTGGGCTGCAACGGGTCACCGTTCCACTGGCAAACACAGAATCGTTACTTCTCTTGAACTTGAAGCCCTCAAGCAAGAAGCAATCAACGACAGAATCCAAGCTAAATACAGAAAATGCGAAGAAGAAGACGCTCGTTACGAAGCTATCAACTGCGACGACGCCGAATATCTGTTCGTAGCATACGGCTCCGCAGCACGTATCTGTATGAAGTCTATGGAACTCGCTCGCGCTGAAGGCATCAAGGTCGGTTTGATCCGCCCGATCACTCTGTGGCCGTTCCCGACAAAAGCTGTCAAAGAAATCGGTGGCCGCATGAAGAAGATCTTAAGCGTCGAAATGAACGCCGGTCAGATGATGGAAGACGTCAAACTCGCTGTCGACTGCAAGGTTCCTGTTGAGCACTTCGGCCGTTACGGTGGTGTCATCCCTACCCCGATCGAAATTCTCGATGCTTTGAAAAAAATGGTTAAATAATTTAATGTTTTGAAATTATGACAAGAGAAGATATAATTAAACCCGAAAACTTAGTGTACAGACGTACGCCGGTCCTCACCGACAACGTAATGCACTATTGCCCAGGTTGCGGTCACGGCGTCGTTCACAGAATCATCGCCGAAGTTATCGAAGAAATGGGCATCCAGGACAATGTCATCGGTATTTCCCCGGTAGGCTGTTCTGTATTGGCATACAACTATTTTGACGTTGACTTCGTAGAAGCAGCTCACGGCCGTGCTCCTGCCTGCGCTTCCGCTATCAAACGTCTCCGCCCCGAAACCTTCGTTTTCTCCTATCAAGGTGATGGCGACTTGGCTTCCATCGGTGCTGCTGAAGTTCTTCACGCTTGCAACCGTGGCGAAAACATCACAATGATCTTCATCAACAACGGTATCTACGGTATGACCGGCGGCCAAATGGCTCCTACTACCCTCGAAGGTATGGAAACCGTCACCTGCCCTTACGGTCGTGATCCTGAAATCATGGGCCACACCATGAGAATGACCGAAATGTTGGCTCAACTCCCTGGCACTTACTATGTAACCCGTCAGGCTGTCTATACCCCGGCTTTGGCTCGCAAATGTAAGAAAGCTATCCGCCAAGCATTCGAAAACCAGAAACTCAACAAGGGCGTTTCCTTCGTAGAAGTAACCTCTAACTGTAACTCTGGCTGGAAAATGACTCCGGTACAAGCTAACAAGTGGATGGAAGAAAACACTTTGAAGTTCTTCCCGCTGGGCGACATGAAGGTTGACGGCAAGTTCGATCCTAAATTCATCGAACGCGTCGGCACTTTCGACCAACCTAACGAAACGGTATTCTCATTGAGAAAAAAATAGTTAATATTAAAATTCACAAAGAAATGACAGAAGAAATAATTATAGCAGGCTTCGGCGGTCAAGGTGTGCTCTCTATGGGTAAGATCCTGGCTTACGCCGGCATTATGCAAGATAAAGAAGTTAGCTGGTTGCCTTCCTACGGTCCTGAAATGCGTGGTGGTACTTCTAACGTCACCGTTATCTTGAGCGACGAGCGCATCTGCTCTCCTTATCTTAACCAATTCGACACTGCCATCATTCTGAACCAACAGTCTATGGACAAGTTCGAAAATTCCGTAAAACCTGGCGGTCTATTGATTTATGACCCGAATGGTATTTCCAACCACCCGACTCGTAAAGACATCAACATCTATCAAGTTGCTGCCGCTGACAAAGCTAACGAACTCGGTATCGCTAAATTGTTCAACATGATCGTGCTCGGCGGTTTCCTCGCTGTGAAACCTCTCGTAACTCCTGAAATGTTGCACAAAGGTTTGGAAAAATCCCTTCCCGAACGTCACCACCACCTCATTCCGAAGAACGAGGAAGCTGTTGAAATCGGTAAAGGCATCCTCAAACCTTATCACACATTGTAATATTTTATAAATACAATATGTAATAAAAAAGACCGCTCGATTGGGCGGTCTTTTTTATTATTCGAAAATCCATTCTAGTCTGAAAAGTCCGTGTCAAAATTAATAGACACCTTGTGGTTAGGAAGCACCTTGTGAACATCTTCAACCAAGACGCTGCGCAGACTATCGTGGTCGCCAGCACTGAAATCAATGAGCACGTCAAAAGAAACATAGTGCTCTGATATCTCCTCACGCTCCGGATAATCACTGACAAACAGACCATGGAAGCCTATCACACCTTGATGCGACAGCATCATCTCTTTCAGCGTTGTACGCAACCTACCCATCTCATCATCCGCTTCGTGCACTGCATATATCCCTACTGTAGCAAAAATATTATACTTGTCAAACAAGGTCTTTTGAATCTCTTTAGACAAAACGTGTATTTCTCTCGCACTCAGCGTGTCTGGTATCTCAACATGAATAGATCCTATAGCGCTGTCTGGACCATAGTTGTGAAGTATGAGGTCGTATGCGCCCATCACCCCGGGAATCTCACGGACAGTCTGTTTGATAGATTTGGTGATTTCGCTGTCGGGGCGGGCACCTATCATTTGGCTCAACGGACCTGCCAACATCTCACCACCAGCCTTGATGATGAAAATGGCAATAAGCGCTCCTAACCAACCGTCAATGCTGACACCCCAAATCATTGTGATAATCGCACCAACCAACGTGGCCACGGAAATAACAGCATCGAACAAGGCATCCGCACCAGAGGCCACTAAGGCGTCACTGTTGTATTTTTCTCCCTGTTTTTTCACAAAACGGCCTAACAGCAGTTTCGTGACGATAGCCACACAGATGATGACAATGGCAGCTGCACTGTATTTCGGCAACGTCGGCTCGAAAATCTTCTTGATAGACTCCACCAACGAGGTTGCACCAGTGACTAATACAATGAGACTGATGACAATAGCACTGAAGTACTCTATTCGTCCATGGCCGAACGGATGTTTGGCATCCGGCTTTTTGCGGGCCAATTTAATACCGGCAATGGTGATGACGGAGGACAATGCGTCCGTGAGGTTGTTCACAGCATCCAATATAATGGCCAAAGAGCCAGTGATTAATCCAACAGCCGCTTTGAATCCAGACAAAAAGACGTTGGTGATAATCCCTATCGTACTCGTACGGGTAATCTGTTTTGAGCGTTCAGCTTTGTCTTCTAAAGTAATGTTATTCATTGATATAAAATTTTAAAAACTCTATTCTATTGTTTCATAAAACTATGCATGTCCACTTCCTGCCAATCATTTGCTCCTTCAATATGCATCCACAGATGCATCGTTTTGGGCTCATATACAAGTTGGTACACCGTGGCTGTATGCTTGGGGCCGTGTTCAGACATCGGGGTCTGCATGATTTGCTGCATTTGCGCGACATCAATATGGCCTTTGTATTTTTCCGCCATAGCCATCATATCCTTCCGGCGAGTGAATGACGCCCAGCTCTCCTCATCTGTAATGGCAGGGAAATTCCAACTGTCGCTCACATAGTGGTTGGTCATCACCATAAGTCCGTCAGGGGCGGCATTATCCGCACGGGCCACACCCTGTGCGCACCACTCGTACGAGCGCGCCTCTTGCGCATCGGCAATTCCAATGATGTATGAAGCAAAGCCTCTGACTGTATGGAAAAAGGCATCGGCATATTCTAACGATTCGGCATCCATCAGCATAGTCAGGAGCTCCGTGGTGCTTGCCAAACGGTCAAACAGGATTTCCGTGCCCGCAGACGGCATGCCGTTGTTGAGCTCCAAAAACAAGCCCTTTTCGTTCATGGCGTTTACCGCATAAATCTCTCCGGCATAACCAATTGTAGCCGTTGCCAACGCACCGTCAGACGGATGATATACCACAATCACGATATCTTTGAAAAGTTCTTGGAAGCCAGGCGCATCATAATTTCTACCATAGACCAGATTGCCAGAGGCATACGGTCCCCACGCGGCCATGGCGCTACAATTGAAAACAGCAGCCGAGTATTCCACTGCATTCACTAACTTCAGCTGCTGCAAAGTCAGTCCGGACGTTTCGGCCATGCCATCAATCAATTGCTTCAGGCGAGCCGGATATTTCGAATAAAGCATTTCCGATATACCATGCACATTGACAATGGTATCGGAACCGCTTTCAATTTTTGGCAAAAGGAAATTCTGGTAAATATCCTGAAGGCAGGATGCTACAAGATATCCGTATTGGCGGCCCATCTCTTTCCATGTTCCATGCAAATCCAAAACCTTTACCCCGTTTTTCTCAGTCACATTGCCACCTTCAAAAGTGCGACTATGATCTCCCTTTGTCAATGGATAGGAATCTGAAAACATATTGTTGCCAAACGACGTTCCAACAAACGACGCACATATTATTGCAAATGCCATATTCTTAATACGTAAGAGTTTCACAACATCAATTTGATAAGCAGCTGCAAAAATAACAAATTTGAAAAATCTCATCACTTAATCCTATATCATCTAAATCTGATATTTTGTATTTTTG
The DNA here is from genome assembly GCA_024400835.1 of Bacteroidales bacterium. GTDB lineage: Bacteria > Bacteroidota > Bacteroidia > Bacteroidales > WCHB1-69 > F23-D06. The sequence continues at coordinate 60,865 of JAKSMC010000017.1, forward strand.
CGGCATTATTAATTTTTTAATTATCCACGAAATAATACACCACTAATTTTCTACAAAATAATGGCAACTGACAGAATACTTTTACGACATTGGCAAGAAGCTGACGCCGAGACGCTTTTCAAATACGCCTCCGACCCGGACGTGGGGCCGCAGGCGGGCTGGGCTCCGCATCAATCGGTGGAGGAGAGCCGACAGATTATCCGAGAGATTTTCGGCCAAGACTTTATGTGGTCCATCATTTGGAAAGAGACCGGCGAGCCTATCGGCTGCGTGGGCTATCTGCCTTCCGGTATGGGAAATATTGAAATGGGTGACAACGATGGCGAAGTGGGATATTGGATGGCTGCCCTACTGGAACCGAGGCATCTGCACCGAAGCCCTGCGTTTGGTCGTGGATTATTGCTTTACTGTTAAGGACTTCGACACGCTTTGGGGCGATTTCTTCGTGGATAATCCCGCCTCCGGTCGCGTGATGGAGAAATGCGACTTCCAGGACACAGGCAGAGAACTCTATTGCGAGCATCTGTATGGCGGCAGTGAACGCTTAGTGAGAGTCTTGAAACTGAACAACTATTGTAAAAATAAAATGGAGAAACAAATTGTCATTCGACCGGCTTGCGAACAAGATTATGAGTTTATTTTGAAAACGAACTTGGATAACGTCGAGGTTTTGTCACCGATGAATGCCGACAGATTGAAATTTTTGGCTACTATGACCGAGCAGTTCCTCGTGGCAGAAGTGGATGGCCAATCGGCCGCCTTCCTGATGGCTTTGCGCGAGGGCGCCGACCGCTATGATAGCGAGAACTACCGCTGGTTCTCAGCAAAGTACGACTCTTTCCTGTATGTGGATAGGATTGTCATTGCGGAACCTTACCGACACTTGGGCATTGGCACCCGTTTGTATCAGGCTGTGTTCGACCACGCCAAGGAACTCCACATTCCCTTCGTCACTTGCGAAGTGGATACTCTTCCCTACAACGAAATCAGCTTGAATTTCCATAAGAAGATGGGATTCCGGGAAGTCGGTACGCAATATGTGCATCTCAACGGCGTGACAGTTTCCCTGCAGGAAGCGAGAGTCAATGAAGAATGTATAATGAATAATGAACAATGAATTTAGGATTCGCAAGTTGATTTGAATCGGCTCAAAAATAGTGTTATTTTAATAATTATCGGCTCGATTTGAGCTGATAACCGAAGGAAAAGTTGTATTTTTGCACCGAATAATAATTATCAATAATATGGATAAAGCAAGAGAAATACAGCAGTTTGTGCATTTCCATCCGAGTTCTTCACGCGAAGAAATCGCCCAAGGCATCCTTTTTGAAGGTAGCGATGCCACGCTCAAGCGCCTGATAGCCTCGTTGGTAGCTGAGGGGAGCCTGGTGGTGGAAGGCAAGGGCCGGGCCACACGCTACAGCCTGTCACCTCAGGCACATCTGCTGATGCCGCTCAATCTCGACACCTATTTTGCCCAAGATATCGATGAGCGCCAAATACAGACATCCTTCAACTTTGACCTCATCCGCCAACAACTGCCTCAGATCAATCTATTCTCGAATGAGGAACAAAGGCTCCTTGATAACTTGCAGGTCGAATTTCGCGAACATATAGGGGCAATGACCGAAAACGAATACCGCAAAGAGATGGAACGTCTGGGTATCGATCTGAGCTGGAAATCGTCGCAGATAGAGGGCAATACCTATTCACTGCTTGAGACCGAACGGCTGCTGCGTGAAAGCAGAACCGCCGACGGCAAGACCAAAGAGGAGGCCGTGATGCTGCTCAACCACAAGGACGCGCTCCGCTTTGTGTTAGACAATCCCGACTATCTGCAACAGCTGAGCATAGGCCATATTGAGGACATCCACCAGCTGCTGACAAAAGAACTGGCAGTAGATAAGGGCATCCGTCGCCGACGTGTAGGCGTTACCGGCACCAACTATCGACCTTTAGACAACGAATTTCAGATACGCGAAGCACTATGCGACACCTGCGAACTGATCAACGGCAAAGCGAATGTATTCGAGAAGGCGCTGCTGGCGTTGGTACTAATTTCGTACATACAGGCCTTTGCCGACGGCAACAAGCGCACAGCGCGCATCACCAGCAATGCCCTGCTGATAGCCAACGGCTATTGCCCATTGAGTTTCAGGACAGTGGATTCCATCGACTACAAGAAAGCAATGCTGGTCTTTTATGAGCAGAACAATCTCTACGCTTTCAAGCAGATATTCATCCAGCAGTTCGAGTTCGCCGTGAAGGAATATTTCTAATACAATTCTTCGTCCCTGTATCCTCAACACGTATAATAAATCTTCAATGATAGTACCAGATGAAACGGATACGGTTTTTAAGAACACATAATGACATAGACAAAACAATAGACAAAACAACAATATGCGTAAACATTGGATTGACAATCTCAGATGGACGACGGTGGTCCTGGTGCTCATCTACCACGTCTTCTATTTTTACAACAACAAAGGCGTCTTTGGAGGCATTGGCGGTTTTGTGGATGACCCTATGAAACAGCCACAAGACGTGGTGATGTACATTCTTTATCCCTGGTTTATGATGCTCCTCTTTTTGGTGGCTGGCATCAGCGCCAGATATTCACTCGAGAAGCATTCAGCCAAGGAATTTATCAAATCGAGGACCCTGAAATTGTTGGTGCCCTCTACCATTGGTTTATTTTTATTTCATTGGATGACAGGATATTTTAACACCCGTATTGCCAATCCTTTTGCTGGTTTGCCATTCATTATCCGTTGGTTGCTGTACGCTGTCAGCGGGACAGGTCCACTGTGGTTCATCCAAGATCTGTGGCTGTTCTCGTTGCTGTTGGTGCTCGTAAAAAAGATTGATGGCCGTGACCGATTCTGCAACTGGTGCAGCAAAACGCCTTCTTGGATGATTATTTTATTGGGATTGCTGGTGTGGATCGGTTCGCAGGCGCTCATTATGCACCCGCGTGTGGAAAGCGCCGATGGCTTGTACAACCTCTACAAGCCGCTGACCTATTTCATTCCTTTCCTGCTGGGCTATTTCGTCTTTTCACACGATGCAGTTCAAGAAAAGGTGGAAAAAATGCACATTCCCATGCTGATCTTCGCTGTGATTGCCTGTGTGGCGCTCATCTGGACAGGTTGGGGTGAAGACAATACGTCGCCACAATTCTTGTCCGGTTGGCTCAACTGCCTTTATGCTTGGCTGATGATACTCGCTATGTTGGGCTGTTTCAAGGCTCGGTTTGACAATACGAACAAGTTTGCCACCTATATGACGCAATCGAGTTTCGGCATTTATATTGTGCATTACCTCATCATTGCAGGGTTGGGAACTGTTTTGAAAGAATACACAGTCTTGGCACCCTGGGCAATATACAGCATATTGCTTGTTGCCGTATTGCTGTTTAGTCCGGCATTGTACGAATTTATGCGAAGAATCCCTTTTGTGCGATGGTGCGTATTGGGTATAAAAAAAGAGAATGGAAGCCGATAGCATTTTTTCGATAATGGCCCATCATTAAACGGTCAATCATTTTTGTATTTTTGCTCATTCAAAATCAGAATAAGAACTTCATGCGTAAATTATCTATTTTACTGTTTGTTATCATATTAACAGTTCCTGTTGAAAGAGCATTGGCCTGGGGCCAGGAAGGTCATCGCATTGTCGGGCAGATAGCCTACAACCATCTGAGCAAAAAGGCGAAAAGGGAAGTCGACAGAGTCCTCGGCGAGCACGGCATAGTATATTGGTCCACATGGCCCGATGAGATCAAAAGCGACACCATCTACCCTACCAGCTACGACTGGCATTTCCAAGACTTGGATGGCGGACAAAGCGATGAGGCTGTCCTGCGTACACTGACGCTGTATCCGGCAATGGGCGGCAATCTCTGGCGCATGTCCGACAGCCTGACGAACGTGTTGCGCAGGGACCCCGGTAATATCGATGCCCTGCGTTTCGTCATCCATCTCATGGGAGACCGTTTCTGTCCAATGCATACCGCGCACATGGACGACCTCGGCGGCAACAAGGTCCAGGTCAAGTGGTTCGGTCAGACCAAGAACCTTCACTGGGTGTGGGACGAAGGCATCATTATCGCCCGCGGATACAGCTATAGCGAATATGCCGAATTCCTTGAAAATCGTTATGCCGGAGAATTGGAGAACATCCAGAAGATGACCATAGAGGAAATCACCCTGCACAACTACTATTTTTGCGAATCTATCTACCAATATCAGGAGCATTGGGATGGCAATACCTATCACTACGTCTACCACTTTGCCAGCAGTTGCGAATGGCAGCTTTACGCCGCCGGCATCCGGCTGGCCATGCTGTTGAATGAGATTTACGGATAAAGAATGGTTTCCCACGTGACATCATTTAGAAGTCGGACTTCTTTATTTTGGAACGCGGGCACATTCATACGTCCGTTGATAGTACAATTTTGGGCGAAGCAGGCCACCACACATACAAATAAGGCAAAGAAAAGAGCAATTTTTTTCATACGTGGAATTAATAAAACAGCGCAAAAGTACATAAAAACAAGCAACTATATACTACTTGACCTGTTCTTATAAAAATATCACGGCGCAGCCGTACCTTGATCAACCCCGTTAGGGGTTGTATATCTGTAATGAAGGGCGCAATCTGGGGAGGAATGGCGAAGTGCGGTGGTGGCGGCGCGGGATGGCGTGCACCGAAGAACAAAGCGTGCTGTCGCCGCCTGTCGGGGAAGCGAATATATGCAAATCAGAAGCGAATAGTGACCTACGGTTTATGCTACGTGGGACCGCGGCAGCGATTGGAGCCCATTTACTTGCGTGCGGGTGGGGAACGGGTGTGTTTTATATGGAAGCAAATCTTT
>JAKSMC010000018.1 GCA_024400835.1 Bacteroidales bacterium
CTGCTCCCAAAGCAGGCGCGATAACCGGACTACGCTATATCCCGTTTTTTGAGGTTGCAAAAATACACTTTTTTTCATCTTCTACAACTCATCTTCAAAAAAAGTCAAAATGTTTTAAAACAGGCATTTAGAAAATAATACATTAGTCCAAGGCCAACTTCGCGCCATCAAAAACGGGGAAAACAGCATCAAGGTTCGTACTTTTTTACTACTTTTGCCGCCATTATGACAGAAGAGAGAAACATCCGAATTGAAGACTTCAACTATGACCTGCCGGAAGAACGCATCGCCTTCTTCCCCGTGGCGCAACGCGACCAATCGCAACTTTTAGTGTACAACAAAGGCAACATCACGGACAGCCATTTCCACCATCTGGCCGATTTCCTGGATGCCGACGACATGCTCATCTTCAACAACTCCAAGGTGATACATGCGCGGCTGCTCGTACACAACGCCACAGGCGCGGCTATCGAGATTTTCTGTTTGGAGCCTCTCTACCCTACCAGCGACCCGGCCTCCGCTTTCGCACAAACCAAGCAGGTGACATGGAAGTGCATGGTCGGGAATGCCAAGAAATGGAAGCACCCACTAGACATCATCGTCCCTATCGATGACAAAACGGTGACCGTGCAGGCCGAAAAGGGCGAAAGCACCGAGGGCACTTTCGAGGTGACCTTCTCTTGGGATGACGAGGCCGTTTCCTTCGCCGAATGGCTCGAACATTACGGCAAGATCCCATTGCCTCCGTACATCAAGCGCGCCGCCGAAGATTCGGACGAAGAACGCTACCAAACCGTCTATGCCAAACACGACGGTTCTGTGGCTGCGCCAACTGCCGGTCTCCACTTCACGCCTGCGGTTTTCGACAGCCTGCACGCAAAAGGCATTGCCACCGAGTACATCACGCTGCACGTGGGCGCAGGCACCTTCAAGCCCGTATCCACGGACACCATCGGTGAGCACTACATGCACGAGGAGAAAATCGTCATCACCGAGGCCTTCATCAAAAAGCTACAGCACAGTTTGGGCCGACGACGCATAGCCGTGGGCACCACCGTGGCCCGCACCATAGAGTCTCTCTTCATCATCGGCGCCAAATTGAAACTCGGGCGTCCAGAGCCGCTGTTGGTCGAACAGTGGGAAATTTACGATGACCCGGCCATAGGAGAGGTATCCTTGGAAGATTCCCTGAACGCTATCCAAGACTACCTGCGGGCACAAGGCACCGACCTGCTGCGCGCCGCCACACGCCTCATCATCCTGCCGACATACCGTCCCAAAATCGCACAGGGCATCATCACCAACTTCCACCAGCCGCAAAGTACCTTGCTGCTGCTCATCTCCGCGTTCGTCGGCGACGAATGGCACCGCATTTACCGCCACGCCCTCGACCACAACTACCGATTCCTGAGCTACGGAGACTCCAACCTCTACTTACCGTAGGAATTTCGCTGTTAGCTTCAGTAATTCCCATCTACTTCTCTACCCATCTACTCCTCTACATAGACCATTGACTTTGACTTTTGGGACTCTCCATAATTGTCAATTCTCAATTTGACTTCCTATTCGGACGCAATAAATTGCGTCCCTACTTCCTGCAACCTGAAACTTGATATTTTTTGTATCTTTGCGCGCTTTTTTTACTAGGTAAAATATTTATAAAAAAGCATGCAAAAAAGTGCACTGCACGTCTCATTTAGATCACAAAAAAATAACTTATCATGATAAAAATCACATTGCCCGACGGCTCATTCAAAGAATTCGAACAGGGAGTAACCCCGTACGAAGTTGCTCAAAGCATTAGCGAAGGTCTTGCACGTAACGTCCTCGTTGCCAAAGTCAACGACGTTATGGTTGAACTTGACCGCCCCATCAACGAAGACGCATCATTAGTTCTTTTCACCTGGAACGACCGCGAAGGTAAGGACACCTTCTGGCACAGTTCCGCCCACCTCATGGCCGCTGCCATCGAGGAGCTCTACCCCGGCGTCAAATTCGGCATCGGACCGCACATCGAAACCGGTTTCTACTACGATATCGACTTCATGGACTACCCCATCTCTGCCGATGACTTTCCGAAAATCGAAAAGAAGATGCAGGAACTCGCATCCCAGAAAATCAGATTCATCCGCAAGGACGTATGCAAAAAGGATGCTATTGACTACTTCACCAAGAAAGGCGACGAATACAAGCTCGAGCTCATCGACGGTTTGGAAGACGGCAACATCACGTTCTACGAGAGCGGTGCCTTCACAGACCTCTGTCGCGGACCGCACTTGCATGACACTTCCGTCATCAAGGCCATCAAGTTGCTGAAGACTGCCGGCGCATACTGGCGTGGCGACGAGAAGCGCAAACAGCTTACCCGTATCTACGCTGTCACCTATCCAAAGAAAAAAGAATTGGACGAATATTTGGCTCTCCTCGAAGAGGCTAAGAAACGCGACCACCGCAAATTAGGCAAGGAGATGGAACTCTTCACCTTCTCACAGCGTGTCGGTGCCGGCCTGCCGTTATGGTTGCCGAAGGGTGCCGCCCTCCGCGACCGTCTCGAGCAGTTCCTCCGCAAAGTCCAAAAACAATACGGCTATCAGCAAGTCATCACGCCGCACATCGGCAACGTGAACCTGTATAAGACTTCCGGTCACTATGCAAAATACGGTGCAGACTCCTTCCGTCCCATCACCACACCGCAAGAAGGCGAAGAGTACTTCTTGAAACCGATGAACTGCCCGCACCACTGCGAAATCTTCGCATCCCGTCCTCGTTCCTACAAAGAGCTTCCGCTCCGTCTGGCCGAGTTCGGCACCGTATATCGTTACGAGCAGAGCGGCGAATTGCACGGCCTCACTCGCGTTCGTAGCTTCACACAGGACGACGCACACCTCTTCTGTACCTCCGACCAAATCAAGGAGGAATTCTGCAAGGTCATCGACATCATCCTCTACATCTTCAAGACTTTGAAGTTCGAAAACTACAAGGCACAGGTTTCCCTCCGCGATCCGAACAACAAGTCCAAATATATCGGCACGGACGAAAACTGGGAGAAGGCTCAGAACGCCATCATCGAGGCTGCTGCCGAAAAGGGCCTCAACACTGTTGAAGTTGAAGGCGAAGCCGCATTCTACGGTCCTAAGTTGGACTTCATGGTGAAGGACGCCATCGGCCGCGAATGGCAGTTGGGCACTGTCCAAGTCGATTACAACCTTCCTGAACGTTTCGAATTGGAATACACCGACGCTGACGGCCAAAAGAAACGCCCAGTGATGATTCACCGCGCTCCGTTTGGCTCTATGGAACGCTTCGTCGCCGTATTGCTCGAACACACCGGCGGCAACTTCCCGTTGTGGCTGACACCCGACCAGGTGGTCATCCTCCCGATCAGTGAGAAATATATGGACTACGCCAACAAGGTGAAAGCCGCTTTGGACGAATTCGACCTCCGCGCCACTATTGACGAACGCAACGAGAAAACCGGCCGTAAGATTCGCGACGCCGAAACCGCCAAGATTCCGTTCATGCTCATCGTAGGCGAAAAAGAAGAAGCCGACGGCACTGTCGCCGTACGCCGCCACGGCAACGTCAACGACGGCACTATGCCTCTCAACGACTTCGTCCAACTTATCAATGGTGCCATCAAAGAAGAATTGGCATAGTAGTGACCAGTGATTTTGATCACATTGTCGCATTAACACATTATCGCATTAACACATTCAATAATAATGTTTGAAAACTTATCTGACAGATTAGAAAGGGCGTTTAAAATCATCAAAGGCCACGGCTACATCACCGAAATCAACGTGGCAGAGACGATGAAGGAAGTGCGCAAGGCACTTCTCGACGCCGACGTAAGCTATAAAATCGCCAAGGAGTTCACCGACAACGTCAAAAAGAAGGCCTTAGGTATGAACGTGCTCAAAGCCGTATCTCCCAGCCAGTTGATGGTGAAAATCACTTACGACGAACTCATCGCGCTGATGGGTCACGACGCCACCGACATCAACCTCAAAGCCAACCCCGCCATCATCTTGATGTCTGGTTTGCAAGGTTCCGGTAAGACAACGCACGCCGCCAAGTTGGCCAACCTCCTGAAGACCAAGCGCGGCAAGAAGCCGTTGCTCGTCGCCGGCGACGTTTACCGTCCCGCCGCTATCGACCAGTTGAAAGTATTAGGTGAGCAAATCGGTGTTCCCGTATATACCGAAGACGGCTGCAAAGAGCCCGTCAAGATTGCCAAAAACGGTGTGAAGCACGCCAAGGAATACGGCTATGACGTAGTCCTCATCGATACCGCCGGCCGTCTGGCAGTCGACGAAGAGATGATGGAGGAAATCGGCAACATCAAAGAGGCCGTAAACCCCAACGAAATCCTCTTCGTGGTTGACGCCATGACCGGCCAGGATGCCGTCAACACCGCCAAAGCCTTCAACGACAAGTTGAACTTCGACGGCGTCATCCTCACCAAGATGGACGGTGACACCCGCGGCGGTGCCGCCCTCACCATCAAGGCCGTGGTTGACAAACCTATCAAGTTCATCGGCACCGGCGAAAAGATGGAAGCCCTCAGCGTATTCCACCCCGACCGTCTCGCAGAACGTATCCTCGGTATGGGTGACATCCGTTCATTCGTTGAAAAGGCTCAAGACCAATTCGACGAGGAAGAGGCTGCCAAACTCCAGAAGAAACTCGCCAAGAACCAATTCGACTTCAACGACTTCATGGCTCAGATCCAGCAGATCAAGAAGATGGGCAACGTGAAGGACCTTATGTCTATGATTCCGGGTATGGGCAAAGTGGTCAAGAACATGGACCTCGACGACAACGCCTTCAAGAGCGTGGAAGTCATCATCCAATCTATGACACCGCAGGAACGCGCCAACCCCGACATCATCAACGGTTCCCGCCGCAAACGTATCGCCATGGGTAGCGGCAGCGACATCCAGGATGTCAACCGCCTGCTCAAACAGTTCGAAGAGACCCGCAAGATGATGAAGATGGTGAACAGCGGCAAGGCCAAGAACCTCATGCGCGCTATGAACGCTCCTGGAAGAAGACCTCTGTAGAACTCAGGGTTTAGGGTTCAGGAAAATCACCCAGTTTATCAAGTGCCGTGGTTGTTGGCCAGACTTAAAGTTAAAAGTTTATGGTTTAAAAACGACGACTTTGTTTGCTCACTCATTACCGCATTAACACATTATCGCATTAACTCATTAGCACAATGAAAATCATTGACGGCAAAGAAATTGCCAACACCATAAAATCAGAAATCGCCACGGAGGTGAAATCGCTGTTGGACCAAGGCAAGCCCGCCCCACATCTGGCAGTGATTATCGCCGGCGAAGACGGCGCAGCCCTGAGTTACGTCAACAGCATTGAAAAACAGTGCAAAGGCGTGGGCTACACCTGTTCGGCATACAAATTCCCTTCTTCCGTAAAAGAAGAAGAAATCTTAGCCACCATCGACTTCCTCAACAACGACGACGAAGTTGACGGCTACATCATCCAAATGCCTCTGCCGAAGCAGGTTTCCATCGACAAGGTCACCGCACACGTTGACCCACGCAAAGATATGGACTGCTTCCATCCGGTAAACATGGGCAATCTGTTGTTAGGCAAAGACTGCTTCGCACCCGCCACGCCGCACGGTGTGATGGAACTCATCAAGCGTGCCGGCATCGAAACCGAAGGTAAGGACTGCGTCATTGTAGGCCGCAGCAACATTGTAGGCAAACCGCTATCCATGATGCTGCTCCAAAAGGACGCCAACGCCACGGTCACCGTATGCCACAGTCGCACCAAGAACCTCAAACGCGTATGCAGTCGCGCCGACATTCTCATCGTGGCCATCGGCCAACCCGAGATGATCACGGCAGACTACGTCAAGGAGAAAGCCACCGTCATTGATGTAGGCATCCACAGAATGCCTGACCCGGCGCAGCCCAACGGCTACCGCGTATGCGGCGACGTCAAGTTTGACGAAGTATCCAAAAAATGCGAAGCCATCACCCCTGTTCCCGGCGGCGTGGGCGCTATGACTATGGCCTGCCTGCTGCAGAACACGATGAAAGCATACAAAATGCGATAACACAGCAACGCATTATCACATTAACACATTAACCCTATGAGATATTTAATCAGCGGCGGCGGCACAGGTGGACACATCTTCCCCGCATTGGCAATCGCCAACAAAATCAAGAAAGAGAATCCCGATGCTGAAATTCTTTTCATCGGGGCAGACAACAAAATGGAGATGCAGCGCGTCCCAGAGGCTGGCTATCCCATCGAAGGACTGACGATTTACGGCATCAGTCGCGACTTCTCCTGGAGCGGCATTAAGAAAAACGCGAAGCTGCCCTTCGTGCTGATGCGTGCCATGCGCAAAGCCAAGAAGATCATCAGCGAGTTCAAACCCGACATCGCTATCGGTGTGGGCGGTTTCGCCAGCGGTCCCGCTCTGAAAACCGCCGACAAGCTCGGCATTCCCACTATGCTGCAGGAACAGAACTCCTACCCCGGCGTAACCAACAAGATGCTGGCACCGAAAGCCAAACGCATCTGCGTGGCCTACGACGGACTGGAGAAATACTTCCCCGCTGAGAAAATCGTCAAAACCGGCAACCCCATCCGCGCCGAAATCTTGAATATCCAACGCAAAGACCCGAAGGCCTACCAGTTCTTCAACTTTGTCCCAGAAAAGAAAACCGTTTTGGTTGTCGGCGGCAGTCTCGGTGCTCTGACACTCAACAAGACGATGGCGGCCAATCTGGATGCCTTCCGCAAAGCCGACATCCAGCTGCTGTGGCAAACCGGCGAGCAATTCTTCAAGAACATCGACTCCAAGTTGTTGGCAGAGCAAGACGAGCACATCCGCATCGTGCCGTTCATCAAGAACATGAACGATGCCTACAGCATCGCTGACATCATCGTTTCCCGTGCGGGCGCCTTGGCTTTGGCCGAACTTGCCATTGTTGACGTACCCACGATTCTCGTGCCGTTCCCGTACGCAGCCGAAGACCATCAGACGTACAATGCCAAAGCGCTTTCCTCTAAGGATGCCGCCATCCTTATCGCAGACAAAGACGCACAAACTCAGCTGATTCCCGAGTTGATGGAACTGGCAAAAGACGACGCACGTTGCGCACAAATGAGCGAAAATCTAAAGCCTTTCGCACAACCTTCCGCCATCAACGCAATTTACGAAGAGATCAAGAAAATAACCCGATAAGGACTATTCATTCACCCTTGGAAAACGAATGGGAACCTGGTAGAACGAGCGAACAGGCTCTCCTTTGATTTCCTCAGGTTTCCACTTAGGCAGCAAACTGACCACTCGAACGGCCTCCGCATCGCATTCGGGGGATAGTGATATTTTGACTTTTGCGTCAGACACACTTCCGTCCTTATTGATAACGAATTCTACCAAGACTACACCTTTAACACTGCCGTTAAGGACAGATGCAGGATATTGAATATTTTCATCTATAAAGGCCTTCAAAGAGTCAGGACCGCCGGGGAATTCCGCTATGGTTTCAACCACACCCATTAATAGGTCCGAATCCGTATCAATGATGGCTTCTTCTGACAGAAAATTGTTGAAGTTGCTGCTGGACGTATCAGCGACAAAGTCCATGCCCTCAAAATCATTTATATTCGGATAGTCAGGATCACCGCTTACAGTTTGTTGAAGCCTGACAGTGTCACTTTTTTCGTTCTCACGTTCCCCACGCACCGATGTCATAGTACCATCAATTGCACCCATTAGAGCCAAAGCATCTGTAATGGGCCGGCCTTCGCTTTGGCAAGTCGTCGGTTGAGATTTTGCGGCAGGAGCAACTGCTGTCGGTTTTCCGAACGCAACAGAACCTCTCACGTTTGCAGGCTCACTGCTTTGTGAAACGGTAGCGCATCCTACGGAGGAGATGGCCAATCCGGCAGAAAGTCCGGCCAGCATCACTGCTTTGCCCATTTGCTGTCGTTTGCGCAGCTCTTCTTCCAAGTAGCGCAACTCCGCCTCGCAACGCGGGCACGTGCCGGCGCAATCTCCTTGATATTGGCACTCTTCCACGACGAGGGCAATGTCGTTTTCCTCCGCAATCTTCTTACGGATTTCCTTTAAAATCTTACAAGTGCTTTTTCCTTTGAACATAATGGCAATAGTTTGCTTTATTTATCTTTTCCAATTCTTTCCAATGTTTTAAAGATTGGAAAGAATTTTATCAAATTCATCGCCTTTCAAATAGGCCTTCTTTACTTTATTCAAGGCAACTTCTTTCAGCAGTCCCATCTCAAGCAACGGCAGAATATCCGCCTTAGCTGTGGTTGGCGTAATGAGGAATCTGGCTTGCAAATCTTTTACGACAATCATTTCCTGCGGATTATCTTCAAACATTTTGATGATTTCCGCCTGACGCATATTCAGGTTCGGGATTTGCAGGTATTTGTGAGCAGCTTGCTGTTCTTGCTGTTTACGTTTTATGTAATCCTGCAATCCACGGAATGCCAACTCAATAACTCTCAGATTGTAAGCGATGAAATAGCCGATGTCGTTTTGGTCGGTTTCGGCATACAGAAAAGATTTTTCGTACGAGGGTTTGGCTGCATAAATAATACGAGATATGGAAAGGTACTCGGTGAGCCAGTAGCCCTGCTTGAGCATATACCAATAGAAAAGTGCCCGGGCGGTGCGTCCGTTTCCATCCACAAACGGGTGCATATATGCCACCATAAAATGAATGATGATGCCTTTGATGACGGGATGGATATAGGTCTCCGCATCTTGCTCATTAAAGAATTGGCAAAGCTCGGATACGAAAGCCGGAATTTCGATAAATGCGGGCGGAGTATGCGCCACTTCACCGGTAATCTGGTTTTGCACCACCACCTCATCGTTCTGCCTGAAGCGGCCCACGTCGGCTGGATTTTCCAACGTGCCGACGGTCATCAGCCGATGGATTTCCAGCAGAAGTTCTTCCGAAAGGGGCTGGTGTTTGTTTTCCACAATGAAGCGGATGGTTTGATAATTGTTGAAAATCATCCGCTGCGACTTATCTTTGGGCGACAGCTTCTTACGGAGCATTTCCTTAGCCACTTTGCGGGTGGTAACCGCGCCTTCCATCTGGCTGGAGGCGATGGCCTCCTCGATGAGTGAACTGATGAGATACCTTTCCTTGTTGCCCCCCGGCGCCACCGAATCGTCCATCCAAGAGCCTCCGAAATCCATATCAAACTGATGGCATTGGCGCTGCATCTGATTGGTCAATGAGAAATGGATTCCGAACCTTTTCCAAAATGGCACGGGCACGCATTTTCTCACTCTGTCGGCCATCATCAACGCCCACAGCTCCTTTTCAGAGCCGACGCCCGGCACTTGCTTGTACTTTGCCTTATCCCAATAGAGATATTGGTCGTTGAGCCGACTGATGGCTGCGGACAACTTGCTATCCTGCTGCAACTTCAGCATTGCTTTTGCAAGATTATTCCAAGAAATTGAGGGGGCTTTCTCCATATCGAAAAATTTTCGGCAAAGATAGCAAATTCTTTCCAATGTTTTAAAGATTGGAAAGAATTTTAACAGTTTTCAATCTGCAATAAACAACGTATAATGATTGGGCTTGCAAATTCTTCATCTCCTCGGGCGTGCGCAGCTTCCAGCCCAGCTGAATGATAAATGCCTGAAGTCCAAGAGACACAAATGCTATAAACTGCTTCCGTACCTTTCCAACCAGTTTTGCGCCTTTTCGTAATCCGGATAAAGCGAGCGCAGCAGAGTCCAGAATTTGTGCGAGTGGTTCATCATAATGGTGTGGACGAGTTCGTGCACGATGACGTAGTCAATCACAAACTTGGGCGCTTTCACCAGACGCCAGTTGAGGGAGATGTTTTTCAAAGAGGAACAGCAGCCCCATTTGCGTTTTTCGGTTCGGACAAACATTTTGTTGTATGAAAGGTTCAGCGCAGCGGACAATTCCGGCACCCGCTGTTCGAAATACTTTTTCGCCACGCTTTTGAGCCACTTTTCTTGTACTTCTGTAATTGTCAGGTTACGACTTGCCCGAATCGTGTGGTGCTCTTCGTTAATGACGACTTTATTGGCATACTTCGTGTCGTAGAAGTAAGTGTATCGGTTGCCGAACAGCAGCAACTCGTTGAACTGCAATTGGATTTTCTCCCGATTCCGGAAAAAGGCCTGCTTCTTTTCAATCCAGGCCTGCCGTTTTTCCAGAAATCCCTCAATTTTTGCCTTGGGGAAAAGCAGCGGTGCCACCACGTGTACGCTGCCATCCTCACGCACACACAGGCGTACGTGTTTCACGGGTTTCCGAGTGAGGGTGTAGGTGATGTCAGTCGTTTGCATGGATTGAAGTTATTTCCTGTTTTTTTATTCATTTTTCTAACGTGTAAAAAAAATGGAAATTTCTTTACACATCTTTCCAACGTGTAAAAAAAAAAGCATTTTCTTTACACGTTGGCGTTATCCCTTAGAATCTATGGAATCGGTTAAAATGTTTTCAAAATGAAAAGCATTTAAAAGAATTTTATACTCGCTCATTAGTATCGGATTTATTTTTGCAAAAGTACCATTTATATTTCAACGCGGCGGCTGCTTTGATGTTTTTTTCAAATCACCAGAAATCGTTTCTTATTTAGTTGATGCTGTAAAACTTAATCATCGCGTTCATCAGTTCGTTGGTCAGCTCGTCGTTGTCTGCCAAATCAAGGTGCAGCGGGGCGTATTTGTCGCTGACGGAGAGCAGTTGCAAATCGAATTTGAAACGGTTGACATCCTGGAAGATTTCCTGCCAGCCGAGATAGATTTTGGCCTTGAGCTGATGCGTGGATTCTGTGACAAATTCCTTGGCCAACGGCTTGTCGATACCGCTGAAACGGTTGGTAAGGATGGTGAACAGCTCGAAAGAACCCTTGTCGTCAAAGCCCATCCGTCGGGGCAGTGAAGCCACATCGTCGATTTCGGCATATAAGGCGGACAGTTTCAACAGAATGTCTTCAATGGCCTGACTCTCTTCGCGTTTCTGGCGAATCAACTCATCCAACCGCTGCTGAAATTCCACATACACGGCGCTGTTGTTTTCGTTCAGCCGGATGACGGTCTCAATGTCGCGGATGATTTTCTCGGCCTTGTCCTCAGGAGAAAGTTTCGTCTCTTTCAGCTTTTCCAGATAATCGCTGTCGATGGCGATTTCGGGCAGATGTCCTTTGAAATTCAGCAGTTTGGCGGATTCGCGAATCAGCTCGCGCGTTTTCATCGCATAGATGTCTGCTTCAAACAACGTGCGTTTGAACTCTTCCAGATACAATTCGTAGATGGTAAGCAGCCACAGATAACGCTCGCGGTAGGGACGGATGACCGGATTGGGCGAAATGGCTTCCCACAGCTGCACGGTGTTGTGGAAGGCATTTTCGAACTTGCCTTGGTCGATGCCGCTCAGCACGCGGAGCAACGCAATAGTGCATTCGTAGCTGTCTTCGAGTTTCACTTCCGAAAAATAGCTCATCGCTTTTTCCAGCACGGCGGGGAAGGTCTTCGCCAACGAATCCACATCCTGAAATTCGCCTATGTCCTCAGGGTCATAATTCAAGGCCTCCTTGTAGTTTTGGAACACACCTACATAATCGACCACGCGCCCGAATTCCTTCGACAGTTTCGATACTTTGTCGTCGTAAGGGCGGTTGGTGCGGGCAATGGCCTGCAAAAGGTTGTGGTCGCGCAGCGGACTGTCCAAATACATTGTCTGCTCAATGGGCGCGTCGAAGCCGGTGAGCAGCATATTGCAGACAATGAAGATTTTAAGGTTGTTGCCATTCGCTTTTTCCTCCTCGGTAATGCGGCGTTTGAATTGCTTGACGTATGTACGGCGCGTTTCGTCGTCCAAATAGAAGGATAATGTTAGATATTTTTGATTTCATTTATTCTTTTTTTGTTAATATAAAATACAAAGACAGTATATTATTTATCAATAATAACATACAATAAATCATAAGAAAAATATTAATGGAATATATCAACAGACCCGTATTCGATACAATATCTACAAAATGTGGGTACACGAAATTTGAAATCAATAAAAGCCCTTGCAAAATAATCACATGGACAAGTTCCATTGACACTGATTCAAACAAACTAATCTTATTTTTATATAATTTAATTTCTTTTCCTTTTTTATCTTTAAGTAATTCTTTCTTTGCAGCTTTCATTTTATCATTTTCTACAGACAAAAGGATTGCTAAAGTGGAAATAGAAAAACCTAATAATATCCCTAACACATTAATTATATTACTGTGAAATACTTCTGCTTTTGCTAAATAAATATTAGGCTTTGTATTATAATAAACACAGAGACTTATTCCTATAGACAATGCTAATATTACAAATGGGGCAATTTTTCTTTTTTTTAGTATTATGCTATAGTATTCAATAATCACCAATAAAAATTCCATATTAAAATGATATCGCAATGTTTTTCATATTCCTTAATAGTTCTATTGAATTCAAATCCCCTGTATCTAGATTTTTATTTACAGTGATAAAATCCGTCTGACACATTAGTAACGTATCCAAAAGCACCTCATTATTGTTTTGATCTCGACCTTTAATTCTAAGTTTGGAGATTGGGGAATTGGATTGATGCATTTTGTTCCAAATATCTATTCCAAATTCAGTAATGCTTTCTTTTTTCGACGCACGCGCAGTTAACACTAAATTTCTTTGCAAAGATATGGTTCGATTTGAAAAATCAAGTGCATCACTACCTAACAATTGTTTGTCAAAATATACTTCCACTAATACGGACCTTGAAAGTTGTTCCAATTCTGTCAAAAAATTATTGCGAGGTATTTCATAGTGGTGAATCGAATACCTCATCTCTTGCCCATTGCTTTGCAAATACTTTTTGGCAGAATCCGTTAAATAGTTATTAAAATTATTGATATTGATACCTGAATGATTAGATTCAAAAAAAAGATAAACTTCATTATCCGTATGAGAAACTTTCAACACGAAATGTGTTTTTTCAATATCTCCTTCGGATCTTGTTTTAGGATTCGGGCGTTCTGATCCAGTATTCTTATCAATCAAATCAGGTCGATATTCACTCCTTGCACTTTTGAAATACCCTGATAGTAAATAATTATTATCATCAATATTATGCCTTGACATTGATTCTATAAAACAAAATTTGTCTCCTTTCAAATCATAAAAACGCTCTTTTCTAGGTTGATTGATTCTATAATTCAAAATGTTTTCAACTTCCCAATAAGGAGTTTCTTCTTCATTATTTTGATCTCCCCACATTTTTTTTGATATTGTGTGGAACGTAATTTTAACTTTCTTCGTATTTGCCATATTTACTTTGTATTATTAGTTGATTAATTCAATTTTACCTCAGCCACTTCTCCAACACCATCTTCTTTCTTTCAGCGCAGCCAGCCATTACAGCCTTTGCTTCGGCAACGGCGGCTTCGTATTCTCCAATCTGTTTCACTATCTTTTGTTGCTCTTCAATTGGTGGAACAGGAATCTCGTATTCAAGGATGCTGTTTTTATCACCTCTTGGCATTTTCATTCCTTTTGCGCCCAACATCATGTGTTCAAAGAAAGAATCTTGTGCAAGCGCATAATACACAAAGTGTGCATCATATTTTTCTTTGTCTTTCACCCTGAAAACCAACACATCAGGCGAACAGCCACCTGTCCTGTTGGCAAACCATATCTTTTTCAGATAAGGTCGGATATTCGACACCAAAATATCGTTTTCCTGATATTTTATCATTGAATCTGTTTTTGGTGAACCCTCATAGTTCCGTATTCCTTCGCAATTTTGTAGCATATTGTCTGTAGTAATATAATATGATAGATTTATATCATCAATAAGTATTCTTTTAGTTTGATAATAACATAAATCATTGATTTTCAGCAAATTACCCCCCCAGTGGATTTAACTATAACTTCCAGATTTTCAAATACTTCCGCTATTTTTTTCTTATATTCTTCAATAGTCATTCGACTTGTATTGTATTCTTCATCTATCTTTTCACATTCTGAAACGATCTGCTGCTGAATGTCTATTGCAGGAAGAGGTATTTGAACACCTTTTATTCTTTCTATTGATGCTCTATTGGTTCTTGAAAAGCTATAAGTCTTGCCAACAATTTCTAATATCATAGATAAATAATAAGGCTCAATATCAGATGAATTTACCCTAATCACTCCACAATGGTCAGTCGGATAAAACGGATTGTCTTTCCTAATTATGTTTGTCATCCAATCTCCATCAATACCCCATAAAACCGAATCTTTACTAAAATCTGTAATTAACAATTTATTTATTCTTCCAAAAGGTGTGGTTACATTTGCACTATATACAGGGATGTCTCCATCTTCAACAAATTCATTGCTTAAAACCCGCTTTCCAATTGAAATATCAAAAACGTCTGCATCAAGACGAATTAAGGGATACTTGCTTTTTATTCGTGTTGCAGAAACCGCCACTTTCATCTGCAAATCAAATGAAGGCCGTGTGAAACTGAGCAGGTCGGCCGTATGGGCATAGTTGACATATTGGCCCAATTCATCATTTGTGCATTGCTCACCAGCGAAAGCCTTACGGACAAACCAAGCCAACTTGCTTTCATCGTTTCGTTTACTTTGGCTGCTCAAAAGTCCTTCCGTTTCCTTTATGCCTTCATCACCGCGACGATGGCTGAAATCGTAGCCAAGGAATTTCTTTTGCTCGTTGGTGTCGGTCGGCGCTGTTATCAATAAAGTCTGTTCCTTATAGGTGAGGGCAAAATGCAGAAGTTTCTGATATTCAACTTCTCTAACAAACGAATAAAAACCGTTATTCAAATCCGCCTTTTGCGCTACAGATGTCTTTTCGTTTTTCTTTAATGCAACTCCTGCACGCTCTTTCTTCTCGGTTTCGGCAATTTTTCCCAACGCTTTCTTCACATCAGTAATTTCAAGAAATGCTTTTTCGTATTCCTTGAAATAAGCGGCAAAAGTGTTTTCAAACAAAGCCTCTTCCTTACGGATAAAACGCTCGTAGTCTGCTTGTTCAACATTTATGTTTCGCAGATAATTTTCAAAAATATCTTTGTCGTCCCAATCGGTCAGTTCTTCATTGCTCAGAATGTCCGAAACACTGTCTTTGAGCATTTGAGCCTTTTGGGGTGGAAAGTCGAAATGTTCCAAGAACAAAATGATAGTCGATGTATTTGTCTCGCCAAAAGTCTTTCCTGCAAATGAAGCGATGGCGCGAACATAAAAATTCTGCAAGATGATTTCCCGCGTCATAATGCTGGCATTATCCGTGCCATTCAAAATGGACGACGGCATAACGATTCCCGCAATGCCTTTGGGTTTCAGCAGGTGATGCATTCGCTCGATAAAGACATTTTGAATATCCTTGCAGGTAAACGACATCAGTTTTATGGTCTCGTATGCGTTCTGCACCTTGCGGCTTTCGTGCGTCTTGAAAGCATCCACGCTATAAGGCGGATTGGCCACTAAAATATCAAATGAATGCAAGTCGCCATGGTAGAAATTTTCGTCGTGTTCCAATCCGTCGGCAGCCATAATGTTTGCATCGTTGGCACCGTTCAGCAACATTGCCACCTTACTCACACGCGCCAGACGGTTGTCCTTATCAACGCCAAAGAAAGATTTCGAAATGTCTTTGTCGGTTATTACAGGCGTTTCCTTGCCATCATTGTAAAAGTCGGATATGGCGGAAATGCCTTCGGTAAGGAAATGGCCGGAGCCACAGGCAAAATCAACGACGCGGGGAACTGTGAGTTTGTTTGCATCCAAAAACCTTTCAATCGGAAGTGAGTTCCAAACGAAACGTGTAATGGGAATCGGGGTGAAAAACTGTCCTGCTTCCTGCTTGAAACCCTGGTTCAAAAGGTTTTCAAACAAATCGCCCAACAATTGTTCCTTGCTTGTGTAGGCCATTCTGTAATTCTGGAACAATTCCACGACTTCAACCAGCACTTTGCCATTCTGCAAAAAGAGTTTTTCGTTGTAAACCTCACGGAAGGCAAACACCTGACAAGACAACATTTTGGTTTTCTGGAATTTATCCACCAACTCCTTTTCAAGTTCGTTGCGCCGTTTGCCTGTGAACTGG
Source organism: Bacteroidales bacterium (assembly GCA_024400835.1). Lineage (GTDB taxonomy): Bacteria > Bacteroidota > Bacteroidia > Bacteroidales > WCHB1-69 > F23-D06. The sequence goes on from JAKSMC010000018.1 coordinate 16,146, forward strand.
TCAAGCGTTTTTCGGATATAATCGTTTTCCAAATAAAAGACATCTTCCTTGAGAAAATCCTTCATTCCGATTTGGAACAAGCCCAATAGCCTTTCATACAGCTTATAATAATTGTCGCTTCCGTCAACATATTGGAAATACATAATATCATCGGGGTTATTGTGCATTTCCTCGTCAACGAACTTGCAGATAAACAGGGATAGCAACTTGTTGAAAGCGTTTTCCTTATCGCTTATGCTGTTATGACGGAGTATTTCACGGAAAGCGTCGGTAATGCCGTCTTCTTTCCTAAATGGTTTCAGTTTGCCGAATTTAATAGGCAAGTTACCGATTTTGTAGGCAGTGGCATCACTGCCGAAAATGATATTGTTGTTGTAAACTTTCTTGGAATAGGTCTCATCCCAAACGATAAAAGCATCTTGAGCCGTTGAAGCGTTCTTGAAAACCAACACGGAATTATCTTCTTTTGCCAAAGCTTCAACATTCTCATCGTCATAACTGCGGACAACTTCTTCCTGAAACGTAATTTCGTTCTTGTCTTCGTCATAATCCGAAGCATATAATTGAAGCCATTTTGCGGAGCGTGCCTGTGCCCAATACGAAAACAGTTGCTTGCCATCAGAGTCTTCAAACATTTCTTTTCGCGCATTCTTGTAATCGCTACCGGCACGTTTACATTCAATTATCAGATAAACCTGTTGCGGATTACCCTTAGCGTCTTTATCATAAACCGTTATGTCAGCACGCCCGCTCTTGCCTGTATGACCGAGTGTCCAACTCTTTTCAAGAAAGATTGTCTGAGGTTCATAGCCTTTTTCCAACAGACGACAGACACATTCAAGCACCACAAAATTTTCAGGCTGACTGAAATTCGTAGTCGTATTTGCTCCTGTGTCTAAATTCGACGGATAGATGATTTTCCCTTCCGAGAAATCCACCTGAATATCGCAACCATGATTGGGAAAATGTTTCAAGAACAAAGCCCCTGATTTAACAAAACCAAGTTTTTCAAGAACCTTATGAAGATTATCCTTAGTTATCATACCATCTTTATTTCGAAAAATGAAATTGGATTGTTTTTCAATTTGTTTGCTTTCACCAATGTTTAAATACACTTGTTAATCCTTTGGAGATTTTTCGTTTCCCACAGATAGTTGTCGGAAAGACGTTTGAAGAACAACAGGGAGAGGATATATGATTTGTAATCTTCCACCTTGTCGCGTAGAATGTCGGCCATGCCGAAAAGCGTGTTGCCTAAAGCCTGTTTGGTAATCATATATTGTAAATAGCTGGATTACAAAAAAATAAAACTTTTGCACATTTTTTAGCAAAAAACGTACAAAAGTAACAAAAAAATGCAACTCAGCAATACAAATATGCAAATAATCAAAACTTGAACTTCCACCTCTTGTGGCTCCAGAGCCAGAACGGCGGGTTTCGGCGGATGTCGTTTTCCAACAGTTCCACATAGCGCTGGGTGATGGCGTATTCAGGCATTTCGTTTGGTCTTTCAGCGATAATCTGAACCTCGACGCGGTATTTTCCCAAACGCTCCTTTACAACATTATAATATAATACCGGAATGTCATACTTGCGGGCAAAATGTTCAGCACCGTAGATAACGCCGGTCTGCTGGTTCAAGAACTGCGTGACGTAGCATCGTTTCTTGCTGTTCGGATTCTGGTCGCTGAGCATCATATAAGCCGCCGGCGTGTGCGTGGTCTCGTAATGTTCGAATGTTTCGCGCACAGTGTCAGCAAACACCACTTCCGTGCCATAGCGGGTGCGCGCGCGGTTGATGAGCTTCTCAAAGACCTTGTCGGAATTAGCCTTGCCCACGCCAACTCCGTGGTGGAGGAACATCTCGTCCAACGCCAAAATCATCCACTCCCAGTTATTGAAGTGCGATGACATCAGAATCACACTCCTACCCTCTTCGTAAAAACGATTCACTAACTCCGGGTTGGCGCAGCGATAGCGACGGCGCAACACTTTACGCGGCAAGAGGAGCATCTTAATCATTTCCACAGCAATCTGCGACAGATGCCAATAGTACTGGTTGCGCAACTTTCGCAATTCCTTCTCGGATTTTTCAGGGAAAGAGTTTCTCAAATTCTCTTCTATTACTTTGCGACGATAGCGTACCAGGTAATTCAGCACCAGGCTCAGCACTCCCGCCAACACATACAGCACGCAAAGCGGCAGTAGCGCTAAAAAATAACAGAAAAAGAAAAGGATATAGGTGGCCATACGAGAAATTATTTGGTGGACTCTTCTTGGAACCTGGAACCTGAAACTTGAAACTTGGAATTGCCTAACGATTGAGCGAACTCAAACAGAGAATCGTAGTGCAGTAGGGTGAGCTTTTGTATTTCTTCAAACTCGGGATGGCGGACGGCGCCGACGTGGACGGCACGGATACCCGCATTCTGGGCGAATTGGATGTCAGTCAAGGAGTCTCCGACCATAACGGAGTGGGAGAAATCAATATCGGGGAAGTCCCGTTGTGCCTGGAGAGCCATGCCCGGCTGGGGTTTGCGGCAGTTGCAGCCCACAGCCGCGAGATGGGGACAGCAGTAAATACGGTCGAAAGCGATGTTGCGAGCAGCGAGCTGTTGTTGCATCCAATCGTGCACGTGGTCTATCGTAGACATCGGACATAGGCCCTTGCCCACGCACTGTTGATTGGTAACCAACAGCACCCTGTCAAACAGCTGATGCAGGATTTCCAACGCCTCGAATACGCCGTTGTGAAAGACAAACTGTTCCGTATCCATCACATAACCGCCAATGATCTGTTCATTGACGACTCCGTCGCGGTCCATAAATAGCGTCCAACCTTTTTCCATAGCACACTTTTTTTTGTAAATCCATCATTTTTTATCGGGCGGCAAAATTACGCAATTCATTGGAAAGCCAAGAAGATTTTGAAAGGAAAAAAATAGGGAACTATATATCTGTTGACCCGAGCTCTTGAAATAAAAAGGAAGATTGATAAGTGTTGGCAGAAAAAAAGATCTAATATAATCATCTTGTTATCACCCACACTCAATTAGCGCAAAAGCAAATTTTGCGCCATCACCAATTCCCCTTCCTGTGGAAGGGGTGGCTGAAAGCCGGGGTAGGGATATAAATGTCACGGCGCAGCCGTACCTTGATGAAATTCACAAGGTTGCTGCGCAGCAATATCCTATATTCCTACCCCGCCCTGCGGGCACCCCTTCCAATGAAAGGGGAATGAGCGCCTCCGTTGGGCAGGCCCAACGGTAATATTAACGTGTTGAGAAGGATTGTGAAGAAATCATTGCCTATAGAACACGTGACAATTTGTTCCAACAATATATTTACCATTCGAATCTTATCTTTCCACTTAGGTCAACACGTATATAGTTACCAAAAAATATCACTTTGCATCATTGGAGCTCAAGTCTTGGATTTCAAAGTACAATCACAATTTTCATCTAACAAAACAAAAACTTCCAAAATCAAACTCTTCGACTAGGCTACGCGTTCAAGTGCAAAAAATGAAAAGTTGCAGAAATCCGAAGAAAAGTATCAAAAACACAAACTTTTTATGCTTTTTCAACATACTAAAACACAATGATTTACACATTGATTTTTCAAATACTCCATTGTATCTTTGCCGGACAGATTTACTAACTAAAACAATCCTGCAATGAAAAACGAACAACAAAACATTCCCACAACGGAAAAGCAACCCAAGTATCTGAATCTACTCACCGACTTCGGCTTCAAGAAAATGTTCGGGGAGGAGAACAAGAAGTTCCTCATCGCTCTCATCAACTCCATCCTGTCGGAGAGTGTCGGCGAGATAGAGGACGTCACCTATATGAACACCGAGCAGTTGGGCGAAAACCCCAAGGAGAAGAAGATGGTGTATGACATCTACTGCACGACCTCGGACAAACAGCACGTCATCGTGGAGTTGCAGATCGGCGGGCAGTCTTACTTCGGCGATCGTGCGTTCACGTATGTCAGCCGCCTGGTCAGCAGGGAGGCTGTGAAGGGCGAGCGGAAATACTCGGTCCCGCCCATCTACTCCATCAACATCCTGGATTTCAGGATGACGGTGTTCAACGACCGCAGCAACTACTTGTGGGAGGTGCAGCTCAAAGATCAGCGGAACGAAATTTTTCTGCCGCAGATCAAGTTCATTTTCATAGAATTGTGTACTTTTGCACGTCTGTTCAAGAAGTCGGAGTATCGAGAAGCGCTGCACCGCTGGCTCTACATCATCAAGAATATGGGAGAGGCCAGCACGGAGGAATGCCCATTTGACGAGCCGATATACCGCGACTTTTTTGATTGTTGCAAAGTAGATAAACTCACCACTATGGAAAAAGAAGATTACGCCAAAAGCATACTGGAATACCAGGAAGTGAAAGACACGATAGAATTCGAGCGCGAGTACGCCCGCGAGGAAGGCCGTGCTGAAGGTAGGGCGGAAGGTAGGGCGGAAGGTGAAGCAAAAGCCAAACTTGCAATGGCGAAAAGTATGTTCGAAAAAGGGTTCGATATCGACACCATAATCTCTATTACGGGACTAACGGCAGAATATTTTGTGGGAAACTAAGAGTTAAGTGTTAGGGGTTCGTATGAGAATATCGTGTGAAGACTTTTGGGTGTTAATGGTTGATGGTATGTTCTGAGCATTTCAAGACCAAAATAAAGTTTCACAATATCCGCTAATGTCTATGAAAAGATTTCTTCTATACATCTTTTTACTTCTGACCTCTTTCTGCAGATTGCAGGCTCAGACTCCAAAGGATAAGCCTTACTTTAACGTAGAAACTCCTTACGACACGCTGTGGAGACAATTCAAGCATTATTCTAACCAAAAACATTATGAATTAAAAAATGGGATTTCCTGTTTGGACACCATTCGTAAGAAGGCCCGTTTGGGACACAACGACTACCAACTCTTCAAAGCTGACGCAAGCTATCTTGAATTTATTGCTTTTGTCAATCCTTCTTTATCTGACATCCTTCCCTATCTTGATTCAATGAAAAGAACGGTGAGCCAGCCTTATCGTGGACTTTACAACTTCCTCATCGGCTCTTATTTGGAAAATGAAACGACTCGAAACAGCGGCTCTAACATCGGGCAGACGGACCTCAAACACTTAGAAGAATGGACCGCACAGGAATTGGATGTCAACGCCCAGCACTACTTGGACACGGCCATCGACGAACTTTACGAATACGCGGACTGGCCCGCCGAGGATTTCCTCTTTATGACTTCTGAATACAGTGGCCAATTCTATCGTCTCTCCACGCTTTTCGACCTGATTGCCCAAACATACCTTTGTTATTATCCCAACACACCGAGCACTTCGCAGCAGGCACGACTGGCAGACATCATAGACAAAGCGATACAGCTGCACCAAAAGCGCAACGAGCCAGCCATTGTCCTTGAATACGAGTTGCAGAAGATCAGTCGATTGGAGCGGAACATCGAGCCCTCCGCTGATAGCGCCTTCTACTGGAAAGAACTTGACCGATTAGAGAACCAATACGGCCAAGTGCCTGCCATTGACTACGAGCGCGGCGTTTATCTGTACGAGCTGCTCCAAAACGACACTGCTTTATCTGTTGCCGCACAAAACGACTACTACCGACAAAGCATCCAACATTTCAACAATGTCGTTCAAAATGCGCAGGATTCCTTCTATCTCAACAACGCGCAATGTTTCCTCGGACGCATCATCGCCCCGAAGCTAACGCTGCGGCCTATGCAGGACTACATCATCCCATCTGCCAAAATCCTGTTGCCGATATCGTATCAAAACATCGACACTATTTACGTTTCCGCATACAGGCTCAAGACAAGTCCTAATATTTCCCGCCGTTTTTTCAAACCTAAGCTATCTTATTATGATATAAGCATCGAAGATTGCAAAGATTTGGCTTTGCAAAACCAGTTCGTACTTTCACATCCCGTCCAGCACAAGAATTACACTACGGACTTATTTTTGGACAGTCTTGCTGCCGGTTACTATCTATTGATTTACCATACGGAAAAAGCGTGGGATTCCACAAATGTGTTGATGATTGGCAACATCACTGTCACCAATATAGCCGCGCATCAGAATTCAGGCAGAAGGTACAACTACTTCACGCTGCTGGATGCCCGCAGCGGCAGTCCCTTGGCACACAAGCGCGTGGTCAAAGTATATGACTACTACAACGACGTTCCCGTGAAACTCCCCGTCTTTACCAACCGCAAGGGGCAAATACGCACACGTATGCTCTCCGAAAAAAGTATAGCAGACCTCTCGCTAATGGTTAAAGACGGAAAAGACTTCCAATTAGAAATCTTTACGAACGATGTCTATACGGATAGCTATAGCAATCGCTTTTACCGTCAACAGCGAAGAAAACACCCCGACTTATATCCAAAGCCCAATTACAAGCATTACTTTCACGACACAAAATCAACCATCATCATAGATCGAAGCGTGTATCGGCCGGGGCAGTCCGTCCATTTCAAAGCATACGCCGTAAAAAATCACAAGCTGTTAAAGAATCATCCTGTAGAAGTCGTGCTATGCGACAAAAATTTCAAAGATGTGGAAGTTCTTCTATCGATGACCAATGAATACGGCACGGTATCGGGGCAATTCACGTTGCCGGCCGGAATGTTTGATTCGGGATATATTGTACTTCGCCCAACCGATGGTGAAGAAGACAGCGAGATGGCTGAAGTCTATTTTGACATCGCCGAATACAAGTTGCCAACTTTCAAAGTGACGCTGAGCAAATGCAATGAGCCGATAGTCAAAGGCGATACCTTGCACATTCGCGGGCGCGCCATATCCTACACAGGCGTGCCGATTGCCAATGCCAAAGTCCGCATTACCGTTTCACAATCTTACTATAACAGGAACAATTCAACAGAAGATGTACTTGTAGCCTACACTCATTCCGATGGACGTTTCGAAGTTCCGTATAAAACAGATGTCAATCAATTTTATTACTATATCTCAGCGGATGTGACGGACGTAAACGGAGAAACCCATTCTGCCAAGATAGATGAATATCTTTCGGACAAGCCATTATATTTGAATTTTTATTATGATTGGAATACAGATTCTCTATCCGGAATTGTACGATGTTCCAGACATTTTAGTAACAGCCAGCCCAACTTAACTATTCCCGTCACAGTAGAAGTTTTCAGGCTGCAGGATGCCAGACAGATAAAACCCTGCCTGTATGCAGATGGGCAGCGTCCCACACAGCCACTTTACGACGAACAGACCTACCAACGGTATTTCCCGGAATACTCTATGGATAAAACATCTTCCGAACTTAAATACAGGCCCAATGGTGAAAAGATGTTTTCCGTCACGCGCGCCTTCACACCGGATTCCACGTTGCGGTTCTCCATCAAAGAATGGGCATCAGGTGCCTACCGTATTCGACTCACTGCCGAACGGCCCGACGGGACTATGGACACCTGTTCTAAACAGTTCACCATTTTACCGCAGTCGGAAAAAGACACGTTCGATGTTTCTCCAGTGTGGTCACAATGGCTGCAGCCCCGTTGCTATAGCGGTGACAAAATCAAATTCGCCGTAGGATCCTGCCTTAAAAACGCCACCATTTACGGTTTTCTTTCACAAGGCAAGACCATTATCAAGACTTTCAAGACAGACTCCAAAGATTCCTATCAAACATTTTCCATAAGAACCAAGCACAATTCGGGCACACTCGGTCTCTATCTCTTCGCAGAGCAAAACGCCCACATTTACGAGATGGATGAGCAAGATGTCGCCTACTTCCGTCTCGCCTCCCGTGTGCATACGATCAAGAATGGCTTACTGCAGTTGAGCCTTATTCATTGGAACAGTTTGTTAGAGCCGGGAAAGAAAGAGTATGGCGAAATTCTCGTCACCAATGCCTATACAGGCGAGCCGGAAAGTGCGGAGACATTAGTTTGGATGATTGACTCCAGCATCTTGGATATCGGTCGTTCTCACAAAATAGACTGGCTGCTGCCGAATGAAGGTTATTGTCGTGAAAAAAAACTCGGTCATTCCTTTTGGAGGAATCATCCCCTCGTACATCAGTCCATCACTAATGATCCTGCCTATACAATCAATTTTCCGATACAATTTCCGGATCTTGTTTCAAAAAAATGGGCGCATATAAATTACTATCTTTATAGCCTATCACCAGTTGTTTTTGATGCCGACAATACAACATCTCAGACAATGATAGTATCCGGTGAGAATCTCAAAACCACTCCCGGGCGCAGCGTAACAGCTGCTTATTCTAACACATCTGATCAAACCATTGTAGATGGTGTTCGGGTGCGCGACAATAATGAATACGAGGCGTTGGCCTCCAAAGTACACCAGGAACAAAGCACCTCATCTGCCGCCGCTATCCGGGTGCGCAAGAACTTTCAGGAGACCGCATTCTTCTATCCTGAATTGCAAACCACTGCGGACGGGCGCGTGCATTTCGAGTTTGCACTACCTGACCAGCTCACCACGTGGAAACTCTACGCCGCCGCGCACACATCCAACCTGCACAGCGGCTGGCTCACCACCAGCTTGCAAACCCGCCAGACGCTGATGGTGCAGAGCCAGGCGCCGCGTTTCCTCCGCGAAGGCGACACGATGACCTTCCAAGCCAAAGTCACCAACCTCAGCGACACAACGATGCTCGGAAAAGCCACCCTCCGTCTATTCGATTTAACGACGGAAGAACCGCTCACCCAGTTGATACTTGGTGACTCAGTTCAAGCATTTGTCTGCGAAAAGGGCCAGGTTACGAATGTCAGCTGGCGCATCACGACACCAAAGAATATGGAGGCTATCGGTTATCGCATGCTGGCATTGTCCGGCAACTACGGAGATGGCGAAGAGGGGCCAATTCCGGTGCTGTCCAAACGCATACTGGTCACGGAAACGAAAGCCTTTACCGTACCCGCAGGCGACTCCGCACACATCCAATTTAACAGACTGCTGAGCGACACTTCACGCACTCGCGAACATTACCGCTTCACGATGAAAGCCTCCACCCAGCCGATGTGGTCGATCATCCTGTCGCTGCCCTACCTCATCCAATATCCTCACGATTGCAGTGAGCAGACCTTCGCCAAATACTACGCCAACACTTTGGCCCTGAAGATACTTGATGACAATCCCGCACTTGACAGTATCTATTCGCAATGGCGTCGAGACGGACTCAATGCCAACACAGAATCTCCTTTGATGAAAAATGCGATGTTGAAAGACATTGCCTTAGACGAAACACCGTGGCTGATAGATGCACAGAATGAACAAACGCAGAAAACAAATTTGGCGCACCTATTTACCACGGGGAAACTAAAAGAAGAAGCTCGTCAGCAACTAAACACTTTGAACGACTACCAACTAAAAGATGGCGGTTGGGGCTGGTATCCAGGCTCATCCTACTCTTCATACATTACGAACCATATTGTGGCCGGATTCCAGAAATTGCAGCATTTCGGGATTACGCTGCCAAACAATTTCCATTTGGAGAAAACTTTGGCCAAAATGGACAGCACGCAAGTTATGCAATATAGAAACGTAACGAAAGATTCTCCTATCAGCGAAACAGACATACAATATTTATATGCCCGTACTTTCAACAATGTAGATTCTTCGTGGTTGTTGCAGCCATACGTACAATATTATCTTACCAAGTCCACTGAAAACATTTTCCGTGCCAACCTCGCCCGACAGGCGGAGGTGGCCCTCATTTTGCACCACATCGGGCGAGACGAGGAGGCCCGCAACATCATTGAATCCCTGCGCCAGCGTGCGCAGCGCGATGCCTCGAACGGAATGTACTGGCCCAATAACGCACGTGGCTACTATCACTGGTACGAAGCTCCCATTGAGCGTCACGCCCTGTTGATGGAAGCCTTCCACGAAATAGACCCGCGCGATGACGAACTGAGTGCGATGACACAATGGCTGCTACTCCAGAAACAAGGCAACCACTGGTCCAACACGAAGGCTACCACGGAGGCCATTTACGCCTTGCTGCTCACCAACAGCAGCAAAAATCTTATGCGCCCTTCAGATGCAGACATCACGGTTGGTGGGGAGCATTTTTACGCAGCTATGAGCACAACGACAGGCACAGGCCAAATGCAGCACGAGTGGGAAGGCAAAGACATCACTCCTAAGTTGGCTGACGTCACGGTGCGTGCCGACAGCGAGCAGCCCACCTTCGGGGCATTATACTGGCAGTATTTTGAAGATATGGACAAGGTAAGTAGCAGTGCCGAGGGACTGCATTTGGAGCGTGCGCTCTATCATCGCAATGACGGCAGTGACCGAATAGTGCCCGTCACGGTGGAAAATCCCGCGCGCATCGGTGAGCGTGTCACTGTCCGTTTCGTCATCACCTGCGACCGCGACATCGAGTATGTCCATCTCAAAGACCAACGCGCCGCCGCTTTCGAGCCAGACAACATCCTAAGCCACTACGATTACCACAACGGCCTCTGGTACTATGTTTCTCCGAGGAACGCCGCCACCCACTTCTTCTTTCCAAAACTTTCAAAAGGCACGCACGTGATGGAACACCAGCTCATCGTCACGCAGACCGGCGAGTTCTCCAACGGCGCAGCGACTATCGAATGTATGTACGCTCCTGAGTATCAGGCAAGGAGCGAAGAACTGAAAGTTCGTTCAGAACAGTAGTCAAGGTTTCAGGATGCATTCCCGAAAGTCAATGTCAAAGTCAATAGTCAAAGTCAACGTCAAACGACAAGCGGCTAACAGCAAATTCCTCATTGTCCCCCAAACGTGAGACCCGATTTTTTCCTATCTTTGCGGCCCCTTACGAACAACTATGACTATAGAAGAACTACAGGCGCAATTCTGCAACAAGGAGATTGCGCAAATCGCTCCGATGCTCCAAAGCACGGATTCTGCAAAAACCATTCAACTCAATGGTTTAACGGGCTCCTCATACCCTTTGTTAGCCACCAAGCTCATCGGCAACCCATCTTCGACACAACTCTTCGTGCTGTCCAACCGCGAGCGTGCCGCCTATTTCTACAACGACCTCGAAAAACTGCTTGACGACCACAACACGCCACTACCGTACAAGAAGGTTCACTACCTGCCTTCATCCTACAAGCGTGCCCACACGGCTGAGGAAATTGACAAATCCAACGCCAAGCTCCGCTCGGAAATCGTCAACAAGATTTCCACGCATCCGGAAGGCAACTACATCATCGTGACCTATCCGGAAGCCATTGCCGAGAAGGTAGTCTCCCCTCAGTTCGTCAGTCAGAATTCCTTTGTCATCAAACAGGGAGCGGAAATCCCCACCGACATTTTCCTGGAGTTCCTCTATCAGTTCGAATATCTTCAAGAAGACTTCGTTTTCGAGCCCGGGCAGTTCGCATGGCGCGGTAGCATTTTCGACATCTTCTCCTTCTCCGAAGAGTACCCCTACCGTATCGAACTCGACGGCGACCGCGTGGAGTCCATCCGCTACTTCAATCCTGAGAGCCAGCTTTCTATGCGGGATCAACTCGAAATCCGCATCATGCCCAAAATCGTCTCCCATCAGATTGTCGAAAAGCGAATTTCCCTTTTCGAATTTCTGCCTAAAGACACAACGCTCTGGCTTGACACGCCCAAAGATATCGGCTCCCAAATCGCCCACCTTTTCAAGTCTGTGGAAGAAGAGTACGAAAACGCGCCCGACCCCGAGCGCAAGCTGTCCGTAGCAGACCTCTTCATCCAACGTCGCGACTTCAACAAAGCCTGTCCTGAGCACACACAGGTCATCCTCAACACTGAGTCTGAGGAACCCGTGGATCTCGCCATCGACTTCGGTTTCAAGCCGCAGAACAACTTCGGGCGCAGTTTCGACTACCTGCTGCTCGAATGGATTGACAATCTCGAGCACGGCATCCACAACATCTTCCTCGCCGAAAACCAATCGCAGCTCGACCGCCTTTTCAAAATCATGGTCGACCTGTTAGACAAATACAACAAGCACAACGCCACATCTTTCAAGATAGAGCCGCTGTACGAACCTATCCGTTACATTCTGCACGCCGGTTTCAGCGCCCCACAGCACAAGCTCGCCGTCTACACCGACCACCAGTTCTTCGAAAAAAATGAGCGCATCGTCATCCGCGACCGCTACAAGAAGAGCGAGGCTTTCACGCTCAAAGAAATCTACGACCTACAGCCCGGCGATTTCGTCGTACACATCGACTACGGCATCGGCGTTTACCAAGGCCTTGAAAAAACCGAAATCAACGGCAAGGAGCAGGAAGTCATCAAGCTCAGCTACAAAGACGGCGACCTGCTATACGTCAGTGTGCATTCGCTGCACAAAATCAGCAAGTACGTCGGCAAAGAAGGCACCCCGCCGTCCCTGCACCGCATCGGTTCCGGCTCGTGGGAGAAGGTCAAGGAGCGTACCAAAAAGCGCATCAAGGAACTGGCCATCGACCTCATCAAGCTGTATGCGCAGCGCAAGTCCCGCAAGGGCTTCGCGTACTCCGCCGACAACTATATGCAGACGGAACTCGAGGCATCATTCATCTACGAAGACACCCCCGACCAGGTCAAGACATTGGCCGATGTCAAACGAGATATGGAGAGCGACCATCCTATGGACCGACTCGTCTGTGGGGACGTAGGTTTCGGCAAAACCGAAATCGCCATCCGCGCTGCCTTCAAGGCCGTGTGTGACAGCAAGCAGGTGGCCGTGCTCGTGCCCACCACCGTGCTTGCCCTCCAGCACTACACCACCTTCTCCGACCGTCTATGCAATATGCCCTGTCGAGTGGAATACGTCAACCGTTTCAAGACCAACAAGCAGATTAAAGAGACACTGAAAAAGCTCAAAGAAGGGCAGATAGACATCCTCATCGGCACGCACCGGTTGCTCAGCAAGGACGTGGTTTTCAAAGACCTAGGGTTGCTCATCATTGACGAAGAGCAGAAATTCGGTGTCGCTGCCAAGGAGAAGCTCCGCGAACTTCGCGTCAGCGTGGACACCCTGACCATGTCGGCCACGCCTATTCCGAGGACCCTGCAGTTCTCTTTGATGGGTGCGCGCGACATCTCCGTCATCACCACGCCCCCGCCCAACCGCCAGCCCATCCAGACGGAAGTTCACGTCTTTGACGAAGACATCATCCGCGAAGCCATCCAGTTCGAACTTGACCGCAACGGCCAGGTGTTTGTGGTCCACAACAAAATCCAGGACATCAAGGAGCTGGCCGGCCTGATACAGCGGCTTGTACCTACCGCGCGCATCGCCATCGGCCACGGCCAGATGGAAGGCGAGGAACTCGAGCACATCATGACAGACTTCATCAACCACCAATACGACGTACTCATCTCCACCACCATCGTTGAATCAGGCTTGGACATTGTGAACGCCAACACTATGATCATCAACGACGCGCAGAACTTCGCACTCAACGTACTGCACCAATTGCGCGGCCGCGTGGGACGCAGCAACCAAAAGGCCTTCTGCTACCTCTTCACAAAACCCTTCGAGGTACTCAACGACCAAGCCCGCAAAAGACTGCAGGCCATCGAAGACTACTCCGACATCGGCAGCGGCATCCAGATTGCCCTCCGCGACCTCGACATCCGTGGGGCCGGCAACATTCTCGGTGCAGACCAAAGCGGCTTCATCAATGAAATCGGATACGAGATGTATCAGAAAATCCTGGCCGAAGCCATCCAGGAAATGCGAGGCACAGACTTCGACGAAGTGGGAATGGCCGACAACTCCGGACTGCTCACCCGCGAATGCGTGTTCGAAACCGACATCGAGGCACTCTTCCCCTCCGACTACGTGGCGAGCGTCAGCGAGCGCATGAGCCTCTACAAAGAACTCGAGGCTGTCAAAGACCTCGACCAACTCGAGAAGTTCCGCCAAAAGGTCGTCGACATTTTCGGACCTATGCCCAAAGCCACCCAGGAACTGATGCAGACGATGCCGCTCCGAATGCTTGCCGGCCAGCTACATTTTGAGAAAATTATCCTCAAGAAGAACACCTTCACAGGCTACTTCATCGGAAATTCCTCGTCCAAGTACTTCCAATCCGACGCCTTCGGCAGTGTCTTAGCCTTCCTCCAAGCCAATCACCCAGCTGTACAACTTAAGGAACTCAACAGCAAACTGCTGCTCATCATCCACAACACTCCGACCATAAAATCAGCTATGCACTGGCTCGAAAAAATGGAAAGGTTCTGCCAGTTTAGCCATTAGCCGTTTCAACTTTGGCTATTGACTTTGACATAGGCCACAACTCCGCCAAAGGTTAAAAACCAATAACTAACAGCCGATTAGGCTTTGGCGATTTGATTTTTTTTCGTACGTTTGCGACTTCAAAATTCCCTGACAATGAAAAAAATATTTACCCTCTTATTGATCACCTTCGGTTTGCTGGCAATGCAGGCCCAAAACACCATCAACATTCCTAACAACAGTTTCGAAAATTGGCAGAGCCACCAAGGTTACAGCGTATCCGTCCTCTTCATCTCACTGCCTGTATTCAGCAGTTTTTCAAGTCCGGCAGACTGGGACTATCTGTCCTATCCCGTGAATGAGACAGTCAGTTTCAGCGGCTTCAACCTTAATGTCAACACCAACTTGCCGTTGCTGAAAGCATCCGCACAAACCAGCGATGTCCCCGACGGCTCCAATGCGCTCAAGATACAATCCTTCATGCTTTCTGACGTCATTTCTTCTACCGCCTACTCATTGGTGGGCAGTTACGTGGACCAGGAACTGATGACTATGGTATTCCCGACGGTTCTCGCTACCGGACAAATTAACTTGGACAACTTCCTGCCCCTGATGAACTCCATCATCGACAACATCAGCAGTCCCGCCCAGCTGTTCAACGTCTTCTCCGGTGAAGACGTCAACCAGTATTTCAGCGGAGGACTGCCGCTCAACGGCGAGGTTCCGGGAACGCTCACGGGATACTACAAATACACTTCCGCCACGTCTGGCGACAACGGCGGCATCATGATGCTCGGCACCAAATACAACGCCACGACCCACCACAGAGAGGTGGTCGGCGGCGGCTACAGCCTTGCCTTCACAGACACCAACAGCTACGTGCCGTTTTCCATCGATTACCATTCCCTGCATGAAATCATCCCATCTGCTCCGGAATCAGATCCTGACACGCTTGTCCTCATGCTGTTCTCTTCGGCCAACAATCACCGCCAACAAGGTTCCGCATTCTATCTCGACAATTTAGTGCTCAACGCCCAAACCGACACCATTCCCGTCACTCCAGAAGAGCCCGACACCTGCAGTGCCATCCTCAACCTCGCGGTTGCCAACGTCGACACCACATCTGCCACGCTGACTTGGAACAATCTCGAGCTTCCGGCCAATTGGCAGTACGCTTACGGTCCTACCGGTCTCGACATCAACACCGCGGCAACTGTCGTCCTCTATGACAGCACCATAACGCTGACGGATCTACAGCCCGGCACCCAATATGACTGCTACGTGCGTTCTCAATGCAACGACACCCTCTTCAGCAATTGGAGCATGGTCACTTTCCAAACTGACACTTTGATACCCGTCATTCCCGAAGAACCTGACACTTGCGGCGCAATCCTCAACCTTGCCGTTGTCAGCCTCGACACGATGAACGCCACCCTGGCCTGGAACAATGCCGAGTTCCCCGAAAACTGGCAGTACGCCTATGGTCCTGCCGGATTCGCACTCGAGTCCGCAACGCCGACGAACATCTATGACAGCACCATAACGCTGACCGATCTGCAACCCGGCACCCAATACGACTGCTACGTGCGCTCACAATGCAACGACACCCTCTTCAGCAACTGGAGTATGGTGACCTTCCAAACCGACACCCTTGTTCCCCATATTCCTGACAATCCAGACACACTCGGAATTGAGGTTCTTTCGCAAAAGGATTTGAAAGTATTCCCGAACCCGACTTCCGACGTCATTCACTGTTCAGCTACATTTCCCATCGAGCGCATCGCCATCTTCGACGTTTTCGGCAGAAAAATCATGGAAACCGACGAGGACAGCATCAATCTCAGCGGCTTAGCCAAGGGACTCTACATTTTGGAAATCAATCACAACATCCAAAGAAAAATCGAAAAACGATAATGAACGAAGCCACCAGGGAATTCATCCGAGAGCATGAGAGCGATGACGTGCGGCAAGTAGCCTTGCGGGGGTGCAAGAACCCAGCCGTGGACCTGCCTTTGGCACTTCGCCAGATTGAAGGGCGGCAGAAGGCCAAGTACAAGTTGCCCGAGCTCTACGCTCACCCCGAAATCCTGTATCCGGCAGCAATCTCGTTAGAGCAGTGTTCCTCTTCGGAAACCGCGCAATACAAATCCGCACTGCTCAGCGGCCATGACTTTGCCGACCTCACGGGCGGCTTCGGCATCGACACCTTTGCCTTCGCGCCCAATTTCGAGCAGTGCCACTACGTCGAACCGCAGCACACGCTTTGCCAGTTGGCACAGCATAACGCCACTGTCTTAGGAATCAGCAACATCCACATCCTCGAGAGGACCATGGAGGAGGCGCTGCCAGAGCTTCCCTCAGTGGACTGCCTCTACCTCGACCCGTCACGTCGCGACAGCCACGGCAACCGCGTAGTCACACTGGAGGAGTGCACCCCCGACCTCACGCGTTGGAAAGATGCGCTTCTGCACAAAGTGCGCCACTGCCTACTCGCCAAGCTATCCCCGATGCTCGACATCAAACGAACCTTGCAGCAGCTACCCGAGACCACGGCCGTGCACATCGTGGCCGTCAACAACGAATGTAAAGAAGTGCTCTTCCTACTGGAGCCCGGTGCCGACCGACACGACATCCCCGTCGTCGCCGCCAACATCAAAGACGGAGTGTCAGATGTTTTCCGATTTTCGACACTCGAAGAGCAAAATGCAGTGCCGACATTGACTGACGAACTCGGCGAATATCTTTTCGAACCCAACGCCGCCATCATGAAGGCTGGCGGATTCAAGACCGTAGCCACGCACTTCAACCTACAGAAGCTGCATCCGCACACACATCTTTACACCAGCGACCAACCTGTCGACAATTTCCCCGGACGCACATTCCGCATCGAGCAAGCCCTTCCGTTTAGTAAGAAAACTGCCAAACAGCTACTCATCAAACAGGCGAACATAGCTACTCGGAACTTCCCGTTGTCGGCTGACGAACTTAAAAAATCTCTGAAAATAAAAGACGGCGGCGACACCTATATCTTCGGAGCCACCCTGACAGGAGATAGAAAAGTACTGCTTATTTGTTCTAAAATATATTAGATGTTCTCTCGACGCATCAGTGGGCTGCCTAATATCGGCAGAAGAGAAGTCTTACCGTCGTCAAAGCGGTGGACTGTATAGTTTTCACGAGGGATGGTCGTATTGCCCTGCATCACTTTGCAGAGATACTCTTCCAAAAAGGTACCGATGTTGATTTCAACATCGACAAAAAGGTGCTGTAAATATTCCACCCGACTTTTTTCGACAGCCTTTCTACTGGCCGGCTGCAGCAAATCCGACTGCAAGACAGTTTTGAAACTGGGAACGGAGTTCAGAGTATCCAGGACGTCATCTAAAGCACGATAGTTTTTGTCGCAGGAGAGCAGCAACATGTAGTCATAGTTATTGAATGACGTTTTATACAGTGTATCGCCGAGGTTGTTGAAAAGGAAGCACTCGTCGTCAAAGAGGAAGCCGCCCAGCAGCGGGTCAGAGCTCTTATCCAAATCCTGAGCAGAGATAATGATTCTGTTAGGGACCAGAATCAGATAGGCCTCCTGGCTGAAATTCAGCACAGAGAAAAAAATGGAATCAGGCAGATGAGGATATTTGGGCATCAGGAATGCATCTTTTAGGAAATGGACGTTGCGATGGAACAACTTCTCCAAATCGCAAGCCATACGGATAGGCGACGCATTCGATTTTATAAAAAAGATGTCGTGGTTTTTGGAATGTCCGAAACCCTCCAACCAGTCCACACTGTTCGATTTCTGCTTAGTCATATTTTCTTATTTGGCAATATGCAAAAATAGACAAAGAGAGCCGGAAATCGGGATTGCTTTTTCAAAATTATCCACATAAGAATGTGATTAAAAAGAGAATAAAAAACAGGTACATTTTTAACTTGGTTTTTGGGTTGAATTTTATTACTTTTGCCGCCGTTTTTTATGGGCAACGTATAAAAGGCTCCGTAAAACACAAACGTTTATTATTCAAGAAATTAATAATTCAAAAACATAAAAAAATATGGCAACAAACGAGCAAATCACAAAGATTGACGATCTCGTCGTGCGCTTTGCTGGTGACTCCGGCGACGGCATGCAGCTTTCCGGCACGCTGTTTTCAGACGCATCCGCACTTACAGGCAACGACATCGCCACATTCCCAGACTATCCGGCAGAAATCCGTGCTCCGCACAACACCATCGCTGGTGTTTCCGGTTATCAAGTCCACGTCGGCAACCACATTTACAGTTCCGGTGACAAATGCGACATCCTCGTCGCTATGAACCCCGCTTCTTTCAAGTCCAACCTCAAATGGGCTAAGAAAGGCGCCACCGTCATTGTCGACATCGACACTTTCACGGACGAAGCTATGGAAAAGGCCGGCTATACTGAAAACCCGTTCACCGACGAGTTGGAACACGCCTACACCATCATCAAGGCTCCGGTGACCTCCTTCACACAACGCATCGGCGCTGAACAAGGTGCTGACAAGAAGACATACGACAAGTGCCGCAATATGTTCGCACTGGGTATCATCTTCTACGCCACCCACAAGACTCTCGACCAGACTTTCGCATACCTCGAACGCAAGTTCGCCAAGAAACCCGATGTCATCAAATTGAACAAGGCAGTTCTCACCGAAGGATACGAATATGCTGACAAGTTGGAAGTCATGCATTCCCACATTTTCGAAGTCGCCCATGCTGAAATGCCGAAAGGCCGTTATCGTAACATCACCGGTAACGTTGCAACCGCATGGGGTCTTCTCGCCGCTTCCGAACGTTCCGGCCGCAGGCTGTTCTTAGGTTCCTACCCTATCACTCCGGCCACCGACGTCATGGTTGAATTGGCAAAGCACAAATCTCTTGGCGCACGCGTTTTCCAAGCAGAAGACGAAATCGCCGGTATCTGCTCTGCAATCGGTGCATCCTACGCTGGCGCACTCGCCTGTACCTCCACTTCCGGTCCCGGCCTCTCTCTGAAGAGCGAAGCCCTCGGCTTGGCCTGCATGGTCGAACTCCCACTCGTCGTCGTTGACGTACAGCGTGGCGGTCCTTCCACCGGTCTTCCTACCAAAACCGAACAATCCGACCTCAACCAGGCACTTTACGGCCGTAACGGTGAGGCTCCCCTCGTAGTCGTAGCTGCTTCTTCCAGCGCAAACTGCTTCTACTGGGCATACAACGCAGCCAAAATCGCTCTCGAGCATATGACCCCGGTCATCCTGCTCACCGACGGTTACCTCGGCAACGGTTCACAGCTCTTCCGCATTCCGAAGACTGCCGACCTTCCGAGCATCACCCCGCGTTTGGCTACTCCAAACGATCCTAACTACCGTCCGTTCCGCCGCGATGCAGAGAAATTCGCTCGCGAATGGGCTCTCCCCGGAATGGAAGGCCTCAGCCACCGCGTCGGCGGTCTGGAAAAATGCCCAGACGGCCCGCTCAGCACTGACCCAGAAAACCACGCCCTCATGGTTCACAACCGTCAGGAAAAAGTCAACCGCGTGGCTAACTACATTCCCGACCAGGAAGTCACCGGCAATCCCGACGGCGACCTTCTCGTTATCGGTTGGGGCGGCACATCCGGTGCGCTCACTCTGGCAGTAGAAGAAATGAACAAAGAAGGCAAGAAAGTGGCCTACACTCATTTCAACTACATTTGCCCGCTGCCGAAAAACACCGGCGACATCCTCCGCAAATACAAGAAAATCGTTGTCTGCGAATTGAACAACGGCCAGTTTGCAGGTTATCTCCGCACTCAGTTCCCAGAATGCCCGATGACCCAATACAACAAAGTTATGGGCCTCCCATTCGAAGTTGGCGAACTGAAAGCTGAATTCGAAAGATTACTTGCCAAATAATTATTAACCACTTAAAATCAAGTATCATGGCAGAAAGACATTTTGTTCCCAAAGCGGACCGCGAATATACAAAAGCTGATTTCCAAAGTGACCAAATGGTGAAATGGTGCCCCGGTTGCGGTGACCACGCCATCTTGGCAGCATTGTTAAACACTTTCCCAAAGACCAACCACAAGAAGGAAAACATCTGTATGGTTTCCGGTATCGGTTGTTCCTCCCGTATTCCCTACTACGTTGACACCTACGGTTTCCACAGCATCCACGGCCGTGCTTGCGCAATCGCTACCGGCGTGAAACTGGCTAACCCCGCACTCTCCGTATGGGTGAACATGGGCGATGGCGACTCCATGGCTATCGGTGGCAACCACCTCATCCACGCTGTTCGCCGTAACCAAGACCTCAACATCACTATCTTCAACAACGAAATCTACGGTCTTACCAAAGGTCAATACAGCCCGACTACCAAGTTCGGACAGGTCACCAAGACTTCTCCTTACGGCACTATTGACTATCCGTTCAACCCTGGTGAACTCGTCATGGGCGCACAAGGCACCTTCTTTGCCCGCGCACTCGACTGCGTTCCCACACTGACCACGGACATCATGACCCGCGCCGCTCAACACGACGGCACCAGCGTTGTTGAAGTTCTCCAAAACTGTATGATCTTCAACGACAAGACGCATGCAGCCATCACCGACCGCGCTGTACGTGACGACCGTACCATCATCCTCGAACATGGCAAACCCATGATTTTCGGCAAGGACAAGAACAAAGGTATCCGCTTCAACGGCCGCTGCCTCGAAGCTGTCACTATCGGCGAAAACGGCATCACCATGGATGATATCATGATTCATGACGAAACCACAGAAGACACCGGCATCCACATGATGCTCGCTCGCATGTGCGGCGAACTCCCCGTTGCTATCGGTGTCATCCGCAACGTCAAGAAAACTTCCTACACCCAACTTTACGAAGACCAAATGGACGAACAAATGGCCAACGGCAAGTTCAAGAGTGTTGACGAACTGCTCAACAGCGGTGACACTTGGGAAGTTGAATAATCATAATTCCTATGCAATAAAAAAGGGATTTCCGTTTGGAAATCCCTTTTTTATTTGAGTGCTTTTCAACGTTTAGCGTTGACGTGCATTGATTTTGTCATTGAGTTCTTGAGGAACTGTCATGCCCAACTTAACCATCAGCTGACGGAGGTGAAGCATGTTATCCAAATGATCAGGGTCAATGTTGTATGCTTTGTTTGCCCATTCATAACCTTTTTGAACGAGGTCCTTCATTTCAGGAGAATTTCTCAAAGCAATAGCTTCATTGTATTTCTTATCCTTGATATATTGAGCAGCCTGCTCTTCGAGGCTCTGCATTTCCTCATAATAACGATAGCCCATCTGTTCATTCAACTTGAAGTTGTTAGGCTCGGCTGCAAGAGCTTTGTTCAGAATTTCCTCAGCCTTTGCAAAAGACTTGTAGTTGCTAAGGTAGTTAGCGCACACTGCTGCCATATTGACATCCTTAGGATTGTTAAGAATTACTGTATCGCAAAGAGCAAGCAATTTTTCACCTTGGTTAGTCATAGAATAGTAGTTCATCATCGGTTCTGCCAAAGAATTCTGTTTGTCAGCAGGAACGTTCTTGAGAGCATTTTCGATAGTCGTACCACAACGTACGGTGTCGTTCATTTCCAAATAGAGATAGTAAAGTTCGACATAGGCATCAGCAAAATCCTTCTTGTTAGCAATAGCTTTAGCAAACATAGCAGAAGAATTTTCCTTGTCATTCAGTTTGTCTCTGTAGATAAGAGCAGCCTGAACATAAGCCATAGCAGCATTAGTTGAGGATTTACCGAGTTCGAAGTTCTTTGCTGCCAAAGTGAAGTAGTCGAGAGCCTTTTGGTAGTCACCTTTCTTCAAAGATTCAATACCAAGTTGGTAAATCGGTTCAGCACAAAGTCTCTGACCATCGATAGCACCTAACATGTTCGTTTTAGGTTGAACATTCTTGTCTAATTGAAGAGCTTTTACGAAAGCTTCATTAGCAATCATCAAAGCATCCGGATAACGAGAAACGTAGTTAGGGTCTTTGTCTAATTTAGCTTGTTCAGAGTTGTAAAGGCTCACATAAACATTAGCCTTCATCAACCAAACCTGTGCATTGTCAGGATAAGCTTCCATGCAGGATTCGATAAATTTCTTAGCCTTCGGTGCCTGATTTTGTCTTAAGCACTGCCATGCATCATCAATGCAAGTTTGAGCAAACATTGTGGAACTTGCCAGCAAAGCTACTAAGAGAACAGTTAACTTTTTCATTGTTTTGATTTTTAAAGTGGTTATTATTAAATTGATTATTTTCCTAATTCTTTAAGGGCCTTTTCTATTTCATCATACTTGGGAGACTGTTGGCGGGCATAGATGGCCTTAAGCGTGCTCAGCAAGTTGGCATCTTTCGGTTCCAATTGACGTGCCTGTACGAAATATTCGGCAGCCTTTGTCATACTCTTGTCTGATTCAGCCTTGAAGTTGGCAGCCTCAGCGCTGTTAGGATCCACCAAAGCCTTCTGGTTGTATTGGTTGAATTGCTTTTCGGAAATGTTGTAATAGCAGACACCAAGATTGTAAAGAACGACAAAGTTGTTTGGAGAAAGAGCGTTTGCCTTCTCAAGCATTTCAACAGCATCTTCGTATTTAGATTCCTTGATATAGAAATTTGCCAGGTTGACAATTTCATCAGCGGTCTTCAAATTAGCCGGAGAGATACCGTTCAGCAGGGATTTGGCCTTTGTGCTGTCGCCGAGCCAGTAATAGTAGTCTATTTCAGCCATCTTCACACTGATATCGGCGGGAAGTTTGGTCTTAGCCTGTTCCATTGCCGTCTTGGCAGCAGCCTTGTCATCAGCCTTCTTGTAGTTTTCGAGCAATCTCACGTACACATACGGATTCGTGCAGCCGTCGTCAATGGCCTTCTGCAAATAGGGATTCAAGTCTGACTTGTCACCCATGGCTTCCAATGTATAGGCATAATAATAATATAGGTCACCATTCATCGGATATTGCGGTTTGTCCATTTCGTAGGAGGCGATGCCCTTTTCCAAAGTGCTTTTCGCTCCAGCATAATCCTGGGCTATCAGTTGGTCAACGCCACGGACGAGCAACAACGGATAGAGTTGTTTGAGGGCGTCCTTTGCCGTGAACATATCCATAGCCTCGGCATTGGCATTGATTTCCTTAGACTTCATAAAAGCGTCATATGCTTCCACGGGAGCGTCAGGATTCTTGATCTGGTAGGATTCATCCTTCTGTTTTGCGCTGTATTCCTCATTGGCCAAGAAGTAGCAGATGTTGGCTTTGTAAAGCCAGGCCTGAGCCTTACCGGCGATTTTTTCATCCTGCAGGCAGAGCTCAATTTCTTCTTTAGCCTTCACAAAGTCTTTATCATAATAATAATTGTAAGCTTTGTTCAGGGAAGGTTTCTGAGCACTCAAGCTCAAAACACTAACAACGACAACCAGAAATAAAACAAACTTTTTCATCTTTTTCTAAAAACGGTTACGAAGACAACTAATTTTCTTCAGGGTTTAACGGGGTTTCAACATTGTTGTCGGGAGTTTCGCCTTCGGTGAGAGCTTGGTTTTCACCATCAACGATCTCCTCCTCTTCCTCATCTTCCTGACGAGGGACAACGCAGACAGCAGCAATGATATCGTTCTTGCGGAGGTCGATGAGTTTCACGCCCTGGGTGTTACGGCCGAGGATGCGCAGTGTATCGACATGCAGGCGAATAGCGATACCGGAACGGTTGATAATCATCAAGTCGTCATCATCTGTGACATCCTTAATGGCGATCAGTTTGCCGGTCTTTTCCGTAATCTTGATAGTGCTGACACCCTTACCGCCACGGTGCGTGATGCGGTAGTCTTCGAGCAGTGAGCGTTTGCCGAAGCCCGTTTCGGAAACAATCAGCACGTTGCTACGTTGGTTGTCGATAGCCAGCATGCCAATTACGCGGTCGTTATCATCTTCCAGAGAAACACCGCGGACACCGGAAGCAGTTCTACCCAGAGAACGGAGTTCTTCGTTTTCCTTGAAACGGATAGCGCGGCCCGAATGCAGAGCCATCATGATTTCGCTGTTGCCGTCTGTGAAACGAGCAGCCAAGAGTCTGTCGCCCTCACGGACGTTGATGGCGATAATGCCCTTCTTACGCGGATGTGAGTAAGCATCGATACTTGTTTTCTTGATAATACCCTTCTCTGTACAAAGAATGATGAAGTGGTTATTGATATAATCAGGATCGGAGATGCTCTTCAGGTTAACGATAGCACATACCTTGTCGCCCTCTTCGATTTGGAGGATATTCTGGATAGCGCGGCCTTTGGAGGTCTTGACGCCTTCCGGAATTTCGAACACACGCAGCCAGAAGCACTTGCCCTTTTCGGTGAAGAAGAGCAGGTAGTTGTGGTTGGTAGCCATATAGAGGTGTTCGATGAAGTCCTCGTCGCGGGAGCTGCCGCCACGGGAACCCTTGCCACCGCGGTTCTGGACTTTGTACTCAGCCAGCGGCGTACGTTTGATGTAGCCGAGGTGAGAAACGGTGATAGCCACTTCTTCGTCAGCGATGGTGTCTTCCACTCTGAATTCTGAAGAGTTGTATTCGATAGGAGAAAGACGGTTGTCGCCGTATTTGTTCTTCATTTCCTGAAGTTCGGTCTTAATGATTTCCATACGAAGATGTTCGTCAGAAAGGACTTCCTGCAGGTAGGCAATCAGTTTCAAGAGGTCGTCGTACTCGTTCTGGAGTTTTTCTCTTTCCAGACCGGTAAGTTGTCTGAGACGCATTTCGACGATAGCCTTGGCTTGGATTTCGGTGAAGCCCCATTTTTCCATCAAGCCGTTTTGTGCATCTTGAACGGTATGGGATGCGCGGATGAGGGCGATGACCTCGTCAATGATGTCGAGAGCTTTGAGGAAGCCTTCGAGGATGTGGGCGCGGTTTTGGGCCTTCTTGAGGTCGAAGCGGGCGCGGCGGATCACCACGTCGTGACGATGCTTGACGTATTCCACAATGAGGTCTTTCAAATTCAGCGTCATCGGGCGGCCGTTAACCAAGGCCACGTTGTTTACGCTGAAAGAAGACTGCAGAGCCGTCATTTGATAAAGTTTGTTAAGTATGACTTCGGGGACCACATCGCGGCGCAGGTCATAGACGATACGGGTACCGTTTCTCTTATTGGAAAGGTTTTCGATATTCGTAATGCCGGCGATTTTATCCTCCTTCACCAGTTCTGCGGTATGTTTGATCATATCAGAAGGGTTGACCTGGTACGGCAGGGAGGTGACGATGATGCGGTTTTTCGTCTTATCGACTTCGAACTCGGCGTGACCGCGCATAACGATACGGCCGCGGCCTGTCATGAAGGCCTCTTTGACGCCTTGGTAGCCGTAGATCATACAGCCGGAAGGGAAGTCAGGAGCCTTGATATAGTGCATAAGTTCCTCAATAGAGATATCATTGTTGTCGATATAGGCACAGATACCGTCGCAGACCTCGCCGAGGTTGTGCGGGGCCATATTGGTAGCCATACCCACGGCGATACCGGCAGAGCCGTTCACCAAGAGGTTGGGGATTTTTGACGGGAGCACTGTCGGCTCAGGAATGGAGTCATCGAAGTTCAGCGTCATATCGACGGTGTCCTTTTCGATGTCTGCCACCATATCTTCTGCGGATTTGCGGAGGCGGGCTTCCGTGTAACGCATAGCGGCAGGGCTGTCGCCGTCCACAGAGCCGAAGTTACCCTGGCCGTCGATGAACGGATAGCGCAGAGACCACGGCTGTGCCATACGGACCATAGCGTCATACACGGCGGTATCGCCATGCGGATGGTACTTACCGAGCACCTCGCCCACGATTCTGGCGGATTTCTTATAAGGTTGCGTTGAGACGATATTGTTATCCCACATTGCATAGATGATACGACGTTGAACAGGCTTCAAACCATCGCGTACATCCGGCAGAGCACGGGAGACGATTACGGACATAGAATAGTCTATGTAGGCCGTTTTCATCTGATTTTCAATGTCGACTTGCACGATTTTTTCTCCTAAGTTTTCTTCTTCTGTCATTTTTCTCTATTTTATTTCTTCTAAGTAGTTGTTTTTCAGATAAATGTATTTAATTTTAATAAAGCACGAAAATACGATTTTTTTCGAGAAATCCAAGCAAAAAAATTCGTTAAAAACTCACTATTTTATTAACTATTTGAATTGGGTAATTTACGGCATGGATTTTGCAATAAAATGTAATTTAGTGTATTTTTGCGCTCAACTTATCAATAATATATCATGGACATTAAATACTCTGACGAAATGACCTACGCGCTGGAAGAGGCGCGCAAAATAGCAGTATACTATCATTCCCAGAATGTGGGTATCGAGCATATCATGGTAGCCATCCTCCGTTATCCGGGAGAGACTATCACCAAGAACCTTTTCAACATCTACAGGCTGGACATCGACGTGACCCGCACCAAGCTCGAAGAGATGATTGAGAACAACGAGAACAAGGTGGAGAGCACCGTGGACGACATCCGTTTCAATGCGCAGACGGACACCGCGCTGCGTCTT
Organism: Bacteroidales bacterium; assembly: GCA_024400835.1. GTDB lineage: Bacteria > Bacteroidota > Bacteroidia > Bacteroidales > WCHB1-69 > F23-D06. Next base: position 42,916 of record JAKSMC010000018.1, read on the forward strand.
TCCTACCTCATCTCCACAGAATACAGGAGTGAGAAGGTGGAATCCTACCATTTCATCCTAGCCGTGCTGCGCGGTGGTCGTAACGACTCCGCCAACGTGGTGAAGATGCTGCTCACCCGCGGCGGCATCACCTACAACTCTTTCGTTTCCGAGCTGAAGAAAGAACTCGACTTGGGTTCGGGCCGCACGGAGGCATTAGCCACTGACGACTACGACGATCCCGAGGAGGAGGACAGCCGCAGGACCACAGTCCGTCCCGGCAAATCCGGCAGCAAGGGTTCCGCCACGCCGATGCTTGACAGTTTCGGCAAGGACCTGACCAAATATGCGTCCGAGGGCAAACTCGACCCGGTAGTCGGGCGCCAGAAGGAGCTGGAGCGCATCGCCCAGATTCTCAGCCGCCGCAAGAAGAACAACCCCGTGCTCATCGGCGAGCCCGGCGTCGGCAAATCCGCATTGGCTGAGGGCCTCGCCATGAACATCATCCAAGGCAAGGTTTCCCGCACGCTCATGCACAAACGCCTCATCTCCCTGGACATGGCCTCCCTGGTGGCCGGTACCAAGTACCGCGGACAATTCGAAGAGCGCGTGAAGACCATCCTCACCGAAATCGAGAAGAGTCCTGACATCATTCTCTTCATCGACGAGCTACACACCATGGTGGGCGCAGGCAACGCCCCCGGCAGCATGGACGCCTCCAACCTCTTCAAACCCGCTCTCGCCCGCGGCGAAATGCAGTGCATCGGCGCCACCACCCTCGATGAGTACCGCGAACATATCGAAAAAGACGGCGCCCTCGAACGCCGCTTCCAGAAAATCATCCTCGAACCGACCACGGCCGAGGAGACCATCGAGATTCTCAACAACATCAAAGACAAATACGAAAACCACCACTTGGTACGCTATAGCGACGACGCCATCAAAGCCTGCGTATCCCTATCCGAGAGATACATTTCCGACAGATGCCTGCCCGACAAGGCCATCGATGCCTTGGACGAAGCCGGTGCCCGCATGCACATCCAGAACATCAACGTCCCGGAAGGACTGGTCCAGATTGAAAAGCAAATCGCCGAGTTCGAAGGCCTCAAGACACAGGCCATCAAAGAGCAGCAGTACAATGCCGCCGCTGGCTACCGCGACCAAATCAAGCAGTTAGAGGCCGCCCGCGAACTCATCAAGAAGGAATGGGAGGAGAAATCAGACCTCGAACGCCCCATCGTCACCGAGGAGACTGTTGCAGAAGTCATCGCCATGATGACCGGCGTGCCCACCCAGCGCATCTCCACGAACGAAGGTGTCCGCCTGATGAAAATGGCCGACGAGCTCCAGGGCAAAGTCATCGGACAAGACGACGCCATCGTAAAAATCGCAAAGGCCATCCGCCGCAACCGCGCAGGCCTCAAAGACCCCAACAAACCCATCGGGTCCTTCATATTCCTCGGCCCCACCGGCGTGGGCAAAACCTACCTGGCTAAGATTCTCGCCGAGTACCTGTTCGACTCACAAGACGCCATCATCCGCATCGACATGAGCGAATATATGGAGAAACACACCGTTTCCCGCCTCATCGGCGCACCTCCGGGATACGTGGGTTACGAAGAAGGCGGACAACTCACCGAGAAGGTTCGCCGCAAGCCCTACTCCATCGTGCTGCTCGACGAAATCGAGAAGGCTCATCACGACGTCTACAATGTATTATTACAAGTGCTTGACGAAGGGCAACTCACCGACGGTATGGGCCGCAAAGTGGACTTCAAGAACACCATACTCATCATGACTTCCAACATCGGCACACGCGAACTCAAAGATTTCGGCACGGGCGTCGGTTTCGACACCGAAGCTACCAAGGCCGCTAAGAACAAAGTGGAACAGGGCATCCTCGAAAAAGCCCTCAAAACCAACTTCTCACCCGAGTTCCTCAACCGCGTGGACGACGTCATCTACTTTAATTCCTTGGGTAAAGAAGAGGTGATCAAGATTATCGACATCGAGCTCAAGAAAGTGCTCAGCCGCATCCAAAACGTCGGCATCGAACTACACGTCACCGACAAGGCCAAGAACTACCTTGCTGACACTGGCTGGGACCCGAACTACGGTGCCCGCCCGCTCAAACGCGCCATCCAGAAAAACGTCGAAGACCTTCTGGCAGAAGAGATTCTGAACCAAACGCTGCCCACCGGCTCCATCGTCGATCTTGACTACGACGACGAAAAGGAAGAGATGGTCATCCTAAACAAGAAGGCCATTGAATAAGACCGACAAAGTCAATAGTCTATGTTAATGTTTAATGTTTAAAAATATAGTCGATAAGGACTCAAAAGTCAACATTCTGATTATGGTAAATTACAAAGAAAAACTTCATGACATCAAGGCCTTCGTTTTCGACTTCGACGGGGTGCTTTCCGACGGAAGGATATACACCATGGCTGATGGTGAAATGGTTCGTGCCACCAATGCCAAGGACGGCTATGCCTTGCAATATGCCTTGAAAAAAGGATACAAGGTGGCCATCATCTCCGGCGGCTTCGGCGAGAACATGCGCCAAAGATACAGAAACTTCACTGGCATGGACATTTTCCTGCACGTCAGCAACAAGATAGAGCTGTTCAACCAATACCTCAAAGACAACGGCCTTAGGCAGGAGAACGTCCTCGTCATGGGCGATGACATTCCGGACTACCAGATGATGATGCTGGCAGGCGTCAAGTGCTGCCCAGCCGATGCCGCAGAAGAGATCAAAGGCATCGCCGACTACATCTCCTTCCAACCAGGAGGCTGTGGCTGCGTCCGCGACGTCATCGAGCAGACATTGAAACTACAGGGAAGATGGTTCGAGGCTGACGCATGCATTTGGTAGTTACAAGGTCAAAGTTCCAAGCAGAGTCACACGGCAAATATTGCCCCACCCTTGTTGGCTATATCTTAAATTCTCAATTATCAATTCTCAATTATCATATTGTAAATGGGTTGTTTGTTTTCAGGTGTGTTTAGTATATTAGGGTTCATTTTCGGATTCTTTTTCTTAGGTGGCTTAGGCGGGGCCATACTGGGAGCCCTTTTTGGCGGCATCATAGATTCCATCATCGCCAAAAGCCGTATCAACAAAACGACGCATTACTATCAAAATCACGAGTACGACTTCACGGAACACGAGTTGCACTTAGCCGCATACGTTGCCAAGGCCGACCAGAACCGGCTGCTCCGTTCCGAGATGACCTACGTACAGGAATACTTGCGCAAGCAGGTGGGCTCCGCCCGGCTGAACACCGTAATGCTCCGTTTCCGTGACATTCTCAATTCCGAGATAGACATCAAAACCGTGTGTGCGGACATCAACCGACACGCCAGCATCAACGAAAAGTTAGTCATTCTGCATTTCCTGTTCGGCTTCTCCAACGCTGACGGAGAAATGCGTACCGAAGAGGTGAACGCCATTTGGGAAATCGCTCAGCTCCTCGGCGTGTCACGCACCACTTTCGAAGCCGTGAAGTCAATGTTCACCGCAAGCAGTTATGGCTACGGTGGATACAACTATGGCGGGTACGGGTACGGACAGGGCGGATATAGCCAAGGCGGCTATACCGGAGGCTCCTCGTCCGGTTCCTACACTTCAAAAGCAACCTTGGAGAACGACTACAAGATTTTGGAAGTTTCCCCCGATGCCACAGACGACGAGGTCAAGAAGGCGTATCGCGCCGCTGCCAAGAAGCACCATCCGGACAAAGTCAGCCACTTGGGCGAAGATGTCCGCAAAGCTGCGGAAGAGAAGTTCGCCAAGGTCAACGAAGCCTACGAGAGAATCAAGAAATCTCGCGGGATGAACTGAGAGGTGAGAGTTAAGAGTTAAGAACTAAGAACTAAGAACTAAGAGTTAAGAGTTAAAAACGGCGGTCCTGGTGTTCCAGAGCCGCCGTTAGTTTATTATAGAATCGTCTTTAGTATCTGTATGATGCAGCGCCATTGGCAGGGTCGTCGTTTTCATAAAACGTCACCCAGTAATTGCCACCATTCTTTTTAAGATACGCCGTACGGTTATTGGTAATTTCGTTGTCACCGCTGGCCACCATATTCAGCACGCCACTTATCCAATGGCCCTTGCGTTCGACTGCAGAGACAAGCGGCTCGCGAATCTGGAACGTGATGTAGCGATATGTATAGCTATTTTCACCATTGGCACCGAACCAAGTATCTTCAACAAAGGCAAAGCGGCCAGAGCCTTCTAACTGATATTCCGCATATTGGAGCAGGGCAGGCATCTCCGGAGAAGCCAAACTCAACTTCAAATTAGCATAAACCTGCTCGCGGCCGTCCCATTCTCCCGGTGTGATTTGGATATCCCATTGGTAGGGCTGTTCTCCTCGGATTTCCATTCGAGTGTTGGGACTGTAAAAAGAGGCATGTTCGTACCTCAAAGTAGATTCTGGAGACAACATATAATCATAATCCAGAAATCTAATTTTCTTGTTTTTAGTAACAACCCACGTAGCCATAGAATCCAAAGTCCGTCCATCGGTTTCAATAACATATTCGGATACGCCGTTAAAGGTCAAAGTCCAAACATTATCGGAAGATTGGTTTACGTCGTAGGTAAGCCCGTTCAAATAGAGCACAGGCAGGGTGTCGTTTTGGAGCCAATAGTTGAAACGGAAAGCCATTTCCATCATATTCTCCGTGGTTTCATACATCGCCTGGTTCCAAGCAGAAAACATATTGTGTCCCGTGGTGTCCGGCGTGTAGTTGCTTTCTTCAACTTTGCAACTTCCGAGAGAAAACGCCAACGCACCAATTACAAATGATATCAACAGGTATTTTTTCATATTAAATCGGTTTATTTTTTTTATTTAGATGTGAAGATGAAGGGATGAAGAGGGCATTCCCTCATTTCATATCTCTTCGTTCGCCAATTACTTCTTTTCTCTATTGAATCTGTAGCCGAAGCCTGCGCGGATGAATCCGTTATAGCCGGCACCTACTTCGGTATATCCGTACCAGTTGTCACCGGCGGAAACGCCGAATGCGGTGACTTGGATTGCAGGATAACAATTGACACTATATAAATGGAACGGACCATCGGTTTCAGGGACGACACCCAACGTAAAGCCAGTGCCAAGACCGGAATAGAGGGTCACATATTTCTTGTTGAGATAGGAGAATCGGATTGTCTGCAGGACGGTGACATAGTGTTCGTTCATATAGCCGATCTGATATCGGTCATCCATCCCATAACGTTTGGCATAAACGCCGCAGTACGAGAAGTTGCCTCCGAGCCATAAGAACTTTGTCACGCGGAACAGGTAGTGGAATGTCAGCGGGCAAGTGGTGTAGTAAGGTCCGTGATAATAGCGGTTAGTCGTAAACCAAGTATTGTCAGGAGAGGCGACATTGATATATGGGCTGTTATACGGACGATACAGCATTGCAAGGCAGGGGTCGCCGATGCCGATGCCGACTTCGTGGCGGCGGAGTTCCTGACGCCAGTCTTGTTCCTCTTCTTCCTGTGCGAAGGCAGCCGTCACTGCCAAGGCAAGCATTAAAATTAAAAATGTCTTTTTCATATGTACATCAATTTAAATTAAGACAGTCAGTTGCATTATCATCAACAGGTTCTGCAGACAAATTCTCCTCCAGAAACTTCTTGGCCGCCTCGGCCTGCGAGGATTCCACCTGCACCAATACGCTCTGCACCAACGGCACATATACCGGGGCGTTTTCGTTAATGACGTAGGCCTCAAAACCGCCGGACTCCAGCACGGAGCGTATCAGTTCGCCCTCGTGCGCGAAATTGGCCACGGCCACAGTTTCCAATTTCAAGTTGTCTTTCATAATGTAGGAATTATAAAGTTTGAATATTCTATGTTATTCCGGATTGCACCCGAGCGTTATTGCCGTTTGTTGCGGCTATCTCGTGCCAGTTCTGTTTTCCATTCGTGCTGTCCCTCCACCGACACCACCTTCAAGTCTTCCAACAATACAATGATGTTTTCCGTCGAGGTGCCGTCAATGAAATAGCGTTGTAAATCCAACGTCGTTTCGTCATAGTCCACTATCACACCCATCGCATCCAAATCATAGTACTTGGCCATGATGCGAACCATCCTATTGTTTTCCATCGCATAATCCAGCAATTTACGCATCAGGGACATATCCTGCTGACAACCTTTCGGAAAGGGCGACGTGCTCAAAGCCGTCTTCTTCTGTTCCATCACCATCTTCAGATTTTTCAAATAGTCAGTGTCATAACGAAGACTGAAAATATCGTCCGCACTCTCCCAATAAAAGCCATCGTCGGCCCCATACGGCGAAATCGAATGTACCAGCACCTCGTCATCGTTGCAGGCCTCAATATAGCCCACCTCGAATTGTTCCATATTTGCCTTATCGGTATAAATTTCGACCAGGTCACGAGCTTCGCATATTTTTTTGATTCTATTAATCATAGCACTATAATAAACTCCTTTTCAAAAAATGCAATTTCCAGATTCTACCGTTCGTCCAAAACCAGACGGAATCCCAAATAGTCAACTCTGAGGTTTTCATCACATTTATCTCGAGCAGAGACTCTGCATTTATTTTCATAGCTGGTCACAGATCCCCCACGTACAATTCTAGAAGTAGATCCATAGGCGCCCAGGCCCTTGGGATTGCTGATTTTGCCACTCTCACTCAATTCGTAAGATTCCGGCACGTCGGCGCACCATTCGCGGACGTTGCCCGACATGTCGTAGATGCCCAATTCGTTCGGTTTCTTACTGCCCACAGGTTTGAGATTACGATTGCTGTTGCGGTGATAATTGGCCACGGAATCAAGATTATTGCTGCCACTGTAAAGTGTCCGCTGGGTAATCATTCCGCCTCGAGCGGCGAATTCCCATTCGGCCTCAGTCGGCAAACGGTAGTTCTTGCCCGTAAGTGCGTTCAACTTTCCGATGAAAGTCAGCACATCATAATAATTGACATACTCCACAGGCTTGTTGTCGCCTTTGTCGGCAGACGGGTTACTACCCATCACGGCTTTCCAAAGAGCCTGCGTCACTTCATATTTTCCGATATAGAAATCTGAGACATTAACCACGTGAGCTGGGATTTCATTGTCCTCGCACAGTGAGGCTTGTTCGAATGAACAGCCCATCGTGTAAGGCCCACCAGACACGAATACCATCTCTATTTCAGGGAGTTGCTGCGCCTCCACAGCCATAGATCCTAAGAGAAGAATAATAAGGATACTGACAAAATAATAGTTTTTCATAAGAGTAAGTATTTAGTAGTTAATAAATGATACTCATTCTCAAACATTCCCCTCAATTCAACAATCAGTCTCCCGCCATTGCTTTTTCACGCGGCAAATATACAATTTTTCATAGACGCAAGGTTGCTTGACTCTAAATTTTGTTGCTGACATCTTACAAAAAAGGCTACACATTTGTTCAACAAAGAAATAAGATTATATATTGTGTAAAAAAGCTATTTTTGCAGCCCTTATTAAATATAGTATGGTCATACTTTTCAACAAACCATTTGGCGTGCTGAGCCAGTTCACTCCCGAGGGCGGGCATCCGGCCTTGGACACTTTCGGCTTTCCACCCGATGTATATGCCGCCGGCCGCTTGGACCACGACAGCGAAGGTGCCTTGCTCCTGACCGACAACGGCAAGTTAGTCAAAAAGCTGTTAGACCCGAAGTTCGAGCATCCGCGCACCTACCTTGCCCAAGTGGAAGGCGAAATCACGCAAGAGGCATTGAGACAGCTGTCCAAGGGCGTGGTCATCAAGGGGTATCACACCAAGCCCTGCAAAGCCGAGCGCGTAGAGCAGCCTGAGAACTTGTGGGACAGAGTGCCGCCCATCCGCTATCGGGCCAACATTCCCACCTCCTGGGTGCGACTGACGCTCATCGAAGGGAAGAACCGACAGGTACGGCACATGACCGCCGCCGTCGGGTTCCCCACCCTGCGTCTGATACGCGTCCAAATCGGCAACATCGCCCTGGCGGGCCTACAACCCGGCGAATGGCGCATGGTGACGGAGCGCGTGCTGTAAACAAGGCCCGAAGCAGCGCCTACGGCTGACCGGACCTCTCTTTCAGGCAAATTTTTCTACTATTGTTTTTATCCGTTCACCGATACCTTTTTTTATATAAATTTGCGACCTCATTTTAAAACGTATTTTATATGAAAAAATCATTATCTCTACTCTCTGTATTTTTCGTGTTTTTGGCCATGGGATTCGGCGATGCCGCCGGCCAATTGGTCTCTGTTGTTGAAAAAGCATTCAGCATATCGCCCTTCATGGCATCGTTCGTATCCTTTGCCGGCATGATTATGTTCGGCGTGCTTTCCGTCCCCACGGGCGTATGGCAATCCAAGATCGGCAAGAAGAAGATGCTGACCATCGGTTTGATTTTGTTCCTCATCGGCGCCGTCCTGCCGATCATGGCCTTCAACTTCCCCATCATCCTGTTGGCCGTCCTGCTGATGGGCGCCGGCGCGACCATCCTGCAAGTTTCCGGCAACCCGATGATGCGCGACGTCTCTCCCGAAGGCCAATACTCCAGCATGCTCTCCTTCGCCCAGTCCGTGAAGGCTATCGGCACCCTGTCCACCTCCCTGATCATCGTGCTCATCGGCACCGCCCTGATGAAATACGGATGGTTCTCCTTCACACCCGAAGGCGCTGCAGAGCCTGTGAATATGGGTTTCCGCATCCTCTTCCCGATTTTCGCCGGCGTGCTCCTGCTCACTCTGATTATGGTTTTAGCATTTGTCCCCAACAAGAACGAAGGTAGTGACGAGAAGCCGACCACCCTCGGCAACTGTCTGAAAGCCCTCGGCAACCCATACATCCTGATGATGTTCTTCGGCATCTTCTTCTACTGCGGTGCCGAAGCCTCTATGTTCAACCGTATTCCTTCTGTTCTGATGGAAGGCAATCCTACAGTCACCGCAGCTTGGGGTAACATCGTGCTCATCATCGCCCTCTTCGTGGGCCGTTTCCTCGGCGGCGTTTGCCTGCGCTACATCAAGCCCAACACCTTCCTGTTGATCACCATCTTGGTATCCCTGCTTGGAAACATCCTGCTGTTCATGCCGTACAACGCTTGCACCACCTGGCTGAGCTTCATCCTCATCGGCATCGGTTTCGCCAACATATTCCCGCTCATCTTCTCTATCTGCGTAGATAAGATGCCCGAAAAGACCAACGAAATCTCCGGCCTGATGACCACCGCCATCGTGGGCGCCGCTTTCGTGCCCGTCATCACAGGCGCAGCCGCCAACGCAAACCCCAAATACGCCTTCATCGTAACCATCGTCTGCCTCCTCTACGTGGCATTCGTATGGTTCAAAAACAATACTGCCAAGGCCAACGACTAACCCCATTGGCAATTTTCGCAGGCGCGCCGACGCCGCTCCTCAACTCCTCAAAAACAAGTTCCTCTTGGCTCTGGCGCGCCTCTACAGAAAACCCATCATCTTTTCATCATTTCATCTTTTCATCTCTTCATCATGAAAAAAATCATCTCCACCCTATTGTTCCTAACCGTCATTGCGCTTTGCTTTGCGCAATCTCAATACGTCAACCCCTTTGTCGGAACGGACGGACACGGCCACACCTACCCCGGCGCCATCGTTCCTTTCGGCGCCGTACAAGTCAGCCCGGATACTCGATTAGACGGTTGGGATGGCTGCTCCGGCTATCATTACAGCGACAACCTCATCTACGGTTTTTCCCACACACACCTCAGCGGTACGGGTTGCAGCGACTACGGTGACATTCTGGTCATGCCTTTTGCTGGAAAGCCATCCATCGACAATCAGAAGTACGCCAGCTCCTTTGTCCATAAAAACGAGACAGCATCTCCCGGTTACTATTCTGTGAAATTGGACAATGGCATCTTTGTCGAGCTCACCACAGATCAACATGTGGCCATGCACCGCATCACATTCCCGAAATCCAGTTCTCATGGCATCATCGTCGATTTGACGCACCGCGACAAGGTATTGGCATCCTCTATCGGCCATGAAGGCAATGAACTTTTCGGCTATCGTCGTTCCGAAGCATGGAACCCTGACCAATACTGTGCATTCTCCATCTTGGCATCAGAGCCAATTCAAAAGATTGAATATTACAGCGACAACCAATTAGTTGATGCCAAGGACATCCACGGCGAAAACTGCAAAGCGGTCATCTATTTCAGCAAGAAAGTCAAAACCGTGACCTTAAAAGTTGCCATTTCCGCCGTCGACATTCCCGGCGCGAGAAACAATCAAAAAGAGATTTCCAATTTCAACTTCGACCAAGTCAAAGACAGAGCCGTTACTGCTTGGAACAAAGAATTGGGCAAAATCAACGTGACGAGTAAAAACGAAGAATATCTCAAAGTATTCTACACCGCATTGTACCACTGCTTCACTTCTCCCTACCTCTATTCTGATATTGACGGTCGTTATCGCGGACAAGACGGTAAAATCCATGATGGCGATGGTTCTCACAAAATGTACACTGTATTCTCATTATGGGACACCTATAGAGCACTGCATCCGCTTTTGAACATCATCGACCGCAAACGCACAGAAGATTTCCTATACACCTTCATGCAGCATTACAAACAAGGCGGTATGCTTCCAGTCTGGGAATTATCCTCCCATGAAACCTGGTGCATGATTGGATATCATTCTGTGCCCGTCATCTTAGATGCCTACATCAAAGGCATACATCCCTACGACGAAAAAGAGATGCTGAAAGCCATGGTGCACAGCGCCAAACTTGATAAGTTAGGACGAACAGAATATGCGAAATACGGTTACATCCCGGGGGATGTCGACAATGAATCCGTATCCAAGACTTTGGAATATGCTTACGACGACTGGTGCATCGCACAATTTGCCAAGCTGATTGGAGACAACGAAGTCTATAAAGAATTCATCAAGCGAGCTCAATCCTATCGCAACATCATGGACCCCGCAGGCTTCATGCACGGCAAAATCAACGGCGGATTTGTCAAACCATTCGATCCTACTGAAGTCAACAACTTCTACACGGAAGCCAATTGCTGGCAATACTCCACCTATGTTCCGCACGACATCTATGGTTATATTGCCCAAATGGGCGGCGAAGAGCATGTGGCTTATTTCCTAAATTATCTTTTCACCACCAGCTCCAAAATGACGGGGCGTGACCAATCGGACATCACCGGCATTATCGGCCAATATGCCCACGGCAACGAGCCCAGCCACCATGCCGCCTATCTGTTCAACTATGTGAACCAATACGACAAAACCGTTGAACTGACTCGCAAAATCATGACCGAACTCTACACATCCAAACCGGATGGATTGTGCGGCAACGAAGACTGCGGCCAAATGTCTGCTTGGTACGTACTCAGCTCATTGGGTTTCTATCCTATCTGCCCAGGTAGCAACACTTATGACTTAGGCTGTCCATTATTCGACAAAGCCACTATTCATCTTGAAAATGGGAAAGACATTATGATTAGCAAAATAGGGAAAGGCGACTTCGTCTCTTCTGTGAAAGTCAATGGCCGCCCTGTTACAGACAATCATTCTTTCACCTTCGAGAGCATCAAAAATGGCGGTAAAATAGAATTCGAACTTTCCGACAAGCCCAACGCCCCAACGAAGTCCAAGGCCTTATCTAAAAAGAACAGGTTGGAATACTCCACCACCATCCCCTATTTTTCAACCGACAAGAAGAGCTTTAGTGACAAAGACACCATACAAATCTTCAACTACCATCCATACTTGCCCAAGGGTCAAAAAATCGAATCCTTCAACAATCCGATTTATTACACTTTGGATGGCAGCGAGCCAACCATCAACAACGGCACCTTATACACGGGCCCTATCGTGATTGACACTAACACCACCCTCAAAGCCATCTCCTACAACAGTGTACATGGCGCAAGTTTGGTTGCTGAAGCCCATTATTCCAAATTCAACAAGGACAAATCACTCTCTTACATCACGAAGCCCAACCCGCAATACTATGCAGGCGGCGACAACGGCCTTATTGACGGCATCCGCGGCAAGACCAACTGGCGCGTGGGCAACTGGCAGGGCTTTGCCGAGAACTTCGAGGCCGTCATCGACCTGCAGAAAGTCAAACCCGTCACCAAGGTGACCATCAGCTGTTTGGAAGATGTACGTGCATGGATTTTCTTCCCTAAGAAAGTAACGGTTTACATTTCCAATGACGGCAAGAACTACAATTCTTTCGGCTCAATCGACGGCATAGAATCTGTAAAAGATGAGAACGCCAAATTGCACGACTTCATCGTCGAAGGCAGTCATAGCGGCCGATACCTCAAAATCGTTGTTGAAAGCTACGGCAAACTGCCATCATGGCATGTCAGCGCCGGCCAGCAATCATGGCTGTTCATCGATGAAATCAGCATAAAATAAAATACCCCACCTATGAAAAAGTACGTACTCATTTCAATCATCTTAATGTCGGTCAACATATTGACAGCGCAATGGGTGGCAGACCCCACCCAGAACACCTTGCTGGCCACAGGCAGCAACGATTATGGTGAGATCCTGATATCCACGCATCCACGAAGTGCCAACACCTATATCCAATGGTGCGGCATGCATTCCAACGGTTGGTCACCTTCCATTCAAAGGGTTGACTCCGCAGGCACTCCGATGTGGGGCGCCAACGGCATTCACCTCAGCAGGCCCAACTTTGCCTCCTACAGCAACGGTGTGGCCTTGGCAGCGCTCACCGAAGGCGGCTGCGTCAGCGGATTTGTGGACGCTGCCGGCAAATGCAAAGCCGTCAAAATCAATGAAGACGGCACCTTCGCATGGAGCGGCGGAGGCATCGTAGCCATCCAAGCCGACGACTGCCTACGCACCGAGGTCGTCGCCTGCCATAACGGCGGCTTCTGGATCCTCACCTTCAACGACAACAACATGTACCTGCGCTTCTACCAATCAGACGGCACGCCCAGCGGCAACCAAATCACCATTACCGACACACACGGCAACGAAAACATTGCCTTCGGCCAAATGGTAGTTGACGACAACGACAATGTCTTCGTCGTCTATATGAAACAACATTTCGCTTTCTCCTACTACCAGTACAAGACCTTGTGCGTGGCCAAATACGCCATCAACGGCACACAGCTGTCTCAGGAAGTGCAGCTCATGAACACCGTTGCCATCAGCGGGCAAATCTGCCACGACGTATGCCCTGACGGCTTGGGCGGCGGCTACGCCTGGATCAGCCACCCCGCACTCAACGACATGTTCGAAGTCTACATGTTCCACTTCGACAGCACTGGCGCCAACACCATTTCCGACCCCAGAGGCCTGCTCGTCGGCGAACCCGACAACATCAACTTCCACGGCATGCCCTCCGCAAGCCTGGAGCCGAACTCCCACGACCTCTTAGTGGCCTTTGTCGAAACTGACGCCGTCACTCAGACGCACAACGCCATCCGCGTAAACCGCGTAACCACCAACGGCACAAAACTCTGGGGGCCCAACGGCAACGTCATCGTGCCCACCACCAGCCACAACATCAGCAACCTGATCATTGACGCATTCCCCGATGGCACTTGGTCTTCCATCATCTACAAATACGACGAAAACATCGTCAAAGCCGTCGGCATCAACTCTCTCGGAACACTCATTTGGGACACCACAATGTCCACCGCCTCTGGCAATAGAATAGCCCTGAGTGCCGCATCTTCCGGCTACAACAACTACCAGACCATCGTAGCTTGGGAAGGCACACGCAACGGCACCTTCGGCATGTACGGACAGAACCTGCAGAAAAACGGCGTTATGGGACCTGTAGTCATCAACAACGACGATAGCGGCGATGACAGCGGTGACGATGACGGCGGCGATGGCGAAGACAGCACTGCCGTACAAAATTTCGACCTGAACCTTATTAACATTTATCAGACCGGCAATTGTTTGCACATCGACGGCCAGGACTTCCAACAAGTTGAAGTGTTCAGCATCATGGGACAGCTAATCCTCACAGACAACACGGGCAAGCACGACATCGCACTCGGCGACATACCGCAGGGCATCTACATCGTGCGCGTCCGCACCGCCAACGGCAAGACCGTAAACAGAAAAGTGATGATACGATGAGCACCTAACAGCGATCATTCACCATACAGCAAAAATCCCCGCTATTCTTCACAGAACGGCGGGGATTTTTCGTATTTGGACGTAGATGGCAGACTACTTTTTCTTGCCAATCCTTTCGGCCAGATCGTCTTTATCAAACGTAAAGACGTGGCCCAGAATGCCGAAAGAGACAGTTGTGCTCTCGCCGTCGAAATCGTGGTATTTGCCCACACTGCATACGAGATAGTTGTTGACATACATACGGCGTTGCAGCATCATATCCACCAGTTTGGAAGCGAACATAGAACTCAACGCACCGATGGCATCGCCTTCGGACTGCAGTTCCTCCTCCACATACTCGTGACAGACGGAAGAGACTTTCTGCACGTGGTCCTCGCGCGACGGACAGGTCACAGCTAAAATGGCAAGGAACAGAATGACAACCACCACCGGCAAAACCCACTTGCGCTTTTTCGGTTCACTGCAGTTTGGAATCTCTTCGTAAGGGACATCCTCCACAGGAATGGTTTCAGCTGTTTCCGGGGCATTGGCAGAGGCGTTGGCGTTGGAAGATTGTTCATAGTGGGCCTCGGGATCAGAAGCGGTTGCTACTGGTCCGGGAGCCTGGGTCGGCACCATTTGTTCGTTTTCATTCACGGTGCCTTCGCTTTGATTTTGATAGTTTTCGTTGTTATCCATAGCTTTTAGATTTGGGCCGCAAAAATAGAATTTGTTTTGAAAAAACAATGGAGCGGAGAAAAAATGCGAAAAACCATCTTAATCCACTATTACAAAGCATCTTAAAATTATCCCAACAATTCATTTACTCACCTTGCCAAGCCCCAGGACTATGCACGATGCCGCACTTGGCAGACATTTTCGGGAATTACAGGAGGCAGAAATCCTATAGGTCATCCATAGCAGACTGGTGGGCCTTCTCAGAATTCTGCTTATCGTAATAGCGGAGCATCACACGACCGGAGTGATACTTTTCTCCTTCCACAATGGACAATTCTATATCTCCCAGATTTGTACCAAACGTTGTAGCCCAGACATACTCACCGGTATGAAGGGCGTTTAATTTGGACCAATCATCCCCGATAAACGTAGTAAAATCTTCCCGTACGTTTTTGGGCTCGCCGTATTTCTCGGTCAGCATCTCCTTGAGCTGCTCATATTGTCCGAGGACGCCTGACCATGTATCGTGGGAATTGAAGAAGACGGCAATCATGTTCACCACATCGTTGCCTTTGAGGGTAGTAACCGCCACATAGCATTTTTTCTGACCGGCAAAATCACCAGACATCAGGGCGATGCCGTCCTGTGTGCCTTCATAGACGAAGCCTTTTTCCACCATCTTCTGGGTATAGGATTTCAGGGTCCCGTCGATGGGGACGCCTTTGAAGGCAAGGTGTTGTGACTGAGCGAAAGCGCCAACCGCGAGGATGGCGACAAAGACAAAAGAAAACAGTTTTTTCATATCAATATATTTTTAAATGAGGCCGCAAAAATAGGACATGTTTTTGACAGAAATTGACAAAAACGGGGCAGACTCCGAAATTTAAAGAATTATTAACATTCCAATTCAAATCCACCTAGACGGGGCGCTCATACTTTTAGCGGGGAGGAAGATTATAATACTAATATTTAATAGTATATATAATAAAGTTGTATGAGTTAAGAGATAAGAGATAAGAGTTAAGAGATAAGAGTTAAGAGTTAAGAGATATGAGATATGAGTTAGAGTTAAGAGATATGAGTAAAGAGATGAGTGTTGAAAACTGGCGGCAAACAACTGATGACTAAGAGATTAAGAATTAGCAACTACGAGATTGAGAAGGAAAACAATCATTCCAATTAGAGGAAATCAGTGAACGCAGCAGACCTCTATAGAGTCCGGAGCTTAGACTCTATAGAGTCCAGGGCTTACACTCTATAGAGTCCGGGGCTTACACTCTATAGAGTCCGGGGCCTACACTCTATAGAGTCCGGGGCTTACACTCTATAGAGTCCGGGGCCTACACTCTATAGAGGCCGGGGCTGACCTCTATAGAGTCCGAGAGTCAAGAGTTAGAAGTATCATCTAATCGTTAATATCCTCCAGAAATTTACTTGTTATTTATTTTTTAATTCCGCTGGAGAGAAGCAAATAGTATCTGAGATGACAAAATCGCTTGGTTCAGTGTCATAGGGACCAATCCGGAAATGACATTGTCAAACAAATTGCGCTATGATTCCGATATTTTTTATACTTTTGCGGCGAAAATCCTCAATCAAAATCTCAATATTATGAAAAGAATTTTATTTGTTTTACTGTTGAACTTCTGCGCAATCGCCATCTTTGCTCAGGACATAATTATCATGCGTGACGCGACAGAGATTGAAGCCAAGGTTTTAACGGTCGGTGTGAATGAAATTTCCTACAAGAAGTGGAACTTCCAAGATGGCCCGACCTATCAAATCGACAAGAAAGATGTCTTCTACATTAAATATTCCAATGGGGATAAAGACATTATCACACCATTTAACGAACAAAGTGAACAAGCGAAATCTGATGGAAATAGCAACGCCCAAACCTTCGGGAAATATATTCATAGGACTCTTTTTTCATCCTATTTAGAATCTGGCTGCCCGTTTACGGCAGGGTTAGCGGGTCCATCATTCAATGCCACCTTTGGCGCTCGGTTTTTTGATTACGGTTTTGCGGGATTAACCGTTGGAATGGATGTTTTATTTTCCACAAGACATCAATACACCTATTACAACACTGGTCATGCGGAATATTATACTGATGATTTTGGCACATTATATTTCGCCAATTACCCTTCAATTATGGTTGACTTGAGGGCATTTTTGCCACTAAAGCAAGATTTCAGTCCATTTTTCGAATTCAGTTTTGGCGCAAATATATTACTATTAGAATCCGATTTATTTTCTGATGTTCCTGTTGGGGCCAGAGTCCGCCTGGGAGCCGGCATAGAGTACAAACGATTCGTCTGTGGTATGGGGTATGATTGTATCACACTATCCGGAAAGAGTCTCAACATGGGTTACGCCAAGCTGGGTGTCAAGATAGGATATATGAAATAACAGTTGTATCGGGGCGCACAGGGAAAGGTGGGGGTTCTAATACTGTTAGGGTTCGACTATGTACCCGACTATTTCTTCGGATCTCCATTTTGAGCAATGAGGTAACAGGCATAGCGAGTGAGCATGAAATCTATCACTTCTCGCTGTCCTCCTTTCCCAACCTCTATCATTTTCGTGACCTCACGAAAATGATCATCAACACTGATTCCCAATGATTTACACGAGTCAACAGCGCGACCGATTGCCACTAAAAAATTCTCCCATCGGGCATAGCCCAAAATTGTTTGAAGTTCTCGCGCAAACCAAATTTCAATCTCATCTTTTGATTGCTCGCCATATATTTTGGAATACAGGTCAAAATATTAAATTCTATTTTATATCATGTACTTAAAGACGCATGGAAAAATGCTGTCTGCCTCTTCTGTCTCCTGTTTTTTGAGGTAAAATTTTTTGACCTCAAAACGGACTATTGTTATTTGATTAACAAATGCTTAGGTTTTTGCTTACATGTGATAACAATAGTTAAGATTTCCCTATTTTGGACTAGTACGATAATATATTGTTACATATAAGGCAATAAACACTAAGACAGAATGTTTTAAATTAAGCGCTTGATAATTAGATAGCTGTAAGAATATCAATTTATTAATTTCGGGAGTTTTTCAAGACTTTAGCTTGTGATATATCAATAACAATATTAAAATATAAGAATAGGTACTAGGATAATATCTCTTTTGTTTATTAATAATCAGCAAATTAAATGTAAAAGTATCTTGGTATTTATGTGTTTATGAGGTGTCTTGATTTTAGAGATTAATTTTTATAATTTTGCAGGCTCAAAATTCGAGTACATTATTATGAAAATATACAAAAGCAAATTCACCTTTTCCGGACATGAATCGTTTCCTTGCAAAACACTTTGGTTGAAGAAAGGGTATGATTTCATAAAGGCTGAAAAGAACTTTAATGATCCTTCAGCTGTTGTTGATTTGGGAGTAGGCAAAAATATGGTTTCAGCTGTACGCTATTGGCACAAGGCTTTTGGGTTGACTGAAGGGTTGAATGAAGAATCTGGAACAGCTTGGATAGCAGATTATGTTTTAGATTCTCAAACAGGGAAAGACCCATATTTGGAAGATTTAGGAACATTGTGGCTCATGCACTTCCTTTTGATTCATTCGGAAGAGGCGTCTTTATACCAAATGTTCTTTGTTGATTTTCAGAAAGAACGTAGGGCGTTTGACAGAGACAATGTTGTCAGTTTTGTGAAACGCAAAATGATGGAAGCGAGCAAAGAAAATCTATTCAATGAAAATACGGTTAAAAAGGATGTCGGGGTTTTGCTTTTGAACTATTGCCTGCCTCGAAACCCGCAATCAAACGAGGATTTTTCAACCTTATTGATGGACTTGGATTTGCTTCGGCAGTCGGAAAAGAAAGATAAATCTGAAGATAATAAGGACAAATATTTCTTCAACATTGAAGGCAAGAAACAAGTGACTCCTGAGATGTTTTTATTTGCTTTGCTATTGACGAAAGAAGATGCAGACAACAGCATTTCATACGACACTTTGCGTGATGTCGGGCTTATGTTCTGCATGACCGATTTGGAAGTGATAGACATGTTGAATCAACTTTCGGAAACCTATTCCGATGCGCTTACCTACAGCGATGTGGCTGGAATCAGGCAACTACAATTTATCAAGCCTATGGATGCAAAACAAGTATTGGAAAAGTATTATGAATAACGGATATAGCTTATCGGCAAATATAGAGAATGGTTTTCCAACGGATGCCCAATACATTGTTACGCCCAATGGAAGAAAGGCTGCCCAAAATCTTATTGATGATTATCAGTCAGGTATTCATTCATTTACGATTATCGGAACTTACGGAACCGGCAAATCGTCGTTTCTCTTGGCTTTGGAAGAAGACTTGAAAAGCCGTGGCCGGGAAAAAAGATTATTGAATCCGCGTAACCTATCGGAAGCAGAAGGTTTTGAAATTCTGAATATTGTCGGTGACTATGCGGAATTGTCTGTTTTATTGGGAAGAAAACTGAACTTTGAAGGTCATTCACAAAGCATTTTTGATGAACTGAAACGATATTGCAATCGTTTGAAGGAACAAAACAAGTTTCTGCTTATTGTGATTGATGAGTTTGGAAAAGTCCTGGAACATGCAGCCAAGAACAATCCCGAACAGGAACTTTATTTTCTCCAGAAATTTGCTGAATTTGTCAATGTCCCTTCGCGTGATGTCTTGCTTTTGACTACATTGCACCAGAATTTCGGTGCTTACGCCAAGAATCTGACCGAAAGTCAGAAAAACGAATGGACGAAAGTAAAAGGCAGGTTCAAAGAAATCACTTTCGTTGAGCCGATTGAGCAAATTCTTTTCCTCGCTTCGCAGCAGTTGCACGACAAACGGCCTATAACGAACAGTGGCAATATCAAACCGCTCTATCATCTTGCACTTGAAACCAAATTCGTTTCGAAGGCCTTTTCCTGCGAAACGGCGCAGCAATTATTCCCGCTTGACCCATTTTCTGCTTTTGCCATCACTTCGGCCATACAGCGGTACGGTCAGAATGAACGTTCACTTTTTTCGTTCCTTTTTGCACGTGGTTCCAATTCGCTTTCAGCGTTTGAGGCGAATGTGAATCAGACATACAATCTGGCCAATGTGTATGACTACGTCGTCTTCAACTTTTATTCCTATCTGAAGGATGCCAATATGGATTCCATGAATTGGAATTCCATGCAAATGTCTATCGAAAGAGTTGAGGGATTAAATTGGGATAACGAACAGCAGATGAAAAGTGCAGTCCATATTGTGAAATCAATCGGACTGCTGAATCTGTTCGGAATAGCCAGTTTTATGATGGATGCAGGACAAATGGCGGAATATGCACGTCTTGCCATGGGTGTTG
>JAKSMC010000019.1 GCA_024400835.1 Bacteroidales bacterium
ACTTCGGCAAACGTAAAAACGTTTGGACCGTTGCAGTCAATTCGTGGGAAAAGGGTCAACAGTACGCTTACCGCGATAGAAAAGCAAAGAAAAGAAACTTCAGAAGTTTGTGGATCACCCGTATCAATGCGGGCGCACGCGAATACGGTATGTCCTATTCTGTCCTCATGGGCAGTTTAGCAAAGAAGGGCGTTGCACTCAACCGCAAAGCTCTCGCCGACCTCGCGATGAATAATCCTGAGGCATTCAAGGCTATCGTCGACCTCGTAAAGTAGTCGTCACCAGCCCCGGAATTTAAATTAGTAATTTGAGTTTATTGCACATAGATGCGGGCGACCGAAAGGCCGCCCGTATTGTTTTTGTGTTCCGGAATTTACAACGTGTTGAATTACGCGTTATTCAAACAGCACCTCCATCGTCAGCTCGCTCTCGGCCACGCTGGAGTTCTTGCCAGGCAGAATCCCGTATGTGGTCACAAAAGTGTTGACCAACCCCTTTTTGCATTTGGTGGCTTCGCGGAAAAGTGCCGACCGCATACGGATTTTATTCGCATATTCAGCACTGATTGCGTATGGCTCCTGACTGAATTTCATTTCACAAAGATTGATGATCCGGTCGTCCCGGTCAATAAGCAGGTCTATTTGCGCATTCTCACTGCGCCAACTGCTGGCACTGGTCAGAACTCCGGCAATTCCCAAACCTTTCTTGATTTGCGGCAGATGTTGCAAACACACCAACTCGAAAGTCAGACCCTGCCACGCGACAACCTGCTGGGTGTGTATCAAATGTGTCCATCTGTTTTCGTCTTTTGACAAATCATTTTCCACGTATTTGAAATAGAAAAGCGTGTAAAAATCAGCCAAGCGGTAGATAACATTTTTTACGGTTTTACCATAGTGGGCGTATGTTGTGACAAAGTCGCATTTGCAGAGGTTGGACAGCATCTTTGTAAGCGTACTTCCTTGGATATTGGTCATTTGCGCAATTTCAGTTCTCGTAAGCCCTTCCTTCTTACTGTTAAGCGCCCTGACAATATTTATATAATGGTCCGCATTGGAAAACAAGGCATTATAAAGTTCCGAAAACTCATCTCGCATAGCGGCATTAGGAGCAAAAAACAAAGTGTCAACATTTTGCACTAAACTTTGTTTTGGTTTTAGTAAGGACAAGTAGAAAGGTATGCCTCCAAAAATCATATAGCATTGCAATATCTGGTAACGGTCCCAGGAACACCCTGCAGCCTCCAAATATGACTCCACTTCGCCAAGTGTGAACGGACGAAGATATATCTTCTGGGTGATGCGATTATGCAGACCGCCCTGATTGTCAATAAGTTTGTCGGCCATCCAAGACGTTGCGGAACCGCTTGCTATGAATAGTATATCCTTCTGATGCATAGCCCACCCGTTCCAAAAGTTTTCCAAGGCGGCCACAAACTCCGATTTAGGCGTGTCTATCCAGGGCATCTCATCAAAGAAAACCACTTTTTTAGTCTTGGTTTGCAATGAGGTCAAGTAATCTTGCAAGAAGTTGAATGCATCGAACCAGTTTTTGCAGGCAGGTAGAAAAGCGCTACCGCTAAAGGTTTGGAGACTGCGCGCAAAATTGGAAAGTTGCTTGTCTTTGGCCAAATGGTGTGCTCCAACGTAATGGAATGCGAACTCCTTTTCAAACAGTTCGTGTACCAGATATGTTTTACCAACGCGTCTTCGTCCGTATATAATGACAAACTCAGAACGATTAGATTGATAGCACTGTTGCAACTCGTTGATTTCCTTAATTCTACCTATCATAATTTGAAATTTTCAGAGCCGCAAAAATACAATAATTTCCAAAATCCGCAACCAAAACCCGTATTTTTATAGTACTTTTGGTTGGCTATTTTAAAAATCTGCAACCAAAACTAGTGTTTTTGGATAGGTTTTGGTTGCGGATAAAAACGAGGAACTGTGTCCTTTCGCTCCGTTTTTTTATGTTAGACAGCTGATCTGAAGGCATCGGTTGTACCCCAAAAATGTACCCATAAATGTACCATCTTACCCAAAGGGAACTTTCTGAAAATCCGGAGTCGGACTGCGCTTCGTAAGGGATTTGGAACAAGGGAAGCCGACGCTTCGCATGGACAAAGTAAATCAGATATTGGCAATGTTCGGAGCCGAGTTGGGACCTGTGGATTTAGAAAGGAATGAGTTATGAAACTGGCGAACATTTCCAATTCGTTCCTGCCACAAGATATACAGAATGGCTATTGGGAACTATTACGCACGCGCCACAAAGCACTTTTCCAGTAAACATCTCCCACTCCGAGCCTAATGGGAGTTATTGTATCTTTGCTGGCTTCACCCTGAATGTTTGCCAGAAAGGTAAATCTCCTTTCGACATTGAAGGAAAGATTGTTTCCTCTCAATCGACTTAACGAAAATTATTGTACCTTTGCGGGCTTAAAAATCTCCGCCATTGGCGAGGAAGACAAAGGGTAAAGATAATTAAATAGCACCTCTTTTCGCCAATCAAACGGTCGAATAAATGGGAAGAAAAAAACGGAAAGAAAAATTGAAAGAATAAAGAAAGCACAAAACTCAAATTGTTTTGACAATGGCAAAATTCAGAATCTTCATAAGCAGTGTGCAATCAGAATTTGCCTCCGAACGACGCAGACTTTGCGATTACATTCGGCAGGACGCTCTGCTTGGGAGACTTTTTGTCCCATTTCTGTTTGAGGATTTGCCGGCTGAAGATCAGAATGCTCGCGAAGCATATTTGTCGGAAGCTGCCCGCAGTGATGTCTATGTCGGACTTTTTGGCGAGAGATACGGCTTTGAGGATGAAGATGGTGTATCGCCAACCGAACGTGAGTTTGATGCCGCAACGCAGCACAACCGCTATCGCTTGGTCTTCATCAAGCAAGTGGCAGAACGACATCCCAAAGAGCAAAATCTGATTGGCAAAGCCGAACAAGCGGTCGTCAGAAAAGCATTCGACTCATACGAACAGCTTCAAATGGCGGTTTACGCAGCCCTTGTTCGTTTCTTGGAAGTAAAGGAGATTGTCCGTATATCGCCATTTGACGCTTCCATCAATACCAACGCATCTTTATCTGACATTGATGAAAGAAAAGTTCAATCCTTCATCAATATGGCCAAACTTAAGCGAGACTATAAGCTCACATTGGAGAAGGACGGATTGCTTGCCGTACTGATGAGTTTGGATTTGGCAACCGAGGATGGGCGTGTTACCAATTCGGCACTATTGCTTTTCGGTAAAAATCCGCAACATTTCTTTCGTCCTTCAGAGGTGAAGTGCGCTCAATTCTACGGCGTGAATGTGCAGAAGCCAGCTCCCTATTATCAGGTTTTTGGCGGCACTGTTTTTGAAATGTGCGACCAAGCCGTCGCTTTCGTAATGTCGCATATTGATGCCCGAATAGGCAACCATTCTGAAGAAGACGATGGCGTGGAGTATGAAATTCCTGTCTCCGCCGTGCACGAAGCCATCATAAATGCCATTGTGCATAGAGATTACACGAGTAATGCCAGCGTGCAAGTGATGTTGTTCAGAGACCGCTTGGAAATTTGGAATCCCGGGCGACTGCCCGCGGGACTGACCACCGCGAAACTCAAGGCCAAACACAAGTCCATTCCGGTGAATCCGATTCTTGCCTATCCGACCTATCTTGCCGGATACATAGAGCGTTTGGGTACCGGCACAAATGATTTGGTCGAAATGTGCGTGGAGAAGGGTTTGAAAGCTCCGGAATTTATAGAAGACGAGGACTTCTGCACTATTATTTGGCGTAAAAATATGGAAATTGATACTACCGAGAAAAATCCGCCTGTAAATCTTGCAGACAAAGAAACTACGGAGAAAGACCTAGAAAAAGACCTAGAAAAAGACCTAGAAAAAGACCTAGAAAGAATCTCAAAGAATCAGAAAAGGATATTGGATTTAATACTATCTAATCCCTATATTACGCAAGAAGAATTGAGCAAAGAGATTGGCATTAACGCCAAAAACATACGCAACAACATACAAAAACTGAAAACAGCCGGTCTCCTCACCCGCATTGGCCCCGATAAAGGCGGCTACTGGCAAGTGACGATAGAGAAAGAATAAAAAAAGAATAAAACACCCCCGAACCCACCCCGGGGATAGTGATGTAGGTGCTTGCAGAGAAGGACGAATATCTTCGGCAATACCATCCGGAATGCTTGCCGATAGAAAAGGAAATTTTCTTTCGACATTGAAGCAAAGATCGTTTTCTTCCAGCATAACGAAAAATATTGTACCTTTGCGAGCTTAAAAATCTCCGCCATTGGCGAGGATGACAAAGGGTAAAGATAATTAAATAACACCTCTTTTCGCCAATCAAACGGTCGAATAAGCGGGATGCAAAAATATATTATGCAGGCAATAATACTAGCGGCAGGAATGGGTAAGCGCCTCGGCGAACTTACAAAAGGCAACACCAAATGTATGGTGAAAGTCAATGGCGTGACATTGATTGAACGCCTGCTTCACCAATTGGACCAATTGCACTTGAACAAGATTGTTATGGTGGTTGGTTATAAGGCGACAGAATTACAAACGTACATTAGCACGTTAAAAGTCAATACGCCAGTTGAATATGTGGAGAATGCCGTGTATGACAAAACCAACAACATATACTCCCTATACCTTGCCAAACAGCATCTCGTATCAGAAGACACTTTGCTCTTTGAATCCGACCTAATAGTGGAAGATGCTGTCATTCGCAAGTTGGTTGACAACCCTTACCCGGATTTGGCCCTCGTCGCCAAATTCGAAAGTTGGATGGATGGAACAGTGGTTACATTAGATGATGACAATAATATCCTGAGATTCATCCCGACCAAATCTTTCAAATTTGAAGAAATCCCATCTTATTATAAGACAGTAAATATCTACAAATTCAGTAAGGAATTTTCCTCTAACCTGTATGTCCCTTTTTTGGAAGCATATTGCTCCGCATTGGGCAAAAACGAGTATTACGAGCAGGTACTTCGTGTCATCACGCTGCTGGACAAACCAGGAATCAAGGCGCTGCCACTGGATGGCGAACATTGGTACGAAATAGATGATATCCAGGATTTGGACATCGCTGAATCTATTTTCTCTGCAGATGAGGATTCCCTGAAAAAGATTTCTTCCCGATATGGTGGCTATTGGCGTTATCCTGCTATGTTGGATTACTGTTATTTGGTAAATCCATATTTCCCGAATTCTCGTTTGGTGGCAGAGCTCAAAGCCAACTTTGACAGACTATTGTGTGAATATCCGTCCGGTCTGCGGGTGAATAATCTTTTGGCGGCCAAAGATTTTGGCGTTTCTCAGGATTATATTTGCGTGGGTAATGGAGCAGCTGAACTTATCAAGTCCTTAATGGGATTAATGGTTGGCAAAGTTGGTGTGATTCGCCCGACATTTGAAGAATACCCTAACAGATTGGGCAGAGAAGATGTTGTGGAATTTCATGCGAATTATCCGGACTATCACTATACGGCACAAGATATTATCGCTTTTTATTCCGATAAAGACATTCAAAATCTGATACTCATCAATCCCGATAATCCATCAGGCAACTACATTCCTCATAAAGATGTTTTGTCTTTATGCAAATGGTGTGAGGCAAGACATATTCTTTTTATTGTGGACGAGTCCTTTGTGGATTTCTCAGAAGAATGCGCCACCTTGTTGAGAAATGACATTTTAGAGCAATATGGAAATTTGGTGGTGATGAAGAGTATATCCAAGTCATACGGTGTTCCGGGATTGCGATTGGGCATCATTGCTTCTGCAAACAAGAACCTGATAGAATCTATTGCTAAAGACGTGGCCATTTGGAACATCAACTCTTTTGCGGAATTTTACCTGCAGATTTACGGCAAATATCAAAAGGATTACGAAACGGCCTGCATTGATTTTCGAAACGAAAGAAACCGCTTTGAAAAGCTGTTGTCCCAAGTTCCGTTCTTGAGAGTAATACCCACGCAGGCGAATTATTTCCTGTGTGAAATTACTGGGAAATACACTCCCAAAGAGTTGGCAGAACTTCTGCTTCAGCATTACAGAATATTGATTAAGGACTGCTCATCTAAAGTAGGAGGCCGCCCGTATATCCGTTTGGCGGTCCGCAATACGGAAGACAATGACAAATTGATTAACGCATTAATGGAATTGAAATGAAACAACGGCTTTGTATTTGCGGTGGAGGAAATCTAGGACAAGTTATCGCCGGATATATTAGTGCGAAAGGTAAGGCCACGGTCAGTGTTTTAACAAGACGGCCCAATGAATGGAAAAACGATTTGAAGACTTTGTTACCCGAAGGCATAGAATTGACGGGACATTTAGAAGTGGTTTCTTCGAATCCGGCCATTGCACTCAAGGACGCGAATATTGTTCTGTTTTGTTTGCCTGGTAATGCCAATCGTGAAGAATTACTGAAGATAAAGCCATTTGTCACACCGGAAATGTATGTCGGATGCGTCTTTGCATCTTCGGGATTCTTCTTTGAAGCGATGAACATATTAGATGCAAATATCCCGTTGTGGGGATTCCAGCGTGTACCTTTTATCTCTCGCATAGAAAAGTATGGAGAAAGAGCTCGATTAATGGGTTATAAAAGCAATTATAATATTGCAGTTGAACATTCTGAAAACAAAGAAGATTTCAGAAAAACTATTGAAGAACTATTTGAAAGGCCAACTTTTCTTCTAACAAATTACTACGAAGCTACCTTTACGAATAGCAATCCTTTATTGCACACTTCACGCCTATATTCTTTGTTTAAAGATTGGAAAGAGGGTATTTATTATGACCATGATTTCCTTTTTTACGAAGAATGGACAACGGAAGCAGCTGAAATATTGGCTGCGATGGATAATGAACTTTTTGCCATTTTGGACAAATTACCTGTACGGCAAGGTTATCTGACTCCGATTTTGGAATATTATGAAAGTACAACTCCAGAGCAGATGGCTATAAAAATTAGAAGTTTGGACGGATTAAAAGGAATATCTTCTCCAATGATTGAGACTCCTCAAGGCTGGATTCCCGATTTGGGCAGCAGATATTTTCATGAAGAGTTTGAATACAGCTTGAAATACATTTACGAAAAAGGCAAAGAATTAAATATTAGTATGCCTACCATTGAAAAGGTTTTTCTGTGGGGGCAAGGAATGATAAAAAGAAAAAAATAATTTATGAGAGATTTTATTGTAAAAATTGCATTGAAACTTGGACTATACAAGTTTTTGGTAAAAATTGACACATACTTTATAAACAAAAAGTTATGTAGGAATTTTAAAAAATATGGGGTTGAAACATTTATTCATTTGGATGAAGTCTGCCGTAATATGGGTGTGAAAATGTTTCCCATTTTTGGGACCCAATTAGGATTATATCGAGACAAGGGTTTTATTCCATTTGACAACGATATTGATGCGGCGGTTTTCGCAGATCAACGTCCGGATAACTTTGTGGAAATTATGGCCCAAGGAGGCTTTAAGTTGAATAAGGTGTTTTATTTTAAAGAAGATGGAAGAGCAGTTATTGAACAATATTCTACTGAAAATGGCGTCCACGTGGACATTTTCAATGTGTATGAATTATCCGAATCAGATTATTATTGCTATGTAGGTCGCCGTCACGAAACGAAAGAGTGGAAAGAAGCTAATGAGACAGATGGGTTCCCTTGCGTGATTTGGCCTTTTGAAAAATGCGAACTGATAGAAAAAGAGTATTTTGGACATAAATTCTTTATGCCTGAAAAAACAAAAGAATGGCTCCAAGGTGTCTTTGGCGAAGATTTCATGACCCCTGTTAAAAATTGGACTGTAGGAGAGAGAAAAACGAGAATCATTCATCCTCAAGAAAGAATTTATAGAAAATAGCATATAACAAACCATACGCAAGAACAGCAAATATAATAGAAAACATGAAAAGAATTCTTTGTTTATTAGTCTCATTTGTATCTTATTTCGCTTTTGCACAAACGGTCACTTTAACGTTCACTGGAGTTGACCAATTGAACGACCATGTTCAATTAGACAGTGTAGCAGTCACCAATTTGACACGAGGATGGCAAGAGGTTATTTACTACCCGGATACGATTCTTCAGCTAACGAATGGTGTTGGTATAGAAGCGGTCTCCCAGGCAGTTTTTGCAAATATCAGTCCCAATCCCTTTGATGGAACTTCCGTGCTAATGATTCAATTGTCGAAAGCAGATGATGTTAAGTTGCAAATGTTGGACATGCAAGGCCGGTCTATCGCGCAGTGGAGCG
This sequence comes from Bacteroidales bacterium, assembly GCA_024400835.1. Classification (GTDB taxonomy): domain Bacteria; phylum Bacteroidota; class Bacteroidia; order Bacteroidales; family WCHB1-69; genus F23-D06. The sequence goes on from JAKSMC010000019.1 coordinate 8,304, forward strand.
GACTGTTAGGCACAGGTTGTCATGAATTCGATATTGCGTTGGCCATGCCACAAATCTATGCGTTGAAAATCACTACTCATACAGGCCAGAAGTCCATGAAAATGATTAACAAGGGCAATGCCGCAACCAATCATATTGAATATAAAGGTTTAACGAACGCTAAATCCGTAGCATTACAAAGCAGCAAACCGTTTGTCTTTGGTGATTTTATGGAATATGTAGGTTATGCTACGTTCAACGGCAATGCCTACGAAAGCATGCGAATAAACATACAGCAAGGAACCACCCAGACACATGTTTTGCAGTTTCCATTTAGCGATTATACGCCATGGGATGGCACCGGCACGAATCCGAATGATGGAATGGCCTGTCACGGCATGCCGACCCTAACAGATTACGATGGAAACACCTATTTGACAGTGCAAATTGGCAGTCAGTGTTGGATGAGGGAGAACTTAGCCACGTCGCATTACAGCAATGGGGAAGTTATTCCGCTTGGCACAACCGAGTCAAGCGTTACCTATCCATACAGATACTGTCCAGGAAACGATTCCAATAATGTCTCCTATCATGGATATTACTATAATTGGACAGCAATCATGCATGGTGCACAGTCGAGCAATGCAACGCCCTCTGGGGTGCAAGGAATATGTCCTACGGGATGGCATCTGCCCAGCAATGCGGAATGGACCGAACTATCGGACTATGTTGGTGCGCAAATGGCCTATCAGTGTGGCGGCTATAGCGGCAACATCACCAAAGCCATCTCCACAGCGAAAGATTGGATTCCTAGTAATGAAACTTGTGCAACCGGTTTTGATTTATATACGAATAACAGTACTGGTTTTTCAGCGCTTCCATCGGGAGGATATTCTTCGCAATATGATAATTTCGGAAATGGGGCTTGCTTTTGGAGCTGTACCTCAATTGACAGTTACTACGCCCGTGGCAGGTCATGGTACTACTACCAACCCACATGGAGCGTAACGCAGAATGGCAAGAACAACGGACGAAGTGTGCGATGTTTGATGAATTGATTTAACATCACCACCCGACCAACCCCCTCGTCACATTCCATCTGAACTGGATCAGTTTCCAGCCTTTACTCGGTTTGAGCGTAAGAGTGTGGCCGATGCAGAGTACGATTGAAGCAGCCCATTTTATCATTTCAGAAATGATACGTTTGGCATATTTCCCTTTTCCAATGGCCAACGTGCGGATGCGCTCGCTTTTGCCGATGGAGTAGGTGAGCTTATCGAAATACTCTTTGGAAAGTTTCTTTTCGGGAATCAAGTGATATAGGATGGCGGTTGGCAAGTAGAAAAATCGCATCCCCAAAGAGGTCATCTTGTCGAAAATATCCTTTTCTTCTGCACCTACCAAACTGTCGCCTTTACGACCCAAATCTACATTGAACAACCCGACTTTTTCAAAGACCGAAGCACGATAACCGGCATTTCCACCACCGGGAAAATCTTTCCCCGGAAATTCCTTTACACTATTGCCATTGTACTTGTAACCCGTAATCAAGCATTTGGTGAAGTGACTCATCCAAGTGGGTTCTTCTGTTTCGTACTGGGGTATTATTGGACCTCCTGCAGCATCAATTTCCGGATGCGTGGCAAAGAAATCCGCATACGTGCGCAAATATTCCTTGTTCACTAAAGCATCGTCATCCACATAAACCAAAATGTCGCCCTTGCTTTCTTGTATGCCGCGATTGCGAGCATAAGACAGGCCTTGGTTGGTCTCCATAAACTCGCGCATCACCACATTTGGGAAATCCTGTTTGAAACGCGCACATTCCTGTATGGTATTGTCCGTGCTGTTGTTGTTCACCAGTACTATTTCGTATTGTTCGGCTGGGAAGTCGTTTTCAGCCAAACTTTTCAATACGTTGTAAATGTACTTGTCGCGGTTATAAGTGCAGATGATAACGGAAATCATAGAGTATGCGTTCTAAATGTGAAAAAGTCCTAGTTTACTGCTTGCTAACCTCTTTCTTCGGTTTTCTGTAATACAGTACCAACGTGCCAGCCACAACCACAACAAACAGGATGGAGAAGAGCAAGGTTACTTTATCCAACTTGTGCAACAGCGGAGCTTCGCACTTGAACTCAATCTTGTGCTCGCCGGCGGGAACCACCATTGCGCGCAGAATGTAGTTTACGCGCAAATATTCTGCCGGTTTGCCGTCAATATAGGCCTTCCAGTCGGGAGCATAATAGACTTCGGAAAAGACGGCCAACTGCTCTTTAGAGGTCTTCGTCTTATAAACCACATAGTCGGGATTGTAAGGCTTTTGGTGCTCCATCGTAATGACGGAGTTGCTGTCGCGTTCCAAGTTCTTGCCCTGCACCATAGAGGCAAAGCGCTTGTCAATGATGGCGGTATCGGCAGGACCGAAACTGTTCAGCGCCAAAATTTCCGCATTGGGGTCTTCCACCAATTGGTACTCATTGACGAACCAGGCATTGCCCAAAGCGTTCGGATTGCGCTGTACCTGCGGCTGTCCGTTTTGTCCGGGCACCACGAAATAGCGAGCGTTGAGCATATTGAGCACGTCCATATTGATGTGACGGGAGAGATAGAAATCTATCAAGTCCTGATAACGGCGCAACTTAGCAGCGTGATAGCCGCCAATCTGATGATGAAAAGCAGAAGGATGAGCATCATTGAATGTGTTGACAGAGAGGTCGAACACGCGATAATCCTCGTCATTGAATTGAGCAGCATACTGATCAATCATTTGGTCAGTAGGAGTGGGGTTGAGTTTCAATCTTTTCTCCGTGACAAAATCCTTATCATTCAAATAACGTCTATCTACGCCCCACAAGTCAAACAAGACTAAGCAGGCCAAGATGCCGATGATGATGCCGGATTTTTTGATTTTGTTGTTGATATAGAGCCAGAGGAGGCCTGCGGAAAGTACGATGAATATAAGGGAACGCCAGGAGTCGGACATAAAGAGCGCCTTGCGGTCTTTAACTAAAATATCCTGAATGAAGGACCATTGTTCTTTGTATTGGGCGGCCATCTGGGTATCGCTGACACCTGAGAAGGAGAAGCTGCTGGAAAGCATCATCATCAATAAGATGAAGCCGACGGAGATGCCCGTGGAGATGTATAGTCCGCGGTTGAGCTTTTTGGCGTCAATAGGATTTTCTTTGTCAAAGATGGCTTTGAGGGCGAGTGCCGCCATCAGCACCATCGTAACGTTGGCAATCACCAAACTCATAGAGGGCGTACGGAACTTGTTGTATAAAGGCAGATTGTCGAAAAGGAAACCGTTGAAGCCCATCAGGTTCTTGCCCCAGGACATCAGGATAGCGAGGATGGTAGCAAGAAGTAACCACCAACGGTCGGGGCCTTTAACCACGAACAAACCCAAGACAAACAAGAATACGATGATTGCGCCAAAATATACCGGGCCGGAGGTAAAGGGCTGGTCGCCCCAATAGAGCGGGGCCTGTTCTTGGCGGAAGTTTTTGTAGAATTCGGATTCGCGACTGACGGTTTCGCCGGAGCCGCCGCCGTAGGCACCGGGAACTAACAAAGTGTAGGTTTCGGCTTTACCGTAGCTCCAACTGAAGGCATAGTCTTTATCCAAACCATTTGACGCCGCGATGGATTTGGGTTCGCCATCTTTGTAGAGGTCTTCCGGCGTAGTAGTAATTTCGGAACCACCACGCATCGTGTATTTCGCATATTCTTGGTTGACAAACAACAGACGGGCGTTGCCGCCTACAGCAAACACACAACCGATAAGCAAGACACCAACACCCAACAGAAACTGTTTGAGCCATTTGTCTTTGATAGAATAGATAAAATATGCCACACCCAACAAGAGTGCCATTATGAGCGTATAATAAGTGATTTGAATGTGGTTACATGCAATCTGAATACCCAGAGCAAGCGTAAACAGCAACCCACCCCACATATATTTGCGTTTAAAAGTTAGCATCATTCCGCCCAAAATGGGAGCCATGAGTGCCATTGCGTGAGCTTTAGTAACATGCCCCGCCTCTATAATGATGATATTATAACTTCCCAATCCAAATGCGAGTGCGCCTAACAAACTCAACCACGGATTGCAGCCAATTGCCAAAAGACAAACGTAAAAGCCAACCAAATACAAAAAGACAATTCCAATATTTCCTCCATATCCCAAATGCTGTAATTTAAAAACAGAACCAACTTTAGCGAAAATATTTGGGCTAGGTTTGGTATTTGTAATTTGGTATCCCGGCATACCACTGAACATAGAACTATTCCAAATAGCAGGTTGTCCCGTTTTTTCATGAAAGTCCACTTGCTCTTTAGCCATCGCCTTCCAATTTAAAATATCACCCTGTTGTATTATTTTCCCGTCAAAAACGGGAGACATATAGGCAGCAGCAATGATGAAGAAGAATAGGATAATACCGCCGTGGGTAAGGATTTTTTTAACTGTAGGTTTCATATATGTGTGTTTTATTTTTTCGAAAACAAGGGCGCAAAAATAGCATTTTTTCTTTCTAAGTCAGGCGGTTTAGAAGGAAAAAATAGAACGATTTCAATGTGGAATGCTGCGTGGAATAACAACTCTCACTTGTTGGAAAAATGCCCTTAACGTGCTATACGAAATATGTTCATATGTCTTTTTGCAATCAAAAAACAATATCAAATATTTTTGGAATTATCCCCTTCCCGAATCACTATTCAATAGTCCGTTCCATATCCTCCATAGACAGGCAAAGTGGTTGTATGGGCTTCCCTTTGAAGATTTGTTTTTGCATTTCTGCTATTTTTTCTTCTAGGATTTTTTTTCGATATTTGTCTTTATTCCGTTTCACTTCGTACACTTCTACTTCACCGGTTAGGCGTTCGGCCACAAGGTCTATTTCGCAAGGTTCATAGGAGGTGCTTTGGACTGGGATATTGGATGATTTCTTCTTTTTCTCAAGCCACCATCCTCCTATTTGCTTGTATTTGTGGGATTCCATTAAGCGTTTGCGGAACCAACGCTCAAGGGCTATGCCCGAGAAGGTAGGATAGTCCGAAATCATTATTTCTTGCAATGCGGGAAAATTTTGGATTTCAAGCAGATAGGAATAGTGTTGAATATATCGGAACCAGAATCTGAAGAAGTTGTCGGTGATTTCATAGCGTACCGTCTGCGAATTTGGCCCTGCCCCTATTGGGCGTTTCTTTCTGATGATCTTGTAATCTTCCTCCAATAATTTTAGATGTCCACTGATGTTTTTGATACCCACGGCAGCCTCAATTTGTTTTTGGGTCACTTCTCCCTGGGATATCATATCCAAAATGCTGAAATATACGTTGTGGTTTTTCCCGAATTCCTCTATCAGAATGGCTTTACCTTCGTTGATGAAATAATAGTCCCCACTTGTGCAAATGTGGCGTATCATCTTTCGCATACTGGTACACTGATTGTTCATCAGTATTTCCACATATTTTGCCACTCCCCCCGTTATGGTCCATAAGGACAGGAGGTCGTCAGTCGAATAGTCTGGCTTGTAATCCTGTAAAATTTCGCGAAGCACTTCTGTAGAAAACGGTTCTAATTTCAAAGTGGCATCGTCACGGCCAAAGAGGGGTTGACTTTTGTCTTTGAAGATTTTCTCCATAGTCCTGTAAATAGAGCCAGAGACAATCAGGCACATTTTGGTCTCGTTTCGGTATTTGTCCCAAAGTTCCTGCATATCGCTGAAAACCTCAGGGTTGATATTGTCGTACTCTTGAAACTCATCTATAAAAAGGATGAACCTTTTTCGTTTGGCAATATTGAGAAGCAGCTCAAACAATTCTCGAAATGTAGTGATCCTGTCGGGGACAAATTCTTCCAACTTGCTCCTTATTTCTCTGCGGAAAATGTCAAGCAAAGTTCCTTCGGTTTTCTTGCCGACAAAAAAATACAAAGAAGGAACCTCTCCTTCAATTTCTTGAATTAAATGAGTCACAAGGCTGGTTTTCCCGATGCGGCGTCTCCCCACGATAATGCAAAATCTGGAGTGGTCTTCAAACGATTGTTGCATTATTTCTTTTAGTCTTGACAACTCTAACTCTCTGCCATAGAACTTTTTCATATTTCTTTTATATAATGACGGTTATTGTAATAGCGATGATATTTGGCGGCAAAAATACGAAAATAATGCGAGTGTTTCTATATTTTTCACCTTTGTATGGTTCCGAAAATTTTGTCTATCTTTGCGCCTCATTTTAAAGCGATGCTTATGAAAATCATTATTGTAGGAACGGCCTATCCCTATCGCGGTGGTTTGGCCGCCTTTAACGAAAGGTTGGCACAAGAGTATGTGCAGAACGGACACGACGTGGAAGTCTATACCTTCACACTGCAATATCCGAACTTCCTATTTCCGGGGAAGACACAGTACAGCACCGACCCTGCGCCCGCCAACCTGAAGATTGTCCGGAAGGTCAACTCCTGCAATCCGTTCAACTGGCTGAAAGTGGGACGCGAGATTGCCAAGAAAAAAGCAGACCTTGTGATTTTCGCCTACTGGATGTCCTTTATGGCTCCGTGTATGGGAACAATTGCCCGTAAAATCCGCAAGAACGGAGTATCCAAAGTCATCGCACTGGTCCACAATATGATTCCGCACGAGCCCAATATTTTAGATAAGGTCTTCCCACCCTACTTCGTGAAATCGGTGGATGGATTTGTCGCCCTTTCGGAGTCCGTCGTCCACGACATCGAAAAGTTTGATAAACGCAACTGTCCGAAGACCTTTGCTCCGCACCCGATTTATGACCATTACGGCGAAAGGATGCCGCGCGAACAAGCCCTGACGGAACTCGGCCTGGACAAAGATTTCAGATATGCACTATTCTTCGGGTTCATTCGCGCCTACAAAGGCTTGGACTTGCTCTTGAATGCTTTTGCAGATGAGCGCCTGCGTACGATGCCCGTGAAGTTGGTCGTGGCCGGGGAATTTTATGAAGACGAAGCCCATTATCAAAACCTCATCGATCAACTGGGCATTCGCGACAAAGTTGTCTTGCACACGGATTTCATTCCCAACGACCGCGTGAAACTCTACTTCAATGCTGCGGACATTATCACGCAGCCCTATAAGACGGCCACGCAGAGCGGGGTCACTCAAATTGCTTTCCATTTTGAAAAATCCATGCTGGTCACCAATGTGGGCGGCTTGTCAGAAATCGTGCCTGACGGAAAAATCGGGTATGTGGTGGAACCCGATGCCAAACAGATTGCAGATGCTTTGTGCGACTTCTTCCAGAATAACCGTCAGACAGACTTTGAAGCAAACATAGTGGAAGAGAAGAAAAAATATGCGTGGGGCCGGATGACCGAAGCCATAAATGGACTTTAACTTTTACATTAACATTAACTTCAACGCTGATGAACCAAAGAATTGCACAATCTATTACCGACAGCATCAACGCCAAACAGGCGATATTAAATAATCCTGAATTCTTAGCCCGCATTGAGTCTGCAGCTGCAATCATCACCAACTCTTTGCGCAACGGCGGCAAGATCCACTTCTGCGGCAATGGCGGCAGCGCTGCCGATGCCCAGCACCTGGCTGCCGAACTCTCCGGCCGCTTCTATTTCGACCGCCCGCCGTTGAATGCCGAGGCGCTGCACTGCAACACCTCCTACCTCACCGCCGTGGGCAACGACTACGGCTATGACCTCATTTTCTCCCGCCTCCTCAAAGGTACGGCCAGGAAAGGCGATGTCATTGTCGGCATCTCCACTTCCGGCAATTCCAAAAATATCATCAATGCCTTTGAAGCGGCCAAGGAAATGGGTGTTTCCATCATCGCTATGACCGGCGAAACCGGCGGCAAAATGAAAGATTACGCCGACATTCTCCTCAACGTCCCGTCGAAAGACACCCCGCGCATACAGGAAAGCCACATTATGATCGGCCACATCATCTGCGAACTGGTGGAGACGGAAATGTTCGGAAAATAATATGATTTTCAATACGATTTTTATTAGATTTTGAGCGTAGCGACCTTGTTTTTTCCAAACATTTTCGAACAGATTCTTTATTGATTTTAAAACATCTATTAAAGAAAAATTTCTGCCACAACACAGTCACCTATACAAGTTCCAAAATCCCATCAAAAATAGCCAGGGGAAACTGGCTTTATAAGGAGTCGTCGTCCTGCGGACTCCTCAAAATCATATTGAAAATCCAATAAAAAATCTAATGAAAATAACGCAGACTCCTCAATCGCACAAATATTGTCCTGAGAATTGTCAAAGACATTGTACTGAGAAAAACCACTCTATTATCTTCGTTTTTTCTATTTGCAGGAAGAATCGCATACTTCTTTCATCGTTATCATCTTGTACAGCAAAGTGGCAGCCAACACGTCGGACACGTAGTTGCCTTCCTGAGGGCAGAGTTCCACGATGTCAAAACCGACCACGTGCTTGGCACGAAACACCTTGTCCAAGAATTTCAGCGTAGGATACCACTGGAGCCCGCCAGGCAGCGGCGTGCCCGTTGCCGGCAAAATGGATGGGTCCAAGCCATCCAGGTCGAACGTGACATAGACATTGTCCGTCAAGCGCCCGACAGCCCTGTCCATCCAGTCTTCGTTGTTGTAGATTTCGTGCGCGTAAAAGACGTTTTCCGGCACTAAGTTGTGCTGTTCCTCCGTACAAACATTACGAATGCCGACCTGCACCACGCGAGCATAGTCCTGGGCACGGCACATCACACAGGCGTGGTTGTAGATGGATCCGTGATAATCATCACGCAAGTCCGCGTGGGCGTCTATCTGCAAAACGGAAAAATTGTCGTACCGCTCACTCATAGCCTTGATGGCACCCACAGAAACGGAATGCTCACCTCCGACCATAGCAATGCGCTTGCCCAGCTGCTGATAGTGCTTCACACGTTCATACACAGACTGAACCATAGCGTCCGGCGTGGAAAAATCATAGTCATAATGATCCGTGTAAATGCCGGCATTACAAGCCTCACAACCATATTGCACATCATACAGTTCCAAACTGTCTGAGGCATTCAATATGGCCTGGGGGCCTTTGTCAGCACCTTTCACAAAGGTACTGGTGCCATCATAGGGCACCGTCAAAAGGACATAGCGGGCGTTTTCCAATTGGAGGAATCCGTCGTCCATATCCATAAAGTGATCCATCTGTTTTATCATTGTTTCAATTCTTTAGCTAAAAACTTGGCGGTAAAGCCTACTTTTTTCTTGGCAATCTGTTCGGGCGTGCCCACAGCGAGGACCTCCCCACCTGCGCGACCACCTTCAGGGCCCATGTCTATTATCCAGTCGGCCATCTTGATGACGTCCAAATTGTGCTCGATGACAATCACCGTGTTGCCACGGTCAACCAACTGGTTCAGCACCTGCAGCAGGATGTCGATATCGTGGAAATGCAAACCCGTGGTCGGCTCGTCCAGGATGTAAACGGTGTGGCCTGTCTCCTTTTTGGAAAGTTCGGCTGCCAACTTCACACGCTGTGCCTCACCACCCGACAAAGTGGTTGACGACTGTCCCAGACGAAGATAACCCAGTCCCACATCTGCCATAGTCTTCAGCGGTTGGACAATCGATGGGATGTTTTCGAAGAACTCAATGGCATGCTCGATATCCATTTCGAGAACGTCGTTAATAGATTTACCTTTGAAGCGGACTTCCAGAGTTTCTGCATTATAGCGCTTGCCACCACATTTTTCGCAGGTGACATACACGTCCGGCAGGAAGTTCATCTCGATAGTCTGGACGCCGGCGCCTTTGCACTCCTCGCAACGGCCGTTGGGCACATTGAAGGAGAAACGTCCCGGCTTGTAGCCGCGGATTTTGGATTCCGGCAACTCAGCGAAGAGTTTGCGGATATCATCGAACACGCCCACGTAGGTAACCGGGTTGGAACGCGGCGTACGGCCAATGGGCTGCTGGTTGATTTCTATGACTTTGTCTATGTGCTCCAATCCCTCAACCATCTGGTACGGCAGCGGTTTCTTCTCAGCACGGTAAACATACTGGTTGAGAATCGGATACAGTGTTTCATTGATCAAAGTGGACTTACCGCTGCCGGACACGCCGGTCACGCAGACAAAAGTGCCCAGCGGAAACTCCACGGTTACATCTTTCAAGTTGTTGCCCGATGCCCCAATAATGGTAAGCGACTCGCCATTGCCTTTGCGACGTCTCTTCGGGACTTCAATTTTCTTGCGGCCCGTCAAGTAGTCGGCCGTCAGAGAATCAGCCTTTAGGATTTCCTCGTACGGGCCTGCGGCCATGACGTGTCCGCCGTTTTCGCCGGCGCGCGGGCCGACATCCACGATGAAGTCTGCGGCTTCCATCATATCACGGTCGTGTTCGACCACGATGACGCTGTTGCCGAGGTCGCGCAAATCTTTGAGTGACTGTATCAGCAGTTGGTTGTCGCGCTGGTGCAGCCCGATGCTGGGCTCGTCCAGGATGTACATCACGTTCACCAATTGGGAGCTGATCTGGGTTGCCAGGCGGATACGCTGCGCCTCACCACCGGAGAGCGATGCGGCCGAGCGGTCGAGCGACAGGTACTGTATACCCACATTGCAGAGGAACTTCAAGCGGAAGGAAATCTCGCGCAGGATTTCGGAGGCGATGCGGTTCTGAGAAGCATTGAGATGCTTGGGCAGTTGGTCAATCCATTCCGAAAGTTCGGAAATGTCCATATGCGCCAACTCGGCAATGTTCTTGCCAGCCAGGCGGAAATGCAGGGACTCCTTTTTCAGGCGGGCGCCGTGGCAATGCGGGCAGGGCACCATGTTCACGAACTGGTTGGCCCACTTGCGCAACGACGCCGGCATATTGTCGGCACTGAGATTGCTGATGTAATTGATGACGCCTTCGAAATATTTCTTGATAGGTGCCAGGCCTGTACACTCGCGCTGCACGTAAAGCAACTCCGGAGAGCCGTATAGCACCATATTAAGGTTTTGTTCAGACAAATCGGCAATTGGATCGGAAAGCGAAAAATGGAACTTCGCAGCCAGCGCATCCAACTCACGGAACAACAAGGTGTTCTTATATTCGCCAATGGCCACGATGCCACCTTTCTTGATGGATTTCGAGGTGTCTGGGATGATTTTTTCCAAATCGATTTCCGACACCGTGCCCAAGCCGCTGCAATGTTCGCAGGCTCCATACGGAGAGTTGAAGGAGAACGTGTTGGGTTCCGGCTCGGGATAGGAGATTCCGGTAGTGGGGCACATCAGGAACTTACTGTAGTTTTTTACTTCCTGCGTATCATTGTCAATGACCATAATGGCGCCCTTGCCGTATTTCATCGCGATATGCACACTGTTGGCCAGGCGCACTTTTGAATATTCTGTCACGTTGAGCGTGTCGATAGCCAGCTCAATATCGTGGATCTTGTAACGGTCCAGCTGCATATTGAGAAGGAGCTTGCGCATTGCGCCATCCACGCGCACACGGGTAAAGCCCTGTTTGCGAATGTTCTCGAAAAGTTCCTTGTAATGACCCTTGCGGCGCTTAACCACGGGAGCCAAAATGGAGATGTAGCAGCCGTCATAACGCGTAAGGATGAGGTCTATCAGTTCCTTTTCAGTATAATGGACCATCTTTTCCTGCGTGTTGTAGGAGTAGGCGTCCGCCACGCGGGCATATAGAAGACGCAAGAAGTCGTACACTTCGGTGATGGTGCCCACGGTGGAGCGCGGGTTCTTGTTCACCGTCTTCTGCTCGATGGAAATCACTGGGTTCAAACCCGAAATCTTGTCCACATCGGGGTGCTCGAGGTTGCCGACGAAATGACGGGCATACGCGGAAAAAGTGTCCATATAGCGGCGCTGGCCCTCCGCATAAATCGTATCGAAGGCCAATGAAGACTTTCCACTGCCGCTCAAACCAGTGACAACCACCAACTTCTGCTGGGGTATAGTTACAGATATATCCTTGAGATTGTTCTCACGCGCCCCGGACACAACGAGCGAATCTTCAGCGAAAATATTGTCTTCCATATAGTTATAAAAAAATTAGCAATCCCGAAATAAAGGCGGCAAATTTACGAAAAAATGAGGAATTTCCGGCTTATGGATCAGGGTGTATCCACATCCGTGTCCATTTTCAACGGATAGGAGGCCAGTGTCTTGTATTCCGGGCCGTCCTTATGCAGAAAACTCTGGAACAGCGTCATTTCGGTGATAGGAATCATCTGGGAGCATTGCGGGGTCAGGGCATCTATTGTTTTCCAAAAACGCTGTTTGTTGATCACATTTTTCACACGGCCGAGCGTGATGTGCGGCACGAAATTGCCGTAGGCAGGCTCGAATCCCTGCTCCAGCAATTGGGGTTCCAATCTGTCAAAAAGCTGCTTGTAGAAAAAGAATTCGCTGAAACCCAGCCAGAGGACTTCGGGTTTGTAGCGGCTGCCGAACACGCCTAACTTATCCAAATCCAAGTAGAAAGGCGTGCTCTGCGCGCACGTATTGCGCAAAGCCTCCTTTATGCCCGGGATCTTACTGTCGGGCGTGGCGCCCAAAAACCGCAAGGTGAGGTGGCTGACCTCATCCTTAACCCACGTAATATCATCATGGCGCAGTTCCTGTTTTAACTGCGCCATGAGATTATGGTATTCCGGACTAAGCGTTATCTTAGTCGCAATGAAGAGCCTTTTCATTATTCGCCCTTGAGATTCTGGTTGTGGAAACGGAGAATCTTGTTCCAAAGATGAACTCTTTCCGGTCCGATAACATTGTGGTCGTAAATTGTATATGGGAAGTATTCGATTTCAACGCCATCCGTGACAGCCTGGCGCATCAATTCGAGACTCTGCTGCCAAACCACAGTGTGGTCCTGACATCCGTGCATGACCAGCAACGGACATTTCACGTTTTTGATTTTAGGGATAATATTGGCATGATTATAGCCATCTGGGTTTTCCTCTGGGGTATCCATATAGCGTTCGCCATACATCACCTCGTACCATTCCCAGTTGACAACGGGGCCGCCACAAGATGCAGCACGGAAGGCCTCCGGATGTTCAGTGACCAAAGACAAGGTCATAAAGCCACCATAGCTCCAGCCATCCAGACCGATACGGTCAGCATCCACGTACGGCAATGTCTTCAAATACTCGACACCGCACATCTGGTCCTCCACTTCATTGACACCAAGATTTCGGTGGATACATTTTTCAAATTCTGCGCCACGGTTCTGGGTGCCGCGGTTGTCCAAGGTAAAGACCACATAGCCCTGCTGCGCCATATATTCCAAAAAGACGCCACCGGAGATAAAACTGTTTGTAACCAACTGAGAGTGAGGACCACCGTACACATAAATCAAGCACGGATATTTTTTATGCGGATCCATATTCGGAGGCGTAATCAGACGGCACCATAAAGAATCACCCTTCTTATTCTGGATGGGGAATATCTTCGTCTCGCCCATAGCGCAATCTTTATACGGGTTCTTAGAAGTGAGCAGATTTCTCACTGTCTTACCTTGGCTGTTCATCAAGTCGATATTACGCGGTGTGGTGACATTGGTGAAGTAGTCTGCGAAATAAGTCATTTTATCGTTGAAAACAGGATAGTGAGTACCATCAGCCTCAGCCAGACGGATTACCTTGCCGCCCTTCAGAGCAACCTTGCACACATACTGGTTGACCGGTTTCTCCGTCGGAGCAATGGTGAAATAAGCATATTGCTCTTTTTCGTCCATGCCGAAATATTCAACCACATCATAACGACCGTCAACGAGCTTGCGAACCAATTGTCCATCAGGATTGTAGAGATAGAGATGTCTCCAGCCGTCGGTTTCGCTGAACCACAGGAAGCGGCCATCTTTCAGGAAAATCATTCGGTCAGTAGGTTCCACATAACGATCGTCTTGTTCTTCGATGAGGACTTTGAGTTTCTTACCTGTTTTCACATCATAGCGGATCAGCTTGGAGTGGTTCTGAGCGCGGTTCAGATGCGTGATGTAGAGATATTTCTCATCCGGAGAGAACGTGACATTCGTCAGGAACTCGCCATCTGCCGGATCTGTTTGGATATAATGGAAAACAGAGTTACCCGACCCAGCGGATTCTTCGACTTCGAATATCCCAACTTTGACCTGGTGGGAGGTGCGGCCGGCCATCGGGTACTTCATCGTTTCCACTGTGGCAATCGGTGTTCCCGTATTGACCAGCGGATAGTCTTCCACCATACTTTCATCCATTCTGTAAAAGGCAATGTAGGTACCCTTCGGAGAAATGTACTGGCCTTCTTCAATACCCCACTCGCTGCGGTGCACAGACTCGCCGAAGACGATGTGTTCGCCCGTGTCGTTGCAAATAACCACTGGCTTGTAGTCATTATAGCGGCTTTGCGCAAAGTAGCCGTCCTTGTTCTTCACCACAAAGAGTTTGTTCTTCACAGACTGGTCGATAACGTCATCCCACATCACATGGCCGCCGAAAGAATCTACCACGACGTTACTGCCGTTGAAGGTCAGCGTCATTCCATCACGCGGGACGAAAATCGTATGATCGTCAACCCACTGAAAGCTTCTGATGCCTTTCACGCCATTGCCTTCCAAAACAGATTTGGAAGCAAAGACCGACTCCTGGCCGCTTTTGGCATTCACCAACTGGATATTGCCGTCTTTGATGTAGGCATAGTTGTCGGTTCCGGGCTGCCAACTGAAGGCTGCGATTTTGTCAGCCACGTATTTGCCCCTGAAATAGGCATTCAAATCAATAATCTCGTTTTGAGCCTGCACCATATAAGTGCAAGATAACAAGATGAAAAACAGTGTTGTAGATAAAAATTTATGCATAATTAAAAAAAATTTCAAAGGGGTGCGAAATTACAAAAAAAGTAGATTTCATCCGGTATCCGTCAAGCAGAAAAACCTCGCTGCAAAGGTGGAGCCAGCAGCGTTCTTCTTGCCCAAAAGACAATCAACATAGAGACTGTCAAACCAACCAGCCAGCCCATCAGGATATCAGAAGGATAATGCACGCCGAGATAAGGGCGGGTATAGGAGAACAGCAGGACGTAAGAAGCCAGGCACAAAACCAGCGGCCACTTCTTACCAACCGAATCGCGCAAAGAGGCAAACAACAGCATCGCCACGGTTGTACTGTTGGCCGCATGGGAAGACGGGAAACTGTTCACTCCCCCATAATAGACTTTCCCGTTAGGTCTTACAAAGAAGCGGAGCCTGTCGAAAAGTTCGGGCGTATGCGTCGGACGAGGACGGTGCACCAATGGTTTGATGATTCCTGATGAAACAATATCGGAAACACAAACCGCCAAAATGACCAGCAGCACAACACGCCAAGCCTTCTGGCGATAGCAGTACCAAATGGCAAAAATAGCCAGTATATAAAAGGGAATCCAAGAGGCCGTTCGCGTGGCCGTCCAAAACAGGTTGTCAGTCAACGGCGTGTGCGCACCGTTAATCAGAAACAGCAACTCTCTGTCTATAAATTCGATATAAGAAATGATGGATAGAAATGTCATCGTTATAATATAGGCCGCAAAAGTAGTCAAAAAGTTTTACGTAGGGATGCAATTTATTGCGTCCGGCAAAAAGTCAAGTTTAATGTTTAAGGTTTAAAGTTTAAGGGGGAATTCCCTTAAAGTCAATGTCAATTGTCAACGTTTAAGTCAATGGTCAACGTCTAAGTTCGCCTTTCAGATTACCTATTCGGGAATAAAACTATTTTTGTATTTTTGCAGCCTCCAAAAAATAGATATAAATAACACAATAAATGGCTGACGAAAAATTATTTACAGAATTTCCTCCCATCTCCACAGAAGAATGGGAAGCAACTATCAACAAGGATTTAAAAGGCGCTGATTACGAGAAGAAGCTCGTATGGCGTACCGACGAAGGCTTCAACGTGCGTCCGTACTATCGCGCTGAGAACCTCAACGACATCAACTATTTGGACACGCTTCCGGGCGAATTTCCGTACACTCGCGGCACAAAAGCCGACAACAACCAATGGGAAATCGTTCAAGAGATTGACGAAATCTGCCCTGTCAAAGCCAACGCCATCGCTATAGATGCCATCAACAGAGGCGCTACCACAATCGCTGTGAACGCTCAGGGAATTGAGAATGCCGAGGCTCTGGCCAAATTGCTCAACGGCATCGACCTCAACAAGGTGGGCGTGCAGTTCAACCACGTGAAATGCTACATCAGTCTGGTGAAAATGTTCCTCACCTACGTTGATGAGAACAAATACGACCGCCACAACATTTCCGGCTGCATCAATTTCGACCCGATTGCCTATCGTTTGAAACACAACAAATTCTATCATTCTGAAAAAGAAGATATGATGCAGGCTGTCGAACTGCTGAACATGGTAGAAGAAATGCCGAAATTCAAACTCATCAACGTCAACGGCATTCTGCTGCACAACGCCGGTTCCACCATCGTTCAAGAACTCGGCTACACATTGGCTCTCGCCAACGAGTACCTCTCCTTTTGCACCGAACAGGGCGTGAAAGTCGAGAAGGTCGCTTCCAGAATGCAGCTCACCCTTTCCGTGGGTTCCAACTATTTTATGGAAATCGCCAAACTGCGTGCCGCACGTCTGCTCTGGTCCACGATGGTTTCCCAATACAACCCCGCTTGCGAATGCGCATACAAAATCCGCATCAACACGGTGGCTTCCACTTGGAACAAGACGCTGTATGACCCGTACGTGAATATGCTGCGCAGCACCACGGAAGGCATGTCTGCCGTCATCGGCGGTTCTGACGCCATCTCTTTGCAGCCGTTCGACGTGGCCTATAAGGAATCCGACGAATTCTCCCGCCGTATTGCTCGCAACGTCCAAGTGCTCCTCAAAGAAGAATCATTCATGGACCGCGTAGTTGACCCGGCCGCTGGTTCCTATTACATCGAAACACTGACCAACTCCATCGCCGAACAGGCTTGGAAGCTCTTCCAAAGCGTGGAAGCAGCCGGCGGTGCACTCAAGATCATCGCTGACGGCGCCCTTCAGGCTGAAATCGAAAAGAGTTGCCAGAAACGCGATATGGACATCGCCACCCGCCGCTACATCCTCCTCGGCACCAACCAATACCCGAACATCAACGAAAAGATGGCCGACAAGATCGAACGTCTCGTAAAAGATGAAAACGAAGGTCTGAAGACCTACCGCGGCGCCATCGCTTTTGAAGAAGTTCGTCTCGCCACCGAGAAGAGCGGCCGTCGTCCGAAGGTTTATCTGCTGAAACTCGGCAACCTTGCCATGCGTCAGGCACGTGCAGGCTTCATCACCAACTTCTTTGGCTGTGCCGGCTACGAAATCGTAGAACCCGCAGGCTTCGCTACCGTCGAAGAAGGTATCAAAGCTGTGGCTGAAGTCAAGCCCGACCTCATCGCCGTCTGCAGCTCCGATGAAGAATACGCCACCCTCGGCATTGAAGCTGCCAAACAATGCAAGGCCCAGTTCCCGAACACACCGTTCATCGTGGCCGGTAATCCTACCGAATGCATCGACGCCCTCAAAGCTGCCGGCGCTGATGACTTCATCCACGTCAGAACCAACATTCTGGAAAGCCTCAAATCTTACAACGAGAAACTTCTGAAATAGTCCGTGAAAAGATATATTGCAACTATTCTGATATTTACAGTTTGCTTTGGCCTGCTTTCGGGATGCCAATCCCAGAAGAAGTCAAAGCAAACTTCTTTTTTCGAATGGACGGACGCCTACGGGCGCAATGTCTGTTTGGAAAAAGAACCTCAACGTATTGTATCCCTCTCCCCTGCCATCACAGAGATCTTCTATCTTATCGGAGGCCAAGACAAATTAGTTGCCGTGTCCGACTTCTGCGATTATCCAAAAGAAGTTGAAAAGCTGCCCAAAGTCGGCGGCATGCAGAACATCAACATGGAGGCGCTGCTCGCCACCCACCCCGATGTTGTACTCATCGGTTCCATCGTTTCTAAAAAAGATGTGGAGACCATTGAAAAAATGAACATTCCGGTGATAACCGTCAAAGAGGAAAGCAGTATCGAAGGCATGTCAAATGTCATCGAGGTAATCGGTAAAATCACCAACTTAGAAGCTCCCGCGCAATATCAGGCGAAGCGCTGGCGCACGCATCTGGCACTTCTCAAAGAGGAAGTGAAAAAAAACAATGCCTCTCGTAGAAGCGCCTACTACGTTGTGGGGTTCGGCGATGCCGGCGACTTTACCGCGCCCAAGTCCTCCCACATCAACGACATTATCGAACTGGCCGGCTACGACAACATCGGCAAAGAACTGAGCAGCTGGAATGTCAGCCGCGAATTCCTGTTCCAAGCCGACCCGGACATCATCATCATCCGCAAAGAGGACTACCACACCTTCACACACCAGCACCCTTACACCATGCTTACCGCTGTGAAGAAAGGGCACGTCTACCCTATTGAAAGCGGCTGGATAGATGTAGTCTCGCCCAGAAACTTGAAGGCTATAGAATACCTTCGCGGCCTCTAATTCTCATTTTCCAATCAGATCATTCGTCACAAAAAAGGACATGCCGGCAAGCATGTCCTTTTATAATATAATGTATATAGTGTATATTACTTGTTGCTTTGTTTGACAGCAGCCTCAGCCTTTTCAATTTCCTTTTGGAGTTTGCAAGGAATCTGGTTCTTTTCCATACACTGATGGCATTTCATTTCGAGCGTGTACATACGACCGATACAGTAGTTGGAGTGGCCGCAGCCGCTCTTTGTCACTTCTCCGGATTGCAACTTGTTGACAAAATCGGTATCGTGAACCAGGGCGCGTGCCATTTGGAATGCCACGAAGCCGGAATCGAGGACCATCTCCATATCTTCTTTCTTGACCATACCGCCGACATAGATTAACGGCATTTTTACGGCCTCACGGAACTTCATAGCTGTTTCATAGAAATAGGCATCTTTGTACGGCACCGTCGGGATGACCATGCGACCACCCATGTGCAAACCGAGTTTCAGCCACCAGAAGTTCTTAACGTCCATATAATAGGCCAGGGTCTTCAAAGGCATAGCGCCACGCATAACCTCCATCGGAGCCTTGCTGACGAAGCCGGCGGTCAGCACGAGGGCATGTACGCCGAGGCGCTCGAGTTCCTGGGCAACCTTGATGCATTCGTCAACCTTCATTCCGCTGCGGAAACCATCGTACATATTGGTCTTGACTACAACAGCCATGTCGTCTTTAGCCTCTTCCATCACGCGCGTGATGACACGACGCATGAAACGCATACGGTTTTCCAAAGAGCCGCCGTATTCGTCTTTACGATGGTTGGTGTACGGCGAGAGGAACTGGCTGATGAAATAGCCGTGACCGGCGTGCACTTCGATACAGTCGAAACCAGCACGACGGCAGAGGTCAACTGCATTGCCGAAATCTTCGACAATCTGATCGATTTCAGCAATAGAGATCTTCTTTGTGAAAGTCGGAGAATAGAGGTTGAAACGTCCTGACGGAGAGAACGGCTTTTGGCCACAAGTAGCGCGGTGGGTCATGTTACCGCAGTGACCGATTTGGATGGAGGCCTTTGCACCTTCAGCATGGATGGCGTCCGTGAGTTTCTTCAACTCGGGAACGATTTCCTCACGCAGCCAAAGTTGGCCGTTGAAAGACAAACCGCTACGGCTTACGGAAGCGTATGCCACTGTGGTCATACCGATACCGCCTTTGGCGACAGCCGTATGATAGTTGAATAAGTCTTCAGACGGTCTGTTGCCGTATGCCATATTCTCAAATGCCGCAGAACGAATCGTACGGTTACGAAGCGTAATCGGACCTATTTGACAGGGGGTGAAAATTTTTGATTCAGACATGATATGATGTGTTTGTTTGTTAATTGGCGAAAGGGAGAGATGGAGAGATGAAGGGATTAGTAGATGGGTAGATTAGTAGAAAGGTAGAGAGAGAGGGGGGTGATTTGAGGACGGGCGACTTAAACTTTAAACCTTAAACTTTAAACCAACTACTCCGGTAGTTTGGTGAAGATTCTGTGAGCGTTGGCAGTGGTTTGGTCGGCGACGTCCGACAAGGAGACTTGGAATATTTCCGCGAGTTTTTGAGCAATGATAGGGATATATGACGACTCGTTTGTTTTGCCGCGATGCGGTACCGGGGCCATATAAGGAGCATCCGTTTCGAGTACTATGTGTTCGAGGCCTATTTTGGGAAGCAGTTCTTGGAGTTTGCTGTTTTTGAAAGTCACCACACCGCCAACACCGATGGCGAATCCGCGGTTCACTGCCCATTCGGCTTCCTGTATGCCTCCAGAGAAGCAATGCATCACGCCGCTCAATTCTCCCGGTTTGAAGCGCTGCAGTATCTGAATGGCATCTGAATAGGCATTGCGAATGTGCAAAGACAACGGCATCTGGCGGTCACGGGCCCAACACAGCTGGCGATAGAAAACCTCCTGCTGCTGTTTTTCATAAGTACGGTCCCAATAATAATCCAAGCCTATTTCTCCAATACCGATAACATTCGCATCATCAATATGAGGTTCCAACAGCGCCAATTCCTCTTCGAAATTCTCCTTAGTATCTTCAGGGTGAAGACCGACGAGAGCAAACATATTGTCAGGGAAAATCGACACCGCGTCATTGATTTGCGCAGGTGTCTCGCTGTTCACACAGCCCAAGATCATTTGTGTAACATCGGCATCAATGGCACGTTGCACCACCTCCTCGAAATTTTCGGGATAGTATTCGCGATACAGATGTGTGTGCGTGTCAATGAATGTCATAACGATTATAGTTGAAAATTAGAAACGATAGCGGACTCCCACAGCGAGGTTGAAGAAAGTAGAGTACATCGGGCTCTCGACATAGAGATGGTCACGGTTGACGTCAATAATGCCGAGGAGGTTGAACATCGGACGCCAATCGACACTGAGGGTCAACGGGATTTTGAACTGATATTCGACTCCTACCTGTCCTCCGATATTGAGACGAAGAGGAATATAATGGTAATCGTGCCAATAGATGCCATAGCCATAGCCCAAACCCGCACCGGGGCCCAAATACCAATGCCAATTTCCTCTGATATTGAAAATCCAATCATACATACAGTTGGCTTCAATATAGCCCCAACGGCTCCAGGCGTGGGTGATGCCGACCGTCACATCCAGCATATTATGTGTAGGCATTGAATGCTGGTAGGAAAATTCGAGGTTGTAACCCACACGAGCGCCAATCGCCCGTGGCTGGGCCATTGCACCTACCACCAAAGCGCATATCAGCGCCAATGTCATCAAAAGTTTCTTCATAATTGCTAAGGATTACGCTTGATGATACTATATTCCTTTTATAAATAATATCTTACATTTGTTAATAAAAGTTAACTGGAGCTAAAAAAGAAGCATCTTCCTCGCGAAAGATGCTGGGTAGATAATAGTCCTAGTTAAGGTTGCTTTCTTCGACCCATTTTTCAATGAGTCTTTCTTGTTTTTGCTTATCGGAAAGGTCTTCAGTGATGACCTTTTCAGCAATTTCGATAGAGAGGTTGGCGATTTCGTTTTTGACGTCGGTCATAGCCTTCATCTTTTCGAAATGGATAGCCTTCTTAGCCTCTTCGATAATAGCCTGGGCTTCTGCGTCAGCTTTCAGCTTGGCAGTTTCCTGGATGTTGTCACTGATTTTTCTTGCTTCAGCCAGAATTTCATCGCGTTCTGCCTTGGCAGTAGCAAGCATTTCTTCGTGCTTCGTGTTCAGGTTTTCCAATTCAGCGTGCACGCGTGCTGCCTCGTCCAGTTGGTCTTGGATTTTCTTATTGCGGTTAGCGATGCCTTTGGTGATCACCGGCCAAGCGAATTTGGCGAGGATGAAGAATAAGATGCCGAAACCGAGGAGCATCCAGAAAATAAGTCCAAATGAAGGTTTTATGAGTTCCATATTAGTTTATTATTATGTTCTTGAAAATTTAATCAAATTAAAAAGCAAGGTTTCCCCGCCAACCGCGGGGAGACCTTAGCGAAATTACTTAATAGCGATAAGCAGACAAACCACGATGGCGAACAAAGCGACACCTTCGATCAAGGCAGCAGCCAAGATCATATTGGTACGGATGTCACCAGCAACTTCGGGTTGACGAGCAATAGCGGACATGGCGTCTTTACCAATGTTACCGATACCGAGACCTGCGCCAATTGCGGCGAGACCTGCGCCGATACCTGCGCCGATGTAGCCAACTGCTACGGATGCTGCTTGCAATAAAACTGTTAAGAGTGACATAATGAGTTAAATTTAAAATGATTAAAAATGGTTTATTTTACAATTTCAGGGGTTTCTTCATTACCGCAGGCCATGCCGATGTAGATGGCACTCAGCAAGGTGAACACGAAGGCCTGGATGAAAGCCACCAGCAATTCGAGGCAGCCCATAAAGATATAGAAGAACACGGAGACGACGGAAACGCCGTAGCCGATTGCCGGAGCCATCTGGCCGAAGATGAAGATCAGGGAGATGAAACCGAGCACGATGATATGGCCAGCCGTGATGTTGGCGAAAAGTCGGACCATCAACACGAAAGGTTTGGTGAACACACCCATCAATTCCACGAAAGGCATGATTGGCAATGGAATCTTCAGCCACCAAGGCACGCCCGGTGTGTTGACGATGTCCACCCAATATTCTTTGCCTGCGGAAAATTGAGTGACAAAGAATGTAATCAGAGCAAGGATGCCGGTGACGGCGATATTACCCGTGAGGTTGGCGCCGCCCGGGAAAATAGGAATCAAGCCCATCAGGTTGTTCAAGAGAATGAAGAAGAACAGCGTCAGCAGATACGGGGTGTACTTCTCTGCGTGATGGCCCAAAGAGGGGTTGATGACTTCGTCCTGAAGGAACACGATGACGGGTTCCACCAAGGCCTGCATGCCGCGCGGAGCCTCATTAGGACGGCGTTTGTATGATTTTGCCACTGCTAAGAATATCCATGAAATCAAAATCAGGGAAATAAACAGGGCGCAAACATTTTTCGTAATGGAAATGTTGAACTTGCAGACGTGGTCCACAGCATATTCGGAGCCTTCTTCCAGATGGCCGGTATAGTCATCCTGGAGTTTCACGATAGCACCTTTCTGTTCGCCCCAGCCCATAGCGTAGCCGTTATAGGCTGCCTCGCCGTGATGCAACTTGTTGGACATGAAGGTGACCAGATGGCCGTTATCCACCAAGATGATTGGAAGAGGGATAGTTACACTTTTGTCGCCATCGCCGCAGATGTGCCAGCCATAGCTGTCGGTGACGTGTTCGATAATGAACGGACCTGCGTCAAAAGGTTTGTCATCACTTTTGGCTGCAGACAGCGGATTGGAGAAAAGCACCAGAAAAGCCGCTATAACGAATGTTAGAACAGTAAACTTATAGTTTTTGCAATTCATACAATATCAGTTAGTTATTCTAAAGTTTTATCTGCTTCTTGTCCATTTTCAAAAAGCGGGCCAAATATAAGAAATTTTAGTAAGGTTGAACACTCAAAAGTTTTCATTTGCTCTATTCCATTTGTCATATAAATAATGTACTTTTGCCCGCATCATTAAAATATGGCAAAGCACTACGAACTCTTCTGGTCATTTTTCAAAATCGGCACCTCCACCATTGGCGGCGGATACGCTATGATTCCACTGATGGAAAAGGAGTTGGTGGACCGCCGGCAGTGGCTGGGGCGCGAAGAGTTCATGGACATCCTGGCGGTGTCGCAGGCATTGCCGGGCGTGTTCGCCGTCAACATGGCCACCAGCGTCGGATACCGACTGCGCGGTTATACGGGGGCGGCGGCGTCCATTGTCGGCAACATCCTGATGCCGGTTCTCATCATCTTGGGATTTGCCACCTGCTTCCGATTCCTTCGCGACAACCCGATATTCGAGGCCGTCTTCAAGGGCATACGTCCTGCCGTGGTGGCCCTGATTGCCGCTCCGGTGTTCAACATGGCCAAAACTGCCAAGGTGAGTTGGCGCAACTTCTGGATTCCCGTGGTGGCCGCCGTGCTCATCTACCTGCTCGGCGTCTCACCCATGTGGATCGTGCTTGCCGCCATCATCGGCGGCCTGGTTTACGGCCGACTTAAAAACGGAAAGGAGGCCCGCAGATGATTTTCTGGAAGCTCTTCTACATTTTCCTACGCATCGGCATCTTCAGTTTTGGCGGCGGACTGGCCATGATTGCCCTGATACAAAACGAAGTGGTTGAGAAACAAGGCTGGCTTACGGCGCAGGAATTCACGGATGTGGTGGCCACCTCGCAGATCACGCCCGGTCCCGTGGGCATCAACACCGCGACCTACACGGGCTACATGGCAGTGGTGAACGCAGGTTATCCGGAATGGCTCGGCATTGTCGGAGCGTTTTTAGCCTCCTTCTCCGTCATCCTCCTGCCGCTTATTCTGATGCTGCTGGTTTGCAAACTCCTGCTTAAGAACAAAGACAACCCGCTGATTGCCAGCGCAATGTCAACGCTTCGGCTAGCCATTGTCGGCTTGATAGCCGCAGCCGCCCTGCTGATGGTCACGCCCGAGAACTTCGGCTCGTACGCCGTTTCACCCACGCAGCTGTTTGTCAGCATCGGCATCTTCCTAACGGTTTTTGTCGCCTCCTTCAAATTCAAAGCCAGCCCCATACTGCTCATCCTGCTGAGCGGCGCCGTGGGAGCATTGGTTTACGGCGTACTTTAGTCCGCCCCTGACTTTCCGGCAATGATTAGAAGGCTACAATACCAACCCCCAACTTGATTCCGAACCAATAGGCGTTCAGCATACGGTTGCGCACATAATCATTCACGCTGAGAAATCTCGTGTTGTCATTATAGAAAAGGGAGTTGTCGGATTTCGACTTCAGCCATTTGTAGCCGCCGAAGGTGGAACCGAAGGTAGCCCCCATCGTGAGCCGCAGCCGGTTGAAGAAAAGGCAGTCATAGCCAAGTTCGGCCTTCAAACCGAAAATAGAGCCTTGGCCATCTTTTTCCACGGGTACATAATCATATTGCGCAGCCGCTTCGGGGTTTTCCTCCCAGTGCTGGGTGTTTGGCAGAAGAGGTTCGTTGCAGGCGTAATGGTAGAAATATCCGTCAAACACGAACTTCAAATACAGGCCGTATGGCGCCTGGGTGTCGCCCAGATATTGCTTGTAAAACACATTGAAGCCGTGAGCCACCAAATTCCCGGTAAACTTATAATCCTCCTGCACAAAATAATAATCACTCACCCCTCCGCCTTCATAATAGCGGGAGACCATTTCGCCAATAGGCGTGTTGTAGTAATTATAGCCGGCGCCCAGTGTGCCCTTTTTCCATACAATGGCTTCTACATTGGGAGATAGAAAATAGTTCAGGCCGAGATATCGTTGGGTATGTTCGCTCTCAAAATGGGACCTCAATGCCTCCGACAGAGGGTTCGGATTCTTCCACGAAGGAGATATGGAGACCTCGGCATTAAAGATGAAATGATTACCCATATAGCCGATGTTCTGTGAGAAACAGATTCCTCCGAACATACCGATTATTGCTATTAAGAGGATTTTCTTCATATCTTATAGATTTGTGAACTATAGTCTGAAATTCATCATTCGTAATCAGAAGGCAAGCAGGCCCACACCCAATTTGATGCCGAACCAGTAGGCATTCAGAATGCGGTTCTTCACCAAATCATCGTTCGTCACAGGGACAGTTTCATATCCGTGTAAGACAAAGGGGCTGTCAGACATTTCATTCTTAACCTGCTTGAAACCGCCGAACGTCGTGCCCAAAGTAACGCCCATAGAGATACGCAGACGGTTGAAAAACAGCAGGTCGTAACCATATTCGGCTTTCAGTCCGAAGAGCGTCCCCTTCCCTTCATCATAATAGGGAAGAAAATTCGAACCGAAATTCGCATTAAACGAAGAGAGGTCCACGTTTGCCTGATAATTATAGAAATATCCATCGAATGTCAGCTTCACATAATGTCCGAGCGGGGCTTTTGACTCTCCCAGATACTGTTTGTAGAAGACATTAAATCCGTGTGCCGTGATATTCAAAGGCGTGGAAAAATCAAGCGTGTAGAAATAGGTGTTTTCAATCAGATAATACTCTCCATCGCTGCGGGAGAAGGAGATATCTTTTCGGTTCTGCGTATAAGAATAGCCTGCCCCAACGGTTCCGTGCCTCCAAACCACCACCTCCACATTAGGAGAAAGGAAATAATTCAGCCCTAAATAGTTCTTAGCGTGTTGGCTCGACATCGATTGCAACGCCGGAGTCATCACATTGGAATTTTTCCACGAAGGCGACAGGGATCCTTCCATATTGAACAAGACGTGCCTGCCCAAATAGCCGGGATTATTTTGGGCGCTGGAAATTCCAACCAAGAGCACGCAACAGAGTAATATCAGCAATCTCTTCATCATTTTCCTTTTACAAATCTATAGAGTTTCTCATACATAAAGGAATTGACGTAAGACTCACTCATAGCGGAAACCTGGCTGTCGTGGCCCGACGTAAGGGTTTCGCCGGTCTCGAAATCGTTTATCAGGAAGTACATATCCGTGCTATAGCGCGGGAGGGCAAAACTGGCAATGGTGGCCGGCAAAATGTACGGGCAAATCGCTGTGAGGGCCCATATATCCGTTTTATGGATGCTGACAAAACGGCCGGGTGAACGTTTCACGGCCATCACGCAGACTTTCGTGGTGCCGGCCAAATCGAAGGCCGCATCCATATTGGAAACTTTCGGGTAGACCATCGTGGTACCACCAGACTGCTCGTATTCGTGCATCCGCTGTTGGAATTTAGCATAGCCGTTGTATTGTTCCGTTGTAAAGGCGCAGACGTCTTTGGGCTGATAATAAACGGGGGTCAGATGCAGGCGGCGGACACCGGCGGACATATTCTTCACCAATTTCTTAGCGCACCTTTCGCTGGCTTTGGCGTTGATCCCATTTCTGCCGTACACCACATACTGAGGATCGGCAATGATGATGGAGGAGACATTGGCCGCTTTCTTTTCGGTGACGATATTTAAGATCTGCTCATCTTCGGCTTCGGCAACCACCAAATTCATCAAATTCACAAACTCGGGATTCTGATGAATATCCACCAGCATAAAGTTTACCGTCTTGAACTTGGAAGTCGGGACTACCTTGTTGTTTTGGTTCTGCTGTTTGATACGACTATATTTGTTGATGGCGGAATCCTGCGGAACATTATTCTCCTCCACCACGATAGAGTCCGGATTGGTGCCCATCGGAAAGTCGGAGAAATCGTTGAATTTCATCTTGTTTTTGATACAGATGTCTTTCAACAGATCCTTAACGACGTCAGCATAATAGGTATCATCGGGATGTTTTTCCTTAGCCTTCCAAGCCGTGCGCAAGGCCAGCAGGGAAGATTCGGGACGAGAGAGTTTGGATAGGAAATAGCTGGTCTGCTGCATTTCGCCTTCCACCTTCTTATACGATTGCAGGGCTTCATTGCTTTGGCCGTAATTCCTATGTTTGGAATAGCCGTAGAGCGCCGCCACGATAGTTTGCTCTATAAAGGCATTGTTCGGGTGGGCGCGGCGCAGCACGTAGGCATTATAAAACGCCTGGTCATACTGATGTTCGGTGAGGTAGTAGTTCAAGCACTCGAAGCGGGCCAACTCGCGAACCTCATTGAACAGTTCCTCCGGCTGCAAAAAGGCGGAGCGGCCGTCGTCTGATTTGCCTGCGATAATGGCATTAGCCGCCATACGGCGCTTGGCGATGTTGGGGTGCGTGAACAGCGTATCCACCATATTGTCGCGATTCGAAATCGGGGCGACATTGGCGAGATAGTAGTTGCTCGGGAACTGGTAAAACGATGTCTCCACCATATCCTTCGGAAAAGGAACCTCATCGAAGGGGAGGTCGGAATACTGCAGCACGTCAAAGACGCTCATCATCGCTTGATAGCTGTAACCGGAGTTGGCAAAGAAGCGTGTCAGCGCAATGCGGTCGGCGGCAGTTTCCTGCTCACGGGAGCGGTTCTGGTATTTGACATAGTACTTGAGCATATCGCGTTCTCTTAGCGTGTCCTTTTTGCCGGTGGGGCTGTCGGCGTGCTTCTCCGCGAAATGCGAAATCTCGTGCGCCAGCACAAAGGCCAGTTCGCTCTCGTTGGAGACCTGGGCGAGAAGGCCCAAATTCACTAGGACAAGGCCGTTCTTGGTTGCACACGCATTGACCTCAGGCGACTTCACGATGTAGGCGTGGATTTTGGAACGCAGCACGGCATCATCCTTGAGCAGATTGTCAATCACCGTGTTGACATAATCGTTCAACTTCGTGCCATACAAGATTTTGCCTTCCATAATCAGTTCGCGCAGAAAGACGTTGTAATCCGTCATCTCCTTGTCCGTTTTGAGGATTTTCTGAAAATCGGCGGGCATCGGACCCTGGGATTCCAAGGTTGAGAACTGGTCAATAGAGGGTTGCGCTTGAACGACACTCCAAGCCAGAAGTATCCATAGCGAGAAAGCAAGGAATTTCTTCATTGTATTATTAAAATGGATGAAAGATAGTTAATATTAGAATTCTACAGCCATTTTAGCAATGGACATTGACTTTTTGCCTCTTGTCAAAACATAAAGCCCGTCGTTATCGACAAACAACGCTTGAGGAATCAAGTTCTTATCCTCCTTGAAGGACATAAGCCGTTGAATATTGCCTTCTCCGTTTTCATCAATGGTCATCAACGTAGTGCAGGCAGTCTTTAATAATCGGTACGCAGCACCTTTCTGGTCAATATAATTTTCAATATTGTCCAAATACGTAATGTAAATATGGTTGTTTTTGAAGAACGGTTTGTAGGAGATGTGAAAGTCGTCGAAACAGTCGCCAAGTATATAACCTCCGGCAATGGCTGCGCGTGCGAAGAAGTCGAATTTCTCGAATCTGCCTTGGTCATCCGTTTTGGAAAAGAGCACGTTCTTCGTCAAATAGTTGTAGCTTGTCATCCCTTGAGAGGTCACGGCCACAATATACCGGAGTTCGCCTAAGAGTACCGCACTGCCGTTGTCGAATTCATACAAGGCCTTCGGAACAACGGAATATTTTTGGTTGGCAAAGACGCCTGTCAGCAAGCCGCCAGCAGCTTTTTCGTAGTAATCTTCAGGGAAATCCTGTTGTGCAAAAGCTTGGAAAGAAGACGATGATGGATTGAAGGTGTAAATGTATGAACCGTTTTCATTCTGTTTCAAGTCGGTGTAATAATAGCCACCCACATACACATTTCCTGTTCTGCCGACCGCCATTTTGCCATTGCTGATATTGCAGTCAATCTCTTGGAAAGTATTGTTGACGTCATTGTCTAAGACTTCGAACATCAGAATCGCATTGTTCTTGCGGCTGTTGTTGTTGGGCATATCGTATGCATAAATGCCCACAAATGCCTTGCCTTCGTTGTTGATGGCGACATCGAGGATTTGGAAATATTCTTGATTGAAGTTATTGATATCGATATTGTTTTCCCAGAGGATTTTGCCATCCTCATCAAAGGCCATCACGAGGTTGCCTTTGGCCGTGCCTTTGCGCTTGCTTTGGAAGAAGGCCATCACGCGCTGCTTTTTGTCCGGAGATTCGGCGTAGGCAATGGCTAAATTGTCTTTTTTCTCATACGGGATATTAAGAATTTCTTCCGGATGCCATTTGTCTGTGTCGCCGTCTTTGGATATGGCATTTGAATATATTCTGTACGACTTGTTGTCTTTATCCATATAACGATAAAAGGCCACTGCGCCGTCTGAGGTTTCGAAAGCGTGGATGAAAACATAATCGGGATCGTGAGTCAGCAGCGTCTTGTGGCAGGAAAAATCATCTTTTGTCAAAGAGAAAAGGCAGTCGGTTGTGGACTTTTTGGTGTCACTGTAATTATAATTTGTGTTGTAAACCAAATGATCACTGCCCATTCCTTCCATACATTGATCCATATGGGGAATGAAAGCCCATTTGTTAATCTTCGGGATGATGACTTCGGATTGTTTGATGTTTTGGGCCGAAACCACAGAGAAAAGAGAAATACTCCCAACCAAGAAAAGGATAAAAGATTTTTTCATACATGTTTTATTTCAAAAGTAATACTAAGCAAGGCGCAAAAATAACAAATAATTGAAAGGTAGAATCTCTTTTGTTGATTTCCCTTAAAATTCTATGCTCCTGTCTGAACATTTTGGACAGGAGCATAGAATACGAACTTGTAGTATTAGAGTTCTACTTTCAACTTAGAGATATTGGTGTTCTTTTTATCATAGTCGATGACAATGAATCCGTCTTCTTCCACAAATACGGGTTTGGCGACAGTGTTCTTGCAAGATTTGGCATCCAGGAGTTTTTGAGCCTCCCCAATACCGTTGGCGTCAATGGTCACCATTGAGCAGCAGTATTTCTTTAAGCCCGCCAGCACTCTCTTGAAAGGAGCCCCGGCCTTTTTGCCGTAGTTGTCAACATTGTCAGGGAAGAGCACATAGATGCGGTCGTTGGCGAACAGCGGCGTATAGGTCGTGGTGGCGAAGTTAGCCACGCTCATCGCCTTGCTGTCATACCAGTCCGTTTTCACGATGTCGCCATCCGCACCGACCAGGGTCGTCATAATGTTCTTAGTGAAGAAATAGGTAGTCGTCAGACCGTTTTGCTGGCGAACCGTGATGGTGGTTCGCAACTCACCCAGGAGTGCCACGGAACCGTTTGAGAACTCGTAGAGTCCTTTGACACGCACACCGTATTTGTCATTGGAAAGGTATCCCAACATAACACCACCGCCCACGACTTTGTCGAAGTAGTTTTCAGGAAATTCCTGTTGGCTCAGCTTAGTGATCGTGGAGTTCTTCGGATTGTACGTCACCACATATGCGCCGTCCTCATTTTTCTTGAGGGAAGACTGGCTATAGCCGCCGAGATAGACATTGCCGGTAGCACCGACAATCATCGTACCGTTGGACACGCTGAAATTGATGGATTCGCTTTGTGACGTGATGTCGTTTTCGGAAATCTCATAAATGGAGAGTGTTTCGTTGGCTCTTTTCGTTTTGGATTCCTCATCGTAAGAATATACGCCGACATATACTTTGCCATCATTGTCGATAGCCATATCAACCACACCGAATGTCTGGTTGGGAACACTCAATTCCATATTGCTTTCCCACAACTGGTTGCCCTGGTTGTCAAAGGTGATGAGCACACTGCCTTTGAACTCGCCTTTGCGCTGAGCCTGCAAAATACAGATCATTCCCTTGTTTTTATCAGGAGAAACTGCCGTGGCAATACTGATGTTGTCTCTTTTCTCGTAAGGTACGGAAACCACCTTCTCAGGATTCCACTTGGGTTGTCTGTCACCCTTGGGAACGATGTTGGAATAGAGTGTATAGGTCTTATTCGACTTACTGTCTTTGAGATAAAACACCAGAATAGCATCTGGGCCCTCAAAGCTTCTCAAGTACGTGTAGTCGTCTGAACGATACAGCTGAGCCGTTGACAAGGTATTCTCATTGGCATCAACTGTGAAGATATAGTCGGTGCACTGGCCCTTACCCGGGCCTCTTTCCAAATCCGCGCTATAGATGATATGCTGGCCTTCCGTACCCTCGTGCGTGCGGGAAACCACATTATAAGCCATCAGTTTCTTTCTGATTCCTGTCTCAATCGGCGTCAGGGTCTGCGCCATAGACATTGTGATAATGCATAACAGAGATGCAACAAGTAAAATTCTTTTTTTCATAATATAATGGGATTAATAATGAACTGCGAATATTAACTATAAGAAGTGGGGGTGAGATGGAGGAGTTTTAAATAGTTGGCAAAGATAAAAAATTATTTACAAACTAAAATCAAGAAATTATATGATTATAAGCACAAAGAAAAAAACATAACCGTTCTCACCTTTTGGGGGGTGAAAACGGTTTGTTCGTAATGATGACTTAAGATTACTTACAATTGTAGAAATCTGGGAATCCAGCTTCTTCATTCAGCTGAGCTTCCATTGCTTCGCAGTCTTCCTTGTTCATAGTCTCATCCTCAAATACGGGCATCATATGAGTTACGTCCGTTTTAAGATAGCAGTGACATCCTTTTCCACAAGAGGTGGTGAGACAAGCCAGCAGAATGACAGAGGCACACAAAACAAATAACTTTTTCATAATTTCATAAAAGACTTCTGATTAATAATATTGAATTCGAATCGCAGTCCTTTTGCGGAAGTCTTATTACACAAAATTCCTGCATTTTCATTAAAAGTCCAAGGTCAATCCCAAGCCGTATGGCGTGCTGCCCACTTTGCAAGTTGGCGCCACATACGAGTAATTGGTACCAGACTTGAATCGGCGAGCCAGGCGTTTTAACGTATCTTCACTGCGGTTGACGATATGAGCGGCCGGCTTGAAGGTGGCAATGGACACGCCCAATCCGATGGCAAACATCGCATAGCCGATCTTGTCCATTTTTTTCAATGCTTCCTCCGACAGTTGGTTCGTCATACCCGAAGAGTGAAAACGATAATAGTAACTCGAAGCAAGTTCATAAATGCCCAGAGCAGATGTTGCCGTTGCCAAACTGCCTACCACCCACAGCGGAATTGATGCCCACTGGTTCTGTTTTGCTTTTCTGTAATCCGCATAATCGGCAGGAGACAAGAGGAGCTTCAAATCTTCATTTTTCAATTTGACAAGACTATCTGCCGTAGATATATAGAAATGATGTCTTTGATATTTGAGCGTTCCCACTCCCCTATCCGCACACAACGCCTTGAGGAGCTCCGCCTTCGTCATCATCTTTTCCGGGGCGATAGAATCATAGACATATAATGTATCATAAACAATTTCCTCTTCATACAGATAGACCGTGTCCTGTTGGTCTTGAGCCGGCTGATCAACCTGCCCGAATACGGGAAGGGCGATGCCCGTCAGCAGGAAGAGTAATAGAATATGTATGGTATATATGTGTTGCATAATCAACTGTTATCGTTTGTTATTGGTATCTTTAATCACCACAGTGGTTTTGTGAATTACTTTTTTCACCACCACTGGAGGCGCTGCCGGTTCGGGAAGGGCGCTGACCGAATCAGAAGATGCCTTCTCATTCGCGGAGGTCGCATTTTGGGGCCGCTCGACAGCAGGTGGCAGCTGAACGGGGGCCACCACCTCAGACGGTATCGTGTCCATATCGGCAGCCAGCGTATCTTGTTGCACCACGTTGGTTTGCGGCAACGGCTCAGCAGGGGCGGCCGCAGGTTCGCGCAGTTCAACGGCCATCGCGGCTCCCACCACTGCGGTTGCGGTACCTACCGCCAACGGCACTTGGGCCGCCCTCAACCCGATGGCGGAAAACAGTTTCACACTGCCGGCGGCGGCAGACAGCTGCGTGGCAGAAAGTGGCGCAAGCGGCTCCATAGCGAAGCCTGACAATTGGCGTCGGCACCAATGGTCGATGGCTGATCTGCCTAATTTCGGTAGTAGGAGCAATAGTGCCATAAGCGGTCGTTTCCTGTTTTTTGCTTTGTCAAACAATATCTGTTGCAGCTCCTTGCGGGCGCGCGCCAGATGCGATTTGGACGTGTTTTCTGAAATCCCCCGTTCCTCAGCTATCTGTTTGTGCGTGAAGTGGTCGAAGACATACAGGTTGAACACCACACGATGATGTTCGGGCAACTGACCTACCGCCTCCACAATCTCCACCTGCGTGAAGTCAGCCTTCCTAATGGCAGCCATCACTTCGTTCTCCTCGCATTCCTCCTCAGCAGGCTGTTCTTCGAGTTGTTCTTCCGGAACATTGTCCAATGTCTGACTTCGATTATTGCGCAGATATTGGAGCGTAGTGTTGACGGTGATGCGCATCAGCCAGGCGTCGAACCGTCCCAAACCACGAAAGGAATCTGCCTTCTCGATGGCCTTCAGAAAGGCGTCGTGGGCAAGGTCCTCCGCAAGGTCGCGGTCCAACACGTAGCGATAACACACACCTATCATCTTCCCGATGTTCTGCTTGTACTTTTTCGTCCAAAAGGCGTTAGATTTCATAACACGTGTATAATGATGATACAGAAATCGCAAATGGTTGCAGTTGGAGTGAATTTTTTTTGGAATAAAGATTAGACAACTGACGGCCAACTACTTGTTGCCCGCCGTCTCCATAGGCCAAATTTGTGATATTCCGTTGAATCCGATTTCTACTTGCTCATAGTTGAGGATATGGGCAATGGCGGAATTTTCATCGTTCTGGTTGTTGTATGCACGCAAGGAAATTTCCCCTGCATTGAAATAAAGTCTAGATAACATCTCCCAGATGTATGTTCCCGGACTGTTTATTCTAAGCGGATGGAGTTGGCGCGTGCGGCAAATGAAGGTGACAGGTTCTTCGATTTGGAAAGCCAGATGTATGTTGCTGCTGGCTACGGGGAAAGCATAGATTCCATAGGAATATTGGAAAAGCCCTCTGCCGGTCATTGTCAGCGTTTGGTTGTCTAGGTTGAAAGGCAGTGAGTCGGTTTCACTCACCAGTGTCAAATCCAGATTGGTGAGGTAAGGGGGGCCCATGGCGGTGATGTGCCAGGTGCGCTCGCTTTCGCGTGTGATACGGAAACTGCCGACATTCAGAAAGTTGCTGGGCGCGTTGGTGGTGCAATCCCATACTGGGTTGATTTCCATACAACCGCCGATATCATCGAGAGAGTTGCCCTGTAACAACACGATGGAGAAAATGGTGTCCCCTTCCCACTCTATAGTCCACGCGCGGTTGCTGGCGGGCTTGATCATAACCCTGCCGTCACTGAAAAAACTGTGCTCAAGCTCACTCCGTTGGCTTGCGGTTGCGTTTATCCACTCGTTCATAAAAAGGGCGACATCCAAGTCCGTATTGACGATGATGGAAATTCCGTCCGTCCAGCCGTCGTACATGTCCTTACCGGTTTGGGTGCAGGCGTGATCGTCTTTGCCTATTTGGCAGCTGGCAAGCAGAGCGGCCAGCAATACTATTGTGATATAGGAAATATGTCTTTTCATTGTTTTCAAAATTTAAAAATCATAACTGATACCGCCGGAGATAAATCCTTTGTAACCGCATCCGAGTTCCAAGTTTCCGAACCAGTGGCCGCTGCCAGCTTTGACACCGAAGGCGGTCAACTGATATACTGAGGTGATCGTCACCCCGCCGGAAAAATAATTGCCATCATACCGAGAATCGTATCCTTTGAGCATAAGTCCCAGACCTAATCCGGAGTAAAGGGTGACGTGTTTGCGGTTGAGGTACGAAAAACGCACGTCCAGGATGGTAGAGATGGCATATTCGTTGAGGCGTGTTTCGATGTCGCCTTCCGGACTGATGATGTTTTGGTAAACATCCGAAAAAGTTTGAGTTGCGCCAATCCAAAGCCATTTGCGCAGCCGGAAATGATAACTGAAGGAGAAGAGTGGCGTCACATTGGTCCGGCATTCGTAGGATGGGCTTAGCCAAGTATAGGCGTCGTTTGGACCAGTGGGATTCTCTTGCAGGTTGGGAAACAAATAATCGGTGATGTCGAAATTGGTGCGCGAACGGGTGCTCGCGGCCATATAGGGATCCCCGATATTCAGCTGAAATTCGTGCCGTGGCAAGGAACTGGTCCACGCCGGATCAGGCATCGTTTTTTTGATTTTTCTATGAAAAGTATGGATATAGGCAAGTTGGAAACTCAAATAGCCGTTGTGCGAATAGATGGCACCACAGTCGGCAGCGATGACATTATTATCCGTATAGTTCAGGTTATAATTGCCGAAGCCGCCCTGACCCATAGGCACATTCAGTCCCACTTGGGCACGGAAAAGGCCGGCTCGCGGAATCTGGTAGTAAAAGCCCAGACCCATTTGCAAATCAGCCCAACTAAGTCGGAAGTCGTGAAGCATAAAACTATATTTGAGATTTCGCTTGAAATCGTAATAACCGGCACCCGTAGACGTAATGCCTCCAATGGGCGTGATGTTCGCTCCTATGTTGGAGGTAATCCAGAAGTCCTTCTTGATAGGCAGGTGGAGTTCGAATTTCACGGGGATGGAGAGATTGTACATACGTATATGAATACGGTCATGGGGAATTTTGAATTGCACGGCCGTGGAAGTGCCGTACTCCAATCCTACAGAAAATCCGCAGTATTTTGCAAAATGGTAGGAGGCCTCCAATCCAACTGCGTAACCGATGCCGGGCAGGGCGGTCGGATCCCATTGGTTGTTGTCTATTTGCCTTTCAAATACCGTTGCGGGCTGTACCAATTCCGTTTGCAGGGTGTATCCGAGATGGAAACCCTTAAACGGTTCGTACGATGGAGTGGTTTCTACGATCTCCCCTTCGGAGGTTTCATCCTCCTGAGCCCATAGGGAGCAAACGCTCAGGATGCCTGCTAAAAAACAGATGATAAGTCTTTTATTCATAAATGATTTTTATAAAATGCATTATGAACAACGATGGAGAGTGCTGATTATTGCATCAAACGACTCCTTTATTTCAAAACGAACGTAAACGTCCCCATCACATCTTTGCCTTCAGCGCGCACATACACGTGCTGTCCTTTTTCCAAAGGAAGACCTTTGATTGTATCACTTTCGTGCTGCACTTCGAGCGGCATAATGACGTTGCCCTTTTTGTCGATAACCGTATAGCTGATGTCACCCTTTACGATATTCTGATTAATAATCAGCACCGGTTCTTCCGTCTTGACCTTGAAGTGTCCGTGGATTTTGCCGTTAAAGAGCAAAAAGTTACACTTCCATCGGTTATGGTAATTGCTTTCCACCATTTTCCTTGACCTGCATACATCAAGAGGACCGCAAGAGGCCACCAAGATGGACAGCAAAGCGATAAATGCAAAAGATTTGATTTTCATAAGGCTAAATGTTATAATGTGATAATGCGGTGAGTCCGTAAACTTAACGGGTAGGCTTAAAACCCTAAATTTGAATGGTTATCAGACGCAATAAATTGCGCCCTTACATTCTTGAAACCTGAAACTTGAAACCTGAAACTACTGTTTCGTGACTACGGAGAACTCGCTGCTGCTTTTCTGGAGCAGTTGTGGTGTGCCTTTATAGGTAACGGCGCTGGCCTCGGCGGTTTGGATGCGCAGTTCGCGGGCGGTGCCCATCGCCACGTGAGATGCCTCTTCGGCACGGATGGTGGCCACATCGGCAGTAACGTCCTCCAAGTCGGCGTGGGCAGCCTCCTCTACACGAACATTCAATGTGTCAATCTTGCCCGCAAGTTTCACGCGGGAGGCTTCTTCCACCTGTACTTCCAGTTTCGAGAAGTTCACATCTCCCTCGCACTCAAAGTTGCACGCCTCCGACATCTTGATTTTGTCCAGTTGCGGTGCCATGACGCACACGATGATGCGCTGGTTGCCCTTCATATTTTGGTTTTCGTTGCGGATGTAGAGCACGCCGTTGCGGATGTCGGTGCGGATATTGGCGATTTTACTTTGCGGGGCCTTGACTTCCACGGAAGTGCTGTCGCCTTGCGTAAACTTGACGGTTATGGCCTCTTCCGCATCAATGGCGTGAAAATCACCGCTGTTTCGGTCTTCATTAGAATAATACTGCTCATCGTAATCCTCGTCGTCATCGTCCCAATATTTCAGTAGTCCGTTTTGAATCTCCTCGCTATCCCATTTGTCGCGGTGGTTGTAGGCGTTTACTCCAAACACAGACATACCTACAATGCTGGCCAGCCAGAGTCCGAGCAGCACCCAAGGCACCCATTTGTTGTGCGGTTTTCGGTCGCCAACCAAGTAGATGCAGAACATCACAATGGCGATGGCTGGAATAATGAGGAAGAGGCCGATGCTGGCCAAGAGTAAAATCTCATTAACGCTGACGGCAATAGGCAGAATGTGGAATATCAGCATAATGCTAAGAATCAGCACGCCCATCACAGAGGCAAACAGGCCGATACCGATAATACTCAATATGACGATGGCTATGACTTTGAGCACTTTAGCTAACGGACTCGGCGTGTTTGCCACGGGAGTTTCATTGTTGACAGCATAACTGCCGATGTTTTCTGCGGTGGGTTCTACGCCCTGCATCTCCAGACGCTGGGCCACGGAGTTGGCCTCCGGAATGAAAATCCACATTAGGATGTAGATGAAAACGCTCCAACCCAAGCTGAACAGCATAATCAGCAGGAAGAGGATGCGCACGATGGTCGGGTCCCAGTCCATATAGGCGGCCATGCCGGCAGCCACGCCGCCGATTTTCTTGTTGGCCGTATCTCGGTAGAGTTTGCGGGACTTGCGACGCTCGCCGGCCGTGAAGGGCTGTTGCGGCTCGGCAGACTGTGTCTCCGACTGCGTGCCACTCTCGTCCTCAAACTGGCTGGGCTGTCCCAGTTGCTCGATGACTTCCTGCACGTCCTTCATCTCCACAACGTTGCGGTTCACTAATTTTTCAGAGAACAGCTCCGCCACGCGGGCTTCGATGTCCTTGAGGATCTCCTCTTTCTCATCTGCCGCAAAGTGCCGACCGAGGTCTTCCAAATATTGGTTCAAGGTTTGATAGGCATCTTCATCGATATTGAAGACAAAGCCGTTCAAGTTGATGGTAAGGGTTCTTTTCATTGTATTGTAAAATTAAATATTCGACTTATAGGGTTTAAGGTTTAAGAGGAATGGCTCTTTATTTGTATTGTTGAACAAAGCGAACATCGTATTTAAAATCTCCTTCCTTTGTAATGTTGTAAATTTCTTTGCAGAGTTCACGTGCGCTTTGAAATATCTCTAAATCTTCAAATTTCTCAATCTTTTTCATATCTTCATTTTTAAACTTTGAACTTTAAACCTTAAACTTCTTTATGGCCGTGACCGTTTGGTTCACTTCGTTCCAGGCGCCGTCAAGTTCGGCGAGGAAGGAGCGGCCCTCGTCGGTGAGTTCGTAGTATTTGCGCGGGGGGCCCTGCACCGACTCCTGCCACTGGTAAGCAAGCAGTCCGCCGTTCTTCAATCGCGACAGCAGCGGATAAAGCGTGCCCTCCACCACAATGAGGTGTGCATTCTTCAGTTCCGTGATGATGTCGGAAACATAGGATGGCTTTTTGCTGATGATGAGCAGAATGCAGTATTCCAAAATTCCTTTGCGCATCTGCGATTTGACGTTGTCGGTATTTGTTGGCATAAGCGGGAGATTAAGTTTCAAGAATGAAGGGGCGCAATTCATTGCGTCCGTCAACTATTTTTTGACGCGGCAAAAATACAAAAATTTTAGTACCTTGCAATACAAAGTACTTTTTTTTGAAAAAATTATTGCTGTCCGCTAAAAAACAGACACTCGAATCTATTGTATTTGATATAAGGCATTTAACGAAATTTATAGAAAACGGGGCTTACTCAAAAGGCGGTTCTATAGGTTGATTTAAGTTATTTGGGCGGCCCGGCATCGCCCACGCACTTCACCAGCGCTATACCGTCGCGCTTTTCACCCTAACTTGCTCCCCCCGCCATGCGTCACCAGGCGCATAATTCGTTTCAGATTTGCCCAGATTTTCTTCCTAAAAAGTGTTTCCCCTCCCACGCGCACGCAAGTAAATGGGTTCCAATCGCTGCCGCGGTGCTTCGGCGCAAGGCATCGGTATAGGCGGCGACAGCAAGTACCTGCTTCGGCGCAAGTTACCCCGCGCCGCCACCTCCGCACTGCGCCGTTCCTCCCCCAGGTGGCGACCTCCACTGCCGTTACGGTCTGACCTGGGGTTACAGAGATTCAACCCCTCCGGGGTTGCTGAAGGTACGGCTGCGCCGTCATATTTGATATGAATGTGGTTAAGTCGAAGGTCGTGCCTTTGCGTAACGCGCCACCTTAGAGATTTTGCCCATCAAAGATCATTCGTGTTTTTACCGGACACCAATAGAAAAAAATATTTTGTGAGATAAGGAGCAGATTAGTAGATGAAGCCGAACATCCACAAGGGAACAATGTTCTCATAGGCGTATTCAATGTCATCTTTAACGATATATCCCTCACTAACTTTTTGTATTTGTTTTTTCTTTTTATTTTTACCTCCGACCTCGAATGTTTTTCCTTCAATTTCAAAATCGGAGACGGGGGATGCGGTAACATTGAATTTTTCCTTCATCCAAGTAAAAAAGAGTGTTTCACGAACATTTCCAATATTAGGTTCTGCTTCAGATAATGCGTAAGCCATATTCGGATTGTTCAAATACAATTTTTCTACTTTTTGTAGGATTTTAATGCCATTTGCTTTTTCTTTTAGCACATTAATCATTTTTGATTTTGCCAAGTACTCGATATAGTCGGGCAAGAGGTTCCTACTGATGCCCAAATCCCGTTCCAATTCCGAATAATTGGGTTTATATGGTACGTTTTGAGCCAACACATACATCAGTTTTTTCAGATTACTGGCTGCTGCAAGCGACATTTCTGCATATTTTGGAATATCCTGTTCTACAGAAGTCATAATGACACGCCTTAACCGAATTTGATATTCAGGTTCCATAAAAAAAGGATAGTATCCACTTTTTTGGTAATCTTTGAAATATTTCAGGGGCCGTTCCTTTTCAAAAGGGAAGTCAACATTTCCTTGCAGAATCTCGTTCAAGGTGGCTTTTCTTAAATTCCATCCATTTGCCAAATTGAGATACTCCCTAAAAGAAAGTCCAGGCATAATGTATTCAATAGTGCGCCGACTCAAATCGGCACCGCCTTTATCCAAATCCAAAATGGAACTTCCAGAATAAACGACTTTTAATAATGGCAGTTGATCGTATATCTGCTTAATTTCAAATGACCATCCTCTATATTTGTGTATTTCATCAATATATAGATACTTGCCTCCCTTTTTGAAAAAGTCGTAAGCCAAATCAAATAATCTATGAGAAGAAAAATACCAGTCATCTGCTTGCACATAAAGACTCTCATCTCTGCTATCCATCTGTTTGATATGCTGCAAAATCAAAGTTGATTTGCCCACACCTTTTGCCCCTAAGATTCCAATAAGACGATTGTCCCAATTGATTTCTGAATGAAAATTTCTAAAAAAGGACATTGGCGTCAGTTCCAGCAATATTCGATAAGAATTTAAAAGACTTTGCATAAGATAGTTATTTGTTTACCGGAGGCAAAAATAATAAAATTGCACTACAAACAATGCAATTTTGATAGAAAACTGCATGTTTTTTCGTGCAATTCTAAAAATATCGTTATAATATATTGATAAAAAGCATATTATGGTATTTGATTTTATCTTGCCAACAAACATACTTCTCATTCTCACTCATCCCATTAAACTTTGAACTTTAAACCTTGAACTCTAAAAATCCTATCTTTGCCGACTCAATTTCAGTGACAATGAAAAAGATAGTATGCTTGTTTTGCCTTTTGGCTTCTTTATCGTTGGGAAAACTGCTCGCCCAGCCAGCACAGGAGCCACCTGAAATCAGGCGGATCATGAAACAGCAGGCCAACTTTGAAGCCCGTTTAGACCGTCAGGAAGAAAGATGGGAGAAACGACAGATGAAGCAGGGGAGCCTTATCATTGACTACTTTACCGAAGAGGATGCACAATTTTTGGGAGGCCCAGAATGTTTGCACTGCTTTTTATCCAACTTCATACATTATCCAGACAGTGCAAAGAAAGCGGGAATCTGCGGCACCGTCATCGTGAACTTCTGCGTGGAGAAAGACGGCACGGTGAAAATAGCCGAGGCCAAACAAAAAGTTCATCCGATGCTGGACGCGGAAGCTGTGCGCGGCGTGAAACGCACCTCCGGTCTATGGCAGCCCCAAAGAGTCTTAGGAGACAAGAAGAGACACTGGTTCAACGTGCCTGTTCGCTTTCAATGTTCCAACGACTCCGACACCATCATTTCCAAAAACAATTGCGATTTCACACTCATTGAATGGCATTCTCCATTCCGATTCCGCTCCGCATTTCAAAACGGCGATTCAACGCTCGTACCCCTGCATTTTGACAAAAGCACCAAAGCACTTGCAGTATCAGACAGTCTGACGTTCATCCGGATTCTTCAACAGCTGAATCCCGATGAAGACGTGATTGTTCATCTGTGGACATACCGGAACTACTATTATCCCGAAAACTACATCAACAGCATCGTGCATCAATACGCACCGCGCGCGGCGTTAGTCGTCACGCACCCCACAGGTTTCAGCATCACGTATGGAAACGCGCCTCGCGCGGCATTCGTCCCGCACAACACAAATTTCGGTCACGTTAGACGCAGTTACAAATATGAGCGGCACTACCAGAAAATTTTAGACAAGTATCCTTACATCACGTACGCGGTGATCGTGAAGGTGTGAAAATATTAAGACGTATGCTGTTCTTTGTGAAAGTTCCTTTAAACTTTGAACTTTAAACCTTAAACCTAAAAAAGACTATCTTTGCCGCTCATTAAAAAGCAATTACAATAGTTCACCCAATATCATTGACAATGAAAAAGATCTTGCTACTTATTTGCTTCATCACGGCAGTCTCCGTCTGCATGGCCCAAACCAAGAAACCCAGACGCATTGAGCAACCGCCAGCACAATCCGCCTTTGAAGGGGAAATGTTATCTGAATTTATCGGTGGTATGGATTGCCTGAATTGCTACTTATCCAACGTCATCCAATATCCGGACAGTGCAAGGGAATCAGATGCCTGTGGCTCAGTACTCGTGGAATTTGTGGTTGAAAAAAACGGTTCGGTGAAGAATGTCACTGTGAAATCCAGTATACACCCGCTGTTGGATGCGGAGGCCGTGCGGGGCGTGAAGAGCACATCCGGAATGTGGAAGCCCGGAACTTATATGGGCAATCCCATGCGCTGTTTTTTTCAAGTGCCCATCACTTTCCTATGCCCCAATGACAGCGCGTCATATCCAGAAACCGGCAACTGCTACTGCGACATCGAAGAACCGTACCAAATCCCCATCGCCTTGCAAAGCGACGATACGCTGATGATCCCGCTCTACTTTGATTTGGCCAAGGAGAATCTGCACGCCGAGGACAGTCTAATGATGGTCTCGCTGCTTCAAAAATTCACAAACACAGAGGATGTGGAGGCGCACTTTTGGACGTACGAATACTCATTATCCGAGAAATCGGAATATCTATACCGAAAAAGAAGCGAATACCTTTACAATCTGCTGCATGAGGCAACGACATCGCGCTCGATCATGTTATTCACACACTTCGAGTGGGTGAATGCCGAGCGCTGGCAGGCGCTGAATCAAAACAACATTTACAGTTATTTAGTACTGATTCGTAAAAGGTAGCCCGCTGGAGGGGAATCACTACCTATTAAATAAAGAATTTCAGTAATAGCACAATTCCAAGAGCAAGAGGCACTACCGTATATCCTATTATGTGAATAATGGTTCCCGTTTTTTCTCCAAATTTTTCCTTCATTGCACTCAATTTTCCGAATATGGAAAGATGGTTCGTCAATCGGAGGACAAGCGTAAACAATCCGTATAATATGCAAAGAATGCCAAGAATAAGATTGATCATAATTGGATAATTTATTTGATTAATAAGACAACAATTTCAGCAGCGCATTGCAACCTTCCCACACATCCTGCCAGGTAGCCTCGAAGTCGCCGGTGTACCAGGGGTCGGCCACGTCGCCGGGGCGGTCGGTGTAGTCCATCAGCAGGGAGATTTTCCCGTCAATGTCCTCACCGATGAGGCGCTTGAGGTTGCGGAGGTTGTTGTGGTCCATTGCAATGATGTGGTCGTAGTGCCGATAGTCGGCGCGGGTCATCTGGCGGGCGGTTTTGCCCTCGCATCCAATGCCGTGCTCCGCGAGTTTGCGGCGGGCAGGCGGATAGACGGGGTTGCCGATTTCTTCGGTGGAGGTGGCCGCCGAAGCGATTTCGAACTGGTCGGAGAGGCCCTGTTCTTCAACAATATGTTTCATCACAAATTCAGCCATCGGGCTGCGGCAGATGTTGCCGTGACAGATAAAGAGGATTTTGTGCATAGGCGTAAAATAGGCGGCAAAGGTACAAAAAAAGGTCCGCACGAAAACCTCGCACGGACCTTATTATCAATTCTCAATTGTCAATTATTTTTTCACGATGCGTTTCGTTACCACACCGTTTTCTGTAGATACTCTGAGGAAGTAAACGCCGGCAGCGCAACCTCTCATATCAACGGTGTTGTTGTCCATCAGGACTTCTGCCTTAAGCAATTTACCATACACATCATATATTTCAACTCCTGAAACCTGGCACTTGGAACTTGAAACTTGAACCATTCCGGTTGTCGGGTTCGGGAACACGATTACAGTAGCTGCATCGTAGTCTTCGATACCAACATTCA
This sequence comes from Bacteroidales bacterium, assembly GCA_024400835.1. Classification (GTDB taxonomy): domain Bacteria; phylum Bacteroidota; class Bacteroidia; order Bacteroidales; family WCHB1-69; genus F23-D06. Next base: position 52,576 of record JAKSMC010000019.1, read on the forward strand.
ATGTTGTAGCATTGACGATGGCAGAAGGATCAGAAGTCACATCGTCAGCACAGTTGGATGCCACTTGGAAATCATATTCCGTGAGGCCGTCAAGACCGATGAGCGTGTACGGGTTCGTGGTCACCGTCTGCGTGCTCCATTCTGAAGTTTCATCTTCGTGTACGCGATAGTAGATTGTCCAATTTGTGGCTGTGCCATTCTCTGTCCAAGACAAGGTGACATCGTGGTTGTGGATGTCAGAAACAGCCAAGTCGCTCGGTGCCCAGCAAGGTTCCGTTTCCGTTGTGAAGGAAGCCATAATCGTATCAGAGACATCGCCATCGCCGCAATCTGCTTGTACATAAACATCATAAGAAGTTTCAGCGTCAAGTCCGGTCAGTGTATAGGTTGACGTTGTTGCAGCAACCGTTGTGCCGGCTGTTTCAGGATCGAAGCCTGTAGGACCGTATTTGACATTCCATTGTGTAGCAGAACCCATTTCCGTCCAAGACAAAGTCACACTGTTATATGTAACATCCGAAGCCACAAGGTTAGTCGGCGTCAGACAGGAAGGGATAGTGCTAACCTGAATTGCATCAGACCAAGCAGAGAAGTTCGTGCTGTCACAAACTGTTCTCACATATACGTCATACAGCGTGTTAGAGTTCAGGCCAGCGGCGGTGAAAGCAGTATCGCTAATGGAAGTCGGAGTTTCGTTATCCAGATTAGCACCTGCTGCGCAAACTACATATTCCCAAGCCGTATCTGTAGGCATAGCCGGAGAAAATGTAATATCGAACGTATAGGCTGTGACATTGGAAGCCACAAGACCAGACGGGATACCGCAATCCGTTCTGAAATCAGCAGTTACTGCAGCACTTTGTGCAACAGCACTGCAATAGGATCTCACGTACAAGGTGTATGCCGTATTGGCATCCAAGTTCGTGATCGTAGCGGTGGTGTCGTTTGCAGTCATCCAAGTAGCGGCAGCCTCATCGACATTAGTGCCTTGAGGAACACAGAGATATTCCCAAGAGGATTCTCTTCCAACAGGAGACCAGCTGAATGCCACTTCGGAAGTAGTAATATTGTCAACATAGATTTCAGCGGGTTGCGCACAGTGGGTAGATTCGCCGACGTTCACGTTAGCAATGTGAAGGTCATTGTCACCACCTGCAACAGTAGATTCAGCGTAAAATGCGATATTGATTGTTTGACCGGCATATTGGTAAAGGTCGATTTCGACTTCTTGTCCAACGTTACCGATTGTGCTGAACGGATAGTCTGCAATGGTAGCATCATCACTCCAAATAGTAGCATTGCTCTGGCTCCAAGTAGCGCCACCGTCTGTAGAAATAATGACCATGAATTTATCATCAGCCACGTCGGCAGTACTTGAAATTGGGCCTTCACTGCTATAATTTGTCAATGCCAAATCAAAAGTCAGCGTAGGAATAGTCAACGCAGAGAGGTCGATTTCAGGAGAAACGAGCCAGTATTTAGTATTTGTACTGTAAATATTGACTTTCGGATGACCAAGTGAGAACACATAGTCGCTGGAGAAATACCATCCGTATGCGGTAGCATTATCTGCCAAAGATTCCGCACCAGAGAAAACGGAAGAGGCCAGGACGCTGTATTTGTGCCAGCAAGGTGAAGGATTGTTGGCAAAATTGTCAAAAGACTCAACATAAGGAGCGACTTCGGCAGCACATTGTGTACGAGCGGAGACAGGTCCTCTCCAAGCACTGAATTCGCCACCGCCACAAACTGTTCTAACTTTAATATAGTATTGAGTGTTAGGAGTCAGGTTCGTGAACGTATAGGCTGTACTATTAATTACAGCGGAAACGGTATCCGTATCAGAGTAAATCATAGCTTCCCAAGCAGTGTCAGAGGCAACAGCGGGGACAAAGTGGAAAGCGCAGCTGGTGGTCGTAGTGCTGTCAAATACAACACTTACAGGAGCGCCGCAGCCGACTGCAATAACAGAGATATCATCAATAGCGGCAGGAGGGTTTGAACCTCCGCTAAAGTCATTCCACCAGAAGAAATAGAGGCGTTGAACGCCGGAATAGTTGGAGCTCAATTCAATATCAGCAACTTGCCAGGTACTGTCTCTTGTATAGGTTCCTAATAAAGTAGCATTGGCAGGAGTGCAGCCCGTACCGCCAGGTGCGCCACTGGCAACAGGTTCCGCAGGGGAGCCAATGTACACTTTCAAATAATCGTAGTAGTCATTCGTACCCTGGTTTCTATATTTGAACGAAATATTGTATCCAACGTGAGTGCCGAAATCAATGTCTCGATAAGCCCAGGCTGTAGATTCGCCAGCGTAAGTATAAGCATTGCTTACACCATTGTCGTTAGAAATATAAAGAGCATTCTGACCTGCGGTGGTGGTGTTTACGGCAGCACCGATATACCAGCCGTTGTTGCCGTTGTTCTGGATAGACCAAAGGCTATTTTCTGCAGCATTTTCAAAATCAGAAACGTACGGAAGTTGAGCAGGAATCTGAGATGTTAAAAAGTTTGTAGCCATCCAAGAGCTGACGTCGCCAGAGTCGCAGTTTGCGCGTACATACGCATAATAACGGGTAGAAGGATTCAAACCTGTCAAACTGTAAGCAGTGTCATTCGAAGTATATGTAGGAACCGTGTTTTCAGTCGGGATATCCGTGCCAGAAGTGGTCAAAAAAATATCCCAGCTGGGTTCGGAACCGCCAGCCATCCAAGAGAGCGTGGCCGATTGGGCATTAACGTCAAAGGCGGAAAAATCAGATGGCCCCACGCAAGAACTACCCGAATAAGTAAAAGTAAGTTTGGGCAGGAAGTCCACAACTTCATACTCGCCATCAAACTCAATCATACCACCACTCGTAACTTCAACACCCGTGAAATAAGCTTCGCCAAAATCAACACCAACATTGGAGAAATCAACCAGCAAATTTCCACCTTGGTAGGAATACGGAGCAGTGAAGTTTATCGTCATCATGCCATTGGCAATTGTAATTGTCCCTGAGTAAACAGTCGTTGTCGCACTCGTCACAAAAGTTTCAGAGTTGAAATTGCTGACAGATGTTTCACCCAGCTTCACCGTAAAATCATCAAATGAACTAGGATCATTCGAGTAGAATGTAAGACTCAAAATCTGCGTTCCCTGCAAAGCGGTAAGCATAGAAGCAGGATAAATCATCTGACTATGCTGATCATAGTCAGCAAAGAATGCGAAGAATGGAAGGCGCTCTTCGGTATCCGTTCCATCCGCAACAGTCAACGTTTGTTGCTGTGCCAGTAACATCGACGGCAGCGTCACTACTGCCATCAATATCAATAATAAATTTTTTTTCATTGAGAATTTAAATTGTTAATAATAAGAATATTGTTTAAGATTTTCTAAATTTACGAATCTTTTCTCAAATAAGACAGGGCGTTTGTTGGGCGCCCTATCATAATAGAAAAATTATATAGTCAAAAAATCGGTTAGTTTTTAACACATCGGACAGAGTAATACTTGTTAATGGAGCCGATGACATGGTACACTTTAGACCCGTTGGAGCCAAAAGAGCGGCACCAAATTTCATTATTGCTACTGGTTTTGGTAGTAGTCGCATAGTTAGCTTGGTCGTAAGCGGTATAAAGTATATTATTACTATAGTAACCTGCGGGGATGGCAGAGAAGCCTACGGCATTATTCTCGGAAGGCAGGTGGCCAACCGTGCAATTGTTTGGGCTATTATACCATCCTTTCGTGGAAGCCAATGCTTTGGCGATGGTTGTATCTTTATTAACATCGCAACGATATTCAAGCTGGCTCTTCACAAAGTCAATCATTTCTATCCATTCCGCATCGCTCGGCACGTGCCAGCCTGTAGGGCAGATGCCCTGCACGCCAGAAGGGACATTGTTACTATTATCAGCGCCCTGCATAACGGCTGCCCAATCGTATAAACGTCCATAAATTTCAGCATCATAACCGTAAATTTGGTTAGATGTCGGCGTATAGACATTGCCATAGCCGTTATTGGTCAAAGTTCTCAGGTTGTCCCTCATCCAGCATTGTTCGCCAATTATCACAGTTCTGTAGGTATTGCCATCCTGGTCCGTAAGGGTGCCGCAATTTTCGGTTTCGGGTCCATCAGGAGTAACCATATCACGCACACAGCGCACAGAATAAGCATTGCTAAATGCAGCACCGGCGCCTCTATAAAGAGTATCTAGATAACTGTAGAGACTTCGGTAGAATGCCTTGTCGATGCCGTTCTGATCTGAAGTCCAAAAATAGGCGCGGTCACCGAAATAGGAATAACTTCCCGTATAACTTCCCGCTGGAATAGCCGAAAAGCCTGCGGCATTGTTCGTATAGGGATCAGTGCCAACATTACAACTTTGCTGGTTCGTGAGCCATCCTTGCGGAGAAGCCAAAGCCTTGGCTATTTTATCATTGTTGCCACAACCATATTCTGAATGCGCTCTGAGACTATCAACCATCTGAGTCCATTCAGACTTAGAAGGCACGTGCCAGCCTGTAGGGCAGATGCCCTGCATCCCCTTAGGATACGAGACAAAAGGCTCAGCGCCGTTTCTTACCGCCTTCCAGTTGTAAAGCAAGCCGCACGTTTGTTTGTTATCGGCATTGTCGTTGGGATAGTACCAGTATGCGACAGAATTAGAAGTAGTGCTGCCCTGTTCGATATCGGTTGAATCCGCGTACTTGGTGGTACGGAGGTTTTCCCTCATCCAACATTGGTTGCGAATTTGTATCACCTGGTATCGGTTGTTTTGATTGTCCTCCAAATATTCAATGCGATCAGTGCCAATTTCATTAATGTGTGTATTCGGAGTGCCCGTGCACCAAGTGTGCCACTGGGCATAGAGGGTGAGATTGCCTTCGGAGGTGAGTACCTGCTCATCGAGGAAGCTGTCACCACTGCCGTCAGCGGCCGTGTTCCAACCAGTGAACTGCCAATTGCCTGCGTGGGCAAATGTGTTAGCAGTGAGTGTGATATTGCTTTCGGGAGCCACCATCATAGGAGACATCGTTCCCATACCTCCGTTAGGAATGAATGTAATGGTGTCTTTTGTCCCCGATTCAGGCTGTTCAGAAAGTGTCGTAAAACTCTTCACCGCGCCCCAAACGGTATCGGTGGCGTTGGTAGCGGCGTAAGCCTTGAAATAATAAGTAGTATTATCGGTGAGGCCCGTGATGTCGATGCTGTAGAGGCCCGTGGCGGAAACGGCATCACCCACTTTGGTGTTCATAGTCGTTTCACTTGTGCCGTACTTGAAGCCGGCGTTCACGGAAGCATTACCGCCCAAGTCGGTGACATTGCCGTACAAGGTAGCGGCAGTGCTTGTCACCGTGTTGGCGCTATCCGTGGAGACAGACATTTCAGCGGTTTCCGGTTCTGGTTCCGCGTCTTTCACGCAGCGGACAGAATAGCCGTTGGACTTATTGTCGGCGTTTTGTCTGACGCCTGCGTCGTTGCTCTCGAAGTAGCGGACGGTTCCGAATTCGTAGTATTCGGTAGTACTCCAAAAGAATGCGGAGGTGCAAAAACCGCCATAGCCGCCATAGTAGCTACCGGCGTATATGCCAGCGGGTAGCGCACTAAAGCCGGTAGCATTGTTGCTGCTGCGAGTTCTGCCAACAGCACAGTCATTGATGGAGTAATTCCAACTAGTGGTAGAAGCCAACGCCTTGGCAATGCTGCCCGTATTCCCACCACAGCAGTACGCACTCTGGCTGCTCACGTAGTCAAAGAGCTGTGTCCATTCCGCATCGCTCGGCACATGCCAGCCGGTAGGACAGATGCCCTGGACACCGCTTGGATTGGCCTCGCTAGAAGAAGAGCCCTGCATTACGGCTGCCCAGTCGTAGAGGAGACCGTACGAGGCCACGTTATTCTCATCTTCATTAGGATAATAAGTGTTGCCTGTTGAGGTTTTCGTTCTCAGATTCTCCTTCATCCAGCATTGGTCACCGATTTGTACGGTATTGTATTTAATGCCGTCCACATCCTTCACGGTGGAAGTGCCGCAGGTGAACGTAGCCACGACCGGTTCTGTGGTAAAGTTCAATATGTCACCATAAGCAGTATCTGTTGCCGTTGCAACGTAAGCTGCATAATAATAAGTAGTATTGGCGGTGAGATCTGTGATATTGATGCTGTAGAGGCCTGTAGCGGAAACGGCATCATCAACTTTGGTATTCATTGCCGTTTCGCTTGTGCCATACTTGAAGCCTGCGTTCACGGAAACATTGCCGCCCAAGTTGGTGACATTGCCGTACAGGATAGCAGAGGTACTCGTCATCGTGTTAGCGTTGTCCGTAGTGACGGACATATCAGCGGCTGGTTCTTCCGGTGTGCCATTGCTTTCGTTTTCACCCAGTTCGCTGCCGTCAGCCGCATCACGGAGGCAGCGGACAGAATAGCCGTTGGACTTATTGTCGGTGTTTTGTCTGACGCCTGCGTCGTTGCTCTCGAAGTAGCGGACGGTCCCGAAATCGTAGTATTCGGTAGTACTCCAAAAGAATGCGGAGGTGCAAAAACTGCCATAGCCGCCATAGTAGCCGACGGCGTATATGCCAGCGGGTAGCGCACTAAAGCCGGTAGCATTGTTGCTGCTGCGAGTTCTGCCAACAGCACAGTCATTGATGGAGTAATTCCAACTAGTGGTAGAAGCCAACGCCTTGGCAATGCTGCCCGTATTCCCACCACAGCAGTACGCACTCTGGCTGCTCACGTAGTCAAAGAGCTGTGTCCATTCCGCATCGCTCGGCACATGCCAGCCGGTAGGACAGATGCCCTGGACACCGCTTGGATTGGCCTCGCTAGAAGAAGAGCCCTGCATTACGGCTGCCCAGTCGTAGAGGAGACCGTACGAGGCCACGTTATTCTCATCTTCATTAGGATAATAAGTGTTGCCTGTTGAGGTTTTCGTTCTCAGATTCTCCTTCATCCAGCACTGGTCACCGATTTTCACGGTGTTGTAACTGTTGCCATCCACGTCAGAAACGGTAGAGGTACCGCAGGTGAAGGTAGCAGTCGGCTCTTCAGTGGTGAAACTCTTCACCGCGCCATAAACCGTATCGATGTTTTCAGCTGCAAATGCCTGGTAGTAATATGTCGTGTTGGAGAGAAGTTCCGTGACTGCAATGTCATAGGGCTCTGCAGAATTCTTATCCATTGACTTCACTGTGTTCATAGCGTTCTCGCTCGTGCCGTATTTGAAGCCGACGCTCGCAGTTGGGTAATCGCCCATACTGGTGACGGTGCCGTGCAGTTTGGCAGAACTGATGGTGACAGCACTGGCGCTGTCGGTGGTCACTGCCGGCAGCTCAGAAAG
>JAKSMC010000002.1 GCA_024400835.1 Bacteroidales bacterium
AATATCGTTATGTTATTCATTTTTAATAAATTATATTATATCGAACTCACGTTAAGTTTATAGTGAACAGCTCTTTTTGAGCACCCATACGGCACATATTTAACAAGGAAGTCGGACTCTTCCAAAGCCGCCAATGATTCGGAAAGCGTACCACCTCCTTTAATGTTCGTTTTTTGAACGATTTGTTCCCGAGTAAGCCCCTTATGGCAAGTCCCCAAGGCTCGCACGATTTTCATCTTCATTTCCGGGTTGATGAAGACAGAGCGAAACAGTCTGTCGAACTCGTCTTTTAATTTGGCATTTTTCTTGAAAAAAAGATTGTCGATATTCTGGGCCAAGCTAAATCCCTTGGCAAAGTAGTCCATATAGTATGGGATTCCGCCCAATATCATATACCCTTCTGTAATATCATAACGGGACAAATTGATTCCGTTGGCCTCATAAAATTGGGCACATTCGCTCAAAGTAAAAGGTTCCAATTTGATTACATCGGTAAGACGTCCATACAATCCACCTTTATCATTTATCAGTCTATTGGACATCCAGGATGTCGCGCTGCCGCAAACGACGAGCATAAGGTTATCCCTACAGTCTCCCCATCCGTTCCAAAAACTTTCCAATGCAGTAACGAATCCTGAACCTGGTGTGTCCATCCAAGGAAGTTCGTCAATGAAGACAACTTGACGGCTCCCATCGTCTTTTTGTCCCAGCAATTGTTTCAATAAAAAGAAGGCCTCTAACCAAGAACTGGGTTGTTGCTCTCCTTCCCAACCATATTGCCGAAGAGAGTAGAAAAAATGTTTCAGTTGTTCGGTCCTTTGTCCTGATTTTTTATCAACCAGCGACAAAGCGGTGTGCTGAAAGGCGAAGTGATTTTTAAAATATTCCTTGATTAAGAAAGTCTTTCCCACTCTCCGCCTACCGTAAATAGCTATGAATTCTGATTTCCCGCTGTTGTATCTTGCTGACAATTCGGATATTTCTGCTTTTCTACCAATTATTGAAGCCATATTTTCCTCTGATTAAATTAGCGGCAAAAGTACAATAATTTTTATTTTCCGTCGCAACAAATCAGCCGCAAAGCACAAAAAAATGTCGTTCACGGCTGATTTGTATGTAAAGAATCAGCCGCGAAGCACAAAAATGTATCGTTCGCGGCTGATTTGCAATGTGCGTTCTATGCCTTGTAATGTTGAGACGGCACGCTGCACTGCGCAGGTGTTCCCTTTATTTGATTTGGACTTTCCATTTTTCTCCTGTCTCTTCACCTGTCTCAGGATCAAGGACGGGAACCAACTGGAAGACTTTCGCCGGACCTGAGACTTTCACCACCCCCATACTTGTTATAGAATCATTTTGGGTGACTTCTCTGGAGATGTATGCAGTGTCTTTTACTTTCAGATGGATGGCATTAAGACTGTTATTCACAACATTTGCGTTTTCAGCGGTTAGTCCTGTGGCGTAGAAATTACCGACCCCGCCATTGTAAATGTCCACATCCACAACGTTTCCAGTGACTTTCACATTGCCTGCACCCTCATTTTTCAGACGCAACTCGTTAGCCGAGATATCCTTTAAAACCAAATTGCCGGCACTCTTTTTTTTCAAAAACAGCTTGTCAGCTGCAACGTTCCCTATAACCATATTTCCAGCGCCACCAATGTTAATAGTTATTTTGTTGTTTGGTGTTATTCCACCGATTTCCGCGACTTCAAAGTGGCCTGCGCCCCCAAGTTGTATCACTGCATCATCTGCCTGGCATTTTTTGATGTTAAGGTTTCCAGGGCTTTTGGTGGTAATCACTATGTTGTTGCGCATTTGCAACTCGTTGATTTTGGTGTTCCCTGGCCCGCTTACGTCCAAGGTGAAATTGTCGCCGCTTAACCTGTTTTCTATAGTGATGTTGCCAGTTCCTTTAGAGGTTACGGAATGGAAATTAGGAGAATAAATTTTCATGTATGCCACTTTCAAATCCAGACTTTTTTGAGGATGCTCTTTGATGGATAAGGTCAATTCCCCATTTGTCACTTCGGAGGCAATGTATTCCGCGTTGTGATCTTCTGACTCAACGGCTATTTCCAATTTGGATTCGGGACTCTGACATAAAATCACATTCCCGACGAAACCGCTTTCAATGTTCAAAGATGAAAAAGCGGGCAGCATTCGCACCAATTTGTCCTGGACTTTTTGCGCTTGCACGAAACTGAGGGCCAAAATTAAAACGGCAAACAAACATGATTTTTTCATAACAATTTGATTTTTAAGATTAATAAATTAACTCTGTCTGGCTGTATTCCGTAGGCACGATTTCTTCGCCTTTTTCATTGATGAAACCGTATAATCCGCCCTTGCTAACTAAGGCCATTTTGCTTCTGTATTGTCCAAACTTCCCGATTTCATCGTATTGCGGAGTCACCACTTCTTTGCCCAAAGAATCTATAAATCCTTTATAACCGAATTGCTCCACCAAGGCCCAACCTTTTTTATACTCGTCAAAGTTTTCAATCTTTGAGTATTTGGGATAAGAAATAACGTTTCCCTGGGCATCGCGAAGTCCGTAAAAACCGTGACTTTGAAATATCTGACATCCTTTGTGGTTTGCTGATAGCGATTTCACTGTCGAGGTAGCAGGTTCTTCTGTCGAATGTCTGGTTCTCAAAGCGGACGCGATATTGCTATCTGGTTGAGAGCTGTTTTCAAGGGCCACTTCTGCCATTTGTTCTACTATAATCTCGCTCTCGACTGTCGGTGCCATAAGTTCGGAAGACAGTGTGTCTTCTACTACAGTTGTATCTGTAATTTGATTGCTATCAGATTGTTTTGAATTCAGCTCGGTCACAACGACAGCGGTAGTCAAAGCGCACACCGCACAAGCGGTCGTCCCAACAGTTACGGGCACTTGGGCGGCGGCAAGGGCCACCCAGCCGCTTGGCTTAGGCACCGCCGCCCAATTCACAGAAGTGAGCGGCGATGCTGACAGCGGTGCCAAGGACAAACCGGACAATTTGGCCTTGCAAACGGTATCAATGGCGTATGATTTTTTGAACAACAAAGGTAAAATGATCATAATGTGTGCTTTTCTATTTTTTTGCAGCTTCGTTAATGTTTCCTGCAGTTGCTGGCGGGCTTCTGCCAGATAGCGCTTGGAGCTTCGTTCCCCGATGTTCAGGGCTTCGGCAATTTGCGTGTGTTTCTGTTTTTCAAACACAAACAAGTTGAACACCGCTCGATGCCGGTCCGGTAACGCGGCAACGGCCTCCATAATTTCCGCCTGTGTGAAGTCGCGGTTTTTGCATTCCAAAGTCTCCTCATAAACAGGTACCTTATCGGCCAAATCCGCTTCATCCACAGGAATGAAATTGGGTCGTTTCCGCAGATACATCAGCGTGGTGTTCAGGTTGATCCGCATCAGCCAGCCCTCAAAGCTGCCCAGCTGACGATAGGTTGCCGACTTCTCGATGGCGGTGAGGAAGGCCTGATGCGCCAAGTCCTCCGCCACCTGCCGGTCGCCGACATAGCGGTAGCAGACACCAATCATGTTGTTGATGTTCTTTTGGTAAGCCTTTGTCCAAAACTGTTGTGTCTGCATCTTCGTTTTTTAAGAAAGATGCAAAAATAGAAAAAAGGGCCAAATGGTTATTGATCCATTCACCGTAGAGACGTTGCACGCCACGTCTCTACAACCACAGACGGTGTACACACCGTCTCTACCTATCGGGATTGTATAAAGCGCTGTGTGTCGGGCTGCACGTTCCCTTTGACAATTTCTACGACGTCGTTATGCAATTTCCTATAATCAATATCTTCCTTATAGGTGTAACGATACATCGAGCCGCTCCATTCTCCTTTATCGGTGGATATGTGTTTGTCCATGATATAGTCGAAGTTGGGGTTGTCTCCATGAAACATCAAGACGTGCAATCGATACAGCTGGTCTTTGTCTGTGCCATCCGAATTGGTGCTGTAAACGTAATAAACAATCTTAGTAAAAGACTGTGAATAACGGTTTTTGGGTAGATCGTCATACCACTCATAGCCCCAAACGTTCAAACTGTCAATTTTGAAAAAGTCAAAATTGAAGTAATGGCATAATTCGTAATCGCAAGGCAACAGTCCTTTTTTGTGGGCGGAATAAAGTTCTTTCTTTTGAGTTAGAGCCTTATCATATTCACCTAATCCGAAATAAGAAATCATTATATCCCGAATGGCAAAATACTTTTCCTGCTTATAGCGATCATTGCACATTTTTTTCTCTGTCTTTCGAATATGATTCAGCAGTTCTTGGGAATATGCCAAGGATTTGTCATACTGCTGCGTGGTGAAGCACTGACGACTTGCATTTTCCAAATACCAGGCAAAATCACTGGTTGCCTGAAGTTTGGGCAAAACACCGAATGTATCGGCATTTTGCTGCCATTCTCGTGCTCTTTCAATGGCCGTTTCCGTTTGGCCTATAGAAAAAAGACTGTCGATGGCATTTTGTTCCATCTTAAATTTGGAAATGTCCGTACCTTGTGCCCAGATAAAAAATGGGCCACACAAAATTAAAAACAATAGTTTTTTCATATCATCAATTATTTTCTTCCGCAGTAATACAGTGTGCAGCTCCCATTTTCGGTGAACATTTCCCGAATAAGGCGGCGCATCTGTTCTTCGGTAACGTCGAAGTAGTGTTGGCGCTCATCGAGGAAGTATTCGGCGTTGGAGATGGTCTCGCCCACGGCGATGTTGGTGGCGCGGTCGTCAATCTTGATTTCATTGTTCAGCAAGATGGACTCGGCGCGGTTTTGCACTTTCAGCAAATCGTGCGCGAAGGTGGGACCAAACCGATAGTCATACAGAAAATCGCAGAGTGCGGCATCGGCTTGCTTTACGGGAATGCCATCCACAGGGCGTCCGCTGATGAGGAAGAGGCCGTCGTCGCTGGTGCCCATAATGGAAGCGGAAATGTCCGTGAAGATCTTGCGCTCGGTGACCAGCTCTTTGTACAGGTACGACGACTGTCCTGTGCCGAACATATCGGAGAGCAGGTCGCAGGCGTAATAGTCGGGGTGCATACGGTCGCACATGTGCCAACCTTTGAGCAGGAGGTCGGAGGGCACGTCGCGCTCCACTGTCAGAACGCGCGCCTCCGTCTGGGGCAGTTCCTTCGAATAGTTTTTGGCGGGCACGTCACCCATCGGAATATCGCCGAACCACTTTTCCACCAAGGGCATAACCTCATCGTAGTGCACGTTGCCGGCCACCACCAACACGGCGTTGTTAGGACGGTAGAAACGATAGTAAAAGTCCTTAATCATTGTCATATCGACTTCGGCGATATGTTCCGTTTTTTTGCCAATGGGAAGCCACTGGTAGGGATGGCGTTGGTAGGCCATCTGGTTGAAGAGCATCGCCAAGTCGCCGTATGGGCGGTTGAGGTAGTTCTCCTTGAACTCCTCGATGACCACTTGCTTTTGGATGTCGAGAGAAACCTGCTTGAAGGCGAGTTCGAGCATACGGTCAGACTCAATCCAGAGGGCGGTCTCGATGTTGTTGGCGGGCAGCACGATGTAGTAGTTGGTGAGGTCCTGCGAAGTGTAGGCGTTGTTGATGGCGCCCACTTTCTGCAGCGCCTTGTCGTAATCGGGCACATTTTTGGAGCCCGTGAACATAAAGTGTTCCATCAGGTGCGCGAAGCCCGTGTGGTCGGGATGCTCGTCGCGGGAGCCGACGTTATAGACTACATTACAGGCCGCCAGGGGCGTGGTGTGGTCTTCGTGAACAATCACGCGCAGACCGTTATCGAGATTTTTTCGTTGAATTGTAAGCATTGCTGAATTTTGAGGGCGCAAAAATAGAAAAACCTGATAAAAATGGTTACTCTACTTTGAACATGCTTTTCAAAAACTCAATTTCTTCTTCGTCTAACATACCCGGTTTCACCACGGCAACCAAGTTGTTATCGTTCAGAATATGCCAGTCTTTGCCAACCAAACGCATGGTGCAGGCGGCGGCAGGGCCCTTGAAAGTCTTGAGCCGAAATGAGCCTTTATTACTATATGATATAGTCACTTTGTCATCTTCGAACTTGAAAAATTCAGGTATCTGACGTGTCTGATAAGCGTACCAAAATCCGTAGCCACCCAATATCAACAAGCAGAAAAAAACGCAAATAGAAGCACCCCTCAAAGACATAGGAATTATTGCAATGAGAATGCTAACCATGAATTCTACAAGAATGCCCACAATATACCAACGGTAAATTGATTTCAGGCTGCATTTTATTTTTCTATTCATATTAAAACGTTTTAAAAGAATGCGCAAAGATACAAAAAAAGGTCCGCGCAAAAACCTTGCACGGACCTTATTATCAATTGTCAATTTTCAACTGTCAATTATTTTTTCACGACGCGTTTGGTTACAACGCCGTTTTCGGTAGATACTCTGAGGAAGTAAACGCCGGCAGCGTAACCACTCATGTCAACGGTGCTGTTGTCCATCATGGCGTCTGTCTTGAGCAGCTTGCCGTATACATCATACACGTCCACACCGGATACTTGGTACTTGGTACTTGATACTTGTACCATTCCTGTTGTCGGGTTCGGGAACACGCTGACAGCTGCTGCGTCGTATTCTTCGATACCGTCAGGTTGTGTGGTTACATTGATGGTGTTGGAAGGTTCGGAAGTTACACCGTCTGCACAGTTGGCAACCACTTGGATGGTGTACTCTGTCTCTGGTTCGAGGCCTGTGATAGTGTAGGCCGTTGCATTGGCAGTTTCCGTAATCCAAGATGATGCGCCATTTACGCGGTAGTAAACAGCCCAGCTCGTTGCTGTGCCGTTTTCTGTCCAGGTGATGTCGATTGAGTGTGCTGCGGTACCTGTGGATATCAGGTTGCTCGGTGCCACGCAAGGATCACTGGATTCTTGAGCTGTTGTGAAGGATACGGCAGAAGTCCAGTCGGAGGTTGTCGTAGCGTCGCAAGCAGCCTGTACGCGGACGAAGTATTGAGTGTTCGGGGTAAGACCTGAGAAGGCGTAGGTAGGAGCCGTGACATTGATGCTGTTGCTCCAGTCTGTAGCGGAAGCTTGTTTGTATTGAACGTTCCAAGCGGTTTCAGCGCCACCGGCCGTCCAAGTTGCAGTTGCACCTGTTGTAGTGATGTTGGAAACTGCCAAGTTCGTAGGAACGTCGCAATCAGCAACAGGGCCGCCACCTTCGCAACTGACGAGCAAGTCGAAGCCGGAACCTTGATTGCTTGCGTCAGAAAGGAAGGCCAGGGTCAATGGGCCAGTAGTGGAGATAACATCGATAGAGCCAGTACCAGAGAATTCACCCAAGACGGTGCCGCTGGTGGATGCGCCATCATAGATTTTCAATTTATCATAGAAAGATTCAGTGTCATAAGTACCGACCAAACGTACTAACATACCTGGAGCGTCTGGGTTGACGGTGAGGGTGCTGTTACAACCCGTGGCATAGCTGTCGCTTACACCACCGTTATCATAGATATGACCACCGCATGCACTAACTGTTTGGTCACCATAGACAAGCATATTAATGGAGCCAGGAACAACAGTAATAGGACCGAACCATGCGCTTTGGTCAGTCACATCGCAGTTTGCTTGGACATAGAATTCGTATGGATCAGAAGACAAATTATTCACGGTAAATGGATTCGTATTGGCGGTAACAATTGTGCCACCCGTAGTAGGATTAAAGCCAGGATTTCCATAGGCGATATTCCATTCTGTGGCGCTGCCGTTTTCTGTCCAAGCTAAGGTTACGCTGCTTAGAGTTGTGCTAGTTGCATTAAGAGCAGAGGGAGACGGGCAGGTGATAGTGCCGCAAGTATGGGAGAAAATTACGGCACCATTAGCCAGGGTGCTTCCATCGCTACAGGTATAGAGGGTGTTACCGTCAGCATCTTCAATCGTAAAGGAAGCCTCACCAGAATAAGAACCTGATGTCCAAGAGAATGATACTTCAGCAGCCTCACATTGATAGTAAGTAACGGAATTACTACTACCACTGCCAATTGTTGCCGTGGCAACGGTTGCCCCATTGACAACGATGTTAATGGTATTTCCGTTCCAACCATCGCCGTAGTCATCAGTCATATTGATAACATAGACACAGCCATTAGAACAAGGAAGCGTAGTTGCTGTAATTACAGAAGTGTAGTTGCTTTCGTCTCCGCCACCGCAATTGGCTTTCACGCGGAAACTGTAAGTTGTATTGGAGTCAAGACCGCTGACTGTAAGAGAAGTCGTGTAGCTGTTCATAACATTCCAATCAGGATCTGAATCGCTCTTGTATTCCACAATCCATTCTGATTCTGAACTGACGGGCGTCCAACTGAGGTCAACGGAAGTAGCAGTAATGTTGCTTGCCGTGAAGTTGGAAGGAGTCCAGCAAGAAGGAATGTAATCCAAAGTGATATCGTCCATACGGAAACCGCAGCTCGTACCTTGCGTTACGCGGAATGCGATGTATTTACCTGTTCCCGTGTATTGAGAAAGTGGAACGTCAATGTAATGCCATTGGTCAACAACCGGGGAAGGAATAGTATCCAACGGTTCGAAAGTGGTATGGTCGTCTTTATTTGTCATCACACCAACTTCGAAAACAGAGGTGGTACCTGTTCTTTGAATCCAGAAGGAAGCCATAAGGTCGCTGACATTGATATTGTCGTCAACTGCAGGCATGATAGCGATGACGGAGCAGTTCGGTGTCCAGTGGAAGTCCAAAGAATATTGGCCTGTAGGAGGTGTTACATCACCATATAAATATACATAGTGTGAAGGATCGGAAGCATAGCGGCTCCAACAGTTCACATAGTTGTTTGCATTAGGTGTATCAAATGTTTCCGTGAACGGCAATTGGGTGATAGGACCACAATCGGTGGTTGCAGAAAGCATATTAGACCAAGCAGAGTAACCGCCATTGTCACAAACAGTTCTCACATAAATATTGTAAGTGGTGTTTGAATTAAGGTTGTCGGCGGTGAAGAAGGTGTCCATGATGGCAACCGGAGTAGCAGCATCGGGGTTGCCGTTTGCAGGACATACAACATATTCCCATGCATAATCTGTAGAAAGAGCAGGATCGAAACGAACATCAATGGAGGTCGGAGTAATAGCTGTAGCCATCAAATTGCTAGGACGACCGCATTCGGAAACTGTAATTTGGATGGAGTCGATGATAGCAGGAGGGTTGCTGCCTGAAGAGCCGTCATTGAGCCACAAGAAATAAAGTCGTTTGGTTGTGTTAGCGTATTCAGAGCCAAACATAGTGCTGAAGCGTTGCCAGTTGTTGGATTGGTTCAGTCTCGGGTTGGTCAGCATTACAGCACCTGACGGAGTCGTAGTAGAGCCAGCAGAGACTTCTGATGGGTTTCCGATGAACACTTGGATGTAATCGTAAGAAGATTCGCCGTAGCATTTCCAGAGGAAGCTCAAATTGAATTCAGCGCCTGCGCCGAATTGAATGTCACGGTATGCCCAAACATTAGAAGTAGAACCGGTATTATACGTGCTGGAAGTTCCATTGTCAGAGACGAACAAAACGCTGTCTGTAGCACCTGTAGGAACACCGATATACCATTTGTTGGTTTGAGAGCCATTGATCAAAGCCCAAGAGCCGTTTTCATCAGCATCTTCGAAATCGCAGAAATACGGAGTAGATGCCGGAAGTCCTGGCAAGGTCATAAAGGACACTGCGTTAGACCAGTCGCTCACATCGCTACCGCAGACGGCGCGGACGTATGCTTCATATTGAGTATTGTTGCTCAAACCGGTCAACGTATATGTCGGAGTGCCATAAACAGGCGTAGCGACAGCATTGTCAGGATCAAAACCAGGAGCACCATATACGAATTCCCATTCGGTCTGACTGCCCTGATCATCATTCCAGTTGAGAGTTGCTTCGTCAACACTGACAGTGCCTAAAGTCATTGTAGGAGGCACACATGATGGGACATAGTCAACATTGATGTTGTCAACCCAGTAGTACCAGTTCGTAACAGTTGAGTTCTGGCGGAAAGCGAGGAATCTGCCGGAACCTGTTGCAACAACGTCATTTAAATAAATAAGCTCGTGGATGACAACGTCTTCTGCGGGATCATAATGACGAATCAGTTCGAAGCTGTTCGGGTTGGTGATATCGGTCATAATACCGAAATCCAACGTACCGGAAGAGGAACCTTCTCTTTCAAAATCGAAAGAAACCTGGAGGTTTTCAATATTTTCTGCAATAGCAGGAGATGCGAAAATCGAATTACCTGCTGAACGGATGCAGTTGGAAGAGTTGTGAGAAGTAACATATAAATAAGAACTGTTGGTAGTAACCACGGTCCAACACTCAGGCATTGAATTTGTAGGATAGGAATTGAAATCTTCAACGTATGGAATTTGGGTAATCGGTCCGCAGAGTGTCTTAAAGGTAATCATCACCCAGTTGCTGTATTCGCCGTTGCCGCATTCGCTTCTCATACGAAGGCTGTAGTTGGTGTTTGCCAAAAGGTTGGTAATGGTTTCATCCATAGTATAAACAGTGCCGTAGGAAGTCCAGTTAGTTTCAGAATCGGCTTTGTATTCCAATTCCCATGAGCTTTCCTGGTCGCCAGCCTGCCAAGTGATTTCAACAGATTCGTTGGTGATGTTGGATGCTGTGATTTGTGCGGGAGCGTCACAGGCAGGAGCATAGTCAATGGTAAGGTCGTCCAGCATGAAGCCTGCGCTGTTACCGTTGGATGCACGGAATGCGATGTAGGCACCAGTACCCGTATAATGAGTAAACGGAACCATAAATTCTCTATAGGTGCCGATTTCAGGAATGTCAATAGTGTCAATTGGTACAAACGTGGTGTAATCATCATCGTCCGTCATAATACCAACTTCCAACATAGTGCTGTTGTTGTTCGTACGTTTCAACCAGAAATCAGCCATCAATGTAGAAACAGGATATGTAGCATCAATAGCCGGCATAATGGCGATAACGTTGCAACTCGGCGTATAGTGGAAGTCCAGATAGTTATTGCCAGCATGTGCATTGGAAGAACCAACGCCTACGTATGCATAATGAGAGGAGTTTGATGTATAACGATTCCAGCAGGTGAGATATTTGTCTTGTGAGGTTTGAACAACACCTGTTTCAAAATCAACATAGTAAGGAATAGTATTGATAGGACCGCATTCGGTGGTGAAGGAAGCAGATACCCACGGGCTGTAATCGCTACCGCAATCGCTTCTCATACGTACATCGTATGAAGTATTTGATGCAAGGTTGCTGAGGATTTCATCCATAGAATATACAGTGCCGTAAGGAGTCCAGCTAGCATCGGCGGACATCTTGTATTCCAGTTCCCAAGCAGTTTCCTGATAACCGGCCACCCATACGATTTCGGCAGATTGGTCTGTGACATTGGTAACCATCATACTCGGAGCGGCACAAGTGCTGCCTTCGTCGCAATAATGGAATTTGATGTTGTTGCGGGAAGAGTATAAATTATTACTTCCTGAAAATGAAGATAAATTCGTAAGGTCAGGGTTGTTGCTGTCGCTAAACAAGGCGTGGCACATATTGACGCCATCCGTGCTATGGGTGTAGAACGTATAACTGCTGCCATTATAATCGTCGGAATTATCATCTACCACAACTACAAGGTTGTCGGTACCATTATAGTTAAATGGAGCGTTGAAAGAGAATTCGTTCCAACCTTGTTGACAATTCAAGTTGCCGGAATAAACCAATTGCAAGCTGTCAAAAGGTACATAATCAGTGTTTGCGGAGAAATTTGACATCGTCGTATGTCCCAAATAGATATTCACATTGTTTTTATCTGTGGACGGAGAACTATACGAATATTCGAAACTGATGCCGTTGAATGTCTGTGGGTTGAAGCCCATTTCTGCAGCGGTAAAGATTTGCTGTGTAAGGGAATATCTATAGTAGTTGTTCACAGGATATTGAACCGCTGTTCCTGTACCATTGCCGATAGCAACTGCTCCGCTTACCAGGCAACGGGTCAAGACGGAAGTAGAAACAGGTGCACCGGTGAATCCGTTGTCGCAATTAGCGATAACACGGATATCGTATGCGGTAGAAGGGTCAAGACCGCCCAAAAGATACGAAGCAGTGGTGACACCGGTAATAGTAGTCCAGTTTTCCATACCGGCTTCGGAATACTCAACGGTGTAGTCAGTCAAAGTACCGATAGTATTAGGTGTCCAAGAAAGTTGGGCAGATGTACCTGTAACATTTTCCACAACAATGTTGCTGACAGGTCCGCACATACAGGTAGTAGAGAAACTGCCCAATGTATAATCGCTGCTGGAGCCGTCGTCACAATTGCTCATCACGCGAATCTGATATAAGGTAGAAGGATTCAAATTGTCTAAAAGATAAGAAGTTCCAGTAACACCGGGAATGGTAATCCAGTTGCCAGTACCATTTTCCATATATTCGAGTGTGTAATCCATTGGGGTGCCGATATGGCTTGGAGTCCAATTGATCTGAGCAGAAGAGCCTGTGATATTGCTAGCCGTAAGTCCGGTTACAGGACCGCAAGTCGGGTCATTGCAAATCATGAATTCCAAAAGAGGATAACCGCCATTGATAGGCAGGAGACAGTCTGCGCGGAACGCATCGCCCAAAGTAGCACTCGGGTTGGTCAGAGAAACATTGTTGATGCTGATGCCGTTGGTGGCACCGCTACCACCTAAGTTGGGAGAATAGCAGTTAACCAAAGAGCCGCCATGTGAGGCAATGCCGCCGCAACCGTAAGAGCCACCAGACGTTGTGCCATTGAAGTAGCAGTTGGTATAAATACCGCCGCCACCACCGCCGGTCAGACCGCCAGAATATGCGCCGTAAACAGAGCCTGTTGCACCACAGTTGGTAATATAGGTAGTAGCACCTTCATTAGGATAAACGCCACCGATGAGGGCACCGTTATGTCCGTCCACACCGGAATGGTTTTGGTTGATATTTGCATTGATAACTAAAATCTTAGAAATAGTGACGTTTCCGCCAGGAGCAATACAAGCGGCCAAACCGCCTTGGAAACCACCTGTTGCGCGTGTGATAGGATTTACAATAACGAGAGAGTCAATCAAACAAGGAGTTTTCAGGTCTCCAAACAGACCTGCATGGTAGTAAAATCCACCGTTTCCGTTGTCACGGCTGCAATACATATTGTAAATGTAATGTCCGTTGCCGTGGAAGGTGCCACGGAAGAAGTTGGCGTAATGTTCTTTGGTTGTTTCCGTCTGGCTACCACCAATCATCGTCCAGTTGTTGGTGGTGGAACCGTCGGCATTCAACCAAATGTCGGATTCCAAGTAGATGGTCTTGCCATTGAAATCATTGCCGGCATTGACCAATTGGGCCAAGCCCGCCAATTCCTCAGGCGTGTAGAGGTAAAAATCCGTGATAGAAGCATCATACCACGAGGCATCTGCTGTTCCGTCCCAAATCGTTTGGGCTTGTGCTTTGGATGGGACCAAGCCCAATCCAGCAGACACCATCAGCACAAGAATTAGAACATAAAGTTTCTTCATAGCGGTTAGTATTTAGTTAGTGAATAATTGTATTCAGAATATGGGGGTGCAAACTTACATAAATTATTTAAATAAAAAACAAATGGAGGAATAAAACTTTGACATTGTCTTTGAATTTGACATTGGCTTTGAATTTTGAATTTTGAATTGTATATTTGCACCCCATTATCTTCAAGTAGGTAGATGGTTTAACTATTTGTCTATGAGCACAGAGAAAACAAACAGTAAAGAAAAAGAGAATAAAAAAATCGGCATATCCTTATCCGGAGGCTCCGCGTTGGGATATGCGCACTTGGGATTTCTCCAAGCTATGGAAGAGGCCGGCATCCAGCCCGACTGCGTGGTAGGAACTTCTATGGGCGCCATTATTGGAA
This sequence comes from Bacteroidales bacterium, assembly GCA_024400835.1. Taxonomy (GTDB): domain Bacteria; phylum Bacteroidota; class Bacteroidia; order Bacteroidales; family WCHB1-69; genus F23-D06. The sequence goes on from JAKSMC010000002.1 coordinate 13,922, forward strand.
TGATGTATGCTGCAGGATACAAGCCGCAGCAGATCAAGGATATAATTCGAAAAGAAAAGATGGACAGCCTCATTCGTCTGGTCTTCCCTAACACCCCGAAATTAGGGGGGCTGATGGGCTCTTCCCGTATTCGGAAGATTTTGAAAAAATATGTGCCCGACAATTCGTTTGAAGAACTGAAGACCAAATTCTACTGCTGTGTCAGCAATATGGACACCCTGTTGCCGGAATACCACGGAACAGGCAATCAGTTAGTGGAATATGTAATGGCTTCCGCCTCTATGCCGGGCGTGTTCGCCCCAATGAAAATCGACGGTCAATATTATGTGGATGGCGGCATCCACGACCACCAACCCGTGCAACCTCTGCTAGATGAAAACTGCGATGTGCGAATGGCCTCTTTGCTGCAATTGGTGAAACCCGGCCGAAAAAAGGTGTCTTTGATTTGGATGTATGCCTTCCTGTATTGTTCCTATAATACGTACCAACATAACACAAAAGATTTCACAGACATTATCACCATTGACCCAGGAAAATACTGGCTGTCGGATTTCAAAGCCTTGGATGCCCTATACAACATCGGGTACAAAGCAGGTAAAAAGTATTTTAGCGAACATAACATTCTATAGAAAAAGATGGATTTCAAACTTGTTTCCGCATACGAACCTTCAGGAGACCAACCTACCGCTATCCAGCAGTTGGTGGACGGCGTCAAACGCGGTGACCAAGCCCAGACGCTGCTCGGCGTCACGGGATCGGGTAAGACTTTCACCATCGCCAACGTGCTGGCCCAATTAAATCGCCCGGCACTGGTTCTCAGTCATAACAAGACACTTGCCGCACAACTGTACAGTGAATTCAAGCAGTTCTTCCCTGACAATGCCGTCGAATACTACGTTTCCTACTACGACTACTACCAGCCGGAAGCCTACATTCCGACCACCAACACCTATATAGAAAAGGACCTTGCCATCAATGATGAAATTGAAAAACTGCGGTTGCACACCACGGCATCGCTGCTCTCGGGCCGTCGCGACGTAATCGTTGTGGCCTCCGTATCCTGCATCTACGGCATCGGCAATCCTGACGACTTCGCCAAGAACGTCATCCACTTGCACACCGGCATGCTCATCGACCGCAACAAGTTGCTGCTGACCTTTGTCAACAGCCTCTACTCCCGCACAGAACTCGACCTGCAGCCTGCCCAGTTCCGCGTGAAAGGCGACACCGTAGACATCTTCCCACCCTACGCGGAAACCGCCTACCGCATTATGTTTTTCGATGACGAAATAGAATCCATTGCCGAAATCGAGGCTTCTTCCGGCGGCGTCATCAGCAAGGTGGACAAAATCATCATCTACCCTGCCAGCATCTTCGTCACCACCCAGCAATCCATGAACGATGCCATCTACAACATCAAACTGGACCTCGGACAGCAAATCGAATATTTGAAATCCCTCGGCAAGCACTTAGAAGCCAAACGTCTGGACGACCGCGTCAACTACGATGTGGAGATGATGAAGGAGTTAGGCTACTGCTCCGGCATCGAAAACTACTCTCGGTACTTCGACAAACGCAATCCCGGAGAACGGCCCTTCTGCATCTTGGACTTCTTCCCCGACGACTTCATTTTGGTGGTTGACGAAAGCCACGTGACAGTGCCGCAAATCGGAGCCATGTACGGCGGCGACCGTTCCCGCAAGATAAACCTCGTAGAGTACGGATTCCGCCTGCCCGCTGCTTTGGACAACCGCCCGTTGAAGTTCGACGAATTCGAGAACCTCATCGGCCAGGCCATCTATATGAGCGCCACCCCGGCGGATTTCGAGCTGCAGAAGTCAGGCGGCGTGGTCGTCGAACAGGTCGTGCGCCCCACCGGGCTACTGGACCCGCCTATCGAAGTGCGCCCCGCCACCAACCAAGTCGACGACCTGTTAGAGGAAATCGAAGACACCGTGGACAAAGGAGAACGCGTGCTGGTCACCACGTTGACCAAACGCATGGCCGAAGAACTGAACACCTATTTGATAAACATCGGCATCAAATCCTGCTACATCCATTCCGACGTTGACACACTGGATCGCGTGGAGATACTCAAGAACCTGCGATTCGGGGCCATCGACGTACTCGTCGGCGTGAACCTCTTACGCGAGGGCCTTGACCTGCCCGAAGTCTCCTTAGTAGCCGTAATGGATGCCGACAAAGAAGGTTTCCTGCGCAACGAACGTTCACTGACTCAGACAGCAGGCCGTGCCGCCCGCCACGTGAACGGACATGTCATCTTCTATGCCAACAAGATAACCAAGTCCATGCAGGCTACAATGGACGAGACGGCCAGACGCAGAGCCAAGCAGATGGCCTATAACGAAGAGCACCACATCACCCCGAAGGGCGTTGTGAAATCTGAGGAAATCTACCTCGCCGGGCAAATCGACGAAGCCATCACCAAACAGAGCGAAGCCAACAAAAAAGGCTATCAGAATGTGGCGACTGCCGCTCCCCAAGCTGCGGAAAACGACATCCACATGCTCAACCTCGACCAACTCAAGGAGCGCATGAAAAAACTCCGCAAGGAAATGGACAAAGCCGTTAAAGAACTGGATTTCGACACGGCGACCGCCCTCCGCGACGAAATTTTCGCAATCAGCGACAGGATTAAAAACTATTGATCTGGATGATTATTCTATAAGGTTCGATATTAAATGGTTAAGGCATTATCAACGCCTCCATCAATCTCATCCCTTCATCTTTTCATCTCTTTATCTTTTCATCAAAAACCAAAGTTCAAACACCCGTTCTCGACTATCGCTCATTTTTTGTATTTTTGCAGCCTTTTCAAAAATTCTGCAATGAAGATAACACGACTTTTTGACATCCTTGACAACCTCAAGGAGAAATACAGAAAGAACGATATATTGTGTGGCAAAGAGAATGGCAAATGGAGGAAATACAGTGTTGACGAATACATCGAAATATCACACTCCATCTCATGCGCACTTCTCGAGCTCGGACTTCAAAAGGGTGACAAAGTCGCCACGATTATGAACAACCGCCCCGAGTGGAACTTCATGGACATGGGCATTATGATGGCCGGCATGGTCCACGTTCCCGTATACCCCACCCTCTCCGCAGACGACTACACATACATTCTGAACCACTCCGATGCCAAATGCATCGTCATCGGCATCGAAACCATTTTCAAACGTGTTGCTCCCGCCATCCCCACGCTGACCTTGAACCCTATGATTTTCACAATTGCTGAAATCGAAGGACAGCGGAATTACAAAGAATTACTGCAACTCGGCCGAGACAACCGCGAAAAATGGATGCCGGAGGTGGAGAAAATCAAACGAGAAATGGACCCCGAAGAGGTCGCCACTATCATCTACACTTCTGGAACCACCGGGCGACCCAAAGGCGTGATGCTGACGCACAAGAACTTCGTCACCAACGCCTACACGCTTTCCACGATGCAAATCAACGACCATACCGGGAACATCCTGAGTTTCCTGCCGTTGTGCCATGTTTACGAGCGTGTCATCAACTACCATTACCAGATTCTCGGCGCCAGCCTCTACTACGCTTTCAGCCTGAGCACCATAGCCAAAGACCTTAAAGACATCCACGCTGTCGGCTTCTGCGCCGTACCCCGCGTGTTGGAGATGATGTTCGACAAACTGTATGCCGCTGGAAAAGATATGACGGGACTCAAAAAGCAGATCTACTTCTGGGCCTTCCGTCTGGCTACACAATTCGATTACGACAACCACAACTGGTTCTATCTAAAAAAAATACAGCTTGCAGACTACTTGGTATATTCCAAGTGGCGTGAAGCCTTCGGCGGCAATCCCATGGTGGTTGTGTCTGGCGGTTCCTCCATTCAGGAACGCATCATCCGCCTATTCTCCGCCGCCAAACTTCGCGTGTTCGAAGGCTACGGTATGACGGAAACCTCTCCCGTCATTGCCGTCAACAACCCTATCAAAGACATCTTCGTCATCGGCACCGTCGGCGAAATCATGTCCTGCATAGAGTTCAAATTGGCTGAAGACGGCGAAATCCTTACCAAGGGCGACTGCCTGATGAAGGGCTATTACAAAGATCCGGAATACACCAAACAGGTCATTGACGAAGAAGGCTGGTTCCACACAGGTGATATCGGCACGTTTGTTGACGGCCGCTACCTGAAAATCACAGACCGCAAGAAAGAGATTTTCAAACTTTCAACGGGTAAGTATATTGCCCCGCAAGTGCTGGAAAACAAACTCAACGAGTCCGATTACATCAACAACTGCATCGTCATCGGCGCCAACGAGAAATTCGCTTCTGCCATCATCATTCCGAATTTCGACACGCTGCACTTCTGGTGCGCCAAACATAGAATCCATTATGCCAACAACTCCGAGATGGTTACCCTCCCCGAAGTCCAAAAACGCATACAGGAAGAAGTCGAAATCATCAACAAAGACCTGGCCGAGCACGAACGCATTCACCGCATCCGCTTAGTCAATGACGAATGGACCCCGCAAACCGGCGAACTCAGCCAGACACTGAAACTCAGACGCGCATTTGTCCTCAAAAAGTACGAAAACCTCTGCCGCGACATCTATAACTACAACAACAAAGAACACAAGGAAGAAGAACTAAACAAGAAGAAACATGAGTAAAGGACTTGCATTAGTGACTGGCGCCGACGGTGGCATGGGCACCATCCATACCCGAACACTGGCACAAGCCGGATACGACGTCATTATGGCTTGCTATGATACAGAAATAGCAAAACCGACCTACGAGAAAATCAAAGCCGAAACCAATGCCACGCTGCATCTGATGCAGGTGGACCTCGGCAATCTTCAAGATATAGTCCGCTTCGCCAACGAGGTCAAAACCAAATTTCCATCCTTGCAAATTCTTCTGAACAATGCCGGCGTACTCTGCCATCACGCCAAAAACAGTGTGAACGGTGTGGAATATACCGCTTCCGTCAACTATCTCGGGCACTACACCCTGACCAACGCCCTTCTGCCCATTATGGGACAAGGCACACGCATCGTCAGCATGATTTCCATCGCCTACGCCGTCGGCAAAATCAAAGAGGACTTCCTCACCGAGACGAACGACAAGAAGTTCAACCGTTTCACCACCTACGGAAACTCCAAACGTGCACTCTACTACTTTATGCTGGATGTGGCTGAAGAATGGAAAAAACGCGGCATCTCCATCAATGTGGCCGACCCCGACATCGTGAGCACCGGCATCATCCGCCAAGGCAACATCGTAGTCGACAAACTGTGTGACTGGTTCTTCCGTCCTTTAATCAACACCCCGGAAGAAGGCGCTGCCACTATGCTGGCCGCCGCCCTCAACCCTGAGTTCGAAGGCGTTACCGGCTGCTATTTCAAAAAGAAGAAAGTCAAAGAGCACAACAAACGTTTCTACAACAACGTGAAAGAAAGAGAGCTCCTAAGACGCATCACCAAAGAGGCGTTGGAGCGCAACAACATCACATTATGATCATTCCCGCATACCTCAAGCCTGGCGACACTGTGGCCATAGCAGCCCCGGCACGCAAAATTTCCCAACAGGAAATCGCCCCTGCCGTGCATCTGCTCCAACAAGCAGGTTTCAACGTCTTCTACGACGATAGACTGTTTGCCATAGAGAACCAATTCGCCGGCAGCGACGAGGTCCGCGCCAGCTACTTGCAGTCCCTGTTAGACAATTCCGAGGTCAAGGCTATATGGTGCGCCCGCGGCGGCTACGGCTCCGTCAAAATCATTGACCGCTTGGATTTTACAAAATTCCAACAACAGCCCAAATGGATTTGCGGATACAGCGATGTCACCGTTTTCCATTCCCACATTCACAGTAATTTCAATACCGCCACCTTGCACGCCACCATGCCGATCAACGTGCACGAAGGAGAATTCGATTCTGCCGCAAACAGCACTTTCATTGACGCACTCAAAGGTGAACCGCTGAAATATGAAATCCCCACGCATCCGTTCAACAGACCAGCTGAGGTCAGTGCTCCCGTCATCGGAGGAAACATCTCTATGCTGTACTCCCTGCTAGGATCGCCATCAGACATCCAAACAGAGGGGAAAATCCTTTTCATTGAAGACCTCGACGAGTACCTTTACCACATAGACCGCATGATGTCAAACATTGAGCGCAACGGACAACTCCAGCATCTCGCCGCGCTAATCGTGGGCCATTTGAGCGACATGCACGACAACACCATCCCCTTTGGCAAAAATGCCGAAGAAATCGTTGCCGAGCACGCCTACAAATACAACATCCCGTTGTTCTTCAACTTTCCCGCCGGACATCTGCCCGACAACCGCGCTATCCGTATGGGTACCGAAATGCACATTTCATACACAACTGACAATATAATTATTGAAAACTAAAAGATATGTCCATACATCATTTGCTACTCAAAATCTGTCGTTTCAAGCCCATCGGCATTCAGCCGTTCGAGGTTAAGAAATGCGTTGTCATCATGGCCCCGCACACCGCAGTCGCAGACTTTTTCCTGGGGCTGATGATGATTCGCCTGCTCAAACTGAAGATGGTAATGGTGATGAAAAAGGAATTCTTCGTATTCCCAGTAAAAGGCATTCTTAAGCGCATTGGCTGCGTGCCCGTCGACCGCCAACACGCCCTGCATTTTGCAGAATTCGCCGCCAACGTCATCAAAGAAAGAGACGAATGCCACTTGATCATCTGCCCGGAAGGCACCCGAAAGAGAGTTGAGAAGTGGAAACGCGGCTACTACCAAATCGCAATGGAAGCCGGCGTGCCCATCGGACTGAGCCACATCGACTTCAAGACCCGCACCCTCGGCATAGGCAAACTTTTCTATCCTACAGGCAACTACGAAAAGGACAGCGCCGAAATTGAAGCCTACTACTATGGTATGGTAGGTAAAAACAAAGGACAATTCAACTTGGAAGAGAAACCCCAAGCCCAACACGAATGGGTAAAGCAATAAAATAAAAGCCCTCCCGAAAGGAAGGGCTTTTATTTTATGAAAAAATGTTAAAACAGCTTATTGACGTTTTCCGTTTAAGAAACATTGTTCCACCTTGTTGCTGCCAAAACCGTAGCTCATATAATAGATAGTGTCCATCGGTTTGGTGATGAAGAAGTTGGCGCGTTTGCCCTTGGTTATGGTACCCAGTTCTTCTTGCACGCCCATAGCGTATGCCGTGTTAATGGTAGTAGCGTTCACGGCCTCTTCGGTCAGCATCTTGTACATCACGGAGCCCATAGCCACCACCAACTGCATATTGCCAGAAGGGCAGGAACCCGGATTGTAGTCGGAGGCCAAAGCCACCGGAAGACCAGCTTCCATCATCTTGCGGGCGGGAGCGCAAACCATGCCCAGGAAGAAGGCCGCACCCGGCAGAATCGTCGGCATTGTCTCACTGCCAAGCAAAGCAGCAATTTCCTCATCGCCCGTGTATTCCAAATGGTCAACGGAAAGTGCATTGTACTTCACGCCCACCTGGATGCCTCCGGAATAGTCAAGCTCGTTGGCGTGGATTTTCGGACGGAGACCGTATTTAATACCCTGCATCAACATACGTTCGGTCTGCTCACAGGTGAAAAATCCCTTGTCACAGAACACATCCACAAAGTCGGCCAAATCTTCTGCGGCCACCATCGGAATCATCTCGTTGATAATCAGGTCCACATATTCGTCAGGATTCTGTTTGTATTGAAGCGGCACAGCATGCGCACCTAAGAAGTTGGCCTTGATAGTCAGCGGAGATTTTTCCTTCAACTTGCGAATCACTCGCAGCATCTTGATTTCATCCTCCGTACTCAAGCCATAGCCGCTCTTGATTTCGCAGGCACCGGTACCAAAAGAGGCCATCTCTTCCAAACGCTGCCAAGCCTGGTCAAACAGTTCCTCTTCGGAAGTCTCATGAAGTCTTTGCACAGAATTCAAAATACCTCCGCCCCGCTTGGCAATCTCTTCGTAGCTGAGACCTTTGATCTTATCGATATATTCAACCTCGCGGCTGCCCGCATAGACGATATGCGTGTGGGAATCACAAAATGACGGGAAGACCATTCTGCCCGTGGCATCAATCTCCTCGATATGCTCTTTAACTTTTTCTAACACTTCCGGCGTAAGATCTTCCATGCGGCCGAAGTCTTTGATTTTTTCACCTTCTACCAAAAGGAAAGCGTTTTCTATAATCGGCAGCTTCTGCATGTCCTTGCCGGCACGCCATTTTACAGACTTCGTTTCAGCCTGTACTAATTGTTTGATGTTTTTTACTAATATTGCCATAATATGTAAATGTGCAAATGTGATAATATGATGATTAACCCTCTTAACCTATCATTTACCTTTGTTTATACTCATGTTTATTTCTCCCCGTAGTCGTACCCAAACTTCCTCATCAGCAGGTCGCTGTTTCGCCAGTCTTTTAAAACTTTTACGGAAAGATCGAGGAAGATGTGCTTCTGAAGGAAGTCCTCGATAGAGGCACGGGCATCGCTACCTAACTTTTTGATAGCGGAACCTTTGCTGCCAATGATGATGGCCTTCTGCGTGTCGCGTTCCACATATAGCGTGGCACCAATACGAATGATGTTGTCGTCCTCTTTATAACTATCCACCACAACCTCAACACTATAAGGGATTTCCTTTTTATATTGAAGAAGAATTTGTTCTCTGATAAGTTCGGAGACGAAGAAGCGCATAGGACGATCCGTCAAAGCATCTTTCGGAAAATAAGGGGGGCAGAGAGGAAGCAACTCGATAATGCGGTCGCGGAGTTCCGCAATATTGGTGCCTTTCAATGCGGAAATGGCAAAGACGTCAGACTCTGGGAAAATCTCTTTCCAAAAAGCCTTGGACTCTTCTACCTGTTCATCGGTATATTTGTCGATTTTATTAATAATCAGAACGATGGGACGTCCCAACAATTTGATTTTCTCAACGAGTTCGGCATTGTACTTCGTTTCGCCACATTCAATAAGATAGAGAATGGTATCTGCATCTTGAAGGGAATCGACCACAAAGCGCATCATCATTTCCTGCATCTTATAGGCAGGGTCCAGCACACCGGGAAGGTCGGAATATACGATTTGATAGTCGTCACCGTTGACAATTCCCTTGATACGGTGGCGTGTGGTTTGCGCTTTCGAAGTCATAATGGAGATTTTCTCCCCAACGAGTTGGTTCATCAATGTGCTCTTGCCAACGTTCGGATTACCGATCAGGTTGACGAAACCGGCACGATGATTTTCAGTATTTTCTATAGTGTTAGTATTCATCTCTTAATTTTGCTTAAAATAATGTAGTGTCGGGCTTTCAGAAGCCTTTTCAAACATCATGTAGGTGAAATTCTCGAACCAGTCGCCGGTATTGTAAAACACGGACTGTTCGTTCATACGATATACGATTGGGATGTGCCGATGTCCGAAGATAAAACAATCGACAGGTTCATCAGCCAAAACCTGACGAGCGAACTTCACCTGGTATTCGTCTTCCTCTCTGAAGATAAACTCTTCGGGGCCGTGGGCCTGCCGGCTCTTGCGGGAAAAACGGCGTGCCAGGGAAAAGGCGATACGAGGCGGCAACTTCCCGTACAACCATCTGTTAGGTTTAAAGGCAAAGGTATGTTTGATAAACATATAGCGGTACTGTTTCCCGCCAATGCCGTCACCGTGCCCGAGGATACATCGTTTACCGTTGATGATGAAGGCATTCAGTTTGTAAAACACACGGCAGCCAAACTGCTGTGTAAAGTAGTTCTGCACCCACATATCGTGGTTTCCTGTGAAAAAGTAGATTTTGACGCCCGCCTTATTCATCTCATAAAGAATGTTAAAAAGACGGAAATAGCCTTTGGGAACCACGTCACGGTATTCGAACCAGAAATCGAACATATCACCTAAGAAGAAAAGATGTTGGATGTCGTTTTTCTTCTCTAACAGTAACTGGATAAGCCATTCTTCACGTTGCAGACTTTCCCTTTCGGAAGGCGCTCCGAGGTGCGCATCCGACACAAAAAGGGCATTGCCTTCTATCTTTATGGGGTCTGCAAAATAGTTCATCGTTAAAATTTATTAATCCAGTCAGCAACTTCAACGGCAGGCATATTGTTCATGCACTTGAAATGTTTGCGAGGGCATTTCTTGAAACCGAGTTTCGAACAAGGTCTGCACACCAGCGGGCAGACTTCGAAATTCCTGAAATTGGTACGATGGCCCGGCATATATGGGTACATGCCGAATTCGGGAATAGTGTTGCCCCAGAGCACAGCCGTAGGTTTGTCGAATGCAGCAGCGATATGCATCAGTCCGGTATCTCCGGTTATCACGCTGTCGGCCTGTTTCAAAATAGAGCAGGAATGATAGAGTGTATATTTTCCACAGCCGTTATAGGCGCGCTCACCCAGTTCAGCCACGATTTCCTCGCCCACTTCGAACACATCCTTGCCGCCCAGCAGCATGATGGGTTTGTGCAAGATACTGCCGATCTCAATGATTTTCTGCACGGGAATGCGCTTGGTCAAATGTTGGCCAGCCAAAACCACAGCCACAAATCCGTCTTCAAAAACCATAGGCAGGTCGTCTTCGTCAAATTCCTGATTCTCCGGAATATAAAATTCCAGTCCTTTGTGATCATTGTGGACATTCAAACCGACAACTGCTTCGAAATAGCGGTCCACAATATGCACATCGGGCAAAAAGTTGAGTTTCAAGGAGACGCAAAGCCACTTCTTGAAATTCACTTTCGGGAACGTGGAACTGGGCACATGCAACTTCCGGATTACCTGGCGGGAACGATGGTTGCCTTGCAAATCGACAATGAAATCGAAATGCTCAGCCTTCAGTTCCTCCATAACACTCTGAGTTTCCTGTGCGTTATAAAGATGCAATTTGTCAATGTGGGGATTGCAGGCCACGACTTGTTCGTTGGACGTCTTGGTCAGAAAATGCAATTCGACTCCGGGGACCTGCTCTTTCACAGCCCGGATGACGGGGGTCGTCAAAACTATGTCTCCGATTGAACTCAATCGAATGATTAAAACTTTAATCGCCGACGGGGGTTGAATTTCATCCATATTATATATAATGTTGTTTACTGTTTTCTATTTATGGGCTTATCATAATGGGTATCCACAGGCGTGCTGTAAATCTGCAGCAAATAGTGCATCATCTTTTCCTCTGACACATCTCTCACCTTCGCCTTTCTATGCAGATACTCCATAAATTGTTCCTTCTCCTCTTCTGTATAGAACTGATGGTACCGCTCGCTTTGATTTATCACATCATTGGCAATATAATTGTTTGGATACAATTTATAATTCTGATAAATCTGATGATCAATCAGTTGGCAGACGTGATAAAGTTTGTCATTATTGTTGATATCTTCTGGAATTTCATCCAGTTCCCTATCAATAGGCGTTCCGATAATCAAAGATACCCTACCCTTCTGGTCGAAAATGCCGTGTTTGATGCTGTCGAAATCTTCGCCTGGATATTTTTGATAGTGCTGTCCGTTTTCACTCAATGCCAACTCTCTGGCTTTGAGGGCATCGCACGGTTCATACTCGTACGAGATAGTGAGCGGCACGATTTGCAAGCGGCGAAGCGTCTCTATCAAATCCTTGTCATGACCCATTGAGACCATTTTGACCAGTCCCTGCTTGGTGTAGTCGAAACCGTCTTTCGTTCTGCCATCGCGCTGCGCAATCCAAACGGATTCCTTCTCTTCGAAGATGCTGTACTGAATGTAGGCGGAAAGGTGTTTGTAATCAGCCAGTTTTTCTCTAAGAGAGCCAGAGCGTTTCACTAAGAACATCTTATTCAAACGCGCCACGTCACCGAGCACAGGAGTGGCAATCAGGTTGTCACCGATAGCGATTTTCGTCGTATTTCTCTTTTCCAAAAAGAAATAGTATTGCAGAAGTGCCGAATCGAAAGTAATATCTCTGTGATTGGCAATGTAGAGGTAGGCCTTTTGCGGGTCCACATTTTCTACGCCTTGGAAGGTAACACCCTTGGTAAACTGGGAGATGAAGACATCGATGAAGCGTTTGTCAAAATCGACCTGCACATCATAGATGCTGTGGAATTTCTCAAAGTCACGGCGGAAATCGTCAATAGTATAGTTTGGCAGACATTTAACGATAGCATCCTGGAAGCGTTTGTCCTCCATGAGCTGATGATAGGCCGCCGGGGCCTCGTCTTCGTTATAGGGTCGTATGTCGTCAAAATTCTCCATTATAGTACGCCTAAAAATAGGGCTGCAAAAGTACAAAAAAATGTGCTAATATTTCGTATCTTTGCGACCTCTTAAAAAACACACATATGGCAGCAATTACAAACACAGAATTCAATTTTCCGAAACAGAAAAACGTGTACCACGGCAAAGTCCGCGACGTGTACAACATTAATGATGATGTATTAGTGATGGTCGCATCCGACAGAATCTCCGCTTTCGACGTTATCCTTCCCAAGGGTATTCCATGCAAAGGCCAGATTCTCAATCAGATTGCAGCCAAGTTTTTGGATGCCACCAGTGACATTTGCCCGAACTGGAAAATTGCCACTCCTGACCCCATGGTAACTGCCGGCGTTCTCTGCCAAGGCTTCCCCGTAGAGATGATTGTACGTGGATATCTTTGCGGTAGTGCATGGCGTTTCTACAAAAACGGCGGTCGCAACCTCTGCGGCAACATCCTGCCCGAAGGCATGCACGAGAACCAGAAGTTCCCCACCCCGATTATCACCCCGACCACCAAGGCCGAACAAGGCGAGCACGACGCCGACATCTCCAAAGAGGAAATCCTCGCTCAGGGCCTCGTATCTCCCGAAGACTATGCCGTAATCGAAGACTATACGATGAAGCTTTTCCAACGCGGCACTGAAATCGCTGCTAAGCAAGGCCTCATCTTAGTGGACACCAAATACGAATTCGGCAAACGTGACGACAAAATCTATTTGATTGACGAAATCCACACGCCTGACTCCTCTCGCTATTTCTACGCAAAAGGATATGAAGAGAACTTCGCCGCAGGCCGTCCTCAGAAACAACTCTCCAAGGAATTTGTACGCGAATGGCTTATGGCCAACGGTTTCCAAGGCCAGGAAGGCCAGAAGGTCCCCGAAATGACCGAAGAAGTTATCAACGGCATCACCAACCGCTACATCGAACTGTACGAAAACATCTTAGGTGAGAAATTCGTACCCGCAGACACCGACAATGCCGACGAACGCATCTATAATAATGTAATGCGCTTCTTGGAAAACAGATAATATCCTATTCAACAAGCATAAAAAAACGGGTGGTCATCAGATCACCCGTTTTTTATTTCATATAGGAGAATGCTTTTCAGCAAAAAGGAGTCGGCATTATTCGGCCAGCACGAGGACTTTGCCCTGCAGCACTTCAGCCACGCCGCCGTTGATTTCGAAATACTGGAATTGGCCGTCCTGTCCTTGGATTTTGACGCGGCCCTTCTGGAGAGCGGCGACCAGCGGAGCATGGTGTTCCAGAATCTCGAAGAGACCGTCAATACCGGGGAGCTGCACAAGCGTGACCTCGCCAGTATAAACCGATTTGTCCGGAGTTCTGATTTCTAACTTCATAACCGGAATTATTTAGCGGAAGCGAGTTCCTTCTTACCTTTTTCAATAGCTTCTTCGATAGTACCCACCAAGTTGAAAGCGGTTTCAGGCAGGTAGTCGAGTTCGCCGTCCAGAATCATGTTGAAACCCTTGATGGTATCTTCGATGCTGACGAACTTACCAGGAATACCGGTAAACTGTTCTGCCACGAAGAACGGCTGTGACATGAAACGTTGTACACGACGAGCGCGTTGCACCGTCTTTCTGTCTTCTTCAGAGAGTTCTTCCATACCGAGGATGGCGATAATATCCTGAAGTTCCTTATAACGTTGGAGAGTTTCTTTCACGCGTTGTGCTGTACGGTAGTGTTCTTCACCGACGATATCCGGAGAAAGGATACGGGAAGTAGAATCCAACGGGTCGACAGCCGGGTAGATACCTAACTCGGAAATCTTACGGCTCAACACGGTGGTTGCATCCAAGTGGGAGAACGTTGTAGCCGGTGCGGGGTCGGTCAAGTCGTCGGCAGGCACGTAGATAGCCTGTACGGACGTAATAGAACCGCGCTTGGTAGAGGTGATACGCTCCTGCATGGTACCCATCTCAGTAGCCAGAGTCGGTTGGTAACCTACAGCTGACGGCATACGGCCGAGCAATGCGGAAACCTCGGAACCAGCCTGGGTGAAACGGAAGATGTTGTCCACGAAGAAGAGGATATCACGGCCGCCGGTAGTTTCGTCACCGTCGCGATAGCCTTCAGCAACGGTAAGGCCGGAAAGAGCAACACGGGCACGTGCCCCGGGAGGTTCGTTCATTTGGCCGAACACCAATGTTGCCTGTGATTTTGCCAGTTCGTCCTTGTCAACCTTGGAAAGGTCCCAGCCGCCGGCCTGCATGCTCTTCACAAATTCGTCGCCATAGCGGATGACGCCGGATTCGAGCATTTCGCGCAACAGGTCGTTACCTTCACGGGTACGTTCACCGACACCGGTGAAAACGGTCATACCACCGTAGTTCTTAGCGATGTTGTGGATCATTTCCATAATCAACACGGTTTTGCCGACACCGGCACCACCGAACAGACCGATCTTACCGCCCTTGGCGTACGGTTCAATCAAGTCAATGACCTTAATACCTGTATAGAAGACTTCCTGGGAAGTGGAGAGGTTGTCAAATGTAGGAGGATCGCGGTGGATATCGCTGCGCTTTTTGGAGTCAGCTTCGCCAATACCGTCAATACAATCGCCAATAACGTTGAGCAGACGACCATTGATGTTCTCCGTCGGCACCGTGATCATACGGCCGGTTGCGACCACCTCCATGCCACGATGGAGGCCATCGGTGGAGTCCATGGAAATACAACGCATTGTATTCTCACCAATATCCTGTTCACATTCGAGTATCAGTTTTTCGCCATTGTCTCTGACGACTTCCAAAGCATCGTAGATGTTGGGCAACTTGCAGTCCTCACCGAAGTGGACGTCGACGACTGCACCGATGATTTGGGATATTTTTCCTTTAACTTGTTCAGACATATAAATAGATTTTATATCAGTTTTTTTTGAGCCGACAAAGATAGAAAAAATAGGGGTAGAAATTCCTAAAAAAATTTTTTTTTTAAAAAGTGTTGCACCATATAAAAAAAAGTGTATTTTTGCGGCGTCAAACACAAGCGGAAGTAGCTCAGTTGGTAGAGCACAACCTTGCCAAGGTTGGGGTCGCGAGTCCGAGTCTCGTTTTCCGCTCAAAATCAAGTCCTTAGGAATCCTGAGGGCTTTTTTATTGCCCTAAAATCCCTATTTTACGCATGTTTTCCATATTGCCACAGATGTTGCGGCAATTGCATGTTTTTCATTTTTTCTTCTAAAAAACTTCGACTTTGGAACTCGCCACACCGACATTGGGCAATCAGATTTGCGGAACAGTTGGAAAAATTCTTCCATTTTCTCACCTAAGGAGGCGCAAAAGTGGCAATAAAAAAAGGCAACCCATTTGGATTGCCTTCAGAGGTCTCTTCCAGATTCGAACTGGAGTCAACGGTTTTGCAGACCGGTACCTAACCACTCGGCCAAGAGACCTTGTTGTTTTGAGGCCGCAAAAATACAATATTTTTTTTAATAAACAAGCATCTGACAATAAAAAAATACTAATTGATTATCAGATGCTTGTGTTGTAACAGAAACTGCGTGTCTTAAAAAAACCTATTTCGTCGGATAAGGAATCACGATATCATCGCAGTATTCGCAACGATAGGAACGTTTTTCCTTATCAACCAAATGGAAGACATGGTCGAAATAATGTTCGACAGAAGTGACGCAACGCGGATTCTTACAATGGATGATGTTGATAACCTTTTCCGGAACCTCGAGTTTCACCTTCTTGACGGTTTTGCCGTTTTCGATGATGTTGACTGTCGCGTTGGGGTCAATCAGTCCTAAGAAATCATAATTGATGTCAATGACATTGTTGATTTTGATAATGTCCTTCTTGCCCATTTTCTCGCTATATGCATTCATAATGAGGGCCACATTGTATTCGGCCTTATCAAGATGCAAGTAGTTGAAAACGGTCATACCATACCCGGCTTTGATATGGTCGATAACGATACCTTTTTCTATACTGTTGATTTCTAACATAGCTTCAAAATTTTAATAGATTCCTAAAAGTTTGCAGATAAGGGCCATACGGACATACATACCGTTCTTGGCCTGGTTGAAGTACTGAGCGCGCGGGTCGCTGTCGACTTCGGGGCTGATTTCGTTCACACGTGGAAGTGGGTGAAGAATATAGGTATCTGGGCGAGCGTAGGTCATCTTTTCAGGATCCAAGATGAAACGGTCTTTCAAGCGGATATAATCTTCTTCGTTGAAGAAGCGTTCGCGCTGCACACGGGTCATGTACAGGAAATCGAGTTGGCCCATATAGGGTTCCATCTGGTCGACTTCCATAAACGGGATACCTTTTTTCTTGACGACCTCTTCGCGGATATATTCCGGGACTCTCAGTTCTTCGGGAGAGATGAAGATGAACTTCACGCCTTCGTAGTTGCTGAGGAATTTGACGAGGGAGTGCACGGTACGGCCGAACTTAAGGTCGCCGCAGAAGCCGTAGGTCTTGTTCTCAACGCCGCCACGGAGTCTTTCGATGGTCAGAATGTCGGTCAATGTCTGCGTCGGATGTTGGTGTCCGCCGTCGCCGGCATTGATGAGCGGCATTTTGATGTAGTGGCTGGCCATACGCGGTGCGCCCTCCTTAGGGTGACGCATAGCAGCGATATCAGCATAGCATTCGATGGTACGCAGCGTATCGGCAATGCTCTCACCTTTTGCAGTGGAACTGGAGTTCGGTTCGGAAAAACCGATCACCTTGCCGCCTAAGCGCAGCATAGCAGCCTCGAAGCTGAAACGCGTACGTGTGCTTGGTTCATAAAAAAGAGTTGCCAAGATTTTACCTTCGCAACTCTTACTATACTTCTCCGGATCTGCAACAATCTGATGTGCCAAATCAAAGATTTCGCGAAATTCTTCACGTGTGAAATCCGACGGGTCTATTAAGCATCTGTTCTTTAACAAAATAAATCCTCCTATATTTATGTGGTTAATAATTATTCTCCGATATAAATTCTACTCCCGCAAAAAACATGGCAAAAATAGGAAAAAAACTTTTTTCTCCTTTACCCTCAGAACATATTTTTTTTCAACAAAATGAGGTGTTTTTTAACAAGCCCCGGAAAGCATGCAACTATCTGTTGACATTCAAAATGTTAGATTTCTCAAAGAAGAGCTTTTCAGGAACAATGAAACTACATGGCACACCGGAAAACTCTCCTTCGAGTTTTTCGTTACCGGACGCGCTTTTTACCAACTTATTATAGGCTCTTTTCTCCTTCGAGGAAGCAGTTAGATGTTGGAAGTCGAAGATATCCATCGTGTTGGCTGCAGTAAAAATGGCAGGCTCCGCCTTACCGGTAGCTGCATTCACGCGCTCCGCAAAAACCATCTGGCTGTTATCAACCTCAACTATCTTATGGATGACAAATGCATAACGGGAACCTTGCGCCAGCGCCTGTTTGCACAACATTTTAAGCATCTGTTTCTCACTCAACTGATGGCTGCACGACAACTCGAGCACGCCGGGTCCCGGTTCGGCCGTTATGCTATTGTTGCGCAGTGCCAACCGCAAATGCCCGTTGGATAATTCCTGATGACCCGTAGTCATACGACTCGTCAGCAATGTGATCAGCTCTCCGTTCCGGATAACTTCATATTTACTCTCGGCCTTGATGCCGTCGGCATCAATATAGAAACTGCCGATGAGCGGCGTGTTTTCAAAGATTGTCTGCGTGTTCACCGCATTCACATCTATCGTACGATTAACGATACGTTTGTCTAACATTGCTTCCAACGAGGAAACAGGCAACGTTCCTCGACTGGATTTGATTTTCATCGGTGCAGACGAAGCCACAATGCTGGGTTCGTTTTCCACGAATGCCTCTGCGAACACCTGCGCCGCAGCCTCACCCACCAGCAAAACAGGTCCAGTGTAACATTCTACATCCATAGTCGAGACAAGTGCGGCTTCTTTCAAACGTGCCGCCATATCAGAAACATAAGGATAAAGTGCTGACGTCTCTGCTATTTCACGAAGATCACGGAAGAACAGCTCAGAACGGTCAGCCAAGACAGTTCCGTCATCAGCAACTGCTTCCGCAGAGAATGTGAAGCGTATCAAGGATAGCGGTTGCGCATACTGCACTCCGTCAGATGCTTTGAAATAGGCATCGCCCCTGAACGCGTCAATAGCCACATACGAATCGGAAATATGCTTGTGCTTTGAAAACAGCAATGACAGTTCATTGGCCAGATTCTTCAACTGGCTAAAGTCCACATCTCCAAATGGGTTGTCAATATTAATATTAGTAACCCAAGCAGATGTTCTCTCATTTGGCAAATTCATGGCAACGGAATCTCCGAGGAGCTGCAGCAGCTGCACTTTCTCGGCCATTTGTCGCACGGCCTGCTTGTAAGCCCGGTCCGTCTGCGCATTCAAACTTCTACGTATATTATTATAATTGTTGTCAAAGGGAAATTCATGCGAAGAAGAAGTATTCAATCGGCCGCTATTTAAAACATTACCACCGACCAGCACCTGCGTTTCCGCATCACGCACCGGTTTTTCATAACAGTTCGTCAGGCTGCCGGCCGAGCTCTCCACATGATAGGCCATAGCATCGGTAGCTAAATAACTAATATAGTACGGCGGTTGTTCTTCTTGTGATTTCAGTTGGTCCACAGCTGCGTCCATTTCATCACTCATAGCCTGGAAAACGACTTCCGAGAAACTTTCTGTTTGCTCTTCTCTGCCGCCGTCATAGTCAAAGGTGCACAACGGAAGCGAAGACTGAGAATTTCTGATTTTCCGGGATTCCATCTGTCCGACCAACACCGGCATAGAACAGCAATGATATGGTATTCCATGGTAATCTCCTTGTGAGCAGTACGTCAAATTGCCGGCCGCGAGCACTTGCGACAACGCCGGCCAAGGCGCGGCAACAAATTCTATTCCGTGCACCAATTCATCTGGGCGGCCGTCAGTGTAAACTTTCCAAGTCAACTGCGGACGAATCAGATTGTCCGCATCAAGTTCGGCAGCCAAAACCCAGTAACCGAAGTCACAATGGCGCGCAGCAGCCTCTTTTTTCAACATAGCACGCAATTGTTCATCAGAGCGCGGAGCCATGGTGGTGACAAACAAGTTGGCGGGAACCGCTGAAGGCTGCATGCCAGGCAGCGCACGGCCGTGTCCGTTCGAAAAATGGAAATCGCGGCTATCGTCACAAGAATAAAAGGAATTGAGCAAATGTCCACCTTCTACCAATTTGACACATTCAGCGGGAGTTCCTTCATCATCGTAGCGATAAGAGCCCGTCAAACGACAGTCTCCATACGTAACACGCGTCGGGTCGGATTCCACATTGAAATCACCGGGCAGCAATTCCCATCCCAAGGGTCCGTCATAGCTCAACAAGAACGGCACCAAGGTGCTCTGCCAGAAAATGCCGGAAGCGGATTCTGAAAAAACCACAGGGCACAATGCCGCATCACCGCTTTTGGAATTCAGCACCGGTTGAAAGGTCTGTTCCATTTTCTGAACATCACGGGACAGATCTTCATCGGCCGGAAGTTCGCCAGGTATCTGCCTGTCATATTGCTTGGTATAGGGAACCAGAGTGCCGTCTTTGGTCTGTCCCACCAATTGGATTCGCAAACAGGTATGGGCCGCATTTTCAGCCAAGGCCGCGCCATCGCTGCTGACGAAATAGCGTCTTGACTTGGTCACATTCAGCACTGCGCTGCATTGCAAGCCCAAATGCGGGGAGACGGCGCCAGAACATGTTTTCAACTTATTTTTCAGAACCTCGACAGGCAATTCCTCTTGAGGGAACGGAGGCTCATAATAGGCCATAGGCAAAGAATGGACATAGTCGCCTGCTTCGTGCTTTACTGCCTGGATATCCGCATCGGCAGCCATTGCCTGGCGATACCGGACACGGGCCTCCTGATAGGCTGCAGAGGTTTCCCGAACCAGGATTTTACGTATGTTATTCTGGTTGTCGTCCAGCGGCAATCTGATAGATTTCGTGTATAGGCAAGCCTCGTCAGAGCCATCGCCAAGTACCGAATAGTTGTCCACGTGAGGGTTGCCGACTCTAATCTGGATGGTCAGCAGAGAATTCTGAAGATTGGATTCCCCAGTAACACTACCCATAGCCGCCGACAAATCCAGCTGCTCGGATTTTTCAACCCGGTAAGATAGGAAATAGACTTTGTCTTCTCCTTTGGGAAAGGAGTGGAAAAGGCTATCAACTTGAAGTCGGAGAATGTCCAGCAAACCATCTTCCGCTGCCGCAGATTGTGCCTGTCCCGCAACAGCGACGACAAAGCAAAGCAGGCAGAGCAGAATAAGATGTCTGAACGATTTCATGATTAGTATCTGAAGATGGTAGCATCGCGGTCAGGGCCCACAGAGACGATAGAGACCTTGGCCTTAGTTTCTTCTTCGATGAAACGGATATAATCTTTAAAGACTTGAGGAAGTTCCTCATAGGTCTTACATTTGCTGATATCCTCTTTCCAGCCGGGGAGCGTGGTATAGACCGGTTCAACGACAGCATCGGAAGCAGACGGGATGTGGTTGGTGAGTTCACCATCCACACGGTAAGCGGTACATACGTCAATAGTATCGAAGTCGGACATCACGTCGGCCTTAGTGAGGACGATATCGGTGACACCGTTAATCATGATGGCGTACTTGAGGGCCACGAGGTCGAGCCAGCCGCAGCGGCGCGGGCGTCCCGTGGTAGCGCCGAACTCATTGCCAATCGTTCTCAGTTTCTCACCCGTGGCGTCAAACAGCTCCGTCGGGAACGGGCCGGCGCCCACGCGTGTGCAGTATGCTTTTACAATGCCGATGACTTTACCGGCGAAATGCGGATCAAGGCCGAGGCCTGTGAATGCGCCTGCCGCAATCGTGTTGGAAGATGTCACAAAAGGATATGCGCCGAATTCCAAATCGAGCAACGTACCTTGGGCGCCTTCGGCCAGAACGGTTTTTTCCTGCTGCAGGTAATCGTAAAGTTCGTATTCGCTGTCGATAAAGGCAAACTTGCGCAACGTGGCCAAAGAAGCCTTCCATTTCTTGTCCAACTCAGGCAGCAGCATGCTGTAATCGAAATGAAGTTGGTCCAAAATGGCCTTATGTTCGTTCAGCAGATGCTGGTATTTTTCCTCGAAATTAGGAGAGAGAAGATCGCAGATGCGCATGCCCACGCGGGCGATTTTGTCCGTATAGGTCGGTCCGATGCCCTTCAGCGTGGAACCGATTTTGTTGTTGCCCTTTTGAGCTTCATAAGCAGCATCCAACAGTTTGTGCGTCGGCATTATCAGATGCGCTTTCTTGGAAATACAAAGATTGTCGGTCGGCGTAAGACCCATTTTGACCAATGCGTCGATTTCCTCTTCGAAGATAATCGGATCAATAACGACGCCATTGCCGATAATGTTCATTTTCTCTTTATGGAAAATACCAGAGGGAATAATGTGGAGCACGTGGCGTATACCATTGAATTCCAAAGAGTGACCTGCATTCGGGCCGCCTTGGAAACGGGCAATCACATCATACTTGGAGGTGAGAACGTCAACGACTTTTCCTTTTCCTTCATCACCCCATTGCAAACCGAGTAAAATATCAATCTTCATATTTTTTAGTAAATGTTTTTTTCAAAAAAATCTTTTTCGCAAAAGCGGGCAAAGATACATAAATTTTCAGCGTTGGGCCATTAAAAAAATCTGTCGAATTCTTTATCGGAGTTCCAACTTCACAACATTCTCAACATGCTGTGTATGTGGGAACATATCCACAGGCTGCACGGCCACGACCTTGTATTTCTCATTCAGCAGAGTGAGGTCGCGGGCCTGCGTCGCCGGGTTGCAACTGACATAAACGATGCGCGGCACCTCCAATTTCAGCAGCTGTTCGATGACATTGGGATGCATGCCGGCGCGTGGCGGGTCGGAAATTACCACGTCGGGTTTGCCGTGTTTCTTGATAAAGCTGTCCGTGAAAATCTTGGCCATATCACCGACCAGGAACTCCGTGTTTTCGATGTTGTTCTGTGCCGAATTGATCTTGGCATCAGCCACCGCGGTATCCACATATTCGATGCCCACCACTCGCTTGGCCTGGTGCGCCACGAAATTGGCAATGGTACCGGTGCCTGTGAACAGGTCATAGACGACGTCGTCGGGCTGGATGGCAGCAAACTCACGCGCCACCTTGTACAAATTGTAAGCCTGCTCGCTGTTGGTCTGATAGAATGATTTCGGACCGACTTTGAATTTCAAGCCTTCCATCTCTTCCATAATATAATCCTGGCCTTTGAAAAGATGGAACGGCAAGTCGAAAATGGCGTCGTTCATCTTTGTATTGATAACATAAACCAAAGAGGTAATTTCCGGGAAACGGTCGGCGATAGCCTGCAGGAAGCCCTTGGAGTCGTCGTTGAGCTCAGTGATGACCACTACGAGCATAAGGTCGCCCGTGGAAGAAGTGCGAATGATGATGTTGCGCAACAAGCCCACTTGCTCACGGGGATTGTAGAAGTCGAGGTTGTGTTCCAACGCATAAGCACGACAGAAAAGTCGGATGTCGTTGCTCGGAGCGGCCTGCAGCCAGCAATGCTCGATGTCAAGGACTTTGTCGAACATACCCGGCACGTGAAAACCTAAGCAACGCTGTTCGTAGAACTCGCCGTCTTCGTATCTCTTCAAATCCTCATACGAGAGCCATTTCATCGTGGAAAAGGTATATTCCAGTTTGTTACGATAGTAATACTGCTTTTCAGAGCCGATGATGGGCATCAGTTCCGGGAACTCGAACTTGCCGAGATGTCGGAAATTGTCTTCAACCTGTTTCTGTTTGAAAGCCAGTTGCTTGTCATACGAGAGCATCTGCCATTTGCAACCACCGCAGGTGCCGAAATGTCCGCACGGGGGGACCACACGGTCCGGCGACGGTGTGCGGATAGCCAGCAGGTTGGCCTCGGCATAGCCGTGTTTTCGTTTGTATATCTCCACATCGACGAAATCACCTGGCACGGCGTAAGGCACAAAGATTGTCAAGCCGTCCAATTTGGCGACAGCCTTGCCCTCCGCTCCGGCGGAGATGATTTCCAGATTTTCTATGTTATATCGTTTAAAAGCCATTCTTATTTAACGGTTTAAAGTTTAAGGTTTAAAGTTTAAAAATGGATGATTCTATCTATAAAATCCCATTTCATCGAGATATTGGAAGACTTTGGGCGGGAGCATATAGCGCACTGACTTCTTCTGCTTGAGGCTTTCCCGAATCATCGTAGAGGAAAGTTCTATCTGCGGCGCATCGACAAAATGAATGCGGTTGCCGTTTTTGTACTCGCCGGCATCGTAACCCGGCCTCGGATAGACATAAAAATCATAGTTTTCCATAAGCCACTCGTAGTTCATCCACTTGTCGATAGTCTGTAGATTGTCCTCACCCATGATGAGGCAGAACTCGCGCTTCGGATATTTCTCGGCCAAGTGCACTAACGTGTGG
Organism: Bacteroidales bacterium; assembly: GCA_024400835.1. Classification (GTDB taxonomy): domain Bacteria; phylum Bacteroidota; class Bacteroidia; order Bacteroidales; family WCHB1-69; genus F23-D06. Next base: position 37,661 of record JAKSMC010000002.1, read on the forward strand.
CACGTATAGGAAGGCTGCGGCAGGCCGAACTCCACATCGGAAGCCTTGAAACGGTCATCATCTTCGATTGCGAGATTCACCATATACAGCCGCTGGCGGTCGTCCAGCAAAGAGCTCTTCTTTTTCAGCGGGTTACATGGAGAAACCACGAACCATATTTCCTGAAGATCAGAATGTTCCAGCATATATTCGGCTATGATGAGATGCCCCACGTGGATGGGGTTGAACGAGCCGAAATAGAGACCTGTCTTGCGCATTTTTACCTGTTTGAGAAAAGCGTGCAAAAGTACAAAAAATAGTGATAAGAAATCCGTGAACAGTGATCTGAGATACGTGTTGTGAAAGCTAAGATGAAAAGGCTGAAACACCGTGGACTTTAATTCCGCTTACCGTTTTTTGAATTCTCCAACTTCACCGGCCTGCTATTTACTGACCTGCAGATCTCGTTATCAAAGCAGACGACGAAAGGCGCGTCGGGAATGTATTTCAAATGAGTGGAGAAACTCACGCAGCCACCCGCCGGAATCACAACGTGGTCAGGCATGGGACAGGTTATCGGGAAATAATGGTCCAACTTGTACAGCACATGCAAGGTGGTCACAAAGTCTGGATGGTTGAAGTCGAACGGAACACCGTAGTGGTTTTGCACTGTCAGGTCCAGATACATTGAATCCCCGGCCACACGATAGCGGTCCACATTGACCTCCAAACGGTTAGTCCCCTGGAAATGCTCGTACTTGCGACAATAGAAAGTAGTGTCTTCCCTGCATACGAGCTCTTTCTTGGGAATATCGAGCGTATCAATAAGGCGGCCGATGGCATATACCGTCTGGCCCTGCAAATCCTTGTCGAACTGCAGCAAGTCGAACTGCGTTTGGCGGCCGTACACAGAACTGAGGGGAGCAGCGTTCTCGCCCGTATAAAATCTATACAGTGCCGGTTCCTGGAAAGAACCGACAAACACGACAGGCGTATCGCCGCAATGTTGGTGGATGGCCTCCAAACGTTTCCTATCGCCCAGCAACCCGACCTTTTCAGAAGACAGCACGGGCAGAAACACTCTGGCAGCAAGCAGGAGCAGGGCGAACGGCAAGATGCCCCGACGAATCCACTTCTGCCAACTATCGTCACGCATAGAGACAAACAGCATCACTACCAAAGGCACAGAAGCCGCCACCGTCCAGTGCGGTTCGGCATGGCCTTTGAACGTCATCATCCAGAAAAATAAGACGAAACCCGCAATAGTAAACAGGCAGGCCCGCAGAAAAAGGTTTTCCGTCTTCCTGTTTTTCCAGCAGAAATAGAGGGCCAGACAAAAGCATACCGGATTGAAAATCACCAACTGGTTGGGAATGAACTCCAAGGGAAATCGCAGTGAAAAGGCACTGTTACGGGCTACGAGATGGTACCTCAGACTTGGGAACTCGTTTTGAAACTGCCACAGGATATGGGGCACAAACAGCGCTGCGGCGAGCAAGCCGGCCACCCAGATTTTAGGATCTTTTAACACTCGCCAGTTGGAAATCACCACGAAAGCCACCACCAACACGGCCATATATTTGCTGTACAGCATGGCTGCCAAGGCAACGCCCATCAACAGGGCATTCGGCCAGGAGTTATTCGACAGATATTTTTTATAGAAAAAGAAAAACAGAGCCGTGAAGAAGAGCAGCGGTGCATCAGGCGTAGTGACAATTCCGTACACTGAAAACATAAAAAGCGAACCCGCAATGATGAAGAAATCCTTCACACCGCGACGAGTCCATTTCTCCTCAGGGAGCAAATTCCAAATGAGCCAGACCGTGCCTCCATGCAGCAGCACCGTCAGGAAACGGATGGAGAGATTTCCATCGAAAAGCAGGCTGCTAAAAAATGTTAACAGCGCCACCATCGGCGGATGGTCATAGTAGCCCCAGTCCAAAAACTGTCCATATAGCGCATAGTAGGCCTCATCGGCATGCACAGTGGTGAACATTGCCACAAGCATGTCAAGCAACACCCACGCTGCCAATAAGATACAGAACAGTCTCTTCGGTTTCATAACGGCGGCAAAACTACATAAAAAACATTGACTATTGACTTTGACATTGACTTTTCAGGGTGTCTCCCAAAATTCTCAATTTAACAATTAGTTATTAAGAAAAACTAATCCTTCTTGTTGTAAACTGCCTTTTTAAGACAGCTGCAAATAATCAGCAGGTATAACAGCAAATACGCAATCTCTATACTCATTTTCTATGGCATTGTTAACCAGCATAACTATTTGTCGTGATAGCACTCGGCTAAGAATTTTATTACACTACAATCCGAACTTTATGGAAATGAGCGGAAATTTTTTCGCCCCTACATAATTGGCAATATGACGAACACTAATGCGTCCCAGACGGCGTGCGAGACAATCAGCGCTGGCAGCAAAGAAGGGCGCAGTCGGTATAGCAAGCCCCAGATAAAGCCGGCTACCAATGCAGCCATTACCAACATGAAGTTGAAGGACCAAATGTGCACCAACGCATAAACCACCGTCGTGACCGCAAAACCCACATTTTCAGCAGAAAACAAGCCCTTGCGGGAAGGGAAAAGTTTCACCATTTCGCGCTGCACAAAGCCTCTCCAGAAAAACTCTTCGGCAGGGCCGATGACGAATAACAGCAACAGGGCAATCACCCCGTCCGGCAATCCCGTTTTCATACCATACACGGCATCTACCTGCGGGCGGGCAAAATCAAACAGCCATTGCGAGACTTTGTCGCCAAGCCAAAAGATGCCCCAGAGAACAAAAGCAATAGCAAAGCCGACAGCAATCTGCAACGCTATGTTTTTGAGATTTTTATCTACATTTTGAAAGATTTCCTGTCCTTTGGAAAATAGCAGCGTCATCGTCGTCAGCACCACGGCGGCAAACGCCATCGTCAACCAGAAGTTGGTCAGGCCGGCTGTCCACGGACTGAACATATAGAACCACAGTACCGCAGCAATCAACAGCGGGACAACCATCCTACAAGTCTCTTTTATCTGGCTCATACTTGGAATATTAAAAGACTAAATGACAGCGGCGATTACAAGGCCGAGCGTCAGCAGCACGCTAAACGACAACTGCAATTGTGCCGTTTTCTGGTCCAGACCCATCAGCGCGTCTTTGCCTTTGGCAACGTATTGTCTGGCCGCACGGATATTGCCGGCAGCCGGAACCAATGCTATAAGACAGAGGAGCGACAGCCACGGCAAACGGCCTACCAAAACAGCCCCAAACACGCATATAAAAGGAATTAGCATATAGGCGACATACAATTTGGCCGAAGTTTTGACACCAAGAAGCATAGCAAATGTTTTGATGCCGGCCGTTTTGTCGCTTTCGATATCTACCGTATTGTTGGCGTGGAGCACCGCGACGGTAATCAAACCGACGGGCAGTGCCAGCACCAATGCATCCCAACAGAAGGAGCCGATAGCCACATAGGTTGTACCGAGAATAGGCAAGATGGAGAAATTCAGGAAGATGGTAAGATCGCCTAACGCCCTGTATTTGAAGAAAGAGTAGCCGACTGTGAGCAAGGCGCCCAGCAGCCCCACGAGCAAAAGTGTCCAACCTGTGCGCAGCACCAATACAAGGCCAATCGCCACGCCAATGGCCAGCAGAACAGTTCCGAATTTCAGATACTCCTGCGGTTTGAACTTATGGAACACCAGATTCGGCACCGCAAATGCGTTTTCATTATCCACGCCCGACCGATAATCGGCCCAGTCGCTGATAACATTGCCGCCGGCATGGAAGAAAACGATGCCGACCAGAGCCAAAACAGCATTCAGCCAATTAATTAGCGAAGCTTCGAAAATCCAAGCCAGATAGGCCGTTGTAACAACCACCGGCATAACGGACACCGGAAAAGACCAATAGCGCGTAACCGCGAACCATTCCTTCAAAGAGTGTTTCATAAAGTCAAAAATTTAGGGCGCAAAAATAGGAAATCCATCTTTATAAAATGTGGTTGTTTTATGAATATATTTCAATAATATTTAACTGAATATTATCTTACGCAAAAATAAGCACAATAATTCATTGAATTACAAAAAGAAAAAAATATAAATGCGTTGTAGGAATATCATAATAAAATTATATTTTTGTTGATATAATTTTAACAATCACCATTATGGGAAAAGAACCAGTATATATCAATCCACTTACGGATTTTGGTTTCAAACGAATATTTGGAACTGAGAGAAACAAAGACCTTTTGATTTCCTTTCTGAACGCCAGCCTATCAGCTCACGTCGGCATTATCACCGACATCGAGTACCTACCTACAGAACAATATGGTTCACTGCCATCTGAAAAAAAAGTAATTTTTGATATTTTCTGCACCGACCAATCAGGGCGGAACTTCATTGTTGAGATGCAACGGTCACAGCAGAAACACTTTGCGCACCGCGCCATAACGTATGTCAGTCGCGTCATCAGCCACGATGCGGAACGAGGTGAACGTGAATACAGCATTACACCAGTATATGCCCTCAACATATTAGACTTTGACGCTGATGAGTTCCGAGGGAAGCCTGATTTCTTCTGGCAAGTGAAACTGACTGACAATACTGGAAATATTTTTTCCAACAACATTATCTTTTTTTTCATCGAATTGCGTAAATTTGCCGCCCAATTGGGAAAAGGCAATTGCTCAGAAGACCTTCATCACTGGCTATACGCTCTAAAAAACATTGCAGACCTGGATAGCTTTGCTGGAGTGCCTGACAATGAGGTCTTTCGTAAATTGTTCGAAGAATGTCAATTGTCAAAATTAAGTATGATGGAAAAAGAAGAATATCGGAAAAGTGTACTTGAGTATGAAGACGTACAAGACGCCATAGCCTACTCTATGGAGAAAGGATATGAGAGAGGGCTTGAAACAGGTCTCAAACGCGGGCTTGACGAAGGTGTAAAAAGAGGTGAGGAGAAAGGAGTTATGAAAGTGGCACAGACAATGCTGTCAAAAGGTTTAGACATCACATTAATTGCATCCGTCACGGGACTATCGGAAGCTGAAATCGCCTTAATAAAAGCATAGAGTTCAACGCCATACCGATACCAGATTAGAATCACACAAAAATATAATATCGTGGCAAAGAACAAAACTTTATATTTCTGCAAAAGCTGTGGTGCGCAGTCGGCCCAATGGTTAGGGCGCTGTCCCTCCTGCGGCGAGTGGAACACCTTTGTTGAAGAAGTTGTGGCACGCGAGGAAGCGCCTGCCAAAGGGCGATCCAACGCCGTTGTAACCAAGAGCTCCCCCAAACCCATTGACGAAGTGTCGTTATTGCAACTGCCACGCATCAAGACATCATTCAGTGAGTTTGACCGCGTGCTCGGAGGCGGTATCGTGGCCGGTTCCATCGTCCTTTTGGGCGGCGAACCCGGCATCGGAAAATCCACCCTGCTGCTGCAAATGGCGTTGCGCATTCAAGGTCCCAGAATCCTATACGTCTCCGGCGAGGAAAGCGAAGCGCAACTCAAAATGCGTGCAGCCCGCCTTTCCGACGAGAAAGCGCCCAACTGCTTCGTACTGACAGAAACCAGCACACAGGAAATCTTCAAACACGTGGAGAACCTGCACCCTCATATCATCATCGCCGACTCCATCCAGACAATGCAGAGCAGTCTGTTGGATTCTGCCGCCGGTTCCATCTCGCAACTCAAGGAGTGTGCCGCCGAGTTCCAGCACCTCGCCAAGACCACGGGCATTCCCGTGTTCCTCATCGGGCACATCACTAAGGATGGTACCTTGGCAGGCCCGAAAATCTTAGAGCACATCGTCGATACCGTGTTGCAGTTTGAAGGAGACCAACATTACGGCTACCGCATTGTTCGCTGCATCAAAAACCGCTTCGGGTCCACCTCTGAAATGGGCATCTTCGAGATGACACAGAGCGGACTTAATGAGATTCTCAATCCATCAGAAATCCTGCTTTCGCAGCACGAGGAAGACTTCAGCGGCAACGCCATCGCCTGCATTCTTGAGGGCAACCGCCCGATGATGATTGAAACGCAGGCATTGGTCAGTTCCGCGGTTTACGGTATGCCGCAGCGCTCCGCCACGGGCTACGACATCCGACGGATGAATATGCTGTTGGCCGTTTTGGAAAAACGCTGTCACTTCAAACTCGGCGCCAAGGACGTGTTCCTCAACATCGCCGGCGGTGTGCGCGTGGAAGACCCCGCCATCAACTTGGCGATTGTGGCTGCTATTCTGTCTTCCGCCACCGACATCGCCATTGACGCCAAAACCTGCTTCGCCGGCGAAATGGGCCTCAGCGGTGAAGTCCGCCCCGTGACCCGTATCGCACAACGCATCGCCGAAGCCGACAAACTCGGATTCAACCGCATGTTCGTTTCCAAATACAACCTCAAAGGCATCAACCTCAGCGACTTCCATATCAAAATCATCCCCATCGCAAAAGTGGAGGAAATGTTTAAGACGCTGTTCGAATGACACCCTGTAGGGATGCAATTTATTGCGTCCGCCCAGAGTCTTTGGTTTCAGGTTTCAAGTTTCAGGTTTCAAGAAAAGCAACTTAACATCATAGTTTCGTAAATCAGTTCACAGATATGAATCAAGTTTCCGACTCAAATCACAGTTCACCGTTCACTCATCACACGTCCCAAGACACCATCTGCAAGGAGGGCATTGTGCGGACCGTTGACGGGGAGAACGTCGAAGTAGAAATCACCATCAGTTCCGCGTGCAGCGAGTGCCACGCCAAAAGCATCTGCATACCTACCGACACAAAACGGGAAACCGTTATGGCAAAAAGTCTGTACGGCGAACATTTTGACGTAGGCGACAAAGTGCAACTGGTGCTCAAGGGCAGTGCGGGGCGCAAGGCCGTCGTTATCGCATACCTGCTTCCGCTCATCGTTCTAATGGTAGCCCTTTTCGGCAGTTACCTGCTCTTCCACAACGAGTTAATCAGCGTCATCATCTGCCTGGCTTTCGTTGTCATTTACTTTTTCATTCTTAAAAAACAAAGCAAAAAAATAGAAGGGGAATTCGAGTTCTACGTTAAGAAGAAACTTTAAGTAAGTGGGAACTCTCTAAGTTTAAAATTTAAAGTTTAAGGTTTAAAGTTTAAGGTTTAAAGTTTAAGAATACATCCCCCCTACTAACGCATTATCGCATTAACACATTAACACATTATTGCATTAACATCGTGAAAATCATTGGTATTACAGGAACATTAGGTGCAGGCAAAGGCACCATCGTGGATTACTTAATCCAACATTACGGTTACAAACATTATTCCGTGCGCGGTTATCTGACGGAAGAAGCCGAACGTCGCGGCATGGAAATCAACAGGGACACTTTCGTAGTGGTTGCCAACGACTTACGTGAGAAGTACGGTCCGTCCTACATCACTGACGAATTGTACAAGCAGGCGGAGGCCGCAGGTGTCAATGCCATCATCGAAAGCGTGCGCACCCCCGGAGAGGTGGAATCCCTGCGCAAGAACGAGCATTTCCTGCTCTTCGCTGTGGATGCCGACCCCAAAGTACGTTACGACCGCGTGGTCCTTCGCAACTCAGAAACCGACCACGTCAGCTACGAGACGTTCATTGAAAACGAGCAACGCGAGATGAGTTCCACGGATCCCGCCCATCAGAATGTGGGCCGCTGTATGGAAATGGCCGACTACGTGTTCCACAATGACGGCGATTTCGACGATTTATATCGCCAAGTGGAAGAAGTGCTTGGGAAATAACCGCAGAGACGCGGCGTGCCGCGTCTCTACATCATTTGCGCACGGCAATCACGCGGAAACCGACCTTGGGAGAATACTCGCCGTAGGTCTGTTTGCTGTCGATGCGGATGTCATAGCCGGGGTCGTCATAGCTGCCGCCGAAGGCAACGCCCTTTTCAGCGACCATCTCTGCCACGTTGCCACACATATTGTACAAGTGATAATTATAACTGGGATACCAAGATAAAGATATCATCGGAAAATTGTAATGTAGAATAGCGCTTTCGTCGAAGGTCAGCACCTGAAAACCGCTATCTGTCCGCGTGATACATTCATCCCCCACTTTATAATAATTATATGGAGCCTTGCCATTACCATTTGTGATATAAGGTCCTGTAAGTGCATAGGTGTGGAACATACTCCCATCGTGGGCCGCCCACTTCCACTCCCATTCGGTCGGCAACCGATACTCCCATTCGCCATTGCCCAATTTCTCGGTGAGCCATTGGCAGAAAAGTTGCGCACCCTCATAACTGACATTCACTACTGGAAACAAACCATAATCGGAACTTTGAGTATATTTCTTATTATAAGATGTTCCTGTTTGTTCATCAAAGCTATAAAAGAACGGTTCGCCGCTTTCATTGTGGATTTTGGCCACCTCGTAATCAGCGGTTCTGCCTTGTGCTTTCAAATCTTCGAGAAAACGACCGTAGGATTTGTTCATCACTTCGCATTCCAGCATATAGTAGCTGGGTGTCACCTCTTTGGAGGTGTCGGTAGTCACCGTGACACCGGGGATGCGACAGAAGTTCCCAACCAACTCCTTTTCCTGTTTCATCAATGCTTTGGGACGCTTTGCCGGCTTTTTCTCCACAATTTCTCGAATTTCCGGCAATCTCTTGACAGGGCTCGTTGGTTTCTGCGCAAACACGGAGCACGTGGTCAGGCTTAAAGCCACGACTAAAATAATACGTGATAATTTCATAATGTGACATTTAGGTTAATGGTGAAAGGATTCACAGATTTTCTGGAATCCACATTATGATAAACGTAAAAAGAGCATTGAATCTTGGTTTGGAAATACATTTTCCGCCTTCGGTGTGGTTCCACCAATTAGAACATTATTTTAATAATTTTAATCATTTAAATGTGTGAAAACGGAGCGTCAACGACCACCTCAGCGGACGTGGCGGGCGCAGTGAATTGCGTCCCTACAGCGTTCCGGGACCTCTTATTTCAAATTGCGGTCCTTCCTTCGATTTTCTCCGAAATTTGCCCTTTCCAATGTTTTTTGGAAAGCAACTGCCCAAAATGAAAATATGCATATTTCCTATATTAAGTTGCAAAAAACACATCTTTTTCTGCAATTTTCAAATATTTGTAACACAGTTTTTTACACTTGACATCAGCTTCTTATTGTAGTATCTTTGGCGACAAAGATTTAATACAAAAAACTATGGAAGAATTAGAAAACGTAGAATCAAAAATCATCACACTTCGAAACCAGCAGGTGATTCTCGATTGTGATGTCGCCGAACTGTATGGTGTGCAAACCAAAGAAATCAATCAGGCTGTGAAAAACAACCCTGAGAAGTTTCCTGATGGATACATCTTTCCACTTGAGCAACAAGAGTTTTCTTATTTGCGGTCAAAAATTTTGACCGCAAATTGGAGTAAAATAAGGACATTGCCAAAGGCTTTCACGGAGAAAGGCCTCTATATGTTGGCCACCATTTTGAAAAGCCCTCAGGCCGTGCAAACAACCATTGCCATTGTGGAGGCGTATGCCAAACTCCGTGAACTGGCACGTGTGGTGGTGGAGATTCCGCAGACAGAAGAAGGCGGACCACAACAGAAGACCTTGCTGAAACGGAGCGGGCAGTTGGTATCTGAAATATTGGACAGCACACTGCCCAAACAATCGGAAGAGACTTCCTTTGAACTCAATCTCGCGATGGTGAAATTCAAGCATTCCGTAAAACGAGAACACGACGATGAGGTGTTATTCTTGAAAAAAGAGTTAGAGGAATTGAAAAAGAAAATGGAAGAGTATTAGATGTTCGGCCTTCGGCGTGCTTTCACCAATTAGAAGGAAATCTTTATTTTAATAATTTTAATCATTTTAATGTGTGAAAATCGGAGCGTAGCGACTGCAAGTCAATCACGATTTTGGAGCCGTCAATGTTGGTGTAGTCGAATTTGACGAAGCCGTACTTTTCGTTGTAATAGGCCGTGAGGCCGGTTTTGCCGATGCGACTCTTGGCAGATGCCTCCACGCACACGCAATCCAAAGTGCCTAATGTCGTGGACAGCAAGCAGGACGTATCCACGATTCTATAGCGATACCTGTTGACGATAGCACCTTCCCACTCTTTCCATAATGGATCACCCCATTGTGAACCGATTGTCAACTTCCACTTCCATTTCAAGCCCTTTTTTGCCGGAAATTTGATGTACGGGAATGGATTCAGTTCCAGAATACTCAACAACAGAGAACGTGGCGGATGCATCCAAATGTTACGTTCGTTTTCCACAATGCCGGAGGCTGACTGGGCAAATGGTCTGGCACCATTCTTTAGCCAAAACTCGAAAACCTCCACCGTTTGGTCGTAATCGGGGCTAAAGCCGTAGCCGATGTTGCTTGGATTGATACGCACTGTATATTGCCGGATACAGGAATCCTCATCGAAAGTATCTACCAGCATATGGCGCGCATAAAGCAACGTATAGTAACTCGTATCGCCCTGCTCGTTGATTTCCGGTTTGCGCACGGCTTCCTTATAAACACGCATAAAACGTTCCTCCCCCTGCGGATTGAAATAGCGGAAGGCAAACGTGTATTCGTTGCCGGCGCGATAAACCTGGTTGTCTTCGGTATATCGGCACGGATTCGCCGTGTCGGAGCGCACTTCCTGATAGATGCCGCCAGCATTTTCATACTCCGTAACCGTCTGTGCCGAAGCCGTAGCGCACAACATTATGCCAATCATAAAGAAGGACTTGATCAGATGTAGAACAGCGGTTTTCATTGCTTTAGAGTTTTCTGCAAAAATACAATTTTATTGTTTTCTATCCTTGAGATTCAACTTTTAGAGGGCAGAACTGTGGGCAGTTGCTTCGCCTGCGGCGCACTTTCCACTCATTAAAATTATTAAAATACATTACTACTGATGCGATAAATTTCGAATGCCAATATATCTGTTCTATTCCCGTCGGGCCTGCCCAACGGTAATATTAACGTGTTGAGAAGGATTGTGAAGAAATCATTGCCTATAGAACACGTGACAATTTGTTCCAACAATATATTTACCATTCAAATCTTATCTTTCCACTTAGGTCAAGACGTATATAGTTACCAAAAAATAATTTTAATAATTTTATTTATTTTAATGTGTGAATTAGGAGCGTCAGCGACAATCGGTATAATTTTGAGACGGTGCCGTGCACCGTCTCTACGTTATTTGCGCACGGCAATCACACGGAAACCGACCATCGGGGATGGCTCGGTGAAAGTTTTCTCGCTCTGGATGCGGATGTCATAGCCGGGGTCCGCCCAGCTGCCGCCCAAGGCAATGCTTTCCCCATAAACCATCTCGGCCACATTACCGCACATATTGTACAGACCGTATGGATTCGGATCGTGAGAGACTACCGAGGTAGTAGCTGGATTTACAGACAAATACTTCTCTCCATTTTTCAACTGCAACATATTCACATTATACGGTTGCGGTGCCAACATCCAAGCTACGGCGCGATAACCATCTTCAGCCTTCGTCAAACAGTCGGCGGGGATATTGAAAAAGGTGTATCTATAAGCATCCAACGGGGTGATTAAGGAACCGTTTGCGTATTTTTCCAGGAAATTTCCGCCCCAAGCCGCAACCTGCCAATCTATCTTGTCGGGCAACGTGTATTCCCACTCTGAACTGCCCACCTTATCAGTCAGCCATTGGCAGAAGAGCAATGCTCCCTCATAGCTGATGTTGGCGACAGGATAATTTCCGAAGTCGGGCGCATTCCAGTCTTTGTATTTCCGGCTGATTTTTTCCAAGGCAGTGTCTTGAATAGAGGCTTTCGCATAATCCTCCATCCGGCCCTGCGCTTGCAAATCTTTCAAGAAGGCATTATACGACGCACGAGAGACTTCCGTTGTCATCATATAGAATCCGGCGGTTGTATATTCGCTCGTATGAGCCACTTTTCCAAGCGAATCCAGGATATTCAACGTGAAATGTTGAGCCGGGATTTCCACGAAATTGCCCACCAACTGTTTTTCCTTTTTCACGACTGCCTTGTCGCGTTTCTGCGCGGAGACGCAAAGCGCCAAAACCGCAAATGTTAATAATAAAATGGTTCTTTTCATATCTTTGATTTTTGAGTGAGCAGTGAAAAGTGAAAAGTGAACGGGAAGGTGGGTGAGTAGAATGGTAGAGAGGTAGAGAAGCTGGACCCTGGAACTTGAAACTTGAGACCTTAAACTTGAAACCTAGCGTTCCCCTACATCCCTTGCGGCTGCATTCCACCGCCGCCTTGGCTGGCTTGAGATTCCAATTCCATCTTGCCAAATTTGAAGCTGATGCTGGCACGGATACTACGTCCCATCCAGCTGTTACGAGACACACTGGAGGAAATATAATATGGATTGTTGCTTGCTGAAGACCAAGTGTTCCAATTGAAGATGTCGTTCACATTCAAACTGACTGCAATGCGCTTCTTCCAAAACTCAGCACGCAGACCGCAATCGATGGAGTAACGGGGTTGCGATATGGAGAACATCGTAACACTTTTGGAATGATAGTTTGCCGAAGCATTGATTTCCAAAAAATTCCAGGCCTTAGCCCAAAAATTCAAGCGAAAACTGTAACCCAAATTGTCAACCGTACGGGGAGTTTCTTCATCCCGGAACATAAATTCCGACTTCGAATAGTACATATTTGCATAAAAACGAATGTTCATAAACGATTTCAACCGGTACATCACATTCAATTCCGCACCCGTATTCAACGATTTTCCAGCATTGAGCGGCTTGGAGAAGGTGACGATACGGCCAAAGACCGGATCATACACCACATCCGTCATCGTGGAGAACTCATCCTTGGTGTTTCTGAAGTAGGCATTGAGACCAACGTTGCCGAATTTCATAAAGAACTTCGACCAACCGGCTTCCACGGAATTCGTAAATGCCTGTCTCAAATCCGGATTACCCGTGGAGAAACCATCTTCGCCATAATCGCAATAGGCACTCAAATCATCGCCGGAAGGATTGCTCACACGTCGAGCGTAACTGAGTTTGAAGTTATGCATTGACTTCGTGCGGTAACTCAAATGCAACGAAGGGTAAAATCCCCAATAGCCTTTGTTCACGTCACCAATGGCCTCGTTAATCATCGTCAAATTATACTTTTCATATTCCGTACGCAGGCCGCCCTTGATAGTAAAATTGCCGAAACGATGTTGGATGGTGGCGTAAGCTTCAAAATCGCCGTCGTTAGACAACGACTCTTTGCTCCTCAGCCAGTCGGTGGTGTACTCCGAAGTTCCGAATATCATTGTGTCAATTCTATTCAAATTATAACCGCGGTCATATCCTCCGGAAACACCCAACTCAATTTCCCCATCCTTATGGTACGGAACCGTATAGTCAATCGATGCGTTCACTCCGAAATTAGAGTAGTGATTATTGTTTATCTTGTAACGGTCGAGCAATTCCTCTGCCAGATAATCACGATTATCGTAATTAAGATATTTGCTACCATAACCATTTAGACTTATGTCGGCAGAGATTTTATGTCCTTTGCTATTGAATTTGTGTTCGAACCACATTCCACCATACCCGCCACCGCTGGCGCTCAAACCATCTTGAAACATACTTTCAACATAGGAATAGTCTCCCGGATTATCAATGTATTCAATACGGCTAACCTGAGCATTAGAGATACTGTTATGCAGTCGTGGATAACAGCCAGCCCAAAAAGAGAAAGTATTCATCGTATCGGGTGTGTAATTGCCATTGAGATAGAGGCCGAATTGATGATTCGGGGATTTATAATATGAACTGGTGTTGTATATAGAAGAGGTATCACCGGCGTCAGAAAACAGCGTTTCAGAAGATTCTGTGGTTCCTTTACTAATACCATAGCTATAATGCGCGTACGCACTGATGGAGAACTTCTCATTGGCATAAACATAAGACAAGAAGGGCGAGATATCTGGCGTAGAAGAACCGCGGGCGCCGAAGCTGAGGAAACTGTTCTTCTTGATTTTGGAAGTGGTGACGATATTGATAATACCGCCTCCGCCTTTAGCGCTGTAACGAGCAGAAGGGTTGGTGATGACTTCGATTTTCTCAATCGTGCCGGCGGGCATCTGCTGGATGAACTGCTTGAGGGCCTCCTCGTTCATATTGGAGGGTTTGTTGTTGAGCCAGATTTCCACGGACGAGACACCGCGCAGCGTGATGTTGCCTTCCACATCGACCTCCACGCCCGGCGCGTTCTGCAAAGCATCGGATGCCGTGCCCGACTGTATGGTCGGGTCCTCCGACACATTATAGAGCGTTTTCTCGCCATCAATCAGATATACTGGCTTTTCGCCTTTAATAGTTACCTCTTGCAAATTATTGCTCACCTTCTTCATGTGCAGTTCGCCAAGGTTTATGGTTTTCTGTCCGCCTCCGACAGTCACCGGCATAGTCAGCAGGTCATAGCCGACGAGCGAAGCCTTGAGGTTGTAGGTCCCCGCCGGAATGTCCGAAAGCGTGAAGTTGCCCGTGGCATCCGTGTAAGTATTTCCAACCATTCGCGCGTTGGAATCGGAAGTGAGCAGCCCGATAGTGGCATAGAAAATCTTGTCGTGGCTGAGCGAATCGGTCATCGTTCCCGTGATTGTGTACTTGTTTTGAGCAAAGGCCGTCGTCAGTGACAGCAAAGCGATGAGGAAAATGGAGAACTGTTTCATAACACAAAATTAAAAGCCATTGGACGCAAGATACGCCTATTTACTACAATGATGCAACTTTCTACAACCGTGCCAAAAAAGGCAAAAAGCGAATTATTAACGAATTGTGCTTCTTAATATTGCACGCAATTGTGAAAAAAAAAGACAATGTTGTAAAAAAAATGGACAGACATATGCAATGGTAAAGATGCGGCGCGCCACGTCTCTACCATCGGCGTACCCATTTCATCTTTTCTTTACCCTCGTAATATTCGGGAGGAATAATGGCATTCAATCTTTTTGCGTTTTCCTCTACGGTGTTGGTGAATCCCATCGCTTTTCTTCTTTCATTTACATTCTTGAAATCCTTAACGGGCCAAAGAATGTAGTTGTCTTGAAAGTATTTCTCCGTGGTAGTGCTTCGTATGCATTGCGAGCCATATAGTTGACGTCTTCCTTTTTCTGACAACAATCGGTCGGTTACCATTGCGTAGTACACGGGATCAATATCGTTGTTTCGATAGGCCTTCTTGATGAGGGGATAAAACTTGTTGATGTAGGGTGAATGCTGCAACAGATAAAAGGCTCCTGCGCTGGCTGATTTCCCGACCAGAGATATTCCTGGGAAACCGTATTTCTCATAGATTTCTTTTGTTCGTTTAAAAAGATCGTGCATCTCTTTATCTGCCTCCGCGAACTCGGCTGAGTCTTTAGGAATTTGCCATAACACGCCGCGATACAACCGATATTTCTGGTCTAAAGCGCTCAGATAGAACAATTCTTGGGCGAGCGCAGAATCTTTTACAGGCCCCACACTTTCAAAATAGAGGGCTACGATTTTGTCGGTCAGCATTTTCCATTGTATGGAATCGGATTTTGGAAGGCCTTCAAAACGCTGGTCAACAAAAATCACTCTGTCGTCTGGAGACGTTTCCACAAAACGATTCAAGTAGAAAAAGGTGGAATCGATTTCATCAAGTATCACATAATCGGCGGCCAGTTGATAGTACCGAATAAAATTTTTGATCAGGGTATCCTTTTTCAACGATTCGATGGATTCACGATACTGTCCCTTGTCGTGCAGCGAGTCCGGGTTGGTACACCAGGTAGCTGAGGTATGCGTGGCATAGTATTTCTCTATGGTATCCTGCTGGGCAAAAACCTGTTTGCCTGAAAGCAGAATAAAGAGTATGAAAACAATGGATTGTCTCCATATTGAAAATGTGAACTTTTTCATAGGTTTGGTTTTTGCGTTATACTATAAGTAACGTAAAAAATGGAGCGATGCTTGGGTAGTGGAGGAGGAAATTTGAATCTCCAAGGTTGACGGTCGTACAGGCGCGCCACGCCTCTACTGGAGTTGGAATTTCACCAGCCGCATAGGAATGCCGGAGGCTCCTTTCAGTTCCTGCGCACTGTAGATGTAGCCGTTGTGGAATACCATCTTGTCGGGATTGATGACCAAATCGTATTTGTCGCAGACAAAATGGCTTTTGCAGACAAACGTGCCGCCGTCCTGATAAATCCAGACGTTGAACTGGTTGTCGCCCTCATCCTCCGGAATCTCGAAGAACAGCAGATTGCCGTCCGAATCTTGAATAACGGTGGAGAAAACGGGCAATGTGAGCGGGGTGCTGATTTTACTCAAGTCGGACTCCATCTTTTGGATGACGTCCTTCATCACCTTGTTGTATTCCGCCACTGAAATATGCATATTTGCCGCCTGCGTTTCAGCATCCTTGAAACGGGCAATATGCTCACGCATAATCTTCTTCTGCTCTTCCACAGACATCGTCTTCTTTCCAAATGTAATGTCCTTGCAACCGACTTGCGAGCCGTCTGTAGCATAGATGTTCACCCAATTCTTGTACGGGTCAGCCACCACGATCTTGCCATTCACCACAGCAATCTGGACTTTCGGGGAAATGGAGCTTGCCGGGTCCAAATCGAAACTTATAATCGAGCCGTTATCCAATTGGGCTTTATAGTAAAACAAAGCGCTATTATTCCCGGTGGAGAGCTTTTCTTGGACGTGGCTCCAGATGATTTTCTGGGTTGAATTTTTGTAATCGTAAATAGCTACCACGTCTTTTGAGGTCTTACCGACAGAAAATCCGGAAACCAATAACTTGCTGTTGGGCAATGGCAGAATCTTATCCACCCCGAAATTGATGGTGATGGTCCGCTTGATATTGCCGTTGAAATCGCAAAAATGAATTTTGCCCATATTGTCAGCCTGCGTATAAAGGGTGTTGCTGTTCAACACACCGGCAATGGGCCTTATGGATTTCAGACGCTGGCCGGAGCTGTTCTTCAAGCCAAACTCACGCACGAACTTGCCGTTCTTGTCAAAAAGCGTGTAATAGTTGGTGTACGCATGACTGACTATCACGGACTCGTCGGGCAGCACAACGATATACTTGCGTTTGCCGATATGTCTGCCGTACATTTTGTCGTTATAGGAGCGGAACACCTGGTTCCAGTCGTTGCCCTGCGCGTAAGAGGTTTCGGGCACCAACTTCACGATGCCACTTTGGTAGTTGTCCATCAAATTTTGTGCGCGGCCGACAAACATCGCGACCAACAACAAAGCGGTGAAAATGACTGTTTTATTCATAATATTAATGTGTTAATGTGATAATTCGATAATGTGGTAATGCGGTAATGTGATAATGTGGAAAGGTAGAGAGGTAGATGTGTGTTAAACCTGAAACCTGAAACTTGAAACCTTAAACTACTCCCTATACACCCTCACCGCGTATTCCTGTTGGTCAATAGGTTGGTTGGCATCGTACTCATCGGCGATTTCATAGCGGATGACCATAGAGGGTTGCGGCTGCGCCTGCACCTCTTTGGGTTGGTGCAGGAAAGTTAAGGTTAGGATAATGGCTATTGTGGCTGCAGCCGCTCCCGCAATGGTCCAACGCCGGTGTATGATTTTGCGCCTGTCGGCGGGCTGCCACGTGGGCACTGCAAAACCACGTGGGAAAGACTCGTTGAATGCTGCACGCACCAAATCCACCTTGGCCTGATGTTCCGCTACTCTGCGTTCACATTCCTTGCAATGAAGCAAATGGTTTTCCACGCGGAACATCTTCCACCGCGGCAGTTCATTATCTATGTATTGTTGTATTAAAGTTTCATTTAGGCATTTCATAGTTCATCGATTTCAAGATGTCATACAATTTGTTCATTATCCGGGACAAAGTTTTGCCCACTGAGGTGAAACGCATTTGTGTAATGTCGGCGATTTCACGATAGGAGAAGCCCTCGCTGTAAAGAACGGCCAACTGTCGCTCCTTGTCCGAAAGTTGTGCCAGTATCTTTTGCAAATCGGAGAGCTGCAATTTTTTGGCAAGTGTGTCATCTTCGCAAACGGTATTGGCGACTTGCTCAATCTCCACATAGCGGCTGCGATAGGCAATCACGTCGGAACACTTATGGACAGTGGCGCGGGCCAACCAGCTCTTGGGATTGCGGATTCGTCCGTCCTCGCGGCTCTGCTGGTAGTAGGCTGTGAAGACATCCTGCAAGACATCCTCCGCAGCAGGCTCATCGCCCAGCATTTTCACCGCTATGGCCCAAAGAGTCCGATAGTGCTCATAATATGCGCGCTCGAAATTTTTCACAACTGACGTTTATTATTAAGTCGGAAAAACCGTCCGTTTTGTGACACAAAAGAAAAAAAACGGAGTGATTCAACAGAATCTCCTTCTATGTCAAGAACTTGCTTAATACAAATGTAGGGACGCAGCACCTACGTCCCTACATTTATATTATGAAATAGCAGTTCTACTTTCCAGAGGTGCGTTTCACGGCGCCCTCAAGGGTTGTCGTCTTCATAATCTCACCCATGTTGACGCCGGTGGCATCGGAGACAACATCCATAGTCTGGCGGATGACCGTGGGCACGTTGCCTGACATTTCGGCCACGCCTTTACCGTCATTGCCGTAGATGTGGACGTCTTTGATAGATGCGATAGGTTCGGCCACGCTGGCGGCGATTTCGGGCAACTTCTCGATGACCATCTGTGCCTTGGCGGCGTCGCCGTACTCCTTGTAGGCTTCAGCCTTGAGGCGCAGTGCCTCGGCCTCGGCGCGTCCCTTCTGCTCTATGGCGTAAGCCTCGGCATCGGCTATCTTCTTCTTACCGAGAGCCTCCTGCTCCATACGGTATTGCTCGGCCTCTGCCATAGCACGAGTAGCCTTGGCGTTCTGTTCAGCCTCATAGGCAGCAGCCTCCGCGTTGCGCTTGCGCTGCTCGAGTTCTGCAGCAGCGGAAATCTCCGTGTTGTATTTGTCGGCATCGGCACGTTTCTGCACCTCAGCCTCCAAAGTGTTCTGCTGAATCTTAATCTTTTCTGCAGTCAGTTCCTGCTCGCGCTTGGCCTTCTCAATCTGGGCCTCCACCTGCTTGGCGTTGATGACTTTCTGCTTCTCCTGTTCGAGAATGCTCTTGGCGGAAACAGCCTCCACGGTCTTCTCGTTCACCGTTTTCTGCTGCTCCTGCTGCTGAATCATATAGGCGGCATCGGCCTTTGCCTTCTGGGTGTCTTCAATGACTTTGAGGTCGGCGATTTTGACAGCCAGTTCGTTGTTCTTTTCTGCAATGATAGTCTCATTCAAGACGCGGGCGTCGTTGGCAGCCTTCTTGGCCTCGGACTGCTTGATGGCGATGTCGCGCTCGGCCTCAGCCTTGGTAATGGCAGCCTGCTTGCGGATGGCGTAGGTGTTGTCGGCACCCAAGTCCTTGATAAGGCCCACGTCATCAGTGATGTTCTGGATATTGCAGGAGATGATTTCGATGCCCAACTTGGCCATGTCGGGGCCGGCCTTTTTGGCAATCTGGTCGGAGAAGCCATCACGGTCGATGTTGAGGTTCTTGAGGGTGACGGCACCGATAACCTCACGCATGTTGCCTTCTAAGGAATCCTTGCACTGCTGGGCGATTTCCTTTTCAGACATATTGAGGAAGTTCTTGGCGGCCAAGCGAATACCATCCGACGTGTTCATCACGCGGATTTTAGCCACGGCATCCACCATAACATTGATGAAGTCGTTGGTGGGCACGGACGTGCTGGTTTTGATATCGACAGAGGTTTGTCCCAAAAACACGCGGTCGATACGTTCGAAGAACGGGATGCGGAAACCGCCCTTGCCAATGAGTACACGGGGCTGACGGGAAAGACCGGAAATAATCATAGCCTCTTTTGGCGGTGTTTTAACGTATGAAATGATGAAAAACAAAATGACGAAGGCGACGATGCCGATAATGATATAGATGTTCATAGTATTTTTTTGTGGACTTCCAATGGTGAAAAATTCCCGTCTGCGTGAAGTCCTTTGCCGCAGCCGAAAAACAGCGCAAAGATACAAAAAACGTTGTATTAGTCGCTGCGCTCAAAATCAAATAAAAATCGTATTGGAAATCATATAAAAAGGCAACTACATACTATATGACCTGTTCCTATAAAAAATCACGGCGCAGCCGTACCTTGATCAACCCCGTTAGGGGTTGAATCTCTGTAATGAAGGGCGCAATCTGTGGAGGGATGGCGAAGTGCGGTGGTGGCGGCGCGGGATGGCGTGCGCCGAAGGGAACACCTGCTGTCGCCGCCTGTAGGGGAAGCAAATAAATGCAAATCGGAAGCAACTAAGACCCACGGTCTATGCAATGTGGGACCGCGGCAGCGATTGGAGCCCATTTACTTGCGTGCGGGTGGGAGGACGGGGTGTTTTATATGGAAGCAAATCTTTGCAAATCTGAAACGAATTTGCGCCTGACGGCGCATGTGGGTGGGCAGCAAGTTAGGGCAAAAAGCGCGACGGCACCGCGTTGGATTGCGGGTCGGTGGTGCCGGGCCGCCCAAATCATAATAAATCCAAAATATATTAGGTCAACAAGTATATAGCTGCCTATAAAAATGGGATTTACATATTTCCTGACTTTGGCGAAGATTCACCCATTTTGAGTTTCGATACCCAAAGTGTCAAAGAGAGGCAGTAAGGACCGATGCTCCGGAGTGAGGAACAAGGTTCTGGTTCGGACATGGTTTGTTCCCGGTATTTTCACATGTAGTGTTATGAGCGTTTTGGCAATGTCCAAGACTTTGTCAATGCTCATGTCAAGTTTGGTTTCCTTGATGATTCTTTCCAACTCCTTATAGATTTTGTACGCGACAAAGCAGATGCAGATATGTGCCTCGATGCGTTTTTCTGTAAAGTGGAAGATTGGACGCATCTCCAGATTGCCTTTTGATATCCTGAAGGCTCTTTCCACTACCCAGAGGCTATGGTACTGGTCAATGATTGTCTGAGCAGGCAGGTCTGTGTTGGTCCTGTAACCTTTCAGACCATCCCAGCGTGCATCCATGTCGATCTTGTCCTGATTGATGACAACTTGAACTCCCTTGCTGATTTTCCAGAAACTTGTTATATCCATGCTTGTTCAGTTTGTCCTTGGTCAGGGAGCCTGTGGCATAGCGTTTGCGCAACTTTTCAACGCCCTGCTCACGGTTATGGGCTTCCTTTGCCGCCCTCTTTGCGGAATAACCCACGATTAGCCTCTCCTTCTTGTCGTAATGTCGCTCGTATATCCGTCCGTCCGCCTTGTCTAGGGAGAGCACCCAGTCTTTTACGGTCTCACTCTCATTGCGCAGGCGGGCTCCAATGATGTACTTGTAGTTGGCTTCTTTCAGCAGCCTGACATTGGTCTTGGACATCAGCCCCGAGTCCGCCACGACAACAAAGTCCTTGAGGGCAAAACGCTGCTTGAAGTCGTCTATGATCGGGATCATCGTGCGCCCTTCGTACTGGCTGCCGTTGAACACAGCATAGGAGAGCGGGTACCCTCCCGCGCTGACAAGCAGGCCGAGGATGATTTGCGACTCGCTTGTCTTGCCGTCCTTGGAAAAACCCGGCTGCCGCAGCTCATCACGGGCCGGGGTCTCGAAGTAAAGGGATGTCACATCATAGAACATCAGCCCGATATTTCCTCCCAGCACTCTCATCGTGTGGGCCACACTGACCTTCTGGACAGCCTCCTGCTGGGTGTTGTACAACTTGTCCATATAGCGGTATATCTGCCAATGGTTGAGGTCCTCCTTGTAATAGGCCTTCAGATAGGCCGCCGTGGCCATTTTGCTCCCCGGCTGACAGATGCGGGCAATCACCAGGTTGCGCAACACATTGTCGGATATCGCACCGAATCCGACCATGTCATATACCTTGTTGAGTATGAGCTGTGTCCCGTTTATCACCGCAGATTCAATGCTGTCGAGCATCTCGTCCACACGAGCGAACGACTCTCCGATGCCGTCGAAGTCCAGGACCGCTTGTCCGACGTGATGCAGAATCCAATCCTTCCCTTTGTTGACAAAATTATCAATCTCTTGTGGATCAGTTGATATGCCGATACAGACAAGTTCTTTCGGCTTGCCCGAACTCTTGTCTATCACCACGACACTGGTGCTGCCCGATTTGTTCCTCCTTTTGCGCACAAACATACTGCAAAAGTACGAAAAAGGAGGAGCGATTCACCCAAAACAAATGACAAAATTTGTTAACTACCTGGCTATAAACACTTAATAAAAAAAGTGAAAAATTAGACCGCCAAAGTCAGGATAAATGCAAATCGGAAGCAAATAAGACCCACGGTCTATGCAATGTGGGACCGCGGCAGCGATTGGAGCCCATTTACTTGCGTGCGGGTGGGAGGACGGGGTGTTTTATATGGAAGCAAATCTTTGCAAATCTGAAACGAATTTGCGCCTGACGGCGCATGTGGGTGGGCAGCAAGTTAGGGCAAAAAGCGCGACGGCACCGCGTTGGATTGCGGGTCGGTGGTGCCGGGCCGCCCAAATCATAATAAATCCAAAATATATTAGGTCAACAAGTATATAGCTGCCTATAAAAATGGGATTTACATATTTGTTGTCCTGCCTATATTTCCCACGAATTATATAGAGGTTAATCTACATTCGTGTTCATTGGTGAAAATTCGTGGGCTATGTCCCAAAATTATGTTATAAAAAACAATTAGGTCAACAAGTATGTAGTTACCTTAACATAGGAGATTTAGCACTACCATTGCACCAAACTATACATAAAGCCAATCATAAGGGCAAACCACAAACCGACAATAATGAGCAGCAAGAGCATGGATTTTCCTTCTTCTTTTCTTTTCGCAACAGACATCCTCGGTATATAGCGGTCGCCCGGTCCGAAAGCCAGTTCCAAGCGGTCATATTGATCTGTGTTGAATCTGACAGCCACTCCTTTTTGTTTAAGGAATCTGCAAAGATACAGATAATTCATTCGGGTATCTTTACGGGCCGAATGGTTGCGTACGGGGGCATCGCAACATATTCTCACATATTTCTTGAATCGCGGCGTTCCTGTTTTCAGATGAAATCTCATAAAATCATCGCCTCGGCTTGGAGAGTAAAAAGTGATGTCCTCCAAATTTTCGTACTCAATACGAATAGTTCGCCTAAATGGACACAACGGGAAGCAAATCTCTATATGGTCCTCATAAAACAGAGGAACTTTAAGCACACACACCCACAATAACGCAGACAGTACAACAAACGGAGGCCAAAACCATAAGTAGCCAATTTCTTTATCCGTATTCAAAGTGATTATGACAAAAAGGACCGAAAGCAAAAGATACAGGACTAAATTCCATCCCACAACGGATTCAACATACAATGCGGTCCTATATCTGTAATCCTTTTTATCGAGTTTGGTCATTGCTCCCATAAACATTTCAAATGGAGTTGCAAAGATAGAAAAAAAGAGAAAATCCATTTGTTCAAGAAATGCCTTTATCAAAATTTCAATGTTTATAAAAAAAACAACAACTGCAATTTCGTAATTCATGCTAAAGTATTTTTGCGCGTTTTGAATAATTGTAAAAAATGAAGAAGAGTATCATCATCTTATTGGCAATTTTCGCCGCATTCCAATTCACCGGATGCGTCACCAAACAAAAATACAACGAGTTACAAAATCAGTACAAAAGATGTCAGGACGACCTGACTTACGTCAATTCTGAGAACGTGGATTTCTCGAATGCCAAGAAGCAACTTACCGCCGAATTAGACGCAATGTCATTGAAAGCCAAACAGCTCACAGACGACACCCTGTCTCTGTCACGCAGACTCCGCCAGTCGGAGCGCGACCTGGCAAAGGCCACGCGCGACTATGACGACCTGCTGAAGAGCTTCGCCGAACAGAATGTCAACAATCAAAACCAGATGAACGACATGCTGAGCAGCATTGACAAAATAAAAGACGAACTCAATGCAAAGGAAAACCTTCTGAACGCACAGCAAGACTCATTGGAAGCCGCCCGAAAAGTGCTGGCTGCCAAAGAAGCACGTATCCAGGAGATGCAAAACGTTCTCGACCAAAAAGATGCAGAAGTCAAAGCCTTGAAGACCAAAGTCAGCACCGCCCTCAAAGGTTTTGAAGGCAGCGGCCTCAACGTGACAGAAAAGGACGGCAAAGTCTATGTCTCAATGGAAGACAAACTGCTGTTCGCATCCGGCAGCTGGACCATCAACGAACAGGGCCTCAACGCCATCAAGGAACTGGCACGGGTACTCGAAAACGAAAAAGACATCGCCGTGCTGATTGAAGGCCACACCGACAACTTAGCATACCGAGGAAACGGCCAAGTGAAGGACAATTGGGACCTCAGCGTCATGCGTGCCACTTCCGTAGTGAGAGCCATCCTGCAAAACGGCGACATCGAGCCCGTGCGCCTTTCCGCATCCGGTCGCAGCGAATATCTGCCCATCGACAACGCCAACACCCCGGAGGCCCGCGCCAAAAACCGCCGCACGGAGATCATCCTCACACCGAACCTGGACAAGCTGTTCGAACTGATTCAGAACAACTAACATGCAGTTCACCGACACGTTGCTGACGTGGTTCGAAGAAAACCAACGCTCCCTGCCCTGGCGCGGGGAATGCGACCCCTATAAAATCTGGGTATCTGAAATCATCCTGCAGCAGACCCGCGTGCAGCAAGGATGGGACTACTATCTGCGCTTCGTCGAAGCCTTCCCTTCCGTGCGGCATTTAGCAGAAGCCTCCGAAGAACAGGTGCTGCGCCTCTGGCAGGGGCTGGGCTACTACTCACGCGCGCGCAACTTGCACACCGCTGCCCAGCAAATCAGGGACCTGCACAACGGCAAATTCCCAGACCAATACGAAGACATCCGCAAGCTCAAAGGCATCGGCGACTACACCGCCGCAGCCATCGGCTCCATCGCCTTCGGGCTGCCCTACCCCGCTGTCGACGGCAACGTGCTCCGCATCATCAGCCGCATCTTCGGCATCTGCGAGGACATTGCCGACCCCGCCACCAAGCGAACCATCACCGACATCTGCAAACAGCACATCGACGTTAGAAAGCCCGGAACCTTCAACCAAGCCTGCATGGATTTCGGTGCCATTCAGTGCACACCCAAAAGCCCCAAGTGCGGCGGCTGCCCATTCCAACAAAGTTGCTTTGCCTTCGGGCACCAACTCACGGAAACCCTGCCGATAAAGAGCAACAAGATTGTGAAAAAGGAACGCCATTTCCACTACACCTTCTACATATATAATAATAGTACCGTCATCGAGCAGCGCACCGGCAGCGACATCTGGAAAAACCTCTATCAGTTTCCGCTGCACGAAAGCGCCAAGCCGACAACGAAAGCGAAGCCCACGGCGGAGTTCCGCGAAGTACTCACACACCAAATCATCAATGCAAAATTCTATACGAAAGTCCTAAAAAAGGAACCAGTCCTCACCGCCGAACAGAAATTGGTAAATATCGAAGAACTTTCGAAATACCCAATGCCGAAGATTATGACACTTTTTATAGATACTTTGGACATTGACCGTTAAACTTTGAACCTTAAAACCTTAATTTGGCCTTAGTGATTAGACCAAATTCACCAACCACAAAAGATATGTCAGACGAATATTATATGAAGATGGCTTTAAATGAAGCCATGGACGCATTGGAAGCCGACGAGGTACCGGTCGGCGCAGTTGTAGTCTTAGAAGACAGAATCATAGCGCGGGGTCACAACCTGACGGAGACCTTGAAAGACGTCACGGCGCATGCGGAAATGATGGCGATCACGGCGGCGGCGAACGGTTTGGGAGCAAAATATCTGCGGAACTGCACACTTTACGTGACCTTGGAGCCCTGCATTATGTGCGCCGGCGCCATCATGCACAGCCAATTGGGAAGGCTGGTTTTCGGAGCAAATGATCCGAAAAAAGGGTACACGACGCTGAATGTAGACTTCTTTCCGAAGAATTTAAAGGTGGAAAAAGGGGTTTTAGAGGAGGAATGCTCGCGGATTTTGAAGGATTTCTTCAAAGAAAAGAGGTAGAAAAACAAAAAAAAGGATGCGAAAACGCATCCTTTTTTCTTGGTGACCCCTGCAGGATTCAAACCTGCAACCTTTTGATCCGTAGTCAAATACTCTATTCAGTTGAGCTAAGGGGCCAGTGCCATTGTTTGACGGCGCAAAAGTACATTTTTTTTAATATGGTGCACAAAAAAAATAAAAAAAAATTTTTTTTCAAGAATGACAATCTATTGAAAAAAAGTGTATTTTTGCGGCCTCAAACGACGAAGGGTATTGAGCTATGGTGTAACGGTAGCACTACAGTTTTTGGTACTGTCTGTGTAGGTTCGAATCCTGCTAGCTCAACTAAACGAACTCTCACCTCTAAGGTGGGAGTTTTTTTATACAAATTTTGAATATTTCAAACAGTTTACAATATATAATATAACATTACAATGGAAGAACATGTAAATCTTATTGACACCTTTGCGGAGTTCAAGGAATCAAAGAGCATTGACCGTGAAACGCTGATGCACATTCTCGAAGATGTTTTCCGTGCCGCCCTGCTCAAGAAATACGGACCGGACGCCAAATTCGACATCATCGTCAACGTTGACCGCGGCGACCTCGAAATCCAGCACACCCTTGAAATCGTAGAAGACGGCGAAGTGGAAGACGAAGGCACGCAGATTGCTCTTTCCGATGCTATCAAAATCGAACCCGACTTTGAAATCGGAGAGGAAGTCGTTGAAAACATCAAGTTGAAAGATTTCGCACGTCGTGAGATTCTGGCGCTCAGACAAAACCTCAGCACCAAAATCATGGAATACGAAAAGGATGTCATATACAATAAGTACAAAGGCCGCATTGGCGAGCTCTTCACCGGAGAGGTCAACCAAGCATGGCGCAAGGAAATCATCGTTCATGACGAGGACCATGTGGAACTCAACCTGCCGAAGAACGAACAGATTCCGGCAGACCGCTACAAGAAGGGTGACGCCATCACCGCAGTGATTGCCCGCGTGGAAGTACAGTCCTCCACCCCGCGCATCATCCTGTCCCGTACATCTCCGATGTTCCTGGAACGCCTTATGGAAGCCGAAATCCCCGAAATCGAAGACGGCCTCATCACCATCAAGAACGTCGTACGCGCACCGGGCGAAAGAGCCAAAGTGCTCGTCGAGTCATTCGATGACCGTATCGACCCCGTCGGCGCCTGCGTCGGTATGAAGGGCAACCGCATCCACAGCGTAGTCCGCGAACTGCACAACGAGAATATCGATATCATCAACTATACATCCAACACCAAACTGCTCATCGAAAGAGCGCTTAGCCCCGCCAAAATATCCTCCATCGAACTTGATGAGGAAAACAAAATGGCCATCGTCAAGATGAAATCCGACCAAGTGTCTCTCGCTATCGGCAAAGGCGGCTACAACATCAAGCTGGCTTCCAAACTCGCCGGCTACGAAATCGATGTTTTCAGAGACGACCTCGACGAAGAACAGGATGTCATGCTGACCGAATTCTCCGACGAATTCGACGGCTGGATTATCGAACAATTCATCAACATCGGCTGCGACACCGCAAGAAGCGTACTCAACCTGAGCCGCGACGAACTCATCAAACGTACCGACCTCGAAGAGGAGACCGTTGACGCTATGATTGCCGCAGTCAAAGAAGAGATTGCTGAAATCGACAAGGAACAATCCGAAAAGGAAAACAATTAACCGTTGCCGTACCTTTTAACACAGCAACTCAACAATCAAAGAATAATCGCAAGTTTTAATACATCAATATGCCAGAGGAAAAAAGAAAAATACCACGTTTAGGAAAAGCTGCCGGCGAATTCAACGTCTCCATCAGCACAATCACTGCACTTCTCAAAAAGAAAAACTTCGATATTGAGGAAAACCCCAACACCAAACTTACGGAAGATATGTACGATATCCTCCTTCACGAGTTTGCTGGTGAAAAATTAGTGAAAGCCGAAGCCGACAAAATTGACATCGGCACGTTCAGCGCTAAGGCAAAATCCGAAACCAAGGTAAAAAACAACAAGACGGAAGAAGATGTCGAGGAACCTTCCGAGGACAACTCCCTCATCATCAAAAACGTCAATATTATCAATCCTCCACAACATATTGATACAGAAATTCCAACTCCTAAGGTTTTGGGCAAGATCGACTTGGATGCCATAAATCCTAAAAAGGCCACAGAAGAGCCCGCTGCGGAACAACCCGCTGAAAAACCAGTGGAAAAAACCTCTGAGGAACCTGCGAAAGAGGACAATCAGCCCGAGCCCACAGCCGAAAAACCTGCTCCGGAACCTAAGAAAGTTCCCGAACACATTGAAACTGTGGTTGCCAATTTGGAACAGCCTAAGGTCATCGACAAAATCGACCTCGACGCCCTCAATCCCAAGAAGAGAAAAGAGGCTAAAAAGGAAACGCCCAAACCGGAGCCTGAACCTGCCAAAGAGCCGGTAGAGGATGAACCAGCAAAACCGGAAACTCCGGCTGCTCCTGAAAAGAAAGTCGAATTCATCAAGACCGAAGTCGCCAAATTGGCCGGCCCGAAAGTCATGGGCAAAATAGAGCTCCCCGTGGAGAAACCCAAAGAACCTTTCAAGAAAGAAGACCGCAAGGCTGCTGAAAATCCTGCTGACAAGAAGAAGAAAAAACGTAAGAGAATTGTCAAACAGACAGGCGTTAAACCGAACTTCAACAAAGAGGAAAAGAACAACAAACCCGAACCCGAAAAAGTTGAGATTTCCGCAGAAGACATCCAACGTCGTATCAAGGAAACCAAACAGCGTTTGGAACCTACGGGCAAGACCAAAGCCGCCAAGAGAAGAAAAGAGAAACGCCAGTTGATTCACGAGCGTATCGAAGAACAGGAACTGCTCGAAATCGAGAACCAGAAGATTCTCAAAGTCACGGAATTCCTCACCGCCAACGAATTGGCTACGATGATGAACAAACCCGTGACGGAGATTATCTCCACCTGTATGAGTATCGGTCTGTTCGTGTCCATCAACCAACGTCTGGATGCTGAAACCATCTCCCTGTTGGCCGAAGAATTCGGATTCCAAATCGAGTTCATCGGTGCTGACGCTGAAGACACGGAAAACCAAGAAGAGCAAGACGCTCCCGAAGATTTGGTTCCACGCCACCCGATTATCACCGTTATGGGACACGTTGACCACGGTAAGACCTCATTGCTGGACTACATCCGTAAGACGAATGTGATTGCCGGTGAGGCCGGTGGTATCACACAGCACATCGGTGCATACGAAGTATCATTGAGCGACGGCCGTAAGATCACGTTCTTAGATACGCCGGGCCACGAAGCATTTACCGCTATGCGTGCCCGCGGTGCCAAAATCACCGACTTGTGTATCATCGTCGTTGCCGCAGATGACGCCGTCATGCCGCAAACAGTCGAAGCCATCAACCACGCACAGGCCGCTGGCGTCCCGATGGTGTTCGCCATTACTAAGATAGACAAACCGAACTCCAATCCTGAAAAGATCAGAGAGGAGTTAGCCAATATGAACATCCTGGTCGAAGACTGGGGTGGCAAATACCAATGCCAGGAAATCGATGCAAAGCACGGTACCAACGTTAACGAGTTGTTGGAAAAGGTTTTGCTGGAAGCAGAATTGCTTAACCTACAGGCCAATCCGAACCGTCGCGGTGTCGGTGCAGTCATTGAATCCTCTTTGGACAAAGGCCGTGGCTACATTGCCAAAGTGCTTGTCCAAAACGGCACGCTTTCCGTTGGCGACCCCATCTTGGCTGGCAGTTGCTTCGGCAAGGTGAAGGCCATGTTCAACGAGCGTAACCAACCCATCAAGTCCGCAGGTCCTGCCACACCGGTGCTGCTGCTCGGCTTGAACGGTGCACCACAGGCCGGTGACGCCTTCAAGGTTTGCGAAACCGAACAAGAAGCTCGCAGCATCGCCACCAAGCGCGCCCGTCTGGCACGTGAAATGGGCCTCCGCACGCAAAAACACATCACCCTCGAAGAAATCGGCCGCCGTATCGCTATCGGCGACTTCAAGGAACTCAACATCATCGTCAAAGGTGACGTGGACGGCTCCGTGGAAGCACTCTCCGGTGAGTTGCTCAAACTTTCCACCGAACAGGTCCAAGTCAACGTCATTCACAAATCCGTGGGTGCCGTCACCGAAACCGACGTCATGTTGGCTACGGCTTCCAACGCCCTCATCGTCGCCTTCCAGGTCCGCCCGACCGCTGGCGCACGCAAGACTGCAGAAGCCGAGCAAATCGATATTCGCACCTACTCCATCATCTACACGGCTATCAACGAAATCAAAGAGGCTATCGCCGGTATGCACTCTCCCGAAATCCGTGAAAAGGTTGTCTGTAACATCGAAATCCGCGAAGTATTCCATATCTCCAAAGTCGGCAACGTGGCTGGCTGCCTTGTCCTTGACGGCAAACTGCAACGCTCAACCAGAATCCGACTTATCCGCGACGGCATCGTCATCTATACCGGCAAACTGGGCTCCCTCCGCCGTTTCAAAGACGACGTCAAGGAGGTTGTCTCCGGTCAGGATTGCGGTCTGAACATCGACGGATGCAATGATATCAAAGTAGGCGATATCATTGAAGGCTATGAAGAATACGAAGTTGCTTACGGCTCTAAATAACACTCATCATGTCTGAAAATAAAGTCTACAAACTCGGCATCACCCACGGTGACCTCAACGGCGTTGGATACGAAGTTATCATAAAATCTCTTTGTGATAATAAAATCATGGAGTTGTGCACCCCCGTTGTGTACGGTCTGTCCAAAGTTTCCTCTTTCTATCGAAAGAACTTGGACATGCAGGATTTCACTTTCCAGTTCATCAAAAACGCCGAACAGGCCAACAGCAAAAAACCCAGCCTCATCAATCTTTATGAAGAGGAAGTGAAGGTTGAAGTGGGAACCTCTACCAAGATAGCCGGCCAGATGGCCGAACGCGCACTCTATGCTGCCGGCCGCGATTTGAAGAACAAACAAATCGACGCCATTGTCACCGCTCCTATCAACAAAGAGAATATCCAATCCGACAAATTCGTCTTCCCAGGTCACACCGAGTTTTTCGAACATTATTTCGGCGGTTCTGAACGCAAAGCCCTTATGATGATGGTCTCCGACGACCTTCGGGTGGGCTTTGTCACCAACCACCAACCTTTCGGACAGATTGCCAGTATCATCAACAAACATCTTGTATATCAAAAGATTGAAATATTAAACAACACTCTGCTTCGCGACTTCGGCGTTGCCAACCCTAAAATCGCCGTCCTGTCGCTCAATCCACACGCCGGTGACAACGGCTTGGTGGGCAATGAAGAAAAAGAGATTATCGGTCCCGCCATCGAATTGGCTTTCCAAAACCACATCAACGCCTTCGGACCATTCTCAGCCGACGGATTCTTCGGGTCCGGAACCTACAAGAAATTCGATGCAGTACTGGCCATGTATCATGACCAAGGCATGTTGCCATTCAAGCTCCTCCATACCGAGGGTGTGAACTTCACCGCCGGACTTCCCGTCGTGCATACAGCACCGGGTCACGGCACCGCCTACGACATCGCCGGTCAGAACCAGGCAGACGCCCAGGCAATGCGCAACGCCATCTATTTGGCTATCGACATCCTGCGCAACAGAGAACGCTTCCAATAGGTTTTTTCAAAAATAAAGCTAACGCACTGGAGATTCCCGGTGCGTTTTTTGTTTCAAGTGAACGACGGTGATTTCAACATCCGTGCCGATACGCATCGGTGCCCCTGAACTGCCCAGGCCCGCCGTCACATAGTACTGGGTGCCGCCATCCTGACGATATCCATAGTAAAGCTTTTTATTGAACAGGCTTTTGAATCCTTGGTATAAATTCATCGGGAAGAATTGGCCGTTGTGCATGTGCCCCGAAAGCTGCAAGTCAACGTCACAAGCTTTAGCCTGGCCCAAATCTGCAGGCTGGTGGTCCATTAAGATGGTGGGCAAACCGTCGGGTACGTTTTCCATGATTTCCGGCAATGATTTGCGCGCATAGAGGCGCGAACTGTCCGCACGGCCAATCAACGCAAGTTTCCCGTCAACAACCACTGCCGTATCATTCAACAAGTTTACTCTAAGGTATCTGTAAAGTTGTCCGACACGGGGATCGGTCGAACGCGAAAATTCATGGTAGCCTTCGTGATTGCCGTTGACAGCATAAACGCCCATGGGCGCACGAAGTTTGCGAAAGGCCTTTGCATAGCCCATCGGGACCACGTCGCGCCAGTTGATGACGAACTGGTCCCCTAACATCAGCACCATATCCGGCTGCAGGGCGTTGATGGTGTCCACATGCATCAACAAGCGCTCGGCCGACATAGTACCGAGATGCAAATCACTGACAACCACGATATTCAAATCAGGAACAGGTTTGTCAACTTCAACCGTCAAATCAACAACTTTGGGCTGTGTGAAATGATAAAGCCCGTAGCCGAGCAATCCGATGACGCACAAAACGGATACCAGGGCATAACACGGTCGCGCGGAATTCAGAAAAGGTAGGACCCTTTTGCGCAGCGGCTTTATCAGATAGGCAAGCAACCGCAAGGCATCAAAAGCAACCGCAAAAAGCGCCGCATACATCACAGCGGTCAGCCATAGATAAGCCACCGTTTGGAAAGGCAGAAACCAACTTCCCAGGTTGAAAAGCCGGAGGAAAAGCACCAAGATGAACAAAACGGTCATAGGTGCGCAAAGCCAGCAGGCCGCCTTAAACCATCTTCCTTTATTCGTAAAAGTCTGCTTCAGACGATACAGAACATAGCCGGCCGCAACCAAATAGGCCAGCATAATCATGCACAAGTGGAGTAACCTTAATACCATAACTGCAATAAATGGGATGACGTTAACGTAAAAATCAAGAATTTATTTTTTAAGGTAAAAGATGAAATAATTTTCGTATATTTGCGACCTTGAATTTTGAAGGCGACAAGAGACTTCAATTATCATCTTTTGTTAAAATCATTTTTCAAAAAAAATCAAAGTCGTTCATCACAAAACATTTTAATTTATATGAAAAAAATACTTGCTATCAACCCCGGTTCAACCTCCACTAAGATTGCCATCTTTGAGGGTAACGAACAAGTTTTCGTAAAAAACATCAAACATCCAACGGAAGAAATTTCCAAATACGCAACAATCGCTGATCAATATGAATTCCGCAGAGACGTGATTCTGGATGTTTTGAAAGAGGAAAACATCGACATTAAATCCATCGACCTCATCATGGGCCGTGGCGGTCTTATCAAACCGTTGAAATCTGGCGTTTACAAAATCAACGAACTGATGAAAGAGCACCTGAGAATGGGTTACAACGGCCAACATGCCTGCAACCTCGGCGGTTTGATTGCCGACAGTATTGCTCAATATATCGGTTTGAAAGAGGCTTACATCGCTGACCCCGTCATCGTAGATGAAATGAACGATGTGGCTCGCATCACCGGCCATCCTGATTTCGAACGCAAATCCATCTTCCATGCCTTGAACCAAAAGGCCATCGCCCGTATGTACGCTAAAGACAACGGCAAGAAATACGAAGACCTCAACCTGATTGTCTGCCACATGGGTGGTGGTGTCAGCGTTGGCGCACACGAAAAAGGCCGCGTTATCGACGTCAACCAAGCATTGGACGGCGAAGGCCCGTTCTCACCCGAACGTTCCGGTTCCCTTCCGATGAACCAGTTCTTGAAAGCTTGCTTCAGCGGCAAATACACCATGGACGACATGCAGAAGATTCTCGTCGGCAAGGGTGGTTATGTAGGCTATTTCGGCAGCAACGACGCATTGGCAGTGGAAAAGGCTGCTATCGCAGGCGATCCGAAAGCCGAACTCCTCGAAGAGGCTTTTGCTTACCAAGTTGCTAAGCAAATCGGTGAAAACGCCGTGGTCCTCAAGGGCAAAATCGACGCTATCATCCTTACTGGCGGTATCGCTTACGGCAAACCCGTCATCGCCCGTATCAAACGCTACATCGACTGGATCGCTCCGGTAGCCGTATATCCTGGCGAAGACGAAATGGCTGCTATGGCCCTCAATGCCAACATGATTATCAACGGTGAGGTAGAAGTACAAGACTACGTATAATGAAGATTGCACTCTACAGCCGTCAATACGGCGAAGAGGAACTGCAGTTCATCGACACTGTTATCGAGCACCTGCAACAACAGGGCTTCGAATTGATATTGCATTGCAACTGCCACCGAAGTGGCGGTTGCAATGTTTTTTTCAACAACCATGAAGAACTGGCCCAGAACATGCCTGTGGATTTCATGGTCTCCATCGGCGGCGACGGTTCCTTCATCGATGCCGCCAACCTCGTCGGCGACCTCAACATCCCGCTCGTGGGCATCAACACCGGGCGCATCGGCTTCCTTTCCGACATCAAAAAGGAAAACTTCAGAGCATGCTTCCAACTGCTCCAAGAAAACAAATTCACCTTGGAAGAGCGCTTTCTGCTGCACGTGGACAGCAGCGAATCCATCGGCATGTCCAACAGTTTCGTGGTCAACGACGTCACCATCCGGGCAACGGACACGGACACCATCAACGCTATCACCGTATGGGCTGACGGCCAGAAAGTTAACACCTACTGGGGTGACGGACTGATTATCGCCACGCCAACAGGTTCCACCGCCTATTCCATGAGTTGCGGAGGTCCTATCCTACACCCGCGCTCACAGGTGCAAGTCCTCACGCCCATTGCCTCCCACTCACTTAACGTGAGGCCGTTGGTCATACCCGCCGAAGCACCACTCCAGGTAGAAGTCCAAGCCCGCAGCGGACACTACGCGCTGTGCCTCGACACTCAGAAAATCATCGTTCCCGAACATGTCAGGCTTTTCATCAGCAAGGAAAAGTTCTCCATCCATACCGTTTCATTCGAAAAAAGCGACTTTTACGAGGTTATCCGGGAAAAACTGCTCTGGGGTATCGACAAACGTAATAAATAGAAAGACTTACTTTCTTATTATCAGCACATTATATCATAAAAAAAGGATATCAGCCGTCTTAGGCAGAAGGTTGTGAAATCGTGTGCTATTATCAACAAAATTGTGTTTATTTTTTGTGCTTTTTTTTATTAGGAAAAGGGCTCAAAATGTTGTACTTTTGTGCCTTTAGTGAAAAAAAGTTTGCCACAATGAAATACGTCAGAGCCATAACCCGTATATTGCTAGTTATCAGTGTGCTAGTAATTGCTATCGTGGCCATCGTACAAGTTCCGAAACGCCAGTGCGAACGTGTGGAAGTCATACCTCACACGGAAAACGAAAGCGTGGTGTTAGGTCAGGCAGACATAGAGAAGATGATTGCCGACGCCGGCATCAAAACTGTCGGAACGAAAATCAAAGAGGTGGACCTGCCGGCCATCAACAAGCTGCTGAAGGAGAATCCCTACATCCAAGAGATCAACTTCGTGCACTTCACCGGCACCAAGCTGGTCATCGACTACACGTTGCGAGACATCCTCCTGCACGTGTACACCAACGACGGCGACCAGTACTTTGTGGACAAAGAGGGTGTTCTCATCCCCTTCACCAAGAAGGTGAACGACTACCTCATCATCGCCAACGGCAACATCCACCAGCACTACAAGAAAGGCAGCACTGCCGGCAAGGAGCTGTCCAGCATTGTAGAACTCGCCAACATGCTCGACGCAGACGAATTCTGTCAGGCACAGTTCCGACAGATCTACCGCAATGAGCACAACCAACTCGAGCTGGTTTCCACCATCGGCAACCAGGTCATCCTCTTCGGCAGCATCGACAATGCCGAAGAAAAACTAGACAACCTCAAACAGGTCTACGAAAACGGCCTGTCACGAAAAGGATACAACACATACGCCCAATTGGACGTCAGATATAAAAACCGCGTAATCGCCCATCATAGATAAGAGCAAATTTTATGAATAACAACTCTACCAATGTGAACAACCTGGTCGTCGGTCTGGACATCGGCACCACCAAAATAGCCACCGTAGTTGGTTACCGCAACGAGAACGGACAAATCGAAGTCATCGGCCACGGCCTCGGCGATTCCACAGGCGTGGAATTTGGTGAGATCAAGAACCTCAACCACACTGTGGAAGGCATCCTCCATTCCAAGGACATTGCCAGCCAGCGCACCAACTTCGAAATCGAAGAAGCATACGTGGGCATCGCCGGTCATCATATCAAAACCAGCAAGTACAACCGCTACATCCACCGCGACGGCAACAGGAATCCCATTTCCCAAGAGGAAATCGACAACGCCAAAAAAGACGTGTTCGAAGTCGAAGTGGCACCTGGTGAGAAGATCATCGACGTCATCCCCCAGCGCTACATCATCGATGACGAGCGCGAGACTCCCGAACCCGTCGGCGAACTCGGCAACAAGATAATTGCCACATACCAGCTGATTACCGGCAAAGACAAGGAAATCCAGAAGATTTTCGACTGCTGCCACAATGCAAACCTCGAAATCAACGACGTCATCCTCGAGCCCATCGCCTCCGGCCTCGCCTGCCTCAGCGAAGAGGAAAAGAAACAGGGTTGTGTATTGGTTGACATCGGCGGCGGCACCACCGACATGATCATCTACATCGACGGCAGCCCCGTTTACACTAAGGTTATCTCCTTGGGCGGCAACATCATCACCAAGGACATAGCCCAAGTCTGCAAGATTTCCGAAGATGTGGCCGAACAGCTCAAAATCAAACACGGCACCTGTATCGTGGACAAGAGCAACGCCAACAACTTCATCACGATTTCCAGCCGATACGGCCAAGAACCCATCCAAATCAGCGAGAACTACCTCGCCCAGATTATTAACTGCCGTGTTCAGGAGGAAATCCTCAACTCCATCAAGAAGGAAATTGAAAATTCAGGATATAAAGACCGTCTTTATGCCGGCCTCATCTTAACCGGTGGTGGCGCCAACCTCCGCCACATCAAAGAGCTCTGCCAGTACACCTTGCAACTCAACACCCGTATCGGCGTGCCCGACAACGGATTCTCCCGCACCCTCTCCTCCGACCTCAAGCAGCCGATGTTCTCCACAGCTCTCGGCCT
This sequence comes from Bacteroidales bacterium, assembly GCA_024400835.1. Lineage (GTDB taxonomy): Bacteria > Bacteroidota > Bacteroidia > Bacteroidales > WCHB1-69 > F23-D06. The sequence goes on from JAKSMC010000002.1 coordinate 74,802, forward strand.
GCTCAAATACGGTATCGAAGCCGAGGAGTACAATATGTCACGCCCATTAGACGAAGAGGAATCCGAAGGCAACGGAATGCTCGGCGGCATCTTCGGCGGCAAAAAGGAAAATAAGAAAACGGAAAAGAAACCTGAAAATCAACATAGAGTCCCTGACGGCGGCGGCCGCGAAAAGTGGGGCTTCTTCAGCAAAGTCTACGACTGGTTGAAAACCTCTTTGGAGAAATTCTCCTAAACCAACCAAACCTATCCAAACCAAACCTCAAACCTTAAGTAAGAAATAGAAAATTAAAGCAATATGACAGACAGAATTGATTTTACACCTGACTACGGAGCAAAAGAAAACTCCTCCATCATCAAAGTTATCGGCGTTGGCGGCGGTGGCAGCAATGCTGTTAAGCACATGTACAGCGAAGGCATTGTCGGCGTTGACTTCTTGGTATGCAACACCGACCAAGGTCACTTGGAAAAGAACCCCGTACCCGACAAGCTCCTCCTCGGCAACGGTCTCGGTGCCGGCGCGAACCCTGAAACCGCTCGTCAATTCGCAACCGAAAGCAAGGAGAAAATCCGTGAGTTCATCGGTGAGAACACCAAGATGCTCTTCATCACCGCAGGTATGGGCAAAGGCACTGGTACCGGTGCTTCCCCAGTGGTCGCTCAAATCGCCAAAGAAATGGGCATCCTCACCATCGGTGTCGTGACCTATCCCTTCAAGTTCGAAAAGAAACGCAGCCTCGTCGCTGACAAAGGTATCGAAGAACTCAACAAATATGTCGATTCTCTGATCGTGGTGAAAAACCAAAACATCCTCACCTACTACAAAGACCAAAGCATGCAGAACGCATACGGCTACGCTGACGACGTCCTCAAAAACGCTGTCAAATGTATCGCCGAACTCATCACCAAGGATTACAACCAAAACGTCGACTTCAACGATGTCCAAACCATCATGAAGGACAGCGGCAAAGCCATGCTCGGTATCGCTACCGCAAGCGGCGAAGACCGCATCAACAGAGTGGTTGACGACGCCCTCAACTGCCCGCTTTTGGACACTACCGTCATCAGCAATGCCAAGAATTTCCTGTTCTTCATCAGCTACGGTCCGGACTCCAACTTCTCAGCTCTGGAACTCGGCGAACTTACCGAACGCTTCGACTCCCTGCAAAGCGACGACGCCGACATCATCTGGGGTCAAGGTGTTGACGAAAACCTCGGTGACGCCATCAAACTTTCTGTCATCATCTCCAACTTCAGTTCGGAATCCAACAACAAGGACACCCATACTTTCATTCAGGATACCAAATCCAATAACGAACCCCAGGTGTTCACCACTTCTCAGGAAGTAGGAAAACTCGTTGAAGAACAGCCTATCATCGGCAAGACCATCGTGTTTGACGAACCCGAAATGCCCAACGACCTCGGTTCTTTGATCAGCCAAAACGCACCGGCCAGCACAGTGGCAGAAGCCCCCAGCGCTCCAGTCAACCCCGCACCGACAATCTTTGACTACACCGAAAACGGCACCGTCAACCACAACATGTCCACACCTATCTCCCAAGTTTCGATGCACAAAGTCGAAGCTCAGGCCGACCCCCTATACAATTCAGAAGAAGAATTCAAACTCAAAGTGAACGTCCCTACGTTCTACCGTATGGGCGAAAACAGAACAGCCACCATGTCTGCAGCATCACATACCGCCACTATGGAACACCAAAGAGTCCACCAAGTGGCCAACGACATGGACGAATTCTTTACTGATCTCGCCGATTAATCTATAACGTTGGAAAGGTTATTGGAATGATACACCGCCTTCTAACCACAATCGGAGAGTATTTCATCTTCTTGCGCCAAGCCTTCTCCCGCCCGGAGAAGTGGCGCATTTTTTTTAAAAAACTTATCGATGAAATGGATGCCATGGGCATTGGTTCCATGCTGATTGTCAGCATCGTATCCATCGCCATGGGCAGCGTTATCACCACGCAGACCGCCATGCAGATCGAAAGCAGCTGGATTCCTCATTGGACCGTGGGTTTCGTATCCAGGACGTCCATTGTGATGGAACTCTGCCCTACGATTATCAGTCTGTTGCTGGTGGGCAACCTCGGATCCCGCATCACGGCAGAAATCGGCAGTATGCGCGTCACCGAGCAAATCGACGCCCTCGAAGTCATGGGCATCAATCCCGCCGCCCACCTCGTCCTGCCCAAAGTCATCGCATCCCTCATTGTCAACCCTGTGTTGATAGTGTTCAGCATCTTCTTCGCCATCCTCGGCGGCTATCTCACGGTCATCATCACCGGCTGCGTCTCCATGTACGACTTCATCGACGGGCTCACCTACTGTTTCCGCGTATACGACATCATATACGCCATCACCAAGGCCTTCGTCTTCGCCTTCGTCATGTCCACGGTTTCCTCCTTCTACGGCTACCGTATCGACGGCGGCGCCCTCGAACTCGGCAAGGCCAGCACCCAGGGCATCGTGGTTTCCAGCTTCCTGATTCTCATCCTCAACGTCCTCATCACCCAAATAATGCTATAATATGATTGAAATCAAAAACGTTTCGAAATACTTTGGGGAGAAACAAGTGCTGTTCGACATCAACACCTGTTTCGAAGAGGGCAAGGTGAACCTCATCATCGGGCGTTCCGGCTCCGGCAAAACCGTGATGATGAAATGCCTCGTCGGGCTCTATTCTCCCGAAGAGGGGAAAGTGCTGTACAACGACCGCGACTTCCACCACATGTCGGAAAGCGACCAACGCAAGCTCCGCGCCGAGATGGGCATGGTGTTCCAAGGTTCCGCACTTTTCGACTCCATGACTATCGAGGAAAACGTGATGTTCCCGTTGGATATGTTCACAGAGATGAGCTCTGAGGAAAAACTCGAACGAGTGAACTTCTGTCTGCACCGCGTGGAGCTGCCCAACGTCAACAAGCTATACCCGGCGGAACTAAGCGGTGGCATGAAGAAACGTGCGGCCATCGCGCGCGCCATCGCCTGCAACCCCAGATACCTCTTCTGTGACGAACCCAACTCAGGCCTCGACCCAAAAACTTCCCTCACTATCGACGACCTACTCATCGACATCACCCACGAATTCGGCATCACCACCATTGTCAACACCCACGACCTCAACTCTGTGATTACCATCGGCGAAACCATCTCCTTCATTTACGAAGGCCACCTCGCCTGGCGTGGCAACAGCGACAATGTGCTGACCTCCGACAACCAACAGCTCAACGACTTCATCTTCGCCCAACCGCTCACCCAACGCATCAGACAAAAACTTTAATATGGTATTCATAGATATCTTAGTGCTCATCGCCCTCTGCTGGTTCGGCTTCAAAGGCTTCAAAAACGGCCTTATCTACGAACTCGCATCCATTTTGGCACTCATCATCGGCTGCTGGATTGCCTATCATTTCTCCGACATGGTGGCCACCTTGGTCACCGGCACGAAACTGATAAAGCCCGTGGCCTTCATCCTTACTTTTGCCATCGTCGTCTTCTTAATACACATGGCCGGCCGCCTCGTCGAAAAGATCATCAAATTAGTGATTCCCGATGTCATCAACAACATCTTCGGACTCCTATTCGGTGTCTGCAAAGTCTTGGCCGTCACCAGCGTTATTCTATTCATTATTCAAGATATTGACAAGAAGGAAATCCTCCTCACCAAAGAGACCAAGGAAAAATCAATTGCCTATCAATACGCCGAACCCATCATTCCCAACGCCTTGAATTGGGAATCAGGACCTCAAACCGAACAAAAATGAGAAAACTCGCACTGATTATCATCATCATATTGTCGTGCATGGCAGGGGCCCGTGCCGCATACATCACCAACATGCCTCGAACCTTGGTCCAGCCCAATGGCGACACCCTCCGCTGTTTCGCTTCCGGTGACGAATTCTACGTTCGCCTGCACGACGAGAAGGGCTTCACCATTGTCCAAAACCCCACCACCGGCTACTTCGTGTACGGCGTCAAACAGGACGGTGACATTGTGCCTTCCCCGTACATCGCCGGCCAGTGCGACCCTGCAGCCAAAGGCCTGCAGCCCAACTTATGCATCTCGAGGGAAAGATACCTCAAACTCCGCGAGCGCATGACTGCACCTGCCAAAAGGAACGTCATACGCGACGGAAACACCAACCGCGGCAATATGAACAACGTTGTCATCTTCATACGCTTTGCCGATGACACCACATTCGAGAACAGCTTCTCGTCCATCCAACTGATGTTCAACGATTCGTCCGAAAACTACACGGCAAACTCAATGTTCAACTACTTCAAAAGGACCTCCTACAACCAACTTTTCATCCGGAGCCATTTCTTCCCAGAGCCGGATGGCGAATTTGTCGTCTCCTATCAGGACAGCATGCCGCGCAGTTATTTCGAACCCTGGTCAGAAACGAACCCCAACGGCTACCAGGAAAACGACACAGTCTACGAACGCGCACAGCGCGAACAGGATATGTTGGCACGCGCCTGTGCTTTCGTGGATTCCCTGATTCCAGACTCCCTTGACATGGACTACAACCATGACGGATACATTGACAACGTGTGCTTTGTGGTTAAAGGCAATGTAGGTGACTGGAACGTGCTGTTGTGGCCGCACCGCTGGTCTTTGTACACCACTGAAGCCTATATCCACGGCAAGCGCGTATACGACTATAACCTGCAATTGGCCGATGCCGCAGGCTACTTCAATACGTCCGTGATGTGCCACGAAATGTTCCACTCGCTCGGTGCTCCCGACCTTTACCACTACCACGATGAAAGCGGCATGGACGCCGTAGGCAGTTGGGATCTCATGTGCAGCAACCAAAATCCGCCACAACAGACCTGCGCTTATATGAAATACAAATACGGCAACTGGATAAGCGTTGACGACATCATCCCGGTGGATGATTACGGCACTTACACTATCATGCCGCTCAACAGCGAAACGCCGGACCGCATTTCCTACCGTTTCAGAACCCAGAATCCGTTGGAAATCATTGTCATGGACTACCGCAGCCAAAACGCTCCATTCGATAACACCATACCGAACCGAGGGGCCATTTTCTACCGTGTTAATGCCTTGTACAATGGCAATGCCGACTACAACGGCTATGACATGCTGGATGAAATCTACATTTTCCGCGCCAACGGCTCACCCACCGAAAACGGCTATCTCGCAGCGGCCAACTTCCGTGGCAATGTGAGCTCGCGTCGGGAGTTCTCCCCGCTTACCAATCCTTATCCCTTCCTGTCTAACGGCGAAGTTGTGCCATTGCACATCATCGACTTCACCAACGGTCCCGACAGCCTGCAGTTCACCTATACAGAATGGGTTTCCGTCACCGACTACGAAGACAACAGCATCAGCATCTATCCCAATCCCGCACAGGACTTCCTGACGGTTCAGATAGCGCAGCCCGGCCATTTCACAATGCAAATCTACAACGTGCAAGGACAACTCGTGGGCACTGCCATTACTGAAGAAAGCACCTGCCAGCTGAACATCAGCAACTACCCCGGCGGCTGCTATTTCATCAAAATATTTGAAAAAGAAAACTACTGTAAAACCATCAAATTCATCAAACAATAATGCAGACCTTACAAGAAGTTAAAGAAGAACTCATCAGCGAATTCGAACTCTTCGACGACTGGATGGACAAGTACAACTATATCATTGAATTAGGCAAGGAACTGCCTATGATTGACGCCCAATACAAGACCAGCGAATATCTTATTGACGGCTGCCAATCGCAAGTTTGGCTGCATGCAGAGAAGCAGGACGACAAAATAGTCTTCACTGCCGACAGTGACGCCATCATCACCAAGGGCATAGTAAATCTGCTCATCCGCGTATTTTCCGGGCGCACGCCACAGGAAATCATCGATGACGATCTCTCCTATCTGGATGCTATCGGGCTCAAAGAGCACCTCTCCCCCACGCGCTCCAACGGCTTGGCCTCAATGATCAAGCAAATCAAGATGTACGCAGTAGCGCTTCAGATAGTGAAATGATGAAACGATGAAATGATGAAGGGATGAAGGGGGGATTTCATTTATCTTTTGGAATTAAGAATTTCTTCTTCCCAGAATTATATATGGAATTGTTCAGGTCATCAACCTATTTGAAGTCTTTCCATCTACCAGCAGATTAAAATTTGGCAACTATATACTACTTGACCTGTTCCTATAAAAATATCACGGCGCAGCCGTACCTTCAGCAACCCCGTTAGGGGTTGTATATCTGTAATGAAGGGCGCAATCTGGGGAGGAATGGCGAGGTGCGGTGGTGGCGGCGCGGGATGGCGTGCACCGAAGGAAACACCTGCTGTCGCCGCCTGTAGGGGAAGGAAATAAATGCAAATCGGAAGCAAATAAGACCCACGGTCTATGCTATGTGGGACCGCGGCAGCGATTGGAGCCCATTTACTTGCGTGCGGGTGGGAGGACGGGGTGTTTTATATGGAAGCAAATCTTTGCAAATCTGAAACGAATTTGCGCCTGACGGCGCATGTGGGTGGGCAGCAAGTTAGGGCAAAAAGCGCGACGGCACCGCGTTGGATTGCGGGTAGGTGGTGCCGGGCCGCCCAAATCATTATAAAATCAAAATATTCGGGTCAACAAGTATATAGTTGCCAAAAATTAAACGATATATTGCCTTATTTTACAATATCTCGCTTTCTCGATTGCCTTATTTGTCAAAGTGCTTAACGTTTATGGCAGCCCCCGCAGGGTAAACTATTACAAAACTTATAAAGGGTCGAACAAATAGAAGATAGATTTTTTTCTTATCGATTTACTTAAATCAATGTCTCAGAATTCAAAACAACGACATTGCCTTGAGATGACAAAGTCATATTGATTGTCTGATTATCTGGAGTATTGCAACAACTACACAAATAGAATAGGAGAAAATAAAAACACCATATCTTTTTCATATATAGATAGTCTTTGGGATAAGCAGAAAAAGAATGTGTGGTGAAGATATCGCCATAATTCCAACTGTTATATGTCAAAGGGTTGTTTGAAGAACCTGCTTCTGCTTGTTTCAACATTGAAAATTGTTGGGACATTTTGACGGAAAATAATTACTTTTCGTTAACGAAAGGAGTGGTAAAACGAATCTCATCGTAATCATATTTTTTACAAAAACGGAATACTTTCTTTTTTAATAAAGCATAGTATCTTAAGCTGAAATTTTGAGAAAAACTAAATCTACAGATATCGTGCACCGTCAAAGTGTTGTCTTGAAACGAATAGACCATTCCTGAATATATTAACACACTATCTTCCGATTCGGTATGATAAAAAAGTCTTGTTCCATTATTGTGTTTTGTACATTTATTAAAGACGTGCCATATTTTATGATAAAATTTTTCCTCTATTTTTTCGGTCAAACAATCATACTGTATAAATCCGTTTCTAACAAAATCCGCATAATGCAACGTACAACATCCATCACAATCATATGGTATTTGAAAAGTACCAAATACTTTGTTGTCATAGCGTATGCTTAAAGAATCTGCAATTTGTAATAGCGTGAATGATGCCTTGTTTGTTCTCAAAATGCGCTGTATATTGGTAGGGAACGACTGTCCATAAGCATATATTGACAGGTTGTGGAACATATAATCGAATAATTCGTCTATTTCAGTGGGAAAACGGAAATGTGAATAGTAGAATTCATTCACTGACAAGTAGAAGTGGTTTGTGATTTCGCCCTGTAATGATGTGTCTTTTCGCATGAGTTCCTCATAGGACAAGACATTTTCCTGTGCTGCACCGCTAATTGAAACGGATAAAAACAAGATAAAACACAACCTCTTCATAGCAGAATATTATTTATTTAAATAAGGCATTGTATAGCTTGTGAAAGGCTTCAACATTTTCTTTTTTATTGAAAGTCAAACCAATAATTTTGTTTTTTCCATTGACAATATAAAGATGATATCCAATATTACCAGTTCCAAAATCTTTTCGATTGTATTCTGTTGAAAAACCATAAAAATGACCAAACATTTTTTCTCTACGACCTACTACCGTAAATCGAAATTTTGAGTTATAAGCGTACTGAAATTCTTTTTTAGTTGTTGGATCCCAATCGTGTTGATTTTCATCAGTAGTTCCAAATCGATCAACAAACGGAATGATATCATTAAAATCAGAATAATCTGATGTACTCCTTGCAGGGTATTCCCCTGTTGAGCGTTCACATTTCTTATTGTATGCTGCATACTTTATAAACGCTTCATCTATCTTTTTCGTAAGTTTTATCTGATTAGAAGACACATCTTTAGAATCTAAAGTGGAACCGAAAAGGCTATAGTACACACCATTTTTATCATAAGTTTTACCCCTATATGTCCCCTTTATGCCTGAACGTGCAAAAGCAGTTGCACTCATATATTTGTCAGTAAAGTACATTTTTCCATTTTCATCCTCATACCAATCTTCCCCATTGGGATCCACCAACTTCACCGGGTTATCCGCGCAATACACATACGAACTCAAAGACGGATATTTGTCACTCATCGGATCCACGCTCAGCCAAATGCTCAGGTTACTGCTGTAATACCTTGCGCCAAAATATGATAGTCCGGTCTCCGTGTCGCGCTCCTTGGCCAAAAAGGCGTAATTTAGGTAATAGGGAATAGGGAACAGGGAATAGGTGACTGCGGTGGGGCTATATGTTGGTTTTGTCGTTGTCAATGTTGAATGTTAGTTAAAATTTGTGACACAGTTTTTTGAGAAGTCTCTACTAATAAGAATATGGTGTGTATTTTTGTTCAACTAATATCCATTTTTCTTTCGGTTTTGAAAAGACATATTTATACACTCCATTTGCGAAATAAGCAATCGAAGTTCTTTTCCTAAGTCTGTTAATGACTCTTTCTAATTCAGATCCTACAACACGTATCACTAATGTATCTGAAAACAGATCGATTGATTTTAAAGAAACAGCCATTATTTTTTTTTCAAAATTCATGCGATGTATCTCATCAACTTTGTAAATACTATCTTGAAACGCAACATCCCACACAAGTCCTTTAGAAAAATCTATCACTTTAACAGGTCTTGATAGACCTTGATTCCAATCATTGAAGCATAACATAGTCACATAAACATTTGTGTCCTTATACAGAATATGATACGGGTCTACGTGCTTCATTGTACAACGCATTGAATCCATACAATTTTCAATAGATTCCATAATGATTGTTTGGAATTCGTATTGTTTTTGCGCTTTGCAAAAATATGCGCAAGCGCAAAAAACCATAAATAAGAGTAGTGAACGTTTCATTTAAATTTAGCTATGTTAATCGTTGATATGTATAAAGGTCTCCATTTTCATAATGGATTTAAGCCCCGTATTATTATAAATATAGACATTGCCGTCACGTCTCCCAAAGACATAATGAGTTGTTTCATCAGCATTGTTTATATCTGCCTCAGAAGGCGCTTGATCCCAAAAGTATTCTTTCACATTAGCGTTATTGCTTATTGTACCAAACGCATTCGGATCAAAAATATCAATGGCATTTTCTGTATAAGATCCACTAGCATGACCATGGAAAACTGCAGAACCATCGAATTCTAATTTGGCATTTTCTTCTTTCGGATTACCAGGTTTTCCAGGGGGGAATTCTACAATATTTCCGTTTCTATCATAAGTTCCGCCATATTCCTTGTTGTTATTTTCGGAAGTTCCACCTTTCCCGTTGTCTTGACATACTATTTCAACCATTTTTTTGCGATTCACTTTGGAGGCATCAATCTCCATACAATTCTTATAAGCACTATTATTTGCCAAAGCTTTAGACAAGTCTTTTTTTGTTTTGATAGAACTTGCCATGTTTAGGATATAGATCTTTCCGTCACTATTGTTATCTGTTCCTTTATATCTTCCCTTGTGATTATAAAAATCTCCACACTCTTCCCCATTAGGATCCACGCACTTCACCGGGTTGTCCGCGCAATACACATACGGACTTAACGACGGATATTTATCACTCATGGGATCGACACTCAGCCATATGCTCAAATCAGACGAGTAATATCTTGCGCCAAAATATGATAACCCGGTTTCCAAGTCGCGCTCTTTTGCCGAAAAGGCGTAAATCTCTGCGAGATTGTTTGTTGATATTTTGGTGATATTGCGCATGGGCGGGTTTAGGTTTTATTTTAGTTTGTGTCTTTTGTGTGGAACGCGAGGGCAAAGATAGGAAAATCTTTTTTGAGCAGGTTCTTATCACCAGCGGAAGGCTATTTCCCATAGGCTGATGTTTTGGCAGAGATGGTTCAAACGTCCGTCACATTTGGGACGGTACGGGAAAATCACCAAGCAATAGACCAACTGTAAATAACATCAGGTGTTTTTTTGTCAAATGCAATTCCGCTATTATAACCATGCCGTATTTTGTTAGGCAAAAGGCTCCAATTATACTCATAATCCTTTGGTAGAATGAAACAATCTCCAAATTTTATTACATAAAAAACCATAGAGTCAAGGGAAAACTGTTTGGTGCCATTTGATAGAAGATCAATTATGTAGTTAAAATCAGGAATAAGATGTCCGCAGTTAGGAATATTTTCAAAAAGACTTTCTAATATGACTGTGTCATATTCAGATTTCAGAGATCGTTCATTATCAAACGTAAAAAAAAGGCTGTCAGGTAGAGTAACAACGTATACTGCAGATTGTATACATTGATTTTGGAATCGTTTCAGCTGGCTGGAATCTTTGCATTGATACACCTTCCATCGATACAAGAGCTCAAATTCATCTGTAAAATAAGGGTATTGACGATCAATAATATCTCCACCCATTTCTATTAGTGAAAAATGTGTTATTGTATCAAAATCATAAAAAACACTATCAGGAATAACATAATCCTTTATTAAATATGAAGATTTATGAAGATTTTGACACGATACAGAACAAATGATTAAACATATCATATGTAACATCAATGTGTATTTTTGCATATCTTTAAAACATTTTAGAAGCAGTATTGAGAGCTTCAACGAATACACTAATAACTGTTTGCCCCTTTGATGACATAGAGTAATAATACTTGCGTCGCTCAGTTGCGGAATAGGTGTGAGTGGCTGAAAAGATATTTATGTTATCTTTGACATTTTTTCGCGACAAAACTGAATACCTACTAGATGATGTATTTTTAGCATATATCCATGAAAGAGTTTTAACGGCATGTTCTGAGGTCTCAGTGTGTGAAAACGAATGTGACCCCATAGCATCAGGGAAAGATTGTGTAACACTTTTTACTTCAACATCTTGAACTAGTGGCCTTTTCTTATAACCCATATTGTTCATAAATGCTTCGGCATTCTCACCCTTAAATGTTGCGTTTGCAATTCCGTCAATTCCATCTTGGCGACAAGAGACGTTGATAGCTTTATCTAAATTAGTATTGATTGCATCATCATCAGATTTATCAAACATGTTATTTTTTCCCATCCATTTCCAACCCTCTCCATCTATTTTTCGTTCGTCTCCTTTTCTATAATCTCGATTATAATACACATCCCCTGTAAGTTCATTCTCATACCACTCCTCACCATTTGGATCCACCAACTTCACCGGGTTATCCGCGCAATAAACATACGGACTTAACGACGGATATTTATCACTCATGGGATCGACACTCAGCCAGATGCTCAGGTCGCTGCTATAGTATCTTGAACCAAAATACGATAGCCCGGTTTCCGTGTCGCGTTCCTTGGCCGAAAAGACGAAAATCTCTGCCTGTGAGCGGTGAGCGGTGAACAGTGAACTGACTGCGGAGGGGCAATATGGGTGGGTGGTTATTATCAATTGTCAATTCGAAAAAGCGGGTGCGAAGATAGGAAAATTATTCTCAAACAATCTTAAATTTCAGATATGTTATAATCTTTTGAAAACTTGGTTTTGAACGACTAAAATTTTCCGACCTTTTCTTCGAAGTTTATGATTAACATATGTGCTTCTCGAAAGAAACGCATAATCCAAGGAATTAATATTGATATAGACAATATTATCCATAACATTTTCAAAGTCGTACTTGAAACACCGATCTGGACCGGTTGTCTGCATAATAACAGTGTCTTTATGATGGATGTTCCAAGAGATTTTCACAAGAATACTTTTTATTTGTATATTTTGAGGTTTGTGAACCTTAATCTCGCCTGTTGTATCTGACACATATTTTGAATTGAAAGCAGATTCATACTCTTTGTTAAGTTCATCGTTTCCACATTCAATAATATAATCGAACGAGTATATGTGCTGGTGCTTATAATTACAATCTCCACAAGTGTCTTCTGCCAATAACAGTTGTGTGTAGGGAGATTTAATGATGATGTGAAGACTGTCTTGAGGAATATGGCTGGTTTTCACATCATTGAGGTTGGCCGTGTCTTTTACAGACCAATCATCCGTCGGATAAGAATTCAAAATATAATATCTTCGTTTCTTTTCATACTTTCCCCTACTTATTATCCATCCTTTTTCACAAGGGACATCTTTATATTTTCTATACCATTGATATTCAACAAATGTCCCATCCGGTAGAAAAATAAAGTTATGGTCTTGATATCGTTTCTCATATTGAAAGTATAAGGCTTGTTTGTACTTTTGATACACTTGTTTCCAAAGTCTCTTGAGTTTCTTGTCGGGAGGTGTTTTTACCAATGTAAGTGTGTCATGATGCATAACAGCAAAATTACTTTGCGTTGACTTTAGGAATATACAATTACATCCCGCTGGTGTGGAAGATTCAAACCAATACGTTCCGGCGGCAGTGTAATTTCTATTTTCAACTTTAAAACAGATAGTAAGATCCGGTGTGTTATTGATTTGATCAATAACACTTGAGTCTTTTATCTGAATGAACAGTTGCAGATAATCGTCTTTTACCACTGAAAAATCATCTTTTTGCAGGTACAAGGTGTCTTCAGATGCTACACAAAGATGTGTTGATAATAATAGGTTAATTATAATAACCGCTAACTTGTCCATATGTAGATTCGTATTTTTCAATAAATTCATTTAATGGCATCACAAAGGGCTTGCTATAATTACCATTTTTTGAATAGATGTACATTGTCATAATTATCTCCTTCTTCAGCAATGAGGTTCCCCTCTTCATCTGGCTTCCAATACTCTTCCCCGTTAGGATCCACCAACTTCACCGGGTTATTCGCGCAATACACATACGGGCTCATCGATGGATATTTGTCACTCATCGGGTCCACAGCCAGCCAGATGCTTAGGTCGCTGCTATAGTATCTTGAACCAAAATACGATAGACCCGTTTCCACGTCGCGCTCTTTTGCCGAAAAGGCGTAATTTAGGGTATAGGTAACAGGTAATAGGGAATAGGTGGCGGCGGAGAGCACTGCTGTGACGGTGGGGCGATATGTGCGGGCTGTTATTCTCAATTCTCAATTCGGAAAAGCGGGTGCGAAGATAGGAAATTTCTATTTGTTCGCTTTATTTTTGGACCAAAATAGATATTTGAAGTGAATAGGAACAGTTGGAATCCTAAACGGATGGTGTTTTGTGGTACGAATAGTGGGTGAGAACGATACACTATTTCAATTTTTGGGGATTAGAATAATTATATCGAATCGAATTATTTTCCAACACCATACAATGTAATCCGTATGAAAGAGTATTGAAAAACTGAAGAGAGTCATAAACCTCTATCTTTAACTTGTTTAGATACTGTGTTTCACATATTTCAATCAAATCATCGCATGACATTAATTGCAATTTTTCATTTTGAATGTATATGGCCTCGATTCGAAAGGAAGTGCAAAAGTACGGATATTTTCCGTAACCTCGCCTAATTTTCCGTAAGAAAAAATCTGCCATCCGGAAGCATCCTCCTGGAACATGATTCGTCCTGCACGATTGCCCACGGCACCGGGAGCACCATAAGTTTGAGTTTGGAACGGTAGCTGCGTTGTGAGTCTATGCCAAGGCTGCGGTCGTGTTCCATTTTCGGCACGCCAAACACCATTCAAGCGGTTGATTTTATGTGGTTTGCAAAATAAAACAAAAACAATGCAGGCGCAGTAATGGCACGACAGCAGAGATAAAAATAATTGTCTATCTTTGCCCCGCAAAACAAACAGGTATGAATCAAGGTTTTACGCTCACATCTTCCACAACATTTTTCTCTTTGGCAGAGATTTACGCCTTTTCGGCAAAAGAACGCGATGTGGAAACGGGACTAAGCTACTTTGGTTCACGTTATTACTCCTCCGACCTGAGCATCTGGCTGAGTGTCGATCCCATGAGTGACAAATACCCGAGTTTGAGCCCGTATGTGTATTGCGCGGATAACCCGGTGAGGTGTGTGGATCCTAACGGGGAAGAGATGATTGACAATCCCTTTTTTGGAACAGCAGGAAATTTGTTAGGTACAGATGACAAAGGATGGTCAGGAACATCTATAGTTATGAATGAATCTGATTTCAAACAAGGGATGAGTCATTCTGATGCAGAACGCAAAGGCACGTATTTAAACGAATATGGGAAAGGAATAAAAATATCAGATAATGATTGGAACAAGATAGAATCTCACGGAGGAGATAAAAGACTAAAACCATATATTCAAAATCAAAGCTCAGGAAAAATATACTTTAAACCAGAAACAACTATTGGACAATATCAGAATGATGGAGCCTACCCTTTAGAAGCAGGGAAAGATTTGTATATGCCAGTTGATGGGATTTCCGTTAATCATATTAATAAAAAAAAGGTACTAAAGATTGTTACTGGCGGACGTGTATGTGTTTATAGTGATAAAGTTGATGTGATTACTAACTCATCTTGGCAAAGTATTGGAATGTTTATTAAAGGTGGATGGAAAGGCAATTTTTGGTTAGAAAGGCGCCAAAGAGAGACCCCATTTTATATTCCACCTTATATTATTCCTGCTAACAATGACCATAGCTGGGATAATTTGTTTTCCACTTTAAAACATTAAAAACCTATCACTATGCGCAGTTTGTGTTATTTGTGTTACATGTTTTTATATGTTCCGCTGTTGGTTGAGCACTTGGTGTTTTATTCTTTCATTATAAGGGTTAAATTGTTTTATAAGAAAATGCCTCATTCATTTGGAGATATATATTGCAATTTACCAGAACCTTTGTTAAAGCACTACTTGTTTACTGAAAGAATGGGGATTGTTATATGGATTGCTCTTTTGTCGTATGTGCTGGTACTTATACTTTTTTATTTAGGGAAACGACTATATTTTAGAAAAAATCTCAAAGCGCACCTAGTGATTGTTTTAATTATTTGGATATGTCACTTCACAATTAACCCATTTATGAATTGGATGTGGGAGTGAATATATTCTAGACCAAACTCATAAACTGCAATAAAGACACATAAAAATGCCCACCCACACTCAAACATATTGCCCCAATCCAATTGTGCATTATGAATTGTGCATTGTGCTTTCCGCGAATTTCGCCTTTTCGGCCAAAGAGTGCGACACGGAAACCGAGCTAAGCTATTTTGGCGCAAGGTATTACTCCTCGGATTTGAGCATCTGGCTTAGTGTGGACCCGATGGTTGACAAATATCCGAGTACTTCGCCTTACGCATATTGCAGGAATAACCCCGTAATAATGATTGATGTCAATGGCTTGTTTGACAGCGAAACAAGAGCCACAAGAGTACGGGATAGGGCCGCCAAAAAATATGGCGAAGATAGGGTGAGCGATGTGTATAATAATACCTCCGGTGGAGGCAAAGCCAATTATTCGTTTAGTATTTATGGCAAAGGGAAGACCAAATATTCTCGAGGAGGCGGAACAGATGAACATGGAGGCCAATTATAACTTGTGATAAGTCTGACAAAGTCGTTTCTAACAGGAAAGATTATAGAGACTATTAAGAATCTTTCACAATGGCAGGATACTACAGAGGGCAGATGGCAAAAAGCAGAGGCTTGGACAAATTTGGATATAGCATAAAACTTGCCGGCGAGAATTTGTTTCACGCTGACGAACAAGATATTGTTGACAATCTAACTCCGTACCTTGAGGGTGTTGCGGAGGTTCTTCCTATTGTTTCAGAATACAACGATGGATGTTCTATTTTCACTGGCGAAGATATGTACGGAAATGATGCAAATTGCTTGGATAAAGCCTTAATAGGAGTCGATGTGGCATGGGAAGGATACGAACATCATACTGAATACATTTTGAAGAGGGCCTTGAGTAAAAGCGAACGAATTATTACCACAAGTTTGAAACATAGTATTAAACTTAGAACTTTCATAAATACAGTGCATGCACAAAAAGGTAAAGTCCACTAATAAATATGAGTAATAATAAGAAAAAACAAGTCTGGATTTTTATGGCTGTGCTATGTTGCTCCATAGTCTTCTGCGTATTCGGCATGCTACATACTGGTTATGGATCTTGGTCTTGGCAAGATGTATGGGAAGAAAAATGGCTGATTATCACAGGCTCTTTGGTGGGAGCGTCATTCGTGACTTATACTGCAATCGATGATGAAAATAGTGATTCCGAAAATTCCGACGACAACCAAAACCAATAATCTCCTATCTTCGCACTCGCTTCCCGAATGCGGATATTATTGGATTTTCATATAGCCGCAACTCATCAATTTTCACTAATCACTGATTTCAACGCCTCCACATCGAACCCGACCTCTCGATAGAGGCTGGGGATGTCGCCTTGGGCGATGAAACGGTCGGGAATGGCCACGTGGCGCAGTTCGTTGGTAAATTTGCGTTTCTCTAAAAATTCTGCCACGGCGGAGAAAAGACCGCCCTTTTCAGTGCCGTCTTCCACAGTTACCCAGACAGGATATTTCTCAGCCAGATCGGCCAACAGGTTCTCGTCCAAAGGTTTCAGGAATCGCAGGTCGACATGGCCGCATCGCAATCCTTCTTTTTCCAGCTCGTCGAGAGCGGTGGATACATTATTGCCCAACGGCCCGAGCGAGAGCACCACCACGCGCTCGCCTTCACGCAGCACGCGTCCCCTGCCGATGGCGAGTTCCTCAGGCTCGTTGTGCCAGTCGGCCAGCACACCGCGCCCGCGGGGATAGCGAATGACGAACGGCAGTCCGCCACGCTGGGCATTGCGATATGCCGTAAGCATCATGTTACGCAACTCATGCTCGTTCAATGGCGATGCAATCACCAAATCGGGGATGGCCCGCAGGAAGGCCAAGTCAAACACGCCCTGATGCGTGGCACCGTCTTCGCCCACCAATCCGGCACGGTCGATACAGAAGATGACCGGCAGTTTCTGCAAGGCCACATCGTGAATCACCTGGTCATAGCCGCGTTGCAGGAACGAGGAGTATATGTTGCAGAAAGGAATATACTTTTCGGCCGCCAGACCGGCAGCAAAAGTAACAGCGTGCTGTTCAGCAATGCCGACATCAAACACGCGATTGGGGAACTCCTTGTCCATGATGGTAAGCGAACATCCGGTAGCCATAGCCGGAGTGATGCCCACCACCTTCTCATCTTCGCAAGCAAATTCGAGAATGGTCTGCCCGAAGACATCTTGGTATTTTGGCGGGAGTCCTTCGGTTTCGGCTTTTATACGCTCACCTGTGTCTGGGTCGAACTTGCCGGGAGCGTGATAGGTGGTCTGGTTCTGCTCCGCCATCTCAAGGCCTTTGCCCTTGATGGTGAGCACGTGTAGCAACTTCAGGCCCGGCAGGTTTTTCAACGCACGCAGCGTCTTTACCAAATAGACCACGTCGTGGCCGTCGGCAGGCCCGAAATATCGATAGCCAAGGCTCTGAAACCAGTTGCTGCCACCTAACAGATAGCCCTTCATTCCGTTGCCCAACTTGCTGAAAAAATCTGTGATTTTGTTGGACTGCTTGGTTTTGAAGGTGAAGACATTCCAGAGTCTGTTTTTAAAGCGGTTGTATTGCGGAGAAGCGGTGATAGAGAGCAGGTATTTGCTCATAGCACCCGTGCTTCTGTCGATGGAAATCTTGTTGTCGTTGAGGATGACCAGCATATTGACATCGCGATAGGCAGCCTGGTTCATGGCTTCGAAAGCCATGCCGCCGGTCATCGCGCCGTCACCGATGACGGCAATGTGGTTGCGTTTCATATCACCGCTCATTTTGGCGGCCATAGCCATGCCTAAAGCGGCGGAAACGGAAGTGGACGAGTGTCCGGTGCCGAAAGCGTCGTATTCGCTCTCCTCGCGCCTCGGAAAGCCGCTGATGCCGTTATAGCATCTGTTGGTGGAGAACTCCTCTTTGCGCCCGGTAATGATTTTGTGCCCGTAAGCCTGATGCCCGACATCCCACACCAACCTGTCGTTCGGAGTGTCAAACACGTAGTGGATGGCCACAGTCAGTTCCACAACACCAAGGCTGGAACCGAGATGTCCGGGATGCTGGGCTGTCTGCTCGATAATGAACTGACGCAACTCCTCGCACAACTTCGGGAGCTCGTCAACGGACAACTTTCGTAAATCCTCGGGTGTATGTATTTTGTCAAGATAGTTTTCCATTATTTGTCGATGACCTTTTTATAGAAAGTCAGAATTTGTTCAGTGATAATATCGTTGTTATGGTACACAGAGATGAAGTCGCGTGCGTTTTCGCCGATGATGGAGCAAATATCAGGGGTAGTGATGCACTTGTCAACAATATTCAGGAATTCCTCGGGTGTGTCGGCGATGAAGAGATGCTTGCCGTTTTCGACGGCCAAGCCTTCGGCGCCCACGCTGGTGGTGATGACGACCTTGCCCAAGGCCATGGCTTCCACGATTTTGATGCGGATGCCGCTGCCGGAAAGGAGAGGCACCACCATAAGGTCGTGAGCCAGCATGAACTCGTTGGCTGAAGGCACGGAACCGGCCACTACCACGTTGGCGTCGTGGCGTTGGTATATTTTGTCCGGAATGCCGTGACCGGCCACCGTAAAGGTCAGTGTCGGATGTTTCTCGTGAATCGCGGGCCACACCTCGTCAAGGAACCACTCTATGCCTTCCACGTTGGGCGACCAGTTCATGCTGCCCAAATGGAAGAGTGTAGGTTCTTCAGAAGGTATGTAGTCGTCTTCCGGCTCGTAATTTTCCAAATCCAAGCCGAAGGGGATGACCGTTCCGGGGACTGAGGCCGTTTTGCTGAAATAGCTGAAATCTGGTTCGGAAATCGTCATATAGCCGTCCACATCGTTCAAGATGCGTTCTTCGACGTTGCGCAGCTGGCGGCTGTTCACTCCGTATATCAGTTTGTGGGCGGGCTTCCGCTCGTTGTCGGCCAGGCGCTCCCAAATCTGGTGCTCGATGTTGTGCATGCGAATCACGATCTTGGCATTGGAATACTTGCGGATGGTCGGAATATAGGGCATCACATAGATGGATTCCAAATGCACGATGTCGAAGGAGTCGTGTTTGAGCACCTGCGTCAGTTTGGAGACCATGGATTTGGAATAGAATCTGCTGATTTGGTAGGCGTGTCTTTGGAAAAAGGCCTTCAGAGCATCCTTGACACGGGGAGTAGTATCGATGAATACAGATTCGAAACGGGTTTGTTGAAGGTAGTTGATAGGAAACGCCTCCACCTTCACCGGGTGTTTCAGGGTTTCCACCGCCAACACTTTGACATCGTGCCCGCTTTTGAGCAGGCCGTCTGTAATATTGTGCATAGCGATACAGCCACCGTCGACAAGGGGCAGAGGGGGTTTATGACAAAGTTGAAGAATCTTCATGACGTTTTCGGGCAAATAATTTGAACTTTTTTACTTTTTCAACAAAGCGGGTATAGGTTTCAGGCGACAAGACTGCGGAGTCGGTAGTCGCATAATAGGTCAGAATCACGCATATCGGCAATAGGATGAAGGAAGAGAGGCCCATGCCGAACCAGACAGGCCAGATGCTGCTTTTGGCAATTTTCTCGCCTGTAATAGAGAGTGCAAAATATAGGGTGAAGAAAACCACGGTGATCACCAACGGGATGCCGATGCCGCCCTTCCGGATGATGGAACCCAACGGGGCACCGATAAAGAAGAAAAGCACGCATGCCAACGACATCGTGAACTTTCTGAAAAATTCTATTTGGAAGCTCCACAGGTAATGCGTCCTGAAATCAATGTCCTGATAGGAAAAACGAACCGAATAGATAAAGGACTTTGAAGCATTGTCTGCATAAGAGAGAATTTTCGAAATCTTATCTTCGGGCAGGTCATTCAAATCGCAACGTTGAACCGTAGAGAGCGTATCGAAACGAACCGAATCATTACGGACATAGGTATTGAAATAGAAAAGATTGCCGAAGAAGACATCCAAAGCACCATGAGCCAAATCTTCAATCTCAATTTTGAGTGTGTCGATTTTATGGTTGAGCTGGTCAATGGACATAGCCGTGGAGTTGGCTTCATACAAACTGGCATCGACGTTGCCCATAGAGAAAGAGGACATGTCGAAGCGTTTGTATTGTTTGTCAAATGTGGCGCGTGTGAGGGGACAGCGGCCGCCACCGCCGCTGGATTTGTTGAAAGGGGTTTCGTCCCAAAAAGAGCCGTTATTGAGCGTGAAAACCAGATAATGTTTGTCAGGAGTAACACGCATGGTGCCAGATTCGGCATAGGTCACCGACGTGTTGCCCATGTGACGGGAATGATCGTAAATGAGGACATCCTTTATAGTTTCGCCATCCGGCATCTTTTTGCCAATGCGAATGGAGTAATTGTCGAAGCCATTATAGAAAACGCCCTCTTCGATGTTGAGGGCAGGTTTCTGCTCCTGGATGTCAAAGAGCAGCATTCTTAACTTAACAGTAGCCTTCGGAATAACGCTGTTAGAGAACTGGAAGGCCACGCCTGCGATAAGCAGGGAGAGAAAAGCCAGCGGCATCATCATTTGTCGAACGGAGACGCCAGCCGACTTGAGTGCTACAATCTCATAGCGTTCACCCATGTTGCCGAAAGTCATCAAAGAAGCCAACAGCACAGCAAGGGGGAACGCCATGGATGTAAGCGTAATGGAAGCGTAGAACAGCAATTTCAACAGGACACTGATTTCCAATCCCTTCCCTACCAACTCGTCAACCCATTTCCAAAGGAACTGCATCAACAGCACAAAAAGGGCAACAAAGAAGGTCAGGACAAAGGGTCCGAGGAAGTTCTTACAAAGGTACCTGTTGATGATTTTCACTGAAGGCGCTTCTATTAGTAATCACCAAGAGTGACAGGCAGTTGGGCCAAAGCAGCTGCAGCCTGTTCGTCATTAGGAGCAGAGCCGTGCCACTTATGGGTACCCATCATGAAATCGACACCCTGGCCCATTTCGGTCTTCATAATGATGGCGACAGGTTTGCCGTTGCGAGCAAGAGTTTTAGCCAAAGCAAGCGTCTGAACGCACTTCTTCATGTCGTTGCCGTCCATTTCGAGTACCATCCAGTCGAAAGCTTCGAACTTGCTGCGGAGTTTGCCGAGGCTGAGCACGGAATCCGTAGGTCCGTCAATCTGCTTGCCGTTGTTGTCAACCGTAACAATAAGGTTGTCAACATGCTTAGCGCTGGCGAACATGAGGGCTTCCCAAATCTGGCCTTCTTCCAACTCACCGTCACCGGTAAGTGCGAAAACGAGATGGTCGTCATTGTTGGCTTTCTTAGCGAGAGCGGCACCAATAGCAACGGAAACGCCCTGGCCGAGAGAACCGGAAGCAACGCGCACGCCTGGAAGGCCTTCTACCGGAGTAGGATGGCCCTGCAGACGGGTCGGCATTTTACGGAAAGTAGCTAATTCTTCTACCGGGAAATAGCCTCTGCGAGCCATAACACTGTAGAGCACCGGAGAAATATGGCCGTTGGACAAGAAAAACATGTCTTCGCCAGTACCTTCCTTTGTGAAGTTAGCCGGATCAATATCCATAGTTTGAAAATATAGTGCTGTCAAAAAGTCTGCACAACCGAGGGAACCGCCTGGATGTCCGGACTTAGCACCATGGACCATGCGAATGATATCACGTCTCACCTGAGTCGCAATATTCTTTAATTCATTGATTTCCATATCAGAGATTTAAAAATTTACAATTCTACAGCAGCAGAGATCTTAGCTGCGATTTCTTTGAATTCATCTTGAGAAAGTTGCAAGCGCTCAGCTTTGAAGTTGAGATCGCCCACGCCATTAATAGGAACCAGATGAATGTGATTGTGCGGAACGTCAATACCAATGACAGCAACACCGACACGATTGCAAGGGAAAGCCTTTTTAATGCCGGCAGCCACTTTCTTGGCAAAGATCATCATATTGCCGAGCAATTCATCGGGAAGGTCGAAGATATAGTCGTTTTGCAATTTAGTTATGACCAAAGTATGACCTTTGGCGATAGGGGAAATATCCAAAAAGGCGAAGAAGTTCTCATCTTCGGCAATTTTATAGCAAGGAATTTCACCTTTCACGATTTTAGTAAACAGAGTATCTTCCATGATAACAAATTTTAAAATTATCTAGAGACCTCAAGAATTTCGAATTCCATAGCGCCAACAGGAGCCTGAACGGTGACAAGGTCACCTTTGGAATTGCCAATCAGAGCTTTTGCGATGGGGCTGGAAACGGAAATCTTACCGGCCTTGAAGTCGGATTCTGATTCTGGAACAATAGTGTAGGTCATCACTGCATTGTTCTTTGTGTTTTTGATTTTCACGATTGAATAAATCAAGACCTTGGTGACGTCGATTTTGGATTCGTCAAGAACACGTGCCTTTGAGATAAGATTACGCAAGTTGGCAATCTTCATTTCAAGAAGGCCCTGAGCTTCCTTAGCAGCATCGTATTCAGCATTTTCGGACAAATCACCTTTGTCACGTGCCTCTGCAATAGCTTGGGAAATCTTAGGTCTTTCAACGGATTCCAAATGGCTGAGTTCTTGCTTCAACGCGTCTAAGCCTTCCTGAGTGTAATATTTAACATCTTCCATTTTAGTTGTTTTATTATAATATAAAATAGAAGAGACTCCGTAAAGTCTCTTCTATTTGAGTTTTATTTAGTAATTATACGATTATAAAGTTACCTTGATACCGATGAGGTGATTGCCTCTCCACTT
This sequence comes from Bacteroidales bacterium, assembly GCA_024400835.1. Lineage (GTDB taxonomy): Bacteria > Bacteroidota > Bacteroidia > Bacteroidales > WCHB1-69 > F23-D06. The sequence continues at coordinate 97,893 of JAKSMC010000002.1, forward strand.
GTTTGTGAATCTGTAAGCATAGTCAATATAGATTCTGCTACCCTTGTTACCTTTAGCCAAAGGAATAACAGCCGTAGCACCTACGGAAGGACCAGCGAAGAAGGAGTCAGTATTGAAAAGAAGAGCGGTAAGAGCAGCATCGCCATTCTCGTCAATTTCGGATTGTTTGGTAAGATTTTCAAGAGAATAGCCTGCGCGGACCATGAAATAGTTCATGAAACCGTATTCAATACCGAGAGCGAAAATATCTCTTGAATAGGAGTTAGCGGTGAAGGAACCAGCGAGAGTCAGTCTATGTTTAGCATCGTCACGCGTAAGGCCTTCTTCTTGGCGTTCTTCCTTGGTCATGGATGCGTATTCGCCGCCAAACCACAAGAAGTCATAGGAAACGCCGATTGCGAGCAATGAAGGCATTTCATATTCAGCCGATCTAACTTCCAAAGTTTGTTCAACATCAGTGTTGATGATTGTACCACGGCTGGACAAACCACTACCTTTGTAAGACATAGGAAGACCAATGTTCTTCAAGGTAACACCGATTTTGAAGTTTTCGTATTTACCAGCGATGTATTGAACACCTGCATCGATAGCGAAACCCGTTGCGCTCAAGTCAGCAATTTTCTCATTGATGATCTTAAGAGAAAGACCACCTTTGATGAAGTTGTTGAAAGATTTAGCGTAATGGATGCCGATGGTAGAAAGTGAAGGGCTGAAAGTACCCAGACCACCTTCAGGTTGAGCAACGGTAGTAACTTGGATGTTGCCAAAGCCCATAGAAGCGAAGGAAACAGCAAGAGTACCGAAGTCTTTACCATTTTTGCCAAGGTGTTGAGCGAGGGCCAGAGAGTTGATGTTTATGCCGCAGTTAGAACCAACGAGGTACTGAGTACGGTTGAAACAGAATTCTGTCTTTTTAACAGAAGTCAAACCAGCCACATTAGAGTATACAGATTCGAGGCCTCTGATTTCAGCGATACCAGCGTTAGCCATACCGTTGGAACGTGCCCACGGGTCTATCAACAAATGGGATGCACCTGCCTGACCGGAACGGTCGCGGTTACCAGCCAATACGCTGTAAGACGTACTGACTGATATAAGAGCGACTAAAGTGCAAATTATTAATGATTTATATATACTTTTCATATTCTTTGTTTTTTACAATATTAATAATTTTAGAAACCATTTAAGTCGGTAGGACGCATAGCACAGAAGAATTTGAGAGTTCTCTCACCAATACCGTCTGCTTTCACATGGATGATATAAACACCACCTGAAATAGGAATATTAGCATGGTTCTTCAAATCCCATTGTACATAAGAGGTTGCAGCATCACCTTTCGTTAAGGTTCTAATCAGAGTACCATTAACAGTGTAAATAGAAATCGTACACTTAGCAGGCAGGTTCACAATACGTACATAGTTTTCGAGAGCTGTTTGTTCATATTGAGAGAAGCCATAGTACGGGTTAGGAACAATGTTGATTTCATCAAGCAATGTTTGAGCTTCTTCTGTAGATTCAATCTGCTTCGGAACAAGGTTCTTCGTAGTAAATTGATACATAGGATAACCGTTGTTGAGAGAAGCGTTAGGTGATTGAGAAGGATCATCATACCAACGAGAAGAATATCTCATGTACGGACGGGAAACGCGGATCTTGATAGTAGCGTCGTTAGCCAACCAATCGTCTTCGCGGTTAACAACCGGCATAGGAATGCTGGTCCACATAACGTTGTTGAACAACTGCATCTTTCTACGTTTTCTATCCATATTGTCATAAGATGTAACATCCTTGAAGGAATTGAACTTAGCGCTAAGCCATTGACAGCCATCATAAGGACCACATTCGAAGTAAGCATAATCGGTACCAGGAATGTTGCCACCATGACCTTGAGTAACAGTACCACTATCATTGTAGTTACGTTTTCTAGAAGAAGAACGATAAGGCATACTACAAGTATTACCGGAGCTACCGCAAACGTAAACATAATGACGACCACCATTCAGAGGTTCACCGAATTCAAGACCATAAGCTTCACGATAGCTGTTGAAAACGCTCTGAGACATAGCCAGAGGTTCGCCAGTTTCTTCATCAGTGATATATTCGCCTGTTTCGAGGTTACGATAGAATGCATAAACCGTTGTCGGGTTGAAGATCATATCGTTACCGTGGTTGAGCGTATCCAAAGAGTTTTCAGCAAACATGATGTTCAAACGTTCACCAGTTTCAACGTTGATAGCATAGCCAGGGAACCAACCGAAACCAGTTGTACCATCGTCAACAGGATTACCTTCTTTGTCAACTGAACGACAATTCTTCGGTTCATGACGGATGTTGTAAACAACTTCGCCGTTGATTTCTTGTCTTACTTTATAATCTTCATCAGCAGTAGCAGCACCAGCTTCCAAAACGAGAGCTTTTGTCCAGAGGCTCTTATCAGGAGTCATAACGATATCGACTGAATAGAGGTTAGTCAAAGTCTGGTTGTAACCAGGGTTGTTAGGAACTGAAGAAAGTGTAATAAAGTCGAAATATTCAGGAGTAGGAGTACCTGCATCTTCACCGTATGTAACATTATCAGGAACGATGAACTTAGCTTGAGGACCACCATCATAAGGAGATGACAATACGTAAGGAGCCCATGTACCGCCAAGGATACCTTCGAATTGTTGATCAGGATCTTTGAATGCACGAGAAGTTTCCTTTTCGTTAAGAGTACCAGCCTTCATGATAGAGCACATATCCTCAGTACGCCATACAGAGTAGTTGTTTTCTGCACCATCTTGACCTTCATCACCCCAATCATACCACTTACCAGTGGAATATTGACCAGCATGAATCCAGTTAGCAGGATAGTCACCTTCAATATCTGCAAGACCAGACAACCAAGAAACGCCGTCATATTCAATAGTAGAACCTACAAGGTCAGGTTGACCATACATGTGGAGGTTAGAATAAGTATAACCACCGCCGCTGTTTACAACCCATTCGTCAAGATCCTTTTGATAGATCGTGAAGTTATGGTTCTTAATAGAAATGGCAATACCGAGGTCGAGGAAGAGTTCTTCATTCGTCATGCTGATAGGCATGTCAGCAGTTGTAACACGGTCAATACCAAGTTCTGCGAGTTCTTCGTCTGTAACATCATCAGAAATGATCAATTGCCATTCTGTTGAATCGTTAACATCTTCACTAACAGAGTTAGGTAAGAACTTAATATAATAGTCGTAAGGTTTAACTTGCAACGGGTCAACAACCTGAATGCTCAACGGACCATAGTTGTTCTTGTATTGAACATTGTTGAAGACATTGTTAGCAAGGATTTGCTCACGGGATTCATCTGTCATATCCAAGAAGAAACCACCATTACCTTGACCTTCGAGACGTGTAATCATCGGTTGGTCACCATAGATGGAATTTTGGATGTTTTCAACAGACTTGTGAGGAATACCAGTATAAACCTTAATATTTCTACGACCAGCGAGGTAAGTAGTCATCTGACCATCGAGATTGTCAGCATCCAACTTGAATTCTTTATATTGGTTGTAACCATAAGCAAGAACGAGGAAGTAGTATTCTTTATGGTTTACAAGATTCTTGTTAGTACCGGAAGCAAATTTATCTTCAGTAACTCTGAATGAATGGAAAATACCAGTGTTGGAACCATTAACCATTTCCGTAGCCACAGAAGTACCGAGAGCGTCATTGTATATCCAGTTAACAAGTTGTGCAGCATCATTCTCAACGTCACATTGACCAATCAAGATAGCTTTTGAAGGATCATTAAGGTCGGTAACACTTACAGAAGGACCTGACAATTGATAAATCTGATAACCTTCAAATTTATATTGACGTTGATCAGTTGTAAGGGAGTCGATGTGTGTAACAGGAACAAGATGTTCGACAGGAATAGTATCAGGTGTACCATCAGCATTGTATGTGAAGATGGTGTCAGCTTGATTTTCGTAAGTATTAGTTTGAATAGTTCTAGTGATTTGAGGATCGAGTTCTACATAAGTCTCATGATAGTTGTTGCTGTTTCTATCTTCGTTGGAGATGTAGAGAATCAATTCATTTTCGAGTTCGCGGATAGTCAAATCCGGAGCATCAGGACCATCAAGAGTTTTGAAACAGTTTTCAAACAGGGATTGACATTTATCATCGGCAAGTTTCAGCAATTCAACAGAAGCTTGAGCGCCACCTTGAGAAGCACGTGCCCATGGAATACCAACTGTAATGTAGTTGACAGAACCCGGTTTCAAAGTAAACGGACCAGCAGATTGCATGAAACGACGGTCATAAGGAGCATTACCAACGTTAGCTTCAGTCCAACCACCAGCACCATATTGAGCGGCGTTAGGATCGATACCTTGGGTACCCCAGTTACAAACATCGGAGAGGCCAGGGAACATGAAGTCACAGTCTGGACCATTACCGCCGTTGGAGCTGTGAGCGTTACCACCATATTTCATTTTGGTGTTATCACCCCAGATACCTTGTAACAAGTTGTAATATTTCCAAGCAACATCAGGGTCACCAGTAGCGCCGGATTTATTATCATGATAAACGAATCTTCTCATACCGAAACGCTCGTTATCAATGATACCATCACCAAAGTTGACACCATTGATAGCCATCTGGTCAAGTTCGAATTCACTATTGAGGAATTTGTCGCAATAGCCGCTGAAAGAAGCACTATCGGCATAGAATTTAGGGTTATCTCTGTTATCACCATCCATATAAGGTCCTTGGAAGAAGTCAACACCTACGGCAGGTGGTTGGTCACCGTAAGCCCAAATTTGGCCGGTACCATCGACGTTAGAACCATTGTAGCAATAACCAAGACCACGGGAAACATCACAACCGACATAGTCATCGTTTGCATAACCCAAGTCAGGGTCAACCCATTGAGAGAAGAAAGTGTTTGTTAAAGTATAAGTTGAACGGTTGATGATTTCATAAGAATAGAAAGTCATGTTGTTCAAGTCATCATTGGTAGAGAAGCCGAAGCACTGTCCACGGATTTCAAGACCGATAGGGCTACCGGAAGATTCGGTGTGAGCACCAGCGTTATCGTTGAAGATCCAGAAAAGAGTTTCATCACCTTTCAAGACGTGGTCAGCATAAATCATACCATTGGAGTTATGCCAATCTTCACCATAGTAATAAAGGTCTTCAGGAGTTCTTGGAAGAGCGTGAGCTGCGGCCAAGGCGATATTATCTTCAGTCCAAGGACAAAGATCATTATTCACATCGTAGTAAGGATAGTCACCGTTTTGAGGATCATATTCACCGTTACCATTGACATCTTTAAAAGGAGCCAAATAGTAGGAATAACCTTCGTCGCCATGAGCAGGCCAGTTGGCAATGCTGGAAGGCATTACATAACCGGAAGTGTTATAACTGGAAATGTGGTTATCGACTTCAGCACGAGAGATTTTGAAGTGCTTGTCGAATTTGATACATTCAGTCTGAGTTGTACTTGCACCCGTGATTTTCAACGGACCAGTCCAGTAGTCGTCACCGACTTGTCTGAAACGAACGGCAGCCAACTTCAACTGGCCATTGGCGTCTTTACCACCAATCCACAAACCAGCGGAGAACATGGAAGTCTTACCGGAACCTCTCGGAACCTCGTATTCAGCAACTTCCTTGAACCACATCGTACCACCTGTTTCAATGTATGCACGTACATTGTTCACCGTAAGTTCGTTTGAACTACTTGCCGGAAGACATGTAGCAGATTCCGCTTTCGGTGAGGAAGATTTACGAACCACTCCCTTAACTTTTTCAGCATGCAGTGATCCTGCGACCATGCACACCATGAGGAGTGTCAAGCAGAAAATTTTGTTACTATTTTTCATATGTCTATCTATTTTATTCAAACTATTAGAAACCGAATTGAATACCTAAGCTTGCACGGATAGGACGGCTGTAGTTATACGGATTCTGTACTCTCATCTGATAGTAGTCAATGTAAGAAGGTACATAAATCTGTGAGTTGATGGATTGTTGGTACTCAGCAGCAGAAAGATAACCATCATCATCAGGGTTACCTGTGTAGTCATACACAGAGATAATATTCTTGAAGTTGAAGAGGTTTTGGATATCCACGTAAACAGTAAGATAACCAGGTTTCGGAGCCTTTGCATTACCATCTTTATCTTTAGCATTCTTATTCATATTGAAGACAAAAGTCTTGTCAATACGAAGGTCGCATCTGAACTGCCAAGGTTTGTTAGAACCATTGATAGAACCAGCCAGCTGAGAAGCAGTACCGCCGACGATTGTGGAGAACGGTGTGCTGGAACGGGTGTACGGAGTACCGGAAGCAGCAGCGAAGATCAAAGATACGCCAGTGTTAGCAAGCCATTGGATATCTTTTGTTGTCTGTTTGCCATCAGCACCGGTGATGATTTTCTGAGTTTTCGGACCATTGTAGTTGACACCATCTTCGAAACGGTAATCTAAGTTGACGTTGATAGCATGTCTTTGGTCGAATGAGAGATTTGTAAGAGTTCTCAAGTTAGGTTGACCAGCAGCCAAGATATTCAACTGAGAAGTAGAACCGGAACCAGTACCTTTAGCATATTGTAATGTATAAGATGCATGGAGTGTCAGGTTCTTTGTTCTGTTCATAGCATAAGATACTGTGAAACCTTGAACAGTACCGAAGTCGATGTTCTGATAAGAATAATAAGTGTTCGGATATGCACCAGAGAAGCGGTAAGCTTGGATCTGGTTACGTTTTTCAGAATAGTAAGCACTCAAGCTGATAGAAGACTTGTTGCCAATTTTCTGACGGAAACCGATTTCATAGTCAATACTCTGTTGAGGTCTCGTGTTCGGGTTGTTGATAATGTCAGAAGCGGCATTACGTTTGGAGATGAACAGATAGTCAACCGGAGAGATTTGAAGGTTGGTCGGACGAGAAGTGATAATGTTGTAGTGAGCGTAGAACAATGAGTTGTCAGATACAGGGAAGGAGAAGGAGATACGAGGCATTACAGACCATTGAGCTTTGTAGTCTGTGAAAGCACCGGATTCAACCTTGGTAATACCACTGATCAGTTCGTTATTTTCATTGTAAAGCGGGTTCTTCAAGATAGGTCCGTTGACGTTCAGAGAAAGAGCGTCTTCAGGGTCAGTAACTTCGTTACCGGAAGCGTCATACCAAACGTCACCGCTACGATAACCAACGATGGAGGTAGAGTTGAATTCATCGCCTTGGATATCGGATTCGCTCATATAGACGTCGTTGCCAGAATAGTAAACAACCCAGTCGTCTTCAGCATTGCCAACGAAATTGATATTGCTGTTAATGTCACGGAGGTCTTTAACAGTGTAAGCTTCGCGGAACAAATACGGGTCTTTCAAAACTTGTTGGTTAGCATCGAAACGGTCAACACGCAAACCGACATTGAACAACAAAGAGTTGATGGAGAACTTATCTTGGATATAGAATGCCATGTAGATAGGTTCGTAAGCACCGATGTTATAAGTCTTTTGACCACTTTTGTTAACAGCATTGAAGAAGTCGTCAATAGTAGTTTTCTTATGGGTAATCTTACCTGTGTAGTCATAACCATAATAGCTTACCATAGAACCGGAACCGGAAGAGGTACCGAGGAGCAATTCTTCTGCAGAGAACATACCAACATTGAAAGTAGTAGGATCGTAGCTGTCGATGTCAAGCCAATCGTCACCATTAGGATCGAGACCTAAAGCTTTACGAAGGTTTCTATCGAATACGGTTTGGTCATTCAAGCTGATCAAACGGTTATAATCAATGATGTGTTCTTCACCATTATCTGTGATGATAGGATTGTCTTTGTCCAACTCACCGATATGGGAGTTAGCTTCAGTTCTCATCAAAGTCCAGAGGCCGGAACCAGCGATACCATAACCACGGTATGTAAGTTTTTCAAATTCATAACCGAATTTAAGTTCGTGGTTCTTGATGTTCATAGAGATGCTGGCCTTCAAACCGATTTGTTCAGAAAGGCTCTTACTATAACTTGTCATAACAGTACCAGGAGCGGTATACATACCATAAACTGATTCAGGGCCGTCACCGTTACGGAGACCACCGAGAGCCATGTACATATCCAAGTTGTAAGGTACGGTTGCACCATAATAGTTATAAAGGTCTTCAGCAGGGAACTGATTTAAGACATTCAAGTTATATTGAGCGAGGATCGGGTTGACATTGAAGTTCGGGTTGATGTTGAAAGTGACGATAGAGTCATACCAACCATTGAAAACCTGAGCGTTGTGGATTTCCCAAGGCACGCTGTCAATCATAACGGTAACGACATCGTTATATTCATAACTCTTAACCTTCTGAGTGTTGAATTGGCCAATGTATCCATATTCGAACAATCTGTCTTTATGGTCAGGGTCGTAAGATTCACCAGTGATACGGGTATAACTTGCATTGATATCATACATAACGTTCTTCAACGCAGCAGTACCAGTTGTGTCAGTGTAAACACGGTGGTTCAAACGGGCGTTCAAACGCATGTTTCCTTGTACGGAGATCGGGTTTTTGTCATTGTTGAAAAGAGCAGAAGTCATTCCCCAGGATTTACCTTTAACATAATCGTAGGAACCGCCGAGGGAGAGTCTCATATTGTGGTTTTTGCCCAATGTGAAGTCGAATTTCAACTGGCCGAGGTAATCCCATACGCCAGCATTTTTTCTAACTCTTTGTTTGTGGAAAGATTCGCTTGTCAAATAGCAGGCTTCCTGATAGAAAGCGCCATATTCTTCAGTGCTATAACGAAGAGGATTAGCGATGAGGGCATCGATAACGTCATCGTTAGCAACCCAAGTACCACCTCTTGCAGGAGAAGCATCATGATCGTAAGAAACTTCACCACTGAAAAGGAAGCCGATACGAGTAGGATCATTTTTGGTCTTACCTTTCAAGATCGGACCGGAAAGAGAAACTGCGCCCAAGAAGTTGTTGTAACCATCGATAGAACCTCTAAGTTCAACAGAACCATGGAAATCCTTAGGAGCAGATTTAGTAGTAATGACGGTAAAGGACGTACCATCACCATATTCAGCAGGAATACCACCTTGGATCAAACTGAGTTCCTCAATGGAAGACATTGCGACAGCGCTACTACCACGTACACGGACACCATCGACGATAGTCTGCTGACCATCGGAACGGTTACCACGGACTGCGGACACGTCACCATCGACACTTGACACACCTTCGAGGCTGGACAATGCGCTTGCCATAGAACGGCCGGGCATTGTTTTCAAGTTATCACCGCTGATACGGTTTTGGGAACTTGTGTTATCCGGGTCAAACACAGGTGGTTCATAGGTAATCACAACCTCTGCCACTTCAGATGTACAGTCGATTTGGAAATCGATGAACATCGTCTGACCGGTAGACACTTTGATGTCGGTTTTTTTCAGGGATCTCTTACAGGTCATCTGGGCATCAGCCACAAGATCGTAAGTACCTGCTTCAATACCGAACAATTGGTACTCACCCTTGTCATCAGACATGGCGAAGTTCACATTTTTGTCACCAATCCTCAAGAACACCTGGGTATATGCCAGGGGCTCTCCTGTTTGGTCAACAACTTTACCTTTAATGGTAGCGTTGCTCTGTGAAAATGCCATGCTTGTGAAAAGAATGATCACTCCGAGCGTTGAGAGTAATTTTTTAATCATAGCCATTAATTTATATTAAACATTAAATTATTTTACCTAATATATTTGGGGCGGCTAAATTATAAAAAATTTCCTTAGGCTTGACGCCTAAGGAAATTTTTATATTTAATATTCGAAATTTCAATTAGTTAAACTTTTTTTTCAATATTTCTGAGTAGATGATTCCCTTATATATTTCCTCCTCATCCAAAGTCAGAGGACCATTATTTTCATCCTCATTATCAACTACTTGACTAACATTCTTATCCGTTTTTCGAGCTCGGTCCGTGTACATTTCCGTCTCTGCATTATCACTTTCATATGTGAAATATTCTGGCTCTTTTGGAAGTTTCGGCCCATAATTTGGTAAATCAGATGCGGTTTTTTCAGCAGTAAAATCGGGCTCTTCCTCACTTTCGTCAGGCACGCCTTTTGCCATAGGCTTTACCGTTGGATTCTTCACTTCCCTGACCGCCTTCACAATGATGGGGAGTAGCCAAACTGCCAGAACCGCTAATAGGGACATAAAACTTTTCATATCTTGCAATATAATATCTAATAGTATATATAATTAAATTAGTGTATATTCTCTACATTTAATGTATCATTCTGTGCCTGTATGGACTTGGCCTTTGCAATACTCACATTGAGATCAAAGCCCACCAACAGCGCCAAAGAGCTCCAGTTTATCCATAAAAGGATAGCAAACAACGCGCCGAGAGATCCATATATCAGGTTATAGTTCGAGAAGTTTGAAAAATAGAAGTTTAGGACCCATAAGATAAGCACCATAAGTATCGTACATATAGAAGATCCAGCGGAAAAGAACTTATAGTTCTTCTTATCTACCGGGGCAAGGTAGTACAAGATGCTGACCAGAAAATACAAGGCTGCGAAAACCAATACCCATTTTACACCGTGTACCAAATAGAAAAACACTTCTTTGGGTGCATCAAACTGCTGCTGAATATGTTGCAGCAAAATAGAGGCATAAATCAACATACCAAGCACCACCAAAATTATGAAGAATGCTATGAACATAATCATAAAACTGAGAAGGACCTGCTTGACAATATTCCGGCGTTGCTCATTGAAATACGAAGTATTCAACGTGGCCAGCAATCCGTTACAACAGAGAATCGTGAAGTAAATACCAAATACAAACATCAAAGATGAGAGTGTACCGTTCTGATTAGTAATAACATCCGTAATAACATTGCCTACAGCCGGCCATGCATAGAAAGGCACGACAGACTGCAGAAGGGCAATCAACGTATGCTGCACATTGTCGCCTAAAAAGGCGATAACGGAAAACAATGCGATAATCATCGGTATCAATGCAACAAAAATTCTATAGGTCAATGCCGCGGCACGTTGGAAAATTACACCTTTGCCCAAGGATTGGAAAAAATAATCCATTACATCATACAAAGGTATATGTTGAAAACCTGGCAGAATAAGGGTCCTGGACTTTCGGATAACTTTCCCAAGCACCGGAACTTTCTCCAAGTCATTGCCCCACTCGCGGAATTTCAACTGTATTTTTCTGATATTCAGGAACATTACTCCGACAAATCTAAATTAAACATAACTTTCACATGTCCAGCAGATGCCTTCTTCCCTGACTCATTCACTAGGACAATGCGTGTTGAGGGAACACCTTTGGCTGCCAACTGCTGTACAATCATATTGTAAAACTTGCGTCTATTGGCATCGCACTGTTCTGAATCAGCATCAGAACAGCATATGTCAACAGTCAGTTTGGCATCTTTCTTTTCATGCAGGACTTCTGCTATTTCATTGAGTTGATGAACCCCCTCAACAGGGAGCTGAGAGGCTGAAATTTCTATATTCATTGGATGGAAAGTACTATTACCCACAGAATTAGCAATAAAGTCAATGGGCGATGCCGCTATCTTCACGATAAGGTTGGCAAATGTTTTCCAAATGATTTTTCTAAAAGAGAAATCAGGAGATTTGATATTTCCCTTGACAGGCAATTCCAAATTCACGTGGCCTTTGCGATCTGTAACTGCATACAAAGCCGCCCGCATGGGAAGTTTTGCCGCCGCAGGCTGTATGTTCTTGTCTCTCTTTCCAAAAACCGGCTTATAGATATCCAAAGAATTCTGACTATCCAGCCAATTATCCCGGATTTGCACATCACTTTGGAATGTGAGCAAACCATCCTCAACCGGATAGGCCAAATAGTGAAGAGCATACGGCGTGAACTCCGTGATATCAAGATTTTGAATCGTCAAATTAGCCACAGCATCCTTCAAGTTCATAACATCGACATTGGCATTGAAGTTGAGTTTGCCGCCATTGCCCAACGTCGCCGTCATAGTAATAGGTGATTTCGAACCCGACTTTAAGTCCTTCGCATCAAATTGTATATCAGATATTTGATAACTTTGCGGACAAGGTGTCAATGCATGGTCGACATAGCTGATTTTACCATCACGAACGGCAAAGGATTTAACGAGATACTGAATAGGAGCCTGCTTCTTGATGGACAGAGTATCGTCAGAATCTGAAGATTCCTCCTTTTCAACATCTTCTTTTTTGGAAGATTTTTTAAGCAGTTTGGAAAAGGAATTACCATCAGCAAATGACTCATAACGGACATCGAAACCATTCAATTCCAATTTTTTAAACTTGAAAATCTTATTTTTCAAATTTATCTTATCAATATCTGCTGCAAAGTTCGAAAAGGAAGCCAATGGAGAATTGTCAGCATTTGACAACTTGGCATTTTTAAGGGAAACCTTACCCGTAATAGCAATATTCAGAATGTCCTTCATAGAACCATTAATGGAAATACTGCTTGACAACTTACCATCTACAGCACTGGTGTTTAATACCTTAGCGATATAAGGCTTGACATTTCTAATTGTAAAATCATGAATATCTGATACTATTCGGAAATCACCATTTTTAATGCTGTAAACCATTTGGGTGGACATGTTGCCGGAGTTGTCAAAATCCATTGAGGCTTTGATTTCAGTATTGTCAGCTCCAACATAAAGACACGGAACGTCAACATTCATGTTTTTCACACCGATATGACTACCGATTTTTGCATCTTCATAGACGCTGGAACTGTTCATTATCGAAATGTTGTGAAGTTCCACGGTCCATTTAGAAGGTTTCTTTTCTTTCTTAGGCTTGTTTTTATACAAGTCAATTATATCGCTGAAATTGAATCGATTGCCGTTTTGAATAACTGTTGCGTCAAAGTTCTTCAACAGAACACGCTGTATGTAAACTTTCTTATCAAGAAGTTTCAGCAATGAGACATTGACGCGCAACTTTTCAAAAGAAGCAAAAGAGGATTTACTATTTTGTTCGGGGACCTGCAAATCCTTGACAAGGACAGTTCCCGTGAAGACATTAACCCAAACCTGGCCGATAGTTGCTTGCCGATTGCACAATTCCACGCTGTGTTTTTCAAGATAGCGTTTAGCAATCGGTCCAGCTAACAGACTGGCCAATACCAAGATACCGAAAATGATACCTATTGTTACGAGTAAAATCTTCAAGCCTTTCTTCATAGACTTTTAACAAATTTCAGACTAAGGTCAAGACTGGCGATATGGTGAGTGAAAGCACCGACAGAAACAAAATCAACACCCGTGACAGCATAGTCTCTCAAGGTTTCCTTGACAATGCCGCCAGAGGCTTCGGTTTCGTATTTGTGATCTACAAGTTTCACACCTTCAACAATTTGCTCAGGGGTGAAGTTGTCAAACATAATACGATGCACACCGCCATGCGCCATAACACGCTTGACATCGTCCAAGCTGCGGGTTTCAATTTCAATTTTCAAATTCAAGCCATGCGCTTTTTGATAGTCGATAGCCGCATCAATAGCCTTCTCGATACCGCCGGCGAAATCGATATGATTGTCTTTCAACATCATCATATCATACAAACCGAAACGATGATTAGTAGCGCCGCCAACCTTAACGGCATACTTTTCAAAGATACGCATATTAGGCGTAGTCTTTCGTGTGTCAAGTAATGTAACATGCGTATCCTTAACCATTTCCACATATTCGTGGGCAGAAGTGGCAATACCGCTCATGCGCTGCATGTAGTTGAGCACATTACGTTCAGCCGTAAGCATGCTGGCAGCGGGGCCTTTCAGTTTGAACACGATGTCACCCTTTTTTATAGCATCGCCATCGTGCATATACTGTTCCATTTCGATTTTTTCATCCACTTGTCGAATGACTTCACGAGCGACATCAACGCCGCAGAGGATACCGTCTTCTTTCACCAACAACTTCATTTCTCCCATCTCATCTGGAGAAATACAAGAGAGGGAAGAGTGGTCGCCGTCGCCGATATCTTCACGCAACGACATCTGTATAAGCTTTTTAACTTGTTCGTCTATAATCATTTGTTGATAATTATTTCAGGGGTTTCAATTGTATTGCTTTCGTGCAAGGCTCTATCCACCAACTTACATTGCAACTTTATCGTATCAAAAGTTGAAAAATAGTTGTTGATAAAAGTCAATATCGTAATTTCGCCTTCGATGGATTCCGGGACGTTATCGCTCAGATAGGGCAAGCGGGCATGCAAAGGCGTCGGCAGGTCTACGAGAACCCATTGACCATGTTGTTTTTCATAATAGTCGATGAAAAAATTGTAGTAATAGGCGGAATCTCGGGAAAAGGCGCCCGTAGTATCCGAACTGGTAAGCCCGATATCGCCGTCGCCGTCATGGAAATAGACCACAAGGTTTGCTTGGTCATCCTTTCCAGTGCCATTATCCACTTTGTCCAATCTAACAAATTCGATATAAGGAACTTCCGAATAATGAGGCTTGGGGTGACACCCTGCAAAAAGCGCAGCCAACAGCAATATTACGCCGAATTTTTTCATCAAAAAAGAATGATTTTATAACAGGGACGCACAAAAGTGCGTCCCTGGAATGAGATTATTCAACGTTCACACCGTTCACGAAATCAATAGATTTCTGAATCAGTTCGTGCATATAGGTATCGTTTTCAACGAAAGGAACGAATGATCTGTAAGCCTGTACAAATTCTTCAATAAACGGAGAAGACTTGAGCGGACGACGGAATTCGAGAGCCTGAGCAGCATTGAACAATTCGATACCGAGGATTTTTTCAACGTTGTTGACAACGAGATAACATTTGGTTGCGGCATTGGCACCCATACTTACGTGGTCTTCCTGACCTTGTGAAGACTCAATGGAGTCGGTAGAGCACGGCATTGTGAAAGCCTTGTTTTGGTTCACAATGGAAGCGGCAGCATATTGCGGAATCATGAAACCGGAGTTCAGACCAGGATTCTTAACCAGGAAGGACGGGAGTTCGCGTTTACCTGCAATCAATTGATAGATACGGCGTTCGGAGATATTACCAAGTTCTGCCATAGCAATAGAAAGGAAGTCCAGAACCAGAGCCAGAGGCTGACCATGGAAGTTACCAGCGGATACAACGATGTCTTCATCAGGGAAGACTGTCGGGTTGTCCGTCACAGAATTGATTTCTGTTTCGACAACTTCCTGTACGTGCTGGATGGAATCCTTAGTAGCACCGTGAACTTGCGGAATGCAGCGGAAGGAGTACGGATCCTGGACGTGCTCTTTGTGGCGTTCGATAATTTGGGAACCGCTGAGGAGTTCCAAGAAATGCGTAGCAGTAATCAACTGACCAGCATGCGGGCGAACCAGGTGAACATTCAAGTTGAACGGTTCGATACGGCCGTCGAAAGCATCCAAGGAAACAGCACCGATAATGTCGGCCAACCAAGAGAGCTTCTTAGATTTGATAAGCAACCAAACGGCGTAAGAGCTCATAAACTGGGTACCGTTGAGCAGAGCCAGACCTTCTTTGGATTGGAGCGTGATAGGTTCCCAACCGAACTTCTCATTGATAACGGAAGCGGGATATTTTTTACCACGATAGTAAACTTCGCCCATATTGATTAACGGCAGGGAAAGGTGGGCCAACGGAGCGAGGTCACCGGAGGCGCCAAGAGAACCTTGTTGATATACAACGGGATAGACTCCTTTATTAAAGAAATCAACGAGACGTTGGATAGTAGCCAATTGCACACCGGAATGGCCGTATGACAAAGACTGAATCTTCATAAGGAGCATCAAACGAACGATTTCCTGAGGAACTTCGTTACCAACGCCACAAGCGTGGGAAATCACCAGGTTGCGTTGCAATGTAGAGAGGTCTTCTTTGGAAATGCTGCGGTTGCAAAGAGAACCGAAGCCCGTGGTCACGCCATAGATAGGTTCTTTTTCAGTATCCGTTTTTTTGTCCAGATAGTCGCGGCACTTTTTCACAGCGTCAATGGCTTCCTGAGACAATTCGATTTTCTGATTGCGGTCAATGATTTTAGCAACTTTTTCGATGCTTAAGAACTTTGTAGAGATTTGATGTCTTTTCATTGTATTGTATATTATATGTTTAATAATTCTAACTTATGTCAAAAAACAAAGGGAAGATAAAAGAGCTTGCGCCTTTTATCCCTAAATTAAAAAGCGGGCAAAGATACAAAAAAGCGTGCAATCTATAACGTCATAAAGGACTATTTGTCGCTTTTGTACTAACATTTTAAGACTTTGTCAGCAAGGCAATGGGGCGTTCTCTCATTTGAGCAATTTTCGTATCTTTGCCGCCTCAAACATAAGACTATGTTATTGAACACACTATGTACAATCACGTGGAAAGTCAACCCTGTGGCATTCCACTTAGGTTCCGTCGAAATCCGGTGGTACGGCATTCTTCTTGCCACTGGTTTCTTGTTGGCGTATTTCACATTACAGCAGATATTTAAGACAGAGAAACTGTCACAAAACCTATTGGATAAGATTTCCATTTGGACGATTGTTTGGACCATCATCGGCTTGCGTCTCGGTCATTTTCTATTCTACGAGCCGGAACAATTCATAACAAACCCGTTGGAAATCATCCTGCCTATTCATGACGGAAAATTCGTAGGTTATCAAGGTTTGGCCAGCCATGGCGCTGTTATTGCCATCTTGGGCTTTATCATTTACTACACTTGGAAGCATAAAATCAACTTTTTGTGGCTGTTGGATCGCTTAGGCATAGCCATTCCCGTTGCAGCCTCCTTTGTACGAATCGGCAACCTCATGAACCACGAAATCGTTGGCAGCATCACCGACGTTTCCTGGGCTTTTGATTTCATCTACGGTGGCTACGGCATTGCCGGCACTTTCCGCCATCCCGCACAACTTTATGAATCAGCCGTTTATATGCTCGTCTTCCTCGGATTGGTAATATACTATTTCAAGTTTGCGAAAGGCAAAGTGGCTGCAGGACGAACTTCCGGCATCACCATGTTCGTCATTTTCACCGCCCGTTTCATCATTGAATTCTTCAAAGAGGTGCAGGTGGCCAGCGAAGTGGGACACGCCCTGAACAACGGACAGATTCTCAGCATCCCTATCGCACTTATCGGTTTGGGATTTCTCATTTACTCCTTTGTAAAACCTTCCTACCCCGAATGTCCTTACAAAGAAGAACCTGTCAAGAAATAAACAAGACTATCAATTTTAATAATAACCATTTAATTATCAAAGAAATGAAAAAGTTACTTCCTGTTTTGCTCGTTCTCGCATTCGCATTCACAGCATGTAGCGACGGCACTGGATATGCAGGCAAATACGCTGGCACATTCACTTTCATCAAAGACAGCACCACAAAAAGCGGTAATGTCAGAATCACAAACAATCCTCTTTCCCAAAACGGATTGCTTCTGTACGGTGTTCTTCCTCTGAACTCTATTAGCACAGGCGTTTATCAAGCTTCCAGCGAAAACGTTGAATTTATTGCCGGCGTTCTCGAAAGCATCATCGGCAGCAACAACTATATCAACACAGCTGAAGAAGCCGTGAAGAACATCAAAGTTGAAGCTACCTTTACAGGCAACACGCTGAATATGGATGTTTACTATGAGATTCAAATTCTAAACACACTGCAGACTCGCGTGGAAATCATCAAGTTCACTGGCACAAAATAACAGACGAAAAGCTTACAGAGGAGCGAGGCAAGAACCCACTCCTCTGTTTTTTAATTATTTATGAAACAATATTGGCTTATTTTCCTATTGGTGTTCTGCTGCGTCGCTTCGCAAGCACAGGATACTGCTATGGCCAATGGTTTCACCACTTTTCACTACCCTTCCGGGGCAAAATCGAGCGAAGGCACATTGGTTAACGGAAAGCCCGATGGCTGGTGGAGGTCCTTCGATGAAGAGGGCCGACTCATTTCGGAAGGCAACCGCAAAGACTTCCAGTTGGACAGTCTCTGGACCTTTTACAATGAAGGACAAAAATATTTAACCATCAATTACCGAAACGGCAAGAAGGAAGGGGAGCAAATCCAATACACCGGCCGTGAATATACGGTCACGAGATGGCATGAAGACACAATCAAAGGTAGCGTGCTCACGTACGATACCGCCGGATGGCTGGAAAAAAGCATTCCCTACGTGGATGGAAAGCCTCACGGTATGGCCAAAGAATACAACAAAGACGGTCTTGTCATCGTCGTCACCAAATATTACCACGGTGTGATGAGCCGCAGCGAGCGCATCAACCGTACCGACAAAAACGGCAACAAACAAGGCAGTTGGAAATACTTCTGGGAAAACGGGAACCTGCGTTTGGAAGCCTCCTACCTCAATAACAAGAAACACGGTTTTTTCAAATACTACGACGAAAACGGCAATTTCCTCTATGTTGAAAAATATACCAATGACAAGTTAGATGAGGATGCCAAAGAAACCAAGCAGTTAGATAAAAGAATGGCCTATCATTCAAACGGACAGCCTTCTATCATTGCAACCTATTACAACGACAAACCCGAAGGTATCCGCCGGGAGTTTGACACCGCCGGGAAAGTCATCAAAGGATACATTTTCGAAGACGGATGGCTGCGCTATGAAGGTATCACAGATATGAATGGACTGCGCCAGGGACTTTGGAAAGAGTACTACCAAACTGGAGAATTGCGTTCCAAAGGCAAATACAAAAACTCAAGACCTGTGGGCGAATGGAAATTCTATTTCACCGACAAAACCTTGGAAATTACCGGAGAATACAACTCCAAAGGCCAGAAACACGGTGAGTGGATCTGGTTCTACCCTTCAGGTGACACCATGAATGTCGCATACTACGAAGACGGCGATTTAGACGGCCCTTATGTGGAATATGACGAAGAGGGACTGCCGCTGGTCAAAGGCGAATATGTGGCCGGATACGAGGAAGGTGTCTGGTACTATCGCAATGGCACTTCCGTGGAAACCGGGAAATACGACGGCGGCAAAAGGACTGGCACGTGGACAACAACATACAATGAAGACAGAGTGTCCTCTAAAATCAACTATGAAGAAGATGTCAGAGATGGCAAATATACTGCATATTGGGAAAACGGCAATATCAAGACGACCGGTAAGTATGTGAACGGCCTTCAAGATGGCGCCTGGGTACAATATAATGAAGAAGGAATTCAAATTTTGACCACCCTTTTCAAGGATGGCAAAGAGATAAAATGGAATAACTATATCCTTAAGTAATTTTTTGGATGTGGTTTTTAAACTTTAACGGAGCAATAGTATCTATTGCCCTTTCACTTTTAATTTCGTGCGGAAGTGCTATCGTTTCCGCACGGTATTATATTAAAACGAAAACGCGCGTATGATAAAGAAAGTCTGGTTGTTGCTGCTATTGAATGTTTTGTTTTTATGCAATATAAATGCTCAAAGCAATGTCGTCAAAGACACTGCGAAAAATGAAGAAACGACTCAAGTATCCAAGGATTTGGAAATCTTCACCAATAAAGAGGTGAAGATTATGGATTCTCTGCTGAATGTGTGGTATATCCAAAACGAACTTGCAAAGAAAAATTCCATACTATCCACTCTGAAAGACGATACCACAGCATACGACAACAATGACTCATTGATATTCAATCGTTTGTCCAAAATTGTAACCGAAGTACCTTTGGCATACAACAATCGCGTAAAGCGCTTCATCGAGCTCTATTCCGTACAGAGGCAACGTTCCTCTTCCGTGATTTTGGGTTTGGCGCAGTACTACTATCCCTGGATGAAGCAGATTTTCGACAAATACGACGTTCCCGAAGAGATTATTTACATTACCATTATTGAATCAGCACTGAATCCTATAGCCGTATCTCCTGCAGGTGCTACGGGTATCTGGCAATTTATGTACGGAACGGGCAAGTTATATGGTCTGGAAGTGAACACATACGTCGATGACCGCCGCGATCCATACAAAGCAACCGATGCAGCAGCTCGCCATTTCCGTGATTTGTACAACATTTTCAACGACTGGGGACTGGCCATTTCCGCTTATAACTGCGGCGCTGGCAATGTGCGCAAGGCCATCCAGCGTTCGGGCGGCAAAACCGATTTCTGGGGCGTCTGCCCATATCTTCCAAAAGAAACGCAGAACTACTTCCCCGCTTACATCGGTGCTTTATACATGATGAATTATCATAACCTTTACGGCATAACACCTGCTCCACTCACATTCCCTACAAATGTGGACACCGTAATGATTGACAAAGAGCTTCATTTGGCTCAAGTTGCGGAAGTAATGGGGCTTGACCTTAAAGATCTCACCACTTTGAATCCACAATACAAGCGCAATATCATACCTGCATTTAATGGAAAACAATATCCTTTGAGATTGCCAGCCAATGAAGTTGTTCGATTCATTGCACTCAAAGACACCATTCAGAAATATCATTATGATGAATATTTCAATGTGACAAAAGACTTGAACAAAGTGGTAGCTACTGACACGAATTCAAACGGTGAAGTTATCGTTCAAACTACACCCAACAAATATCACACTGTGAGAAAAGGCGAAACATTGGGCAGAATAGCTTCAAAATACGGCCTGACCGTCAGCAAGCTCAAATCAATGAACAGACTTCACAGTAACTATTTAAGAGTAGGGCAACGTCTGCTCGTGAAAAAGGGGACAACCATTACGAAACCAGCTCCTGTAGTGGCTAAAGACACAACAAAAACCGTTAAGGACTCAATACCAGTGACAAATCCAGACACTACGCAAGTTGTTGTAAAAAAGGAAACTACACCTACAACACCTAAGACCTCTACCCCTAAAGAAACAATATATATAGTGAAGAAAGGTGACACACTCTCTTCTATTGGAAGAAAATACGGCAAGACAGCCCAACAATTGGCCAAATACAACAATCTGCGTAATGAGAACAGCATCCAGGTAGGCCAGAAGTTGAAAATCCCGAGATAAAAGAGAAATTAAGAGCTATACCTATTTTGCTCTAAAATCCTAATTCTAAATTTTCTTATTAATATTCTTTGGGCGGCCCGGCACCACCGACGCGCAATCCAACGCTGTGCCGTCGCGCTTTCCACCCTAACTTGCTGCCCACCCACGATGCGCCGCAAAGCGCACTATTTGTTTCAGATTTGTCCGGATTCGCTTCCATATAAACACCACCGTCTTCCCACCCGCACGCAAGTAAATGGGTTCCAATCGCTGCCGCGGTCCCCTATAGCATAGCCCGTAGGTCCACTTCGTTTCCGATCAACCAGATTTGCATCCACAAGAAAAGCCTGCGGGCAAGATAACCGCAGATAGCAATCAATACGGGCAACCAAATAAAACAAAGAGAAAAAGCATATCACCCCCCCCAAAAAAAAACTAAATAAGCAGCAAACAATATCGCTCTGAGAAATGAATAAATATTAACAGTGTGAGTAGTAGCCAAGAAAACAAGAAACATCAAGGGCAACAAAAGCCGAAAAAATCAAATAAAGTCCTCAAAGCCAAAATATTATGCTAGGAGTGAGGATAAAAGAAAGAAAGAGAAGAAAAAATAATCAGGAGGCTAGAGGGCAAAAAAAAAGCCCCTTCGTATGAAGGGGCTGTGGTATTGGGCGACGA
>JAKSMC010000020.1 GCA_024400835.1 Bacteroidales bacterium
CTCGCCATTCCCCACGAACACGGGTTCTCACGGCTTTTAATGATTTATCCCTGTTTCAGCATATCCATTATGTGAATTAGCAATGGAATTCCAAAATCCTCCAAAACGATTTTGGATTACAATATTTTAAATTTTGAATTTCAAAATTATTTTTTCAATACATTGATTATCAATTTAAAAAAAATTTACAAAAGATATTGACAAAATTTGATTTTGAATGTAATTTTGCCACCTGAAAATTAATTAAGGATTATGAAAAAAGAACCAGTATATATCAATCCGCTAACGGATTTCGGATTCAAGCGGATCTTCGGAACCGAACGCAACAAAGACCTTTTGATATCGTTCCTTAATGCCTGCATATCAGAGCACGTGGGCACCATCACAGAAATAGAGTACCTTCCCACCGAACTATATGGTTCAATGCCGACAGAAAAAAAAGTGATTTTTGACATTTTCTGCACCGACCAAGATGGGCGCAACTTCATTGTAGAAATGCAGCGTTCTCAGCAAAGATATTTTGCACACAGAGCCATCACTTATGTCAGCCGGGTCATCAGTCATGAAGCAATCCAAGGAGAGCGGGAATACACCATCACGCCTATATATTCCCTCAATATACTCGACTTCGATGCCGAGGAGTTCGGCGGAGATTCCAACTTTTTTTGGCAGGTAAAACTCAAAGATGACAACAACAACATTTTTTTCAACAATATCATTCTTTTTTTCGTTGAATTGCGTAAATTTGCAGCCCATTTGGAGAAGGAGGACTGTCCGGAAGACTTACGTCATTGGCTATATGTTCTTAAAAACATCACTAGCATGGATAAGTTATCAGGTGTTCCAAACAACGCAGTCTTCCGCAAATTGTTTGAAGAATGTCAATTGTCTAAACTGAACATTATGGAAAAAGATGAATACAAAAAGAGTGTATTGGAATATGAAGATGTCCAAGATGCGATGGCCTACTCTATGGAAAGAGGATTTGACAAAGGCCTGAAAATAGGAATCGAGAGAGGACTGAATGAAGGCAAAGAAATTGGTATAGAAATAGGTATTGCGGAAGGAAAAGATATAGGTTTAAAAGAGGGCTTAGAAGAAGGGATGATGAAAGGTATGGAGGAAGGAAGGGTGAAAGGTATGGAGGAAGGAAGAGAGGAAGGAAGAGAAGAAGGGAGAGAGGAAGGAAAAGCGATTGGGAAAAAAGAAGCAATTTCTTCTATAGCCAAAAGTATGCTCGCGAAAGACTTTGACCTCGAAACCATATCAGCATTGACAAGTTTGCCTAAAGACGAAATAGAAATGCTGCGTCAATCTTAGATTGATCCTATTGGAATTCTCAAGCACTACAACATGGACTCTCCGAACTACACCCTTGCCAACCACTTTGCCTCGCTAACCAGCCGGTCCTTCTTTCTCACAGGGAAAGCAGGAACAGGGAAGACGACTTTTCTCAAGCAGCTGCGCAAAACCACATCCAAGCAAATTGCTGTAGTAGCCCCCACGGGTGTTGCTGCCATCAATGCTGGCGGCGTTACCATACATTCCTTTTTCCAATTGCCCTTCACTCCGTTCGTACCCACTCCAGAAGGCCGATTAAATCTCACCCGAAAAATCAAAATGTCTGGGCGCAAGCGAAAGGTGCTACAGGAACTGGAACTGCTGGTAATTGATGAAATCAGCATGGTGCGGGCCGACGTCTTGGACGAGATAGACACCGTGCTGCGACATTTCCGTTTCCGCCACAACGAGCCTTTCGGCGGCGTGCAGGTCATCCTCATCGGCGACCTCTATCAACTGGCACCCGTGGCTATTCCTGACGAGTGGCAAGTGCTGGCACCATACTACCCCACCCCATTCTTTTTCGACAGCCAAGTCGTCCGTGAACATCCGCTGCTGTACTTGGAATTTGACAAAATCTTCCGCCAAAGCGACGCCACATTCATCCGAATTCTAAATGCCGTACGCAACGACAAACTCTCCAACGAAGACCTCGCCCTACTGCAGAAGCAATACGTCCCCAATTTCAACATCTCCAAACATCAGGACTACATCCTCCTAACTACTCACAACGCCAAAGCCGACCGCGTGAACGAACAGGAAATGGCCCGCTTGAAGACCAAAGAATTCATTTTCAATGCTGAAATCAAAGGTGAATTTCCTGAGAAAAGCTACCCCAACAGCGACCAACTATGTCTGAAAAAAGGTGCCAAAGTGATGTTCATAGCCAATGACACCGCTATGCCTCGCAAATATTTCAATGGGAAAATAGGCATCATATCTGACCTTAGCAGCGAAAAAATCCTTGTCCATTGCGAAGATTGCGAAGAAGACATCGAAGTCAATCCGGAAATCTGGGAAAACATACGTTACTCCGTCAACGAAGAGACCAAGCAGATTGAAGAAAAGAACTTAGGCTCGTTCAAACAATACCCGCTCCGCTTAGCCTGGGCTATCACCATCCACAAAAGCCAGGGACTCACATTCGACAAAGTAGCCATAGACATCGAAGCCGCATTCACCTCAGGCCAGGTTTACGTAGCGCTGAGCCGCTGTCGTTCGTTGGAAGGCATAGCCCTGCTGAGCAACATCAACAGAAATTCGCTGGCAGTTGACCAAAACGTGGTGAAATACGCCTCCCTTAAACCAGCAACCGATCAACTGCAACAACAATTGCAGCTGGACGAAGCTCGATACAACCAGGAAATCATATCCTCCATCTTCAGTTTCTCTTTCTGCATAGGCCAGACCAACCAGCTCAAGAACTTCGTCAAAGAAGAAGAAGACCTTTTCAACGGCAAGGCTCAAAAATTCCTCAAAGAACTGCAAGAATCCGTCAACAGCACCACCGATGTTGGAAACAAATTCCAACGGCAACTCCAAATACTGTATCAGGATGCCGACTCTAAGCAACTGTCCCAACGCATCGCTGCCGCTTCCGAGTACTTCACCAAAGAACTTGACAAGATTATCAAACTCATCAAAACCTCTCCGGTCACCACTGATGACCATGAATCCGCCGAAGAATACAACTTCTGCCTGCAATCGCTATATGACGAACTCACTCGGAAACGATATATCATCCACAACATCAAGAAAGACTTCTCCACCGAGCACTATCTCGCCATCAAAGACGGATACACCGCACCGAAATTGGAAATGAACACGTTCAAATCCAAACGCGGCAAAAAGAACTCCAAAAAGGACATATCAGAAGAAGTCTTCAGTGACTATATTGACAACAGAAAGAAATCCGGCAAAGCCAATTTGGAAAAGGAGCCTAAGAAAAGCACATATGAAGTCACCTACGAACTATACCAACAAGGCAAGAGCATAGCGGAAATCGCAAAAGAACGAGGATATGTGGAAAGCACTATAGAGGGTCACATCGCCAAATTCATCCGCAATGGCAAAATTTCGGTATATGATTTCGTAACAAAAGAGCAGTTAGAAAGTACTCGGGAATTTATTGAAGCCGGCGGCGGACTGAAAGACGTCTTTGACGCCCTAGAAGGCAATGTCAGCTACGGCACGCTCAAGATGATCCAGGCCGGCATCGAATACGAGAACATGAAATAGAAAAGGCGGTCATCGAGATGGCCGCCCCATTATGAATAAACACTTAACCTTTCAATTCAAAAGTTTTATTTGGCGTTGCGGGCACGAATCATTGCGCCTGTCTTGGCCTTACCCACACGGATGTAATCCGTAAGCGGACGGTTTGCCGGGCAGATGAAGGAGCAAGAACCACATTCTATACAGTTCATAATGCCGTTCTTCTCACATTCCTCCCACTTCTGTTGCTGAGCCAACGTGGCGAGCAACGTAGATTCCAGACCCATCGGGCAGCCGTTCACACACTTGCCGCAACGGATACACGGATATTGACGGCCACGCTTACTTTCCTTCTCGTTCATAAACAGCAAACTGCCCATACCTTTGGCAATATAGGCATCCAAATTGGAGATAGCCTTACCCATCATCGGGCCACCGGCAATTATCTTGCCCGTGTCCTCTGGAATGCCCACGGTGTTGAGCACGTCACGAATCGGTGTACCCAAGCGCAGACGGAAAATCTTGCAATCTTCCTTCTTCATGGATTTACCAGAAACTGTGGTGTAAGCCTGAACAATAGGCTTATTCTTCTGCACGGCCTGATAAAGGACATACATTGTAGTGATATTGTTGACAATGCATCCGACGGAAATAGGAAGTGCGCCGTTGGGCACGCTCCTGCCGGTAATGGCTTTGATCAACTGTTTTTCAGCGCCCTGCGGGTATTTCATCTGCAGTGGCTGAACTTCGATATTCGTGAATTTCTTGGCTGCATCCACCAAAGCGGCGATAGCGCGAGGCTTGTTGTTTTCGATACCGATGATAGCTTTAGAAGCGCCAGAAGCAATCAAGGCGCATTCGATACCAATCATACACTGTTCGGTACGTTCGAGAATGACGCGGTTATCGGTAGAGATATACGGTTCGCATTCTGCAGCGTTGATAATCAAATACTCGCATTTCTGCTCAGGTTTGAGCATATATTTGATATGTGTCGGGAAGCATGCGCCGCCGAGGCCCACGATACCACGGTCTTTCATACGGGCGATGATTTCCTCCTTATTGAGTTTGATATCGCGGATAATGTCCGGCGTGGTGTCAATACTTTCGTCCCATTCGTCGCCTTCACGGTCAATGACGATGGCGGGCTTCTTATAACCTGTGATATCGGCAATCATATCAATGCGGTTGACGGTTCCGGAAATCGGAGAGTGGATGTTGGCGCACATGAAAGCCTGAGCCTCACCGATGAGCTGGCCGACTTTCACCTTGTCGCCCTTTTGAACAATGGGAGTGGCAGGAGCACCGAGGTGCTGCGTCATATAGACCACAGCCTGATCTGGCAACGGGAAGGTCACCACATCTGCAGAATGTGCAAACTTATTACCTTCGGGATGGACACCGCCCATGCGGAATGTCTTCTTTCCCAACTTCTTGATATCAGCTTTGAGTTCTTTGGAAATTTCACTTGCCAGTTCGCTGGCCAATTCGGGAATTCTATCGTTCATAATGATTAAGCTTCTGGGTTAGTATTAGTGTTAACTGCAGCGGTTTGTGCTTCCGGCGCGACCTCTGGGACCTTCTTTTCCGGGAAGTTCACGGCATGAATAGCGCCGACCGGGCATTCTGCCACGCACTTACGGCAGGCCTTGCACTTGGTGTAGTCGATATAGGCGAGGTTGTCCGTCACTGTGATTGCCTCAAACGGGCAGACCTTGGCGCACTTGCCACAGCCGATACAGGCGGCTTTGCAGTTTTTCTTGGCCACAGCACCTTTTTCCTTGTTGTTGCAGGCAACATATACGCGGCGGTTGTTCTTTCCTTTGTTGCGCGCTTCAAGCACACCTCTCGGACATGCCTTCACGCAAGCTTTACATCCAACGCACTTGTTTTCGTCAACTTCCGGAAGATGCGTTTCCGGATTGATATGGATTGCATCGAACTTGCAGGCAGCCACACAGTCGCCACAACCGAGGCATCCGAACGGGCAAGCACCTTCGCCAGCAAATACCGTGTTGGCAAACGCACAAGTCATAGCGGAATCGTATTTTACTTTAGCGGGGGAATTCTCGCAGTTGCCGTTACAACGAACCACACAAATCTGCGGTTCCTTAGCGGAAGCGGCGATGCCCAAAATGGCACCGATCTTTTCATAATCGCCACCCGGACAGTAGGCAATACTCGTGTCCATAGCCTTCACCATGGCTTCTGCCATTGCGTGGCAGCCAGCGAAACCGCAGCCACCGCAGTTGGCTCCGGGCAGACATGCCTGGACCTCTTCAATGCGTGGATCTTCCTCCACATGGAAAACTTTTGATACAAAATGCAGAATAACAGCTGCTATCAAACCTATTAATCCAATGGTAATTGCAGCGTAAATAATAGTAGATGTTGTCATCTTTTTCGGGTTTTAAAAATTGGATGCAAAAATAATAAAAAATGCAGTACCCGTGAAAAAAATTACACAGCATTTTTGTGGTATAAACTAAAAAGAGAGAATGACTGCGTTAATCATCCTCTCTTTAGTATATAATCGCTTACTTCGTAATAAACTGCAAATACTGTCTATCCAATTTATCGTTGTACAGAAGCAAGCTCAAAACAGATTGCTATTCTTCAACAGCTGGTGTCGTTTCTGTCGGAGTCTCTAAAGCATTGTTGGCTTTGGATTCTTTTTCTTTTTGATCGCGTTTGAAGCAGGTCTTGCAAAGTTCTGACTTGCCAGCCTCTTCAGCTTGGCCGATAGAACCGACAATAATCTCTTCCTGTGTTGAACTTTTCAAATGCTGGCAATCGGAGTGCGTATGATATTTTTCGCCAGTGGCCACCCAATACACATCCAAATCAGGATTACCATAAGTTTCTTGCAACTCCTCTTGACTTACCGGATTGAAGTCGTAGCTGCCGACACCGGCAATTGCCAAAGCGACAACGGCAACAATAGTTCCGATAGTTTTGGTCTTCTTGTCAATATTCTTGCTGCAAAGAATGATGATAATGACAGGAATGAAAGCCAAAGCGGTGATGATGACGCCGAGATTATTCCACAACCAAAATTTGGTTTTGTCTGCTTCAGAAGCCGGATCAATATGGTTGGCCTTTTTCCACAAGAACGAACCGCCCAGGGCAAAAATCATATCCACAATCAGCGTGACAATGATACCCGTCAGAGGTTGGGAGAACATACTGATTTTGCCAGCGACAATCAAAATGCACAAGATTTCGAACACGATTGCAACGACCCAACAAGCGACAGCTCCTATACGGAGTGCTTTAGGATTACCTTCCACTTTAATCGGTGCAGAGGCCGGTTTTCTTTCGCCCTCGGCCCTAACAATTTTCTTTTCTTCCATAAGTAAAAATTTTAATGATTTGAAGGCGCAAAAATAATAAAAATTACAGTACCTGCGAAAATTATCAAAATTCGCCAGAAAGATTGACTTTGACCGTCAACATTGACTTTTGACGCTGACTTTTTTTGCCATTTTCCGGATGAGATTAATGGATAAAGTTTTTGTATCTTTGCGGCCTTGAAAATTATTAACATTAAAATACTAAACGAATGAGTAACTATGATTTAATCGTGATTGGCAGCGGCCCCGGTGGCTACGTGGCTGCCATCAAAGCATCTCAATTGAATATGAAAGTGGCCGTCGTAGAACGTGCCGAACTCGGCGGAATATGCCTCAACTGGGGTTGTATCCCGACCAAGGCGCTGCTCAAGTCCGCACAAGTTTTCAAATATATGTCACACGCCGCCGAATACGGTCTGCAAGTTGACGGCACAGTGAAACCGGATTTCGAAGCAGTCGTTAAGCGCAGCCGCGGCGTGGCCGAAACGATGAGCAAAGGCGTTCAATATCTGCTTAAGAAGAACAACGTCGATGTCATCGCCGGTTTTGGCAAACTGCTGAAAGACAAGAAAGTGGAAGTCACCGCCGCTGACGGCACCGTAACGGTTTACGAAGCCAACCACATCGTATTGGCCACGGGCGCGCACTCCCGCTCTCTGCCCAACGTTCCGCAAGACGGCAAGAAAATCATCGGCTACCGCGAAGCATTGACACTCCCCCAACTTCCTGAGACAATGGTCGTGATGGGTTCCGGCGCCATCGGCAGCGAGTTGGCCTACTTCTATTCCACGATGGGCACGAAAGTCACCATCGTAGAATATATGCCGCGTCTCGTACCGGTAGAAGACGACGAAATCGCCGCCACCCTCTCCCGCTGCTTCCGCAAGGCAGGCATCAAGACGATGACCTCAGCGGCTGTGGAGAAAGTGGAGGTCGTGGGTGACAAATGCGTCGTCACCGTGAAGGACGCCAAGGAGAAAATCACAGAGCTCGAATGCGACATCGTCTTATCCGCAGTGGGCGTGGCCACCAACCTCGAGGGCCTCGGCCTCGAAGAATGCGGCGTCGCTGTAGAACGCGGCAAAGTCATCGTTGACGACTACTACCGCACCAACGTGGAAGGCGTTTATGCTATCGGCGACATCGTACACGGCCCGGCATTGGCTCACGTCGCTTCCCACGAAGCAGAAGTCTGCATCGAAAAAATCGCCGGCCTCACCCCAGAGCCCGTCGATTACAGCAACATCCCCGGCTGCACATACACTACTCCCGAAATCGCTTCCGTCGGCCTCACCGAACGTGCCTGCGTGGAACAAGGTCGTGAAGTGCTCATCGGCAAGTTCCCGTTCACCGCTTGCGGCAAAGCCACTGCTGCCGGCAGTCGCGACGGCCTCGTGAAGGTCATCTTCGACAAGAACACCGGCGAATGGCTCGGCTGCCACCTCATCGGTGACAACGTGACCGAAATGATTGCAGGCGCCGTCATGGCTCGCAAGAACAAGATGACAGGCAAGGAAATCATCAGCTCCGTGTTCCCGCACCCGACCATGTCTGAAGCCATCATGGAAGCTGCCGCCGACGCTTACAAAGAGTGCGTGCATTTGTAGTCTCAAGTTTCAAGTTTCATGAACCCCAACGACGACTCATATCCTATAAATCATAAATCCAAGTAGGGAGGCATTTTCCCTCCCTACTTATTTAAAAGTATGGACAAAAAAATCACCATCTGCTGTTTGTTAATCCTTTTGTTTGTTCCTTTTATCAGCAAAGCGCAATATGAGGAAGAAGTCGTCCCCGTCCATTTTTCCGACACGACGTGGTATGACAAAGGTTTTGACTTCTACATCGGCGCCGGTATCTTCTCCGGCAATAAGTTCAACGCCAACTATTACAACGGCAGCAACCTCAATGAAAACAATCTCGCCTATCTTTTCAGCAACGAATATTGGAGAAGAGATATAATGGAGCAAATCAACGAAGCATACCCCTACATCAGTATGAATGATGAAGTTTTGCCAAGCGTGGATCCAAACGGGGATTACAACTGGGAAACGCATTACAAGCTCAAGACGATGATAGCCTTAGGTGTGCGCTATAAAATCCGCAACGGATGGGCGGTTTCCCTCTCCTACTCTTTCAGCAGGCTGACTGCCAACAGCCAATGTCTGCTGGATCCCGTCAACGACTACGGCAATATGCGCAAACTGCCAGTGATGAGCTTAGTGGGCAAAGAAGACCGTTCCATGATCGACCTTTCGATATCCTATCTTTTCAGCCAAGTTCATCCGGTCGTAAAGCCCTTTTTCGAATTAGGCGTACAGTTCAACTATGCCAAAGTCAAATCCTTCGATGCTATGTTGTTAGACCAAGACGGCCTTCCCGTGGGCAATGAGCGTTCGCTGCTCAACGTCTATGACAACCAAGGATATTATCCGGGCGCGCAAACCTACGACTTCATCTTCGGCGGTCCGGGATTCGGATTCTCCGGCTCGGCAGGATTGAAAATATGCGTGGGCAAGAACGTCTCCCTCGATCCCACATTCTACTGCTATGCCGGCAGAACGGGCATCTACCAAATGAAGAACAGCCCTGTGGAGGGCTATAACCAAGGCAACCGCTTCACCTTCAACTACGGTGTCCTTCTGCGCGTGGTGATGAACGACTTCTTCGTTTCCAGAAACTAACAAGTTGTTGTAATCACGAATCTATTCTTATAACTAAAACAAGTCCATAGTTGCCAAAACAGCTATGGACTTGTTCTTTATAATGGGACACTTACATTATATTAATTCCGGACACATCGGACAGAATAGCCTATACTTTTGGAACTTGTTGAACGCTGCAATGTACTATAATCGTAGTTGATACTTCTGTCATAACTTTGTTGTGAGTCGGCTTCTGTAGAGGTCCAGAAAAGGGCATTGCCGCTTTTCCCATAGGCAGTGCCGATGGCATAGCCGGCAGGTGATGCCGCAAACCCTGTATCATTGTTAACAGTTTGCTCGTAACCGGCAGCGCAGGGCTTGTCGCTGCTATACCAACCGGAGGTGGAAGCCAAAGCTTTGGCAATGCAAGGGGTATTGTTTCCATCCGGCGTTTCAGTACAATTGTAACATTTATAGTTAGGTATTGTACTATTATAGACGAAGTCTGTCATTGTTGTCCACTCAGCATCACTGGGCAGATGCCACCCGATTGGGCATAATCCTTTGGAACTTGCAGCAGCAGCCCAATTGTACAGATATCCATACTCAGCCACCATATTCTCGTCATTGCCGGGCGTATAGCGATAGGGGGCCGTTTCACTACTCATTGCGTTGCCCACTGGCACAGCAGTGCCGTCATTAAAATGGGTATTTCTGAGATTCTGTGTCATCCAACATTGGGTGCCGATTTTGACGGTAGCATATGCATTACTGTCAGCATCTATCACTTTGTCTCTGCCACAATAAAAATCCGTCAGGGGCTGCTCGGATTCTCCACGGACACATCGGACAGAATAACCCATACTTTTTGAACTTATTGAACGCTGCAATGTACTATAATCGTAATTGATACTTCTGTAATAACTTTGTTGTGAGTCGGTTTCAGTAGAAGTCCAGAAAATGGCATTGCCGCTTTTCCCATAGGCAGTACCGACGGCATAACCGGCAGGAAATGCGGAGAAACCGGTAGCATTGTTATAGACTTGTTGATAACCAGCGGCACAAGGTTTGTCGCTGCTATTCCATCCAGATGTAGATGCCAAGGCTTGGGCAATGCACGGGACATTGAATTCCTCAGGTGCATCCAGACAATTGGTGCTTCTGTAGTTGTTATAGACAAAATTTGCCAATATGTTCCATTCCGCTTCAGTCGGGACATGCCAACCCTTAGGACAGAGACCGTTGCTGTCAATTACGGCACTCCAGTTGTACAGACACCCATAAGTCGGTACATTCGCCGCATTGTTACCAGGGAGATATCTGTATGGCGTAGTATTGCTCATTTGCGTACTTGTCGGTATAAGGACTCCATTATCAAAATGTGTGGTGCGGAGATTCTGTGCCATCCAGCACTGTGTGCCGATTTTGACGGTAGTATATGCATTACTGTCAGCATCGGTTACTTTGTCTTTGCCGCAATCGAAAGTAGCATTAGAAACTTCATGCTTGAGGCTGTCTAATTGTTGTTCCAAACTATCGATTTTGTTGTTCAGCCGATCTTTGATTTCATTCATTTGTTCTGTCAACGCCTGCAATAAGGCAGACACTTCGTCATCCGTGGCCAACGATGTACAGTTGGCAGTGACATCATTGCAAAGCTCTGATGCTTGAACATAATTGCCCAAGACAGAAGCTGTCACATAATTGCCTTCTATGAGAATCTTATTTACAGTATCCGCGATATTGGGTTTGTTTTTAATGAAGGTACAAGTATCGGCATTAGTTTCTGCCCAGTTGCTTTGCGGAAGAGCCGACGTTCCCACATCATTGGCAAAGAGAGCCAATGGAACGGCGGTTATTTCAGTGGTGTCTATCATAGTAGTTCCCTCAGGCAGAGAAATCGCAGTGCGGATCTTGGCTCCATTCCAACGTATATTGCTCCATATCGATGAATCGTCACCAATAAGCAGTGAACAAAGTCCATTGCGATTGGTGACTGTTTCCAGAGTCTGCTGAAATTGAGTGCTGTTGTCGGCAGCGAGTATGTTGACTGTAATGCTGACAGGCTGTTCAACGACTAATCTATTCTGGCTGTCACGCACAACAGACTGAAAACTCAGCTTTGGATTCTGCGCCCAAGTCGCAAAGGTTGCCAGCAAAATAATGCTGACGGCAAGTATTTTTTTCATTGTTACTAAGATTTATATACTTTAAAAAAAACGGGGCAAAAATACACTTATTGATAAATACTTATTCATTAAAAACCATTGTATTTATTAAAATTCAATTGTTTACAATTATGCCACACGATAAAATCTGAGCCATAATAATTTTCTATTTTTGTCCGTTCTACTAATCCGCAAATAAAAATAGAATAATTTATGAAGATATTGAAGACCAGTCTGTTAACAATAGCATGTATAGCAGGCTTTCTAACAACGGGGGTGGCTCAGCGCACCGAAAACTTCAAATCCCCGCAGTACGAATTCAAGACCGCCATGGATCTCTTCTCCAACGAGAAGTTCGGTTCGGCCCAGCAGTATTTCAAATACGTTTACGAAAACACCACAGACATGCAGCAGGATTTGAAGACCAATTCCTACTTCTACATGGGTGTCTGTTCCGAAAAATTAGACAACCAGGATGCCGCCTATCTGCTTCAAGGTTTCATTGATCGCTATCCGGTGCACTCCTATGTGCCGGAAGCTCGTTTCTATTTGGGCCGCTACTATTTCAGCCGCAAACAATGGAAAAAGGTCATCGCCCAATATGACATGGTGCTGGAAAACGAAATCCAGCCGGAAAATATCGCCGAATTCCAATTTAAAAAGGGTTACTCCTACTTCATGATTAACGACTTCGACCATGCAAAGGCCTTGATGAAGAGCGCCCGTGAGCAGTCAGGCCCGTACAAAGAGCGTTCCATCTACTATTTGGCATACATGGCTTATCAAGACGGCCAATACGAAGCCGCGCTGCAGGATTTCCTGCTTATCAAGGACGACCCGGAATATGCGACGGAAGTGCCGATGTTCTTGACCCAGATCTATTTCACACAAGGCGAATATGAAAAAGTGCTGGAAGTGGCCCCTGAAATCACATCGTTCAACGACCCCACACAACTGCAGGTGCTCCGCTGCTTAGCCATCTCCCAATACAACCTGAACAAATACGACGAGGCAGCCAACAACTTTGAAAAGCTGCTCTCCTCCGAAAAGATATCCCTTGACCGCAATGACAACTTCGCCGCCGGCTTCACCTACTACCGCGAGGCAAAGTATGACGACGCTGTAAACTGCCTTTCCAAAGCCATCAACGACAAAGAGCCCGACCTGATGACTCAGAACAGCTACTACCTCATCGGAGACTGCTACCGAAGAAGCAATCAGGAGAACCTGGCCATCCAGAGTTTCAAAGAGGCCGCCAAACTCAACTTCAATCCAGACATCAAGGAAGATGCTCTGTACAACTACGCGAAACTGCAGTGCCAGACCTCAACCAGCCCGTTCAACAACGGCATAGAAGCGCTGCAGGAATACAGCAACACCTATCCGCACTCCGCCCGCAGTGAAGAGGTATCCTCCTATTTGTCAAAACTCTATCTCTCCACCAAGAACTACCAAACGGCCATCACCTCAATGGAGAAGCTGAGCAACAAGACGCCGGCCATCCTCAAGGCATACCAGCGCTGCACCTACTTCAGAGCTCTCGAGCAGATCAACAACAGCAACTACAAGGAAGCCTTGCAGAACCTGAACAAAGCGCTGAGTTCGCCTATTGACAAGGATATCAACCTCAACGCCCTTTACTGGAAAGGCGAAGCACAATATCGCAACGAACAATACCAAGACGCTTATTACACGCTGCAGACCTACCAGAAGAGCACCAATGCTACTTTCAACGAGAACTACGTAAACTCCAACTACACGTTAGGTTATGCCGCATTGAAAATCAAAAGATACCGCGACGCCATCAACTTCTTCAAGAACTACATTTCCAAGTACAACAAAGCCGAGGACATGTCCAAGCAAGCAGACGCCACCGCACGTCTGGCCGACTGCTACTTCATGCAGCAGGACCTTTCCAACGCCATCAAATACTACGACCAGTGCGAACGGCTTGGCGATTTCAACGCCGACTACGCCGTTTACCAACTGGCAAAATGCTACGGCTACCAGAAGAACAACAACAAGAAGATTGCCGCATTGGAGAGACTGTCCAGCGAATATCCGAGATCCACATACATGGATGACGCAGAGTACGACTTAGCGGTCACCTATCATACGCAGAACAACTACGCACAGGCCATCACGGCGTACAAGAGCTTCATCCAGAAGCATCCGAAGAGCCAGTACATCCGTCAGGCACACACCCGTCTGGCACAGGCCTACATGAACAGCGACAATACCTCCATGGCCATCTCCACATACAAATACGTTGTGGAAACCTATCCCGGCTCACAAGAGGCCAAAGACGCACTCGCCAACTTGGAGAACATTTACAGCGAAGAAGGCAACACCAGCGAATTCTTCGACTACGTTCGCAGCAAGAACATGAACATCTCCGCCGACCGACAGGATTCCATCGCCTTCAAGGCTGCCGAAACCAAGTACAACCGCGGAGACTGTGAAGGTTCCGTCCGCGCCTGCGAAGAATACCTGAGACAGTTCCCGAACGGCTCATTCGTCGCAAAAGCACGCTTCTACAAAGCCGAATGCGAATACGGACGAAGAGAATACAACGAGGCATTAGCCGACTACGAAGCCATCATCAAGAATTTCAAAACCGAGTACAACGTCACAGCGCTGCACAAAGCCGCATCAATACTCTACAACAACAAGCAGTACAGCAAGGCCTACACCTACTTCAACAAGTTGATAGAAAGTACCACGGACGAAGACGAAGTGCTCTACGGCAACAACGGCGCTATGCACTCCGCATATTTCCAAAAAGAATACCAGAAGTCGTTGTTGCACGCCAACAACATCATCAGCTCCAACCAAACAGATGCCGAGTTGCTGAACGAGTCACTGCTCATTGCCGGCAACTCCGCAATGGAAGTCAACGACATGGCACAGGCCAAGACGAATTACAACAAGCTGGCCAACAAAGGTTCCAACGACCTATGCGCAGAAGCCGCCTATCACCTCGCCGAAATCGCCCTCGTATATGACAAGAACCTCAGCGACTGCGAGAGCAAAATCAAGAGCATCCTCAGCAGCAACTACTCATCCGACT
Organism: Bacteroidales bacterium; assembly: GCA_024400835.1. Classification (GTDB taxonomy): domain Bacteria; phylum Bacteroidota; class Bacteroidia; order Bacteroidales; family WCHB1-69; genus F23-D06. The sequence goes on from JAKSMC010000020.1 coordinate 14,792, forward strand.
ACTGGTTTGCCCGCACCTTCATCCTATACGGCGATTTATACAAAGAAAAAGGCAACTATTTCCAAGCCCGCCACACCTATCAGAGCATCGTCGACAACTACGACGGCGACGACCTCGTCCAGATGGCTCTTGAAAAGATTGCCGAAGTTGACAAATTGGAAAACAAGAAGAACTAACCTAAAGCATGCTACTGATTATGAAAAAGAACATTGAAAATATGAAACGATTCGTCTTACTGACTGGCGCAGTTCTTGTGGCGCTGACCATGCGTGCTCAGGTTGTCGACTCCGCCCACCTGCTCATCAAATACGTTCCCAAACTGACAAACTCGACGAAAATCAACGATCAAGCGACGATTGTGGACACCCTGCAGGAACAAGTGACCTACAGTTACGAAATCAGCCCGCAGAAACCCGAATTGAACTTCAATCCCGCGTCCATAAAGGTCAGCAAGCTCAACCCCGAGGTGCAGGAAGTGCTCTACCGCAACTACATCAAATTAGGCTTCGGCTACCCCATCACGCCGTTGGCTGAGCTTTCCATGCACAACTGCCAAAACGCCAAATTCTCATACGGTCTCAACTTCCACCATTTCTCATCATGGGCAGAGCCCATCGGCAAAATCCAGAAACAGTTCGCCTACGCGCCCACCAGCGACTCCCGCGTGCACCTGTTCCTGAACCGCTATTTCAGAAACCAAACCCTTTACTCCTCCATCGGATACAACCACGAATTGGCCAACCTCTACGGTTATAACAAGGCCTGGGGCATTGATACATCCTATTACGCCAAAGACTACAGAGACAGCATCCGGAACAGTTTCAACCACCTGAGAGCCGAACTCGGCATCCGTTCCAACTACACCACGGAGGACAAGAAATTCAAGGAAGACGTGAGACTCAACTACGACTTCATCCACACCTACTGGAAAGATATGGAACACGACCTCGGGCTGCGTGCCATCATGGCCTATGACGAGCGATTCCTCAAGATTTCCGGATACCAGCACTATGAACTCGATGTCGATTTCGACTATTACAACAACCACTGGAGCGACTCCATACGCACGGGAGCGCACCAGAGCATGCTGGTGCCACGCGTGGACAACAGTTTCAAGGTGGAATTCCGCCCGAGCATGAACTTCACCGTCAAGGAGTACCACATCCTGCTCGGCGTGGGCGTGCCCGTCATCATGGCCAACGACGAGACCAAGTGCCCGGTGTACCCGATTGCAGAACTCCAGATGGGCCTGGTTCGCGGCTTGCTGAGTCTCTACGTGGGCGTTGACGGCCATTCCGAGTACAACTCCATGAGAAAACTGCTTTACGAAAATCCATACGTAAAACCTCAACTCGACAGCCTGAAATTCACACGCTCCCAAATCAGCATCTACGGCGGCATCAAAGGCAACTTGTTCAAGAGATTCAACTACCACATCTCGGCAAGATACTCCTACGTCAAAGACATGGCCTTCTTCATGCTCGACACGAACTGCCTGTTGAAAAACAGATTCGACGTCATCTATGCCGACAAGGGAAGCATGCTCAACGTATGTGCCAACCTCAGCTGGGAAGCCATCAACCATCTTTATCTGAATCTGAATGCCAACTACTGGGGCTACTACTTCAACAGCATTGAGCATCCTTGGTACAAGCCCAGTTGGGAAATTGGATTTGAAGGTAAATACATCCTGCGCGACAAATTCATCTTCGACATCAACGCCAACATAGGCTTTGACCGTTGGGGCATCATGCCGACCACAATGGTAGATGAGAACGGAAACACAGTGATTTCGGGATACCAAGCCGTCAACGACATCCGCAAGAGTGCTGATGGTGAGAAATACTGGAAACCTGTATTGAATTTCGGCATCGGCTTTGAGTACCTCATCAACAAACAGCTGACGGCATTTGCCGCCATCAACAACATCGGTTGCCAGTACGCATCCAACTATTACAGCTTCAACAATTTCGGTATCAACGTATTAGTTGGAGTAAGTTACTCATTTGGCAACGAGCCGATAAAGGCTGTAAAGAAAAAGAAATAGTCTAAGGCAAAAGATATAGTGGCAGAAACGAAAAAAAGTGTATTTTTGCCGCCTCAAAACAAGACAGTTCGTCTGTCGGGTCCCTTAGCTCAGCTGGTTAGAGCATCTGACTCATAATCAGAGGGTCCAAGGTTCGAGCCCTTGAGGGACCACTTGAAAAAAAAGGAGTTACTTCACTGTAACTCCTTTTTTTGTTTTGATGCATAAACAATAGGGCTCAGCCCTCTCTTACCCCGCAATCACTCCGTGCAGCTTCTCCACATACCTTTTTACATCCATAGTATGAGGACCGAAGACTTGCAGCCACTCGTATTGCGAGAAGGGTTCGTCGGCGAAGGTCTCGGTTGTAATGTCTCCGTTCTGGCAGACATAGTCCAATATGCTCTTGAGGTACTCTTCCTGCATGGTGGTCAGTGTGCTGCCTTCCAAAAGTTCGGTGAACTGCTGCAACGCCACGCTCCGGTCTATGCCTATGGTGGAACGAATGAAGGCGGCGATGTTGCCTCCGTATAGCTTGTACTTGTCCTTGCTCAGGTAGGTGTGCTTGTAGTCCTCCTTCGTGCCCAGCTCCTGCCAGAATATACGCTCCAACTCCCTAATGTCGTTGTTGGTGAGCGGCTGCAACTTGAATATCTTCTGCAGGACCTCGTTGTTGTCGGTGTTCTCGGCAAGGTACTCCAGGACCTTCTGCTTGTACGTCATCGACGGCAGCAGCTTGCCCGCAGTGGCTTCCGTGCCGGCCACCAAGTCGTCGATATCTATTATGAATGTCTTCTTCTCTATGCCCGTCAGATACTGGATAAGGTCGCGGAGCTCCTTGCGGACAGTCTCCAGCGATTGCAGCGTTGCCGTTTCCCAGAAAGCCGTCGTCTGCACCTTGCGAATGGTGTCCATTTTCTGCTTCACCTGCGGAATGGTCGCCTTCCTCTGCAAGGCTTCCGCAACAACGACAACCTTCTGTTTGGCCTTTTCTCCGTTCACGGTGTCGTCCACCAGGGAGAGTTGCAGTTCCAGCATGAGGAAGTCGAACTTCTTGGCCATCTCGTCCTCCATAGGGTGCGGAAGCAGCGGCGATACGCTGTCCTTCAGTCGCATGGCTTCCAAATCGGGAACGTAAGTCCAACTGTCTTTGTTCTTGTACTTGGAGATAATGTCCCATTGCATACGGACGGCAATGCGGTTGTCGCTCAGAGCCCCCACTTCGTCCATCAGTATGGACTTCAACTCATCGTGAAGCCGCTTGGCATTCGGGTCCTCCTGGTATTCGAGGCGCTGTAAAATGACGGCAATGTCCAAGCGTATGTTGAAGAGGCGCTCGGTCAGCGACTGCATGCGCTGGGTGTTCACCCCCTCGGGGTTCATTTCAAAGAAGTCGAAGTTGCCGCACCAGTCGAATATGTAGAAGCACTCCTTGTTCTTGCCGGGGCCGAACAGGTCATCGCAGAGACGTGTGCCGCGGCCTATCATTTGCGCGAACTTGATTTTGGATTTCACGGCCTTGAAGAATACGAGGTTCAGCGCGTCGGGCACATCAATGCCGGTGTCGAGCATATCGACGGAGACGGCGATGCGTATCTGCTTCTTGGCTTCGGCCTCCGAACTGGAGAAGTTGTCTATGAGGTTCTGCCCGTACTTGACGGAGTTGTCAATGAGGACGCAGAAGTCCGGATTGGGGCCGTACTCCGGATAGAGTTTGTAGAAGCGTTCCACTATTCTTTCGGCGTGCTTATGGTTGAAGGCGAAGATAATGCTCTTGCCTATGAGGTCGTTGTCGTGTACCTTCAGACCGTTCTCCATAAGGTCCTGGAGCACCTTGTCTATGGTGTCGTCGTTGTAGAGGTACTTGAATATCTCGCTGCCGCTGATGTCACGGCTGTATTCAGATTTCGGGTCGAGGGCCTTGGTCAGTTTCTCATATCTCCACACCTCCTCCAACTGCGCCTTCTCCTGGCTGGTGAGGTCGCTGTATTTGATACCGTCGGACATGATCTTGCTCTCGCGTCTGAGAACGTTGTAGCTGACCAGAAATCCGTCCTCTACGGCCTCAGTTAGCTCGTAGGCGAAGTTTGGCTCTCCCTGTTCCAGATCAAACAACTGGTAGGTGCTCCTATCGACTTCGTCCCTTGGGGTCGCGGTCAGTCCCATGAGCAGCGCATCGAAGTAGCTGAATATGGAGCCGTACTTCCCGAAGACGCTGCGGTGCGCCTCGTCAATGATTATCAGATCGAAGCGGCCGACGGAGAACTCCTTCACATCGCCGTCGATATAGTTGATCATGGTCTGGTAGGTGGAGAACATTATGCGGGCATTCATGTCGGGGTGTTCGTCATCGGAGAGCACGCAGACGGAAGCGGAAGGCAGCAGCTTCACGAAGCTCTTCTTGGCCTGGCTGACAAGGGCGGTTCTGTCAGCGAGGAACAGCACGTTCTTCACCCAGTTGTTGCGCATAAGCAGTTCCACCAGGGAAACGCTGACGCGGGTCTTGCCGGTGCCCGTTGCCATAACCAGGAGCGCGCGGCGATGATTGGCGTTGAAGTGCTCGCAAACGGCGTGCACGGCCCTTATCTGGTATTCGCGGCCCGCTATGTCCCTGTTGACGTTCAAGTCCCGAATGGCAGCCCGACTGCGTTTCTGAATGAGCAGTTCCAGGTCTTTCTCCGTATGGAAGCTGTATATGGTTCTTGGCGGATAGGTTCCGTCGATAACCCAAGTCTTAAAGCCGTTGGTGTAGTAAATGACTGGACGAACACCGTACTGGCTTTCCAAGCAGTCGGCATAGAGTTCGGCCTGGTTCTTTCCTACGGTCGGTTCCACGGAGGTCTTCTTGGCCTCCACCACAGCAAGGGGCCTGCCGTTGGCACCAAACAGAACGTAGTCGGCAAAGCCGATACCTACGGAGTTTGGCATACCCTGAAGTTCCACTTCAATACAGGCCTTAGACGGCATTATGGCACCTTCTTTCTCCATCACATCCCAACCTGCCTCCGACAGCATAAGGTCTATGAAGTGACGGCGGGTTTCCGCCTCTGACAAATATTGGGGAGCCTTCGCATTGAAGGGCTTCTCCAACTTGTCGGTATATTTCTGAGAAACTTCAGCTTGGGGCTGGACGTTGGCACTCTGGACAAGGCGGAGTCCTGGGTTGGCAGGTATCAGCGACCTGTCGAATGCCGGGAAGGTGTCAATGACTTCGAGCTGGACGAGGACGGAGCCGACAATCCTATGGAGGTTGAGCAGCGAGAAGAAGGACTCCTTGCGGGTGACCTTCTGCTGATTAGGGTGTGCGGAGCGATTGCCGACCTTGCGGATGTAGTGCATGCTCCTCATAAGGTCCTCGCTGTTGATATAGTAGCGGAAGCCCTCGTCATCCATGAGAGACATTAGAGACGATCTTTCCGGTATATCAACGCCTTTGGCCTGGTAGAAGAAGCGCACCAGGTATTCGAGGGCCATGCGGGCGTTTAAGGCAGACTTCTCTGGTTCCGCCAATTGATTGACTTCAGCTTCGTGGCAGTAGCCGTATAATGGATGAAAATCCGGGATGTTTTCCAGGAAATCAAAATTGGTCATAATGGGTTGTTTTGGCAAAATATATGGTAAAAATAATAAAGATTTCTATGTTATACCAAATTGGTTAATAATCGGTGAAAAGAATGATAATCCATATATGTATTTTTAATGGATGATAACTTTGATTTTATCACGGTACGGGTTGATAATTCACCCAAATAATATTCAGATGCTCTTTCTATATTTTGTGCGAGATCAATTTTGTAATACTTTTTTATAGTTTGCAAATCCGCCCATGTAAATTTGTCAGCTTCCTTTACACGACAAATTACTTCAATAATCTTGTAATATGGATTAAGTTCTTTGCATTGCTTTGCAAGAGACAAAATGGTTTGCATTAAAGGATAGTCATTTAGCAATGAATATGAGAATCCATCCTCCATCCAAGTAACGTTTGCAAATTGTCTTAGTTCGTCTTCTGACAATTTATATTCTTGGCAATAATCAATGGTAGATTCAAGCATAGAATTGTGTATTTATAAAAAACATTCAAAATATTTCCTATCAACTACGTTTGTGATTAACTTTTATACGGTTATCTTCCTCAGAAAATGAACTGATAAGACCTAATTTTAACAATATCTCTATAAAGCGTTTTTCGTAATCGTTGTTAGGAACATAGGTAACATGTGAACTAGTATCTGTCAAATGATTATAGGGATTCCCAAGTTGATCAAGAAAATCTTCAACCTCATCTTTTATTAATTCATGGTAGTTGTTGAACAATTTAATTCGAGCGTCTTGCGAAATAGCAGAACTCGTCATCGCATCAGCCAGAATGTCATTGTTTACGACCACTTTATTCTGAACAACCTGTTCCATCAACTTGCTAAAGACAACATCATCTTCTTCAATTGTATCATTATTAATTGAATTAACGATTTGTTGTAGTTGATTGTTTTTGATTTTCGGGGTGCTTAAAACAAGTTTCAAATCATCCTTATCAAATTGCATTTCTAATAGTTTTGATTGAAATTCATCAAAATTTTGAATCAAGAAATCAATATGTAATCCATTATAATTCTCTTTAATAAACATGTATGTATCAAGAGATGGGTCAAATAAATGATTGTCTATTAGCATCTGCACATTCTCTTTTGACAAATCTGTTGACATCGTTTTGTATTTCCACGGAATACAACGTATAAGCTTGGTATAAATCTCTTTCGGGAGTTTTTCCAGTGAAATTATTTCTGATGACAACTGTTCATAACTTTCCTTCTGCGGAACGGTATTTTGCGTCAACTGGTGAATATAAGAAGTATCATTTAGACAAGTTAATACGGCACCATTCAGTCCTTTGTTTGCTATAGAAAATGCACGGATGTTTTCCCACGTAGGGGATACTTTCAGGTATAAAAATAGAAGGTCCCAATTTTTGGAATCCGAAACATTTTCAATATTTTGAATTTTCACGTTGACTTTTTCAACAACTTGCTCTTTCAAAGAGAACTCTAATTGGGTTGAATTAACCAGTTGAATAAAATATGATTCATCCTCATCAGTACTGTTAAGCTTCAACCAAACATTTGATATATATTCATTCAAATGCTCATTCACATCATTAATGATAGCATTGTCATTTAATTGGCTCAAGTATGTGTAATTCTTATGAGCATACGCATTGACATCAAATTCACTTTGTGGAATGAGGGTCCTGATCACTTCGGGATTGAAATCAAACAACCTGTTTTGGCGAATGAATTGAAAATCTTCTTGAGATAGGTTGGTGTTCAAGGCCGTGAAACGAATATTTAGTGACTTTACGATTGTTAATATACGGGAGTGATCAATGTTAGTCTTCAAAAAATTCGGATTATGGGCAATGATGCTTTCGTTCTGATCAAAAACTTGCACAATATCTTTTAGGTTGGCATACTTTAGAATAAAATGGAAATATTGTTCCTTGATTTGCTGATCTTGGATCTGTGAATTTACAAAATGCCAAATATTTGGCCAATTAGCACACAGTTTTTCAAAGAGAACAGCAGGATTGGAACATACTGTAATGTACGTGTTAAGAAATTCAATAGAAAAGTTGGATTCGTTTGCCAGTTGTTTCACAAACATTTCCGTTGCTTTCGTTTTGGATTTCTCCTTTATAAGATAATTGGCTAAATCATAGTTGAGGGTAGCAGGGCGTTCAAAATTATAGAAGTCCAATTTTTTATACACGTTTTCAACTTGGTTCAACGAATAATCATACGAATTTTGAATACCTCTTTTTACATTGATTAAGAATATTCCGTCGCTACGGGAAAGACTTCCTTCGTGGAAAATAGAGATATAATCATAATAATTCTCGTTGATATAGCCATTTCCAATGAAAACATCTATGATAGCTTCTTGCGAATAATCAGTTTGCTTTTCATCTGTTTGAGAAGACCAAAGTTCACTTAAGCTCTTTTTGTACAACGAATCTCTTTTCTCTTCCAATTCACGGATTTGTTTTTCAAAAGCATCTATTGAATTTTTATCTTGAATTGCCTGTAATCTTTGAGAATATGTTTGCGTTGAATCAACCTCTTTTTCTATTTTGTTAAAGTCGAAAGAAAAATCAAGTTCATTAATTCGATTATAGTAGTTTGAATCTTGTCTCTTATATCGTATGCGTTTCGCGTTTATAATATTCTGAAAAATTTCATCATTGGCACATTGGGTAATTGAAACATCATTTTTATCATATACGAAAGTTACAAATCCATTTTTGATCTGATCGACTATTTTACTGATATAAAGTATTCTTAATTCTTTAATATCCTTTTGCCATTGCTTTTCTGCTTCATCTATTCTTTTCTTGCATTGATCAATTTGTTGATTATAATGTTGTATATCTTTTGTTATCAGATCACTTTTCTTACGAATAGCATCATATAGTTTTCCCTTGTTTTCTGCTAAATCTGTAAAATCTTTGGGGTAAAGATTTTTATATGTGATAATGGACAACAATCTGTTTTTTTCAAGGTTTTGGTCTTTATTGATTTTTTTAGAATAAATGTGGTATTCATTGATGATATTATATAACAGACGCATATCATTGACAAAAAGGGAAATGTTATCAATGCAGTCTTCTGTTATGTGATTATTCCCATCAAGGCCGATTTCATTTGATAGGCACTTGCGTAATATCTCTCCTGAATTAGAATAGTTGATGATGGGAATGACAGGAAGAATAAAATCAAAAAATTTTGTTCTGTCCTTGTCTGCAAAAACTTCGTCTTTGAGTGCGTATATAAAGGTGATTTTTCTATTGATCTTTTTACAATTGTTAATCAACCGGTTCATTTCTCTGAGTTTTACAAAGATTTCCGTCTGTTCAAATCGGTCTAAGTCTTCAATAATCACAACATTATATTTTGTTGCTTCAAAGAAATAAATAATCTCATCAATATGGCTATTGAGAATGGATTTGTCAATTTTCTGGTCAATCTCTATTTCAGCAGTTTTGATGTTGAGTTTCTTTATTGAGATACCTATCAGCACTCTTGCTGTTTTATAGATAATGCCCGCTATCATTATAAAACAACATGAGAAAGCAACATAAGGAAACCAATTCCAATTCTTCCCCAAATGTGTTGTGTCGTATGCAATGAGCAATTTGAGAAAGTTCGGTAAAAACAGATACAGAACTGAAACAAAAAACAATATTACGCTGACTGTAAACAATATAAGTTTCCAACGTGGCTGTCTCTTAATCTTTTTAAATTTTGAATCAGGAATGGAACAGTCTTTTTCGTGGTAAAATAATTGTTGAAGAATGCTTATCTCTATCAATCGTTGTAGATGAGAATTGGATGATGTTGTTTCTGTGTTATTAATTGTTTCCTCTTCCTCTCTTTGAATATTACCATTTTCAAAATTCTTATTTTCTGAACAATCTCGAAAAGATGCCAGCGACAAGGTGATTGTCTTATACTTTTTGCTTTTAAAGAAGCTTTTGATAACGCTACTCTTACCTGAACCGTATGGCCCGGTAACAGCAATATTGGTGACGCTTTCTTGACTTAAAGCATATTCCAATGCGTCTTCGTACACTTCGCCATTTTCAACATTATCAATAGGGGTCAGTGTATGAAAAGGAGAATCTTTTTGAGTGTATTTATTATTTCCTCTCTTGAAAAAGGATTTTATTTTATTCCAAATATTTACTATTATTTCCATGGCCGATGTTTTTTATCCGAAGTATTTGTCCATAGTGGCATTGAACAGCGTTTCTACCTCCTTGATACTTGCGTTTATTAATTCCTTCTGCTTCTCTATCGCCTCAATCTTTTGGGCAAAGGATTGTTGGAGGGAGAGAGGGGGAATAGGTATTTCTAACTTTCTAATAGTACCAAGTGCTACAAACTTCTGCGTACCACCTTGGTTCTTTGATATAATGTGTTGAGCAAATGAAGTACTACTCAATAGGGCTTGAATATAAATATTTGACACCAAACTGTCTTCAAGAAACTTTATTAGAGCTACATTTTTGATACAGAATCTGTAGCCTTCCATCTTTACAATTATCGGCTTCCCGATAGTCCCAATCATTGCCATTATGATATCTCCATCATCAACTTTCGACCTCTTATTGATGGCATCGTAATCTTCTTTGGTAATATAACTTACATTTGAATAATCAATTTTGCCATCTACAATGTTTTTGGATGTTATCAGGATATAATCACCGCCATCAATATACTTCGGACTATCGTGTGTGCCGTCTCTGACATCACAAACAGTATTAAGTTCCTTCACTTCCCATCCTTTCTCATTTTCCACAGGATCGCCGAACATATCGTAGAATATGGACTGGGCGAGGGTGTCGAGTTCCTTCAGCTGCTGGCGCTTCTTGTCCAGCATCTCGTTCAGCGTATCCAACTCGGCAACGATAGCGCGCTGGGTGGGGAGAGGAGGGACGGGGATGGGAATTTTCAACAAGTCAGATTTCACAAGACTTGGTATGGTGACGCTTTTGTCATATCGGTTAAAGTCAATACTTTTGCATACATAATATACGAACTTGCAATCAATACCTTCTTTGGGTTGAATACCAAACGCAGTATCCACATTCCAAAACTTTTCTTTGACAAAGATAGGTCTATTGATCGTACCTTTTCTTCCTATTATAGTTGTTCCCTCGTTGCATAAATAGTCTTTTGCATAGCCCATAATACCACCGCTACCCATAATCGGATATGAACCATCAAGAGATTCAACATTCCGCTGATTCTTTCCGTTGATTATATCGCATACTTCCCCTAATTTCTTATATTCCCAATCGTGTTTCATACTTCTTCCTCCTCTTTATGCTGCATTTGGTATTTGGGCAGTGGCATCCTCCACTCTTAATACCTTCAAGATATGAGACCAAGTGATTTTTTGCAAACGCGTTTGCAAAATTGAACAATTAGATTTTCCTATAGTGTGCTTCATTCTACATCATTTTTTTGAGTTCGGACATAGCTGCGTTGATTTGGGCTTCTAGTCTTTCGATTCTGCCAAGGATGACTTCCGGTTTCTCGTACTCCACCTTCTCGCGCTCAATTTCCTTGTACTTGTTGAAGGTGAGGTCGTAGTCGTTATCGCGGATTTCCTGTACCGGGACGAGGAAGGACTGGTCCTTGCGGGTGCGGCTTTCCTCGGCATCCAGATTCTTGAAGCGGGCGACAATGTCGGGAATGTCGTTCTCGGCAACGGGATTGCGTTTGTCGTCCAAACTGAATCCGTCGGCCTTCATTTCGTAGAACCACACATTGTCGGTGCCGCCGCTGTTGGTCTTGGTGAAAATGAGAATGGCGGTGCTCACACCGGCGTATGGTTTGAACACACCGCTTGGCATAGAGATTACGGCTTGCAGGCGCTGGTTATCGACCAGTTCCTTGCGGACGGCCTTGTGTGCCTTGCTGTTGCCGAAGAGCACGCCGTCGGGCACAATGCTCGCACAGCGGCCACCCACTTCGAGCATGCGCACGAACAGGGTGAGAAACAGCAGCTCGGTCTTGGAGGTACTCGCAATGTTCAGCAGTGACTTGCTCACCATTTCCTTGTCAAGGCTGCCGGAGAACGGCGGATTGGCAAGTATGAGGGAGTAGTTCCCGCTGTCCGTGTTGTCAGCGGAAAGGCTGTCCTGCCACTTGATATTGGGATTATCGACGCTGTGCAGCATCATGTTCATGGCACCTATGCGGAGCATCGTGCTGTCGGTGTCGAAGCCGGTGAACATTTCGTTCTTGTATCTTTTGAGAACATCAGGCTGCATGAGTTCCTTGGCGTAATGGCTGGTAATCTGCTTGGCGCTCTCCACAATGAAGCCGGCGCTGCCCATAGCGGGGTCGCAGATTCGGTCCTCAATGGTGGGCTTCATAAGGGAGACCATCATTGAAATGATATGGCGGGGCGTGCGGAACTGGCCGTTGGTGCCCGACGCGGCCATCTTGCCCAGTATGTACTCATACACGTCGCCCATCGTGTCGCGGTTGTTCATATCGAGCGCGTCAATACCATCAACCACCTTCTGCAAGGTACGGTCGTTGGGCACGAGGAATATGGCGTTCTGCATATAGCGGCTGTATGCGCTCTCGGTGCCGGTGCCGATGTTTTTTATAAACACGAACACGTTGTTGCGCACCATATTGAACATATTGGTAGAGCCTGTGTTCTTGAACACGCTCCATCTTAACTCATTATAGGGAACCTTCTGGTTGGTCTCGGGGTTCGTCCAGTCGCCGTCGGGGAACACGGGGTTCTTGACCTTGTTGCCGAATAGGGCGGCGCTTGCCTCCTCCTTGATTTGCTTGTCATCGAGCATCTTCATAAAGAACAGATAGGTAATCTGTTCGAGCACGTTCATGGGGTTGGTCACACCGCTGGTCCAGAAATGATCCCAAATGCGGTCAATCTGGTTTTTGATTTCGCCGGTTATCATAAGAATAGTACTATCGTGTTAAAAATTATGGTTATGGTATTTGTGTTTGTGAAGTGGATTGTTGTAGCCGCTGTTGTTTTTGCTGTTCATAATTTACTTTCGCTTGCAAAACTCGTTGCAATGTGCTGTCTTTATCCTCTGATGACGGAAGATCTTTACACCAATGTAATACATTTAACATGTCATAAATCAAGCTTCGCAACAAATATGGCGCTTCTCCAGATTTAACAAACCTGTCGGTATCTGTACGATGTGAACCTGGATTCGTGACTTCAACGCAAGTATGGATACTACGTTGGATAAAGTTAGGGATAAAATCCCTCATATATCCCTGCCCCAGATCTCTGCTACAATCTGCAAGATTAGATCCTGTGTGCTTTACAGCACAATATCCACAATTATAAAGCCTAATCATAACATCATCAAATACTTTTCTTACATCATTAAGTACGGCATTATTTTGCCAATCTTCTTTCTCAATCACTTGTAAGATTCTTAATAATTCATGCTTTGATTCTGACCAATTATCAAATACAACTTGATATTTGTGGATGAGTTGTGTTTCCATCAAGTTATCGGCATTCTTTTTAATGTCCGCTATCAATCTGTCTTCGTCTTTATCTTTTTCGTAATACTTATCCTCGTGTTGTTCGGCAAAGGCAGTCCCAGAAGCTGTGTCAGGTTGTCCTGTAAAAATATAGGTTGGGACAAACCTTTTGTGTTTTAACTCAGATATTCTATCCAAGCTATAACTCAGGCCTGCAAGTCGATCAACTTCGTCTCCTTTACCCTTAAACACTTTGGCATCAAGTATAATTCCAGACCATTCTTCAAGATGTTTTTCAAAAATTTCCATGCCTTCTTCAGCATTGGTACAGGTTACCATCTCAAAATCATTTTCAGGAAGTTCGCAAACATCTTTAAAAGAATCAAGATCTTCCCATTTGTCATCTATCCACAGTATTTTGTATTTACTCATTATCTTGGTATATAGGTAGTTTAACAATTACGTGTGTAAACCAATTTCCAGCAAAACATTCGGAATAGACATCATAGTCTCCGCCATAATGTTCTACAATACTTTTAACAATATGTCCTCCTCTACCATTCCCTTTAGAATCCTTACCTTTTTCTCCTAATAAAGCGTAACGATCCTTGGTCATTCCTTCTGGCAAAGGACGCCCATTATTACTAAAATCCACAAAGAAATATCCATCCTCAATTTTCAAAGCAATGTTGATAGAATATTCTGACTGGTCCTCAACAAAGCCATGTTCAACGGCATTATCAATAATATTTTGCACAAGTCGTTCTAATTCCGTTTTTCCCATCATCACCATAGGTTTCGATATGCCAGCTTCAGAAAGAATGGCCTTGTTAGGATAATAAGCAACGATATACTTCTCTGTTTTTGTTTGAAAAGATGATAGCATTTTGCCAAGATCAATCGGTTCGGGAGAGGAAAATGCATTTTCATCGGCTATATGTTCTACAATATTTGACAATATGTTCATTGCTTTAGTTTGCCGTTGTACATATAGCTTAAGCTTATCAGAAGGTTCGCCTGAAATTTGGTCTGACAATTTTTCCAAAAGCGTAAGCGTATTCCTAAGCTGAGCCATTGGGGTTTTCATATCATGCTTGCGATGACGGATTTCCTCAATATATTCTTTCTTCCTTTTTTCTAGAAGGGTCTCAAGCTTTTGTTCATTTATTTTCCCGATTTCAGCAGTGAGACGAGCTTCCTCAAAAATATTCCGTTGCTCTATCAAACTTCTTTCACTATTCAACGATGGAAATTCGATTTGGGTCTTCAAAATCAGATTTTTGGATAATCTAGGGATAACAGCGCCCTTGTTGGCTTTCAATCTTTTAGATAATTCCAAGCATAAATATCCTATATGAACAGTCTTGTTGACTATGCGATAAGCGCAAACATCAGATTTAATGAAAATCGGTGCTTCAGCTGATGCATTACAAAATGTGGGTTTCGAAGATCCAATCAAAGACAACAATAATGCAGGTTCAGAAATCTTTGATGTTCCTTTTAAATTAGAGGATTCAGGAAATTCATCAACAGCCTTCTCAAAATCATAGAACTTTGAAGGCAAAGAAGAAACATTTGCAACTCTTCCAGTGATATCATCAAAATGTCGGCAAGGTTGAATAGGAGCTATCACATCTGATAGTTCAACAACAGAATATCCTTCGCTAAAAACAGTATTTTTTCTATCCAAAAACCATTGCACATCCCATAAAGCTTGCTGATTCAGAAGATCTTCCCTCGTATATTCAATCTTCTTATCTGACAATAACTGTTTAATAGCCTCAACATTTATTGTTCGGTATTGTTTTTTCGTTTGAAAAAAGCACATGGAAGCATCAATCAATTTAATTGGAGCATCCTCACGTCTTTGTTTTTTCAATACTATAACAACTGGGGCAATACTTGAAAAGGGAAAGATGTTTTTGGGAAGACAAATAATAGTGTCCAACCAATTGCTTTGCGTGATGTGTTTTCTTAAATTTTGAACTTTTTTTTGTTCACTGGACAAAAACGATTGCGGAAGAATGGTAATCAATTCCCCATCCTCGGTTGTAGAGCTCTCGAATCGACTTAATGCTACGAGCTCAGAATTTTCCACACTCTCTTTGCCAGTGTCCTTCATCCGCAATTTCAGTCCATAAGGCGGGAATGTAACTATTGCATGAAACCGGGTATTCCCTATCCATTCTTCAGCACTTTTGTCAGCGATAATACAATGGTCAAGTACTCCCGCTAATGCCATACGGAACAAAGCCACATTTCGTGTAGTGCTGTTGATTTCGTAGGCAACAAAATTCTTGTCCTTCAAAGTGGTGGCAAAGTTCATATATCCACCAAAAGGGTCAAAAATGTTTTTTGTTTGTTTATTCAAAAGTAATTTGACCAATTCGGACAATTCACGAGGTTGAAACATCTCGCCCAAAAGTCCAGAGAAAGTCAATTGTTCTTGCGCATCACTGAGTAAATCTAATAATTCTTCTTCAGAAAATAGAATCTCATTTATAGTCTTAACAAAATTAATAACAGCAGGATAAGACTCGTATGTCCTGAGTTTAGAAATCGTATTATCCAACAAGAGCTTAAATTCACTATTCTGCTCTTTATCAATTAGGTTTTCATCTAAATATATCCTGTCTCCTACTACGCTTAATGCGTTATGTTTTCTAAAATATAAAAGAGCAGCAACAAACAAGATGGTTTCTACAAGAGGTAACGTGCTTCCTCTAAAAGTATCCAACATTGCCCCAAGGCACTTTTTTGTCTTCACCATAATGTCTTTTTTCAAACTATTTTCCATAAAATCCAAATTTTGTTTGTCTCTCATTTTTTCGGCGGCAAAAATACATTCAATAGGTTCAGTCATTCTGAACCTATACTTCATAGTTTGATATTGCCCTGTTTAAGCGTTCTTGTATTCTTATTTTCAGTTCCTCAGGTTCTATCACTTTGACATTCTCACCATAGGAAAGCAGTAGTTGCTCAAGTTCGTAATTAGGATAAACCTCTATGGAGACAATAGCCCCCATATCATCTTCGTCAATGGTTTTCTGCGTTCCGTGAAATGGTTTTGTTTTGACGTACGGACAAGTTGATGGAGATACCCATAATTTTATATGTTGAGGATTGGTGCGTGTATCTTTCGATACACCGATCATTTCATCAAAATAGTCTATAAAGTTGATATCTGTGGACTGAAAAGGAACAGTACTGTCCTCAATACCAAGGATGCGGTCAAGGGCAAAGTTTGCTAGAAAATTCAAATCGGCATTCCATGCAATAAGAAACCAACGTTTGTTATATTGCTTCAGGTAATACGGGGAAATGGAGATTTTCTGTTCAATCTTTGTGTTGAAACTCTTATAGTTAAGTAAAAGTGATTTCCTGCCAATAATGGCATTGAAAAGCGGAGTAAAATGTTCGATGCCAACGAGGTCTATGTTTTCATCAAAACCAACCACTTCGTCAGTTGGAACTTCGTCAATTTTCAAAGTGGTTCCCAATCGGTCAGAAATTTCTGAAATCCAATCAAACTGCGGCATTCCTTTGAAACGTTTCAACAGACTCAGCGTTTGAACAAGTTGAACTGTTTCTTCGGGGTACAACATCGATTTATAAATAGAGAAATCGGGATTATAGTAGCGGTAATAAATATTCCGTCCAGATCGAACTGCTTCAACATCAGCACCTGAATGATCCCGCTGAATATGCTCAATATCTGTACGAATGGTGTTCATAGATGTCACCTGCGGATAATCTCGTTCTTCAAGTTCGCGATTGCACAAATCGAAAATATCAACCATTGTAAACTGATGGTTTCGGTCGCTGAGACAACGGTCTATCACCTTGACGCGCACGTCAATGTATTTCGATTTTGGCATATTATTTCTGCTTTTTGACAATAATGCGCAAAATTAGCATTTTTTGGCTTAAAGTATTCAGTTTTTTTGAAATAAAAGAACTTCTTTTAGCAATAGACCGTGTTTGTGAAATGTGATGACGAAAAAGCAACCATTGTCACAAAGCAAGCCTTCACTTCTCATCTCTCAAGTCTCTAATCTAGTGTCTCTCTAGTCCTTGAGGCAGCGGACCGACAGACCGCCGGCCTTATTGTTGTGTGACCGAAACACGTTGGCGAAGTCGTAGTATAGGTGGCGGGAGTACGCGTCGTCGCTACTATGCTGGGGAACACTCCAGAAACCAATGCTTTTGCAAAAAAAGCGGTAGTTACTATTGTAGAAGCCAGCAGGAACCGTAGAAAAATTGTTGGAAGACGGATTGCCACCCACATAACAACCTCCGAAATAGGTATTCCATCCCGTGGTAGAGGCCAATGCCTTGGCGATATTGTAGATGTCTCCTCCACACACATACTGACTCTTGCTGCTCACATAATTGGTCAGCTGCGGTCAATCTGGTTTTTGATTTCGCCGGTTATCATAAGAATAGTATTATTTGCAATTAGAGCCGCAAAAGTAGCAAAAAAGAAGGGAGAAAGCGCAAAACATTGATGTTTATGCGCTTTTTGTCAATATCTGACAAAAAGTTGTGAAACTGTCCCCTTTGGCATTTATCTCTTCCCTCAATTTTCCGTTACGCAAATTAGATACTAACGATATCTTTTTTGATGTTTTTTTGCAGCGTCTTCTTCAGAGGAGAAGACATCAAACATTATCAACAAAAAACATCAGAATTATGGACAATCAAATGTTTTGTTTCCAATGCCAGGAAACAGCCAAAGGAACAGGATGCACCATTGCCGGCGTATGCGGCAAGACTGCACACACATCAGGCAAATTAGATTTGCTGCTATTTCTCACCCGTGGGATATCGGTCCTAAGCACTTCTTTACGCGAGCACAAAATCCACGTGCCGGAGGAGGTCGATATCTTCGTCTGCGACGCGCTGTTCACCTCCATCACCAACGCCAACTTCAACGAAGAGGCCATCATTTCCAAAATCAAAAACGGAATTGCCTGGCGAGAGTACCTGCTGGACAAGGCTTACGAGCATAAGGTGGCGTGGCCCGAAGTGCCGGAAACCGAATGGCTGGTACGGCTCAGCGATCAAGACCTGACATTCTGCAAAATCGGCGTGCAGCGCAACACCGATGAGGACATCCGCTCACTGAAGGAACTGATCACCTACGGGGTGAAAGGTATGGCCGCCTATTTGGAGCATGCCCGCCATCTCGGATTCACCAACCAACTGCTGGACACATTCATCCAACGAGCCTTGTCCGACATCTCCACCAAGCAGATGTCTGTCGAAGACCTGCTCGGTCTGGTGCTGGAGACCGGCGAGCACGGGGTGCAGGCGATGGCGCTGTTGGATGAAGCCAACACTACCATCTACGGCAATCCCGAAATCACGGAAGTTTCCTTAGAAGTAGGCGCGCGCCCCGGCATCTTGGTCAGCGGCCACGACCTCCTCGATTTGGATATGCTGCTGGAGCAGAGCGAAAATGCGGACATCGACATCTACACGCACGGCGAGATGCTGCCGGCGCACTACTATCCGCACCTCAGAAGCTATCCGCACCTGCGCGGCAACTACGGCAGTTCCTGGTGGCACCAGCATTCGGACTTCACAAACTTCAACGGGCCCATCCTGATGACGTCAAACTGCATCGTGCCCATCCGAGAGGACGCTCCTTACCGCGACCGCATCTTCACCACCAATTCCGCCGGGCACCCCGGCTGCCCGCACATCGCCGCCGACTCCACAGGGAGGAAGAACTTTTCCGCCATCATCCGAATGGCACAGAGATGCGAGCCACCCACACCTATTGACAAAGGCAGCCTCATCGGCGGTTTCGCACACGGACAGATGGAGCAACTCGCCGACAGAATCCTCCAAGCTGTTGAGAACGGAGCGATACGCAAATTCGTGGTCATGGCCGGCTGCGACGGCCGTATGCGCAGTAGAGAGTACTACAGAGACTTCGCCCGCAATCTGCCCGAAGACTGTGTCATCCTCACGGCTGGATGCGCCAAATACCGCTACAACAGCCTCGACCTGGGCGACATCAACGGGATACCCCGCGTGCTAGATGCCGGGCAGTGCAACGACTCCTACTCCCTTGTCCTTACCGCCATTATGCTGCGTGATGCCTTGGGACTCAGCGATGTAAATGAGCTGCCCATCGTCTATAACATCGCCTGGTATGAGCAAAAGGCCGTCATCGTGTTGCTGGCCCTGCTCGCACTCGGCATCCGAAACATCCACCTCGGCCCCACCCTGCCGGCGTTTCTATCCCCGAACGTCCTCAACACGCTGGTCCGGAAATTCAGCATCTCCGGCATATCGAACGTTGACGACGACCTCCGCGACTGGATCCGATAATTTCTATTCAAACAACATACAACAAGGCAATTCTGATCACTGATCACTATTCACAATTCACCCATTTATCAATCTTTAAAATCAAACAAAATGATCAACGAAAAAGTAGCCGCTCTGCTTAATGAGCAAATCAACAAGGAAATCTATTCTGCTTATCTCTATTTAGACATGAGCAACTATTTCGACGCCCGCGGGCTCGACGGTTTCGCCAAATGGTATATGGTGCAGGCCCGAGAAGAGCTCGACCACGCCCTACGTATCTACCGCTATATGCAGGACAACGACAGCGCGGTAACGCTGTTAGCCATCGAACAGCCCAGCCGCGGTTATGACAACACGTTAGACGTGCTGAACACCGCTTTGGAGCACGAGGAGTATGTCACCAACAGCATTCACACCATCTACTGTGAAGCCGACAAGCAGCACGACCTCCGCACGATGGAATTCCTGCAGTGGTTCATCAACGAGCAGGGCGAAGAGGAAACCAACGCCCGGGACCTCATCACCAAGCTGAGGATCTTCGCCAACGACGGCAAGGGGCTCTACCTCCTCAACCAAGAGCTCGGGGAGCGCGAGTAATGGGACAAAAAAGAGCAAGGAAGGTTCCTTGCTCTTTTTTTATTTTTATTTTGTCACCGAATCATGACAGTCACGCAAAACAATCAATCATCAGAAACATTATTGACTATTCATCAATCTTGCCCTAATCAAGCAGATTTCGTGGTTTATATAGCCCCCGAAATGCCATATACTGGTAGCAATTTTTATTTCTTACAGGCAACAAAACTGAAAAAACATGTATTTTTATTGTCTGTAAACAACAAAATTCAGACACATTGCCGAAATAACCAAGATTTTTATTGGTAATAGAATTATCCTTTTTAGTCTTGTCAACCCCGCTTATTCTATTTTAAACGTCCACGCGGCCGTGCTCTTGAGATCATTGTATTGAATAGAGCGCGTATCTATGCAGAGCTTGCCGTCTTTGTATTTGTACGGCAGGACCTTGTCGCAACCCAGCATTCTAACGGTCAGCTTGTGGTCGGGTTTGGGAATGTTCAAAGTCAACAGATCCTGAGGATAATCCAAGGCAATGGCATAAAGAACATTGCCTTTTGTTGTGTAACAGATATAGGGTTGCTCACACTTATATGTGGCAAGCAGATTTCCTGTAAAGGCCTCGGCTGGCACCACCTGCTTAGGCTGCGACGGAGCACTCCAGCGCAAGACAGCCACGGCTTCCATATTGTCTTCTTTGAAGTCCACTTGAACATTGTAATTTTTGCCGGCTTCGAAGGCAAAGGTTCCCGTCTTGCTGGAATTGGCATTTTCAGGGTTGTATTCCAATACCTGGAGACCGTCGATGGAGACTTTCATATAGTCGTCGGTTTCCACTTCGAAAGTATAGGTTTCCGAATGATCGGCCCGGATGTGTCCCGTCCATTGCGCGGTAAAATTGTCGTATGCAATTGCCGGATCGGGGGAATTTCGTTTCCAGTCGAAATCAATCTGGGAAACGACATTTTTAACAACAACGGGCTTCATTTCATAGAACTTGCTGTACGGTCTGGTTCCGTAGATAGCCTCACCGTTGACCTCGAGCCACTTGCCCAAGTCGAGCAGGCGTTCCTGCTGCAGCAGGGGAATCTGGCCGTCTGCGGCAGGTCCGACGTTCAGCGTCATACCACCGCCAGCAGCCACAAGTTTGGCGAAATGACGGATGAGCGCATCAGAAGTGAGGTAGTTTTCAATCGGCTCGTTGCGGTTCAGGCCGAAGGAGCGCCCCAGGCCGCGGCACTCGGCCCACGGGCGGTCCGTAAGGGTAATGCCGGCGCTGTACTCCGGCGTGCGGAAGCCGTGCTGATTGCCATTGCCCCAGCGGTCATTGACAATTGCCTCCGGTCCCACCGTGTTGTAATACCAGGAAATCAGTTCCGCCGAATGGAGTTGGTCGGCCGTATAGTCCCAGTCGCCGTCAGAAAAAATAACGGAGGGCTTATACCGCGTCACCAATTCCTTGAACTGCGGAATCATATACTCGTCCACATAGCGGCCGATGGAATCCGTCGGATCGACGGTCCACTTGTGTATGGGGTTGGTCCACTCCAGGAGGGAATAGTAAAATCCCATCTTCATACCGGCAGCGCGCACCGCATCGGTCACCTCCTCCACGACATTGC
Source organism: Bacteroidales bacterium (assembly GCA_024400835.1). Taxonomy (GTDB): domain Bacteria; phylum Bacteroidota; class Bacteroidia; order Bacteroidales; family WCHB1-69; genus F23-D06. The sequence goes on from JAKSMC010000020.1 coordinate 36,388, forward strand.
GTTTCGGGCCGCTCATCACGCTGTTCCACTCGGGCTGGTACTGGCTGTCCCACAGGCAATATCCGTCGTGATGCTTTGTCACTAGCAGGACATATTGCGCACCGGCTTTTTTGAAGAGCCGTGCCCACTCGTCGGCATCAAAAAGTTCGGCCTTGAAATAAGGCAGAAAATCTTTATACTGAAAATCCTCACGGCCGTTGCCGAAAACGCGATTCTGGAAATTGAGACGCGTGGTGTCGCCCAACATCAGACCGCGATAGTACCACTCGCCGTATGCTTCCAAACCCGCGTAAGACGGTACCGAGTAGATACCCCAATGGATGAATATTCCCAATTTGGCATCCGAGAACCACTGCGGGTAATTTCGGCTGTTCAAAGATTCCCACGTAGGCTCCACGCGCTGCGCCCAGGAGGCCGCGCAAAGAAGCAGGCAGAAAAACAATATGCTAATTTTCTTCATTGAAATAGGATTTTAGTTTCAAGTTTCTGGTTTCAAGTTTCAAGAGCGTCACTCGAGAAATCAGATGCCGAGTTTGATGGCAAAAGGTTTAAAGTTTAAGTGGTCAATGGTCAAAGTCAATGGTCAATGTTCCAACAGCTAAAGGCTAACAGCTAATATCCAACCGCTTACATCATCACCTTCATCACGCAGTTTTTACAATCGAACTCCAGGCGGAAGCGGTTGTTGTTGGCGTCTTTCAAATAGAGCGGGAAATGGACTTCGGGATTTTTCTTCTGCTTGCTGCAAATGCCCAGTTCATAGCGCAGACAGTACTTGCAGGCCATCAGTTCCTTATCCTTGAAATCCAAAGTCTTATCGAGTCCGTATTCAATTTCGCCGGTGCCGAAATCCTCATACACGGCCCGATGCAGTTCGTTTGTAATATTGCGTTTGTAATCTGCGGCATCGAAAAGCGGTTCCGGCTGATAATCCAACGGCGAGTCTTGCGGACGGAAATGCTCGACACGTGCTTGCTGCAGCAGTTCCACCGCATCGCTTCTCAGCTTGTTGACAACGGAGGCCTGGAGAAAATACGGCAGTGATTCGACTATGAGCTTCCGAAGTTCGAACGGAGTGTTTCCCAATTTGGCCAATGAGGTGCGCAACTGTCTGTCGGCCATTTCGGGGTTTTTAGCGTCAATTTTGGGCGTTTCAAGCCCGCAGTCGACTTCGCACCCGTCCTCGTCTCTCAAATGCAGGATAAAGCCGTTTTCCGACTCTTTGAAAATCATATCCACGGAAATCTTGCGTTCGGCAGTTTTGTCGGCGAGTGCTTTTTCAAACATTCTGTCCACATTGCGGAAGACATCCACTTGCCGGAACACTGACAATGGCTTGTGCGGGAACAGTCTGTCGCCTTCCACGCGGTTCACCGAGAAGCCCTCCAACGTACCTTCGTCGTTGACGAAGCAGAGTCCGTCACCGTTGGCAATGGTTTCCCATCCATCATAGAAAACTCTTCCCGAACGATCCTGGCGCAGGCTGCCAATGCGGCGCCCCATAGCTTTCGGCGTTTCAAAAGAGGCTATTTTCTCGCGATTGCCATCGATATAGTAGGAGGTGAAACCGCGGGTGAAAGTTTTGGTAGGATCAGGATTGAAGAAGATGGTGGTTTTTCCGCTGCCCGATTTCCGACAATCAGCATCACCTTCCAGGATACCGTCCAAAATCTGACGATAGTAAGAGGTGATGTTCTTTACGTAATTTTCATCTTTCAAACGGCCTTCGACTTTCAAAGAAACCACACCGGCATTGATAATGTCACGGACATATTTGGAGCGGTTCATATCGCGGAGAGAAAGCAGGTGCTTGTTTTGCATCAGGGTTCTGCCTCTTCCGTCTAAGAGGTCGAATGAAGTGCGGCAGACCTGCGCGCACTCTCCCCTATTGCCGCTTCTACCTGTAGTCATACGGCTCATATAACACTGGCCGCTGTAGCAGACACAAAGTGCGCCGTGGATGAAAGTTTCCAATTCAATGGAACAGTTATCATGAATAAGGCGCATGGTTTCCAAATCCATTTCACGGGCCAGAATGGCGCGTTTCATACCGAGTTTCTGCATAAACTGGACACGTTCCAAGGAGTTGTTATGGCATTGCGTGCTGGCATGGAGTCGGATGGGCGGAATGTCCATTTTCAAGATGCCGAGGTCTTGGATGATGAGTGCGTCCGTGCCAATGTCATACAGACGATGAATCAGCTGGCGCACATCTTCCAACTCGTCATCATAGAGCAGCGTGTTCACTGTCACATAGACTTTCGAGCCATAAAGATGGGCATAGCGGATGAGTTGTTCGAGATCCTGAAGGGAGTTGCCGGCCGCCTGACGCGCACCGTACATAGGAGCACCGATATAGAGCGCATCGGCACCGTGGTTGATGGCTGTTTGTCCGTAAGCCAAATTCTTTGCTGGGACGAGCAGTTCTATTTTATTCATTGGCAAATGAGTGTGCGTGTAACGGGAATTCCTTGGCCAATTCGCCAGAGTAATAGAAGTCGTTGCCTATCACACCAAAAGTATAGATTTGGCCATTAGCTTCAATATGGGAGCCGCCGCATTTCGGATCGGGACCGGGTTTGGAGGCTGCAAAGCCCAAATTGAAGAGGGTAAACAAAATATCCGGACGGTTGGAGATATCATAACCGGCACGTTTCCATTGCAACATCGTCTGGTGCAGAATACAGCCCGTGTAGATGTAGGAATAGAGGTGGTTATGATAATCCGTCAAGCGGTTGTATCGTTCAGAACTGTGGTCGGCAGTTTTGAAGTCCAAGATATGCTCATACTGCTTGCCCATATAGAAGACAGACGAGGAATCTTTCAGATTGTTCTCAACTTGCTGAGCGGTGAAGTCTTTGATGCCATTTACGCCGAAGGAGAACTGGGACTGCACGGAGAGGACTTTGACGGGTCCGAGGTACTGTTTGTACATCTCACGTTTGGAGTTGAACAGACGGATTTGCTCACCGACGAGGCAGCCGACTATCAAACGGGGCTCAACGCCTGTCAGACGGGCGGCTTCTTCAATAATGGCCTTGTCTTTCACAATAGCGGCTTTCAAAGAGGGCCAAGCGCCTTCATTCATCCAAGGAATCAGGTGGTCGGTATTGTTGGAAGAAGGATACTTGGCGAGTACAGCCTTGAGTTCCTTCACCATCTGTTGATATTGCTGTGCCTTATCACCTTCCTGGAGATACATATTGGCCGCATAGATCATCTGGTTGATGCCATCAGGTCGGTCGTTATACTTGCTGGCATCCAAAATAAGGTGAGCGTTGGTCGGATACAGTTTGCTGATAGCCGCCAGGTTCAAGTAATTCTGAATGTTTTCTTCAAAAATCTTAGCAGAATCCGTCAAGTTGCTTTCCACCTTATAATCTGCAAGATAGCGGTTGTTTTCATCCACACCGCCCTTGTTGTTGGTAAAGCCGAGTTGGTATATTCCCCACGCACCTATGATAGCGCATCCGGCCAATGCAAAAAGGTGAACAAATATCTGGTAGATTTTGGAACGGACCTTCAAGGTCTTCCACGCTTTCAGGAAAGACTTTTTCTCCTGATTATTAGACACTTCTGTTGACATTTTAATTTTGAAAAAAACGCGGCAAAGATATAAAATTATCTATACCATTATTCTCAAAAAACTTATCTTAAACATTTGATTTCTTGAAGGTAAGAAAAGGCTCTGGCAACAACTACCGCACCAGCATCACATTGCCTTTCAGCACGCAGGTTTTTCCGCCCACACAAGTGCCGGTGAAATAATAGTCATAGACGCCATTCTGGCACGGCTTTCCCTTAAAGAAACCATCCCAGCCCTCATTCAACTGAGTGGTTTCAAAGACCTTCTCACCCCAGCGGCTGTACACTGCGAAGTAGAATTCTTCAAGAATTTCACTTCTAACGTAAAGGACATCGTTCTTTCCGTCAGCATTCGGTGAAAAGGCATTGGGCACAAAGATGAACGGATCATCACAAGTCAGTTCATGGACAATGATTTGCACCGTATCAGTTTTAACACATCCGAAGGTATCCGTCACGGAAATGGTGTAAAGAGTACTTTCCATAGGCGACACGTCAGACGAAGGCGCATTGGGTGTCAGCATATCCTGTGTCGGCGACCATTGGTAGATATAGCCGTCACCGTAATCGGTAGAAAACACAGTCGTTGTGCTTGCCTGGACAATATCACAGACTTCGCACCAAGCCGAAAACGGAGTTGGGAAAGTGCCCGTGCGCTTCACTATGTTGCCCGTGGCAGACGCGGAACATCCGTACGAATTCGTAATAGTGACAGCATAGGTGGTTGACGAAGATGGGGTGACGAACGGGTGCTCGCCTGAGTACGTGGTACCATCGCCAAGTTCCCACGCATACGTACAACCCGGACCGCCAGTATGTGCGGCACTAAGTTCAGCACCGTCTTCAAAGCAAATCATCAGTTCCGGAAGCGCAGCAACCTGGATGTCGGACACATCTACACTGACAGAACCGACAAAAGTACAGATATTGCCGGTGACACGAACGAAATAGGTGGTAGATTCGCTGGGCGCAACCTGTACGGAAAGTTGGTTTTGGCCGAAGACAGAGGCAAAATCAGAAGTGGTCGACCATTCTACAGAATTAAAATTTGAGGAGGTGTTGACCGATAGCGTTGTAGAACCACCCAGACAAACAACCGTATCGGAAGACAGCGTGACAGACAGCGTTTCCACATCGACGAACTGATAGAGGGTATCTGTACAAACTCCGGAAGACGCAATCAGCGTATACCATGTGGATTGTGTCGGCGAGGCATTAGGATTGGACAAAGTAGCGCTGCTCAGAGATTCCAACGGAGACCAGTGGTAGGTCACATCATTGGACGGCGGCAAGCCAATCTGGACGAAATCGCCCTGACAGACTTTTACGGCAGACAACGTATCCACAGAATTTGCCAAAACGAGCAGGGATTTAGTCAGCGTATCGGAGAAGTTGCAACTGCTATTGTCTCGCACTATCAAAGTAATTGGATAATATCCGGAATGTTCGTAATAATGGACGGGATTAGGTGACGAGGAATGCGTTCCATCGCCGAAATCCCAGAAATAGGATGTGCTGTTGCCGACGGTTTGCGAATAGTTGTCAAAACGGACGGAATCCGGGGCGCAAATGGAATTAGGCATATGGAAGTCAGCCACGACAACAGGCATTCGGAAATCCATCTTAATGACGCCCAAATTGCAATTGGAGCTACCGTTCACGGGAGACCACGCACCAGGCGTAGTTGGAAACGTACTTTGACCGCCACAACCGGCACAAACGGCTTGGTAAATGCGTCCCTTTCTGTCAAAACGGCTGGTTCCGCCATCCACATGTTCACGAGCATTGGCAGCAGCGCCTCCGAAATAAGAGCCGTAGACAAGTTGAGAAGCATCATCGCTCAGACAGAAGAAGTAGTAGTCACTGCCGTCTGTCAAACTTTGAAAAGCATCACTGGTGATGGGCAGTCCCGAAGTGCCGCCAAAGCCATTCAAGCTATGCGAGCCCCACCCTGACATGTAGATGTTGCTGCAGTAATCAACCAACAAGGCAGTTGGTGAAATATCCGGACCGCCATTGCCTGTTCCGAAAGCAGTAGACCAGATAACAGAATCCAAAGACGGCGACAACTTCGTCAAAAACTGACCGCCATTCAAAGTATAGTAAGAAGCATTCTGAATCCAAGCAGCACCGGAGGCATCAGTCTGTCCCACCACATATGGAATAAAATTCCTATCCGATTTAATCAAATAGGCCTGATCATAGCCTGAACGGCCCAGATAAGTACTTTGCAAAAGTTGATCACCATTGGTAGACAAATGAGAGACAAAGCCTTCAGCGCCACCCGCATTTATAGATTGCAAAGCATGTATAGTAATAGGAAAATCTTCAGAAGAGGTACCGCCACAAACATAAACATCATCGTTAGAGCCCAAAGTCATACTGTAACCGGCATCATTACTGGTGCCACCTAAAAAAGTGCTCCAAATAAGTTGTGAAAGATCCTGACTCATCTTGAAAACACAAGCATCCTGGCCGCCTGCATGAACAGAGCTGAATGCATTGGAGGTCACAGGAAAATCAGGGGAATAAGTAGAGGAAACTATATAGACATTACTGTTTAAGTCAACGAGAATTTCACCTCGGTTATCATCAGCATAGTTTTTCCGAAGTCCTAAAGCAGTATTGATGCCGTCATTACTGGAACCGCCAATAAAGGTAGATGCCAACAGCTGGGTACCGTCAGAATTAAATTTAGACAAAAAAATGTCAGAGCCCAAAGGGAAAGACAAAGACGTGGACAATGTCACATTACTGCCCGAGTTAAATGAAGTATCAAAAGCATTGTAAGTAACAGGAAAATCAGGAGAACCAGTAGTTCCAAAAACATACAATTCATCATTATCATTGACAATCAAGCTATGCGGAATATCCACATAAGAACCACCAAGATAGGTAGAGTAATGGAGAGAAGTGCCAGAAGAATCAAATTTGGAAATAGAAATGTCAGTAAGCAAATTACCAGTACCATCGCAAAAGTTAGTTTGAAAAGCGCCTAAAGTAGTGGGATAACCTGCGCCAAAGGCAATGCCACCGCCATAAAGGTTTCCCTGCGCGTCATAAGTTGCCGTATAGCCCCAATTATCAGCCGTTGAGCCACTAAAGGAAGAAAAAACCACAACGGGGTCGATAATCAAGGGAAGCGAATGATCATAAGAGCCCAAGGTGAAGGAAACGACATTCTTATTTAAAACAAAGTTACAAGGTATAGCAACAGTGTCGTTGTCATTGGAAATCTGATAAGCAAAAGGTTGTAACTCAACAATCTGAGATAAATAATTATCAACTACGAGGCAATGGGAAACCAACGAAAGGTTTTTAGCGCCTTCATATTGTAATCTAATAGCGGAGCAATCAGCATAAGGAGCTACGACAAATTCATATTTGATATTATCGAAAGACTGAAAGAAACGAATAGAAATGCCATCGTAAATGTCATTAGAAAAAATAGCGGATGAAACAGGCACATTAGAAGCCGAATGAGAGCCGTTGTAGCGAGAAAGGTAATAATTATAGTGATGAGGATAAAGACAGGCAGAATCGAGTGAAAAAGAGCATTCAAGAGCATTGACGAAAGAGACACGGTAAGCCGAAGCAGAAATAGAGAAATCTGCATCTGAACGACCCTCAAATTTGGATTCATGCAGTTCATGTAATTGCTCAGGATCGAGCATAGAAACGACATATCCATGTTTATCGAAAAAGACAGCGCCGCCATGCAAGGCAGCACGAAACGAAAATTCGCCCTGCCATTGTCCCATATTAGGAACAAACTCAAGATGAGATACAGAAAGTGTATCCTTGGGTTTTCCCGCAAAAGAAACAAGGAATAAGAATAAAAAGAAAACAAGAATAGATATACGTCTCATTATTGTAAAAGTGGGAGCAAAAATACAATAAAAAAAGACACCAGAAAATATAAACTAAAAAGGGACCACTAAAAGTGGCCCCTTTCTGAACGAGAATAGTAATAATTATCTTTTGACGATTCTAAAGATAGCAGCACGATGTTCTTCACGGCTAGGATCCTGGATGTTTTGTTTGTTTTGAGGATCGTTAACAGTGTAAGTAGCAGTTTCAATTTGATCAGAGCTTACACCCTTCTGGATGAACATGTTGCGGACAGCATTAGCACGTCTTTGAGCAAGGTCACGGTTGTGTTGTTCTGAACCAAGGTCGCAGGTATAACCTTCAACGATGAGTTTCAGAGACGGGTTCTTTTTCAAAATAGAAACTGTTCTATTGATATTATCATTTTGATCAGCAATCTTAGGAATATCTTTGTCCAAGTCGAACAAAATCTTTGTTTTGGAAAGGACATCGCTTAATTCCTTGATAGCAGCCTTATCTTCTTCAGTAAGGTCTTCATCATCATTGTCTAACTGATCGCAAACAGGAACGATATAAATGTATTGAGGATCTTGTTTGATGATAATAGGTTCGTTAGATTTCTTCTTGAGTTCGTCAAGAATTTCTTTTTCGAGTTGTTTCTTAGATTTTTCAGCAGGGGTAGCGCAAGCCTTGATATGGAAACCAAGTTTCAAACCAACTTGAAGTTGATCCCATTTTGTGCGGATACCGCTGAAATCTTTCTGAGAGAGGAAATGATTGGCTGCATCATTCTTGTAAGCAGCAAGAATATCAGAACCAAGAGTACCATTGAAAGTAGGAACACCATTTTCATCATTAGCGAAAACAGGAACCTTATTTTCATCCTTAGGAAGAATGTCTAAGAAATTGAATTTGCAGAAAGCGCCAAGATAGAAGTCAGCAATACGGCTGATTTGGAAAACGCCACCGAAATCTGCTTCAGCACCAACAGAGCATCTGAGTTTTGTTCTGCGGTCTTGACCATCATAGTTAGAAGTCGGGAAATGGTTCAGCATATCATAATCATAGTTATAATCCTGACCATAAGGTTCTTCAACACCAGCGATGCTGATTTCACCTTCACCATTATACTTATTGACACCCTTCATGAACGGGAAGTAACCGATAACGCCTAAACCAGCATAGATACCGTTACGGCCGTCGAATTTCCATTCGAATTGAGCTTGAAGAGGAACTTCGATAGCCCAAATAGATTGTCTTTCTTTAAGACCGTTAGCGCGGTAATAAAGGTCATAGCGAGTTACATCGTCATTGAAAAGTTGATCATCGTATTGAGGAATAACACCATTACCAGAGAAAGCAGCTTTAGCACCAAGATGGTTTACTTCAGCACCAATGCTCAAACCCCAATGTTCATTAAAGAAATAAGCATAATGTAAAGAAAGCAATTCGCTTATGGAATAGTACTGTTTAAGATCAATTCTCTTATAAATATTGTTCGTAAAGCCGGAACCGAGATAAACTTTGATACGGTGCGGGCAGAACGAGGAAGATTCAACGTTTTCTGTATTAACAGTAGCGTTGTCGTTAGTATTTTCGGTTTGTACCTCTTGAGCAAATGCAGTGGTACACATGGCGAAAATAAGACTGATTACCAATAAATTCTTTTTCATAATATATTCTTTTTCTTTTTTACTATTTATAGTTATGAAATCCCTGGGCGGTGGTTTTCACCACCACCCGTGGGTTTTCAAATTATTTTACGATAACGAATTTAACAGTCTTGATTTCATTAGTACCAGTGACGATACGACCGAAGTAAGTACCCTGTGCTTTGAATCCAGCAACTCTAGTAACCGGAGTAAGATCAGTCATATGGTTGACAAGCTTACCTGTAGCATCGAAGATGTCGAGGACTGCACCATTGAGTTCTTCAGCAGTTAAATCAAGTTCGATTGTGATAACCTGTTGAACATTTGCAGGAACAGGATATACCTTCAAGTTGGATGCAGAGTTGAATTCAACCGGACAAGTAACGAATGTTACCATAGCACCAGTTTGTTCATCAACAGCTGTGATTTCAACAGAGTAGAATCCGTTCAAACCGCCGATTTCTTGGTAGTTCTTATAGATTGCACCAGGAATGAGTTCGTTATTTCTGTACCATTGGAATCCAACGAAACGATAACGAGGATTAGCATTCAAGTTAATGATTGCAACATCATCCCATCTTTGTTCCATAAGGTTAGCACCAAAGATTTGAGAAGAAACAGCGTCAACAGGAACGATAACTGTAATATCATAGTTACAACCACCGATTACGAGAGTCAAGTGATGTGTACCTTCAGAAAGCATGCCGTCAGGAATGATAACTTGGCCGTTAGCAACTGTACCAGCAGCAATTTGAGTACCATTTTCGATGAGTTCGTAAGCTTCATTTACATTACCAGAAGTGATGTTGAAGGAGATTACGATGTCATCACCACAATTGACAGGTCTGAATGTTGTTTCAACGAATTCAACAGCATTAACATTAACTCTAACTTGAGCAGGAGTAGCAACAGCGTCAGCGTCGCACCACTGGTTGTGGAGGTTAATGATTCTGTATGTTGTAGACATTTCAGGAGCAACATAGAATGTGTAAGTATCGGTGAGAGATGTATTAATACCAGGTAATACAGTATTGGTTCTTTCATCGAGGATTTCGAAGTAGTAAGGAGCACCACCTGTGAATGCGATAACGATTTCAACAGAAGCGTCAGGATCGTTAGCACAGATTGTAGTACCATCACCAGAGATGAATTGAGCTGTAGGTTGAGCGTGAACAGTTACAGGTTGTTCAACATCAGCAGTGTTAGCGAATTGGCAACCGCTACCAATGTTACCAACAAATGTCGGAGTGTAAACGTAGGAACCAGCAACAGTAGGAATATCGTAGGAAACACCACCTTGGCCACCAGCAACATTAGCTGTAACGCCATTGTAGTTAACGGTCCATTGGATATAACCATTAGTGTTACCTGCACCGTCGAATACGCCACCAGTTACGCCAGCGATCAAGTCGATTTGTTGACCAACACATACATCAGGATAGTATACATGAACGTCAGTCCAAGTAGGCATACCGTTAACACTTACATTAACAGTGTTAGATGTAGCAGGTTGACAAGCATAACCAGTAGGAGTAACAACGACATTGTAACCATAGTTACCAACGTTGTTCAGAGTTTGAATTAATTGGTTGTTAGCAGAAGTAACGTTGTTGTTAACTTGAGCAGATGTACCATTTGCAAACCATGCGAAGGACATAGGACCATAGACAGTGCTGTTAAGAACACCATTTACAGTATTACCGTAGTTAGTTACAGTACTGTTGAGAGTAACAGAACCACCAACACAGATATCGAGACCATCAGCATTGTTCAAAACAACTGTAGGTTGTTCAGCAACGAGAACTGTAACAGGAGCAGACCATTCAGAAACACAACCGAGTTCACCGTTTTGAGTAACCTTCAGAGTGTAGTTATATGTACCTGCAGCATCAAGATTCTGAGTGAAGGTGTTGTTGATAGCACCAGCGATTTCGAATCCGTTAACAGCCCATTGATAAGTGTAGTTCGTAGGAACATTATTGTTAGCAGTAATATTAGCTACAGACAATGTTGTTGTACCACCGGCACACATTGTTGTGTGGTTAGCAGCGATTGTGATAACAGGATCAGCAACAACTTGAACCGGAGTAGAGATTGTAGCAGTTGTAGCGCAGGAAGCCATTGCATTGTTAGCAGAAACTTCAACAGTAGCATTAACTGCACCAGCATTGTTAAGAACTGTAGTAACAGAAGCAGCATTTGTAGGATTAGCAACACCGTTGATAGTCCAAGCATAGTTGTAGTTACCAGCAGGAGTTACATTAGCTGTGAAGGTTACTTCACCACCTTGACATACATAACCACGGTTAGCAGTGAGGACAACAGAAGGAACAGCGACAACATCCAACTGATAAGGAGCAGAAGTAGCTTCGCAACCTGTATTGTCATTTCTAGAAACTGTAACAGTGAAGAAGTAAGGATTAGCAGCATCGTTAGCAGCGAGAACAGGAGCATAGGTAGCATCAGCTGTAACTGCGGAGCCATTAGAAGCACCAGTCCAATTCCATGTATAAGTGTAAGGAGCACCATCAACACCACCGTTTACGAATGCATGCAACGGAAGTTGACCATTTTCACATACTGAGTGAGAACCAACGATTTCAACTGTAGGAGCAGCAACAACGCTTGCAGGAACAGTACCTGAAACTACTGAGCAACCAGAGATTGAGCTGGAAACTTCAACATAGTAATCATAGCTGTCACCTAACAAGAGAGCAGGAGTTGTATAAGCAGCGCTTGTAGCACCATTGATAGCAACTGCAGTACCATTGTTAACTCTGTACCATTGATATGTAGGAACATCACCAGCAACGAGACCGTTAACAGTAGCAGCCAAAGTGATAGTACCACCAGGGCAAGTGTTGTTATTACCAGTAATAGAAACTGTGTAAGCAGGAACAACTGTGAACGGATTAGCTGTATTCATAGAAGAAGCGATACAATCAACACCGCTTTGAGCAACAGTTACAGTGTAAACATCTGTAGAACCGTAAGCGAGGTTGGAAACTGTGAGAGTTTCGAATGTTTCACCATTCATTGCAACACCATTCTTATACCATTGATAAGAAGGAGTACCGAAACCACCAGCAACGTTAGCAATCAAAGTAGTTGTACCACCGTCACAAACTGTAGTAGGATAACCTTGAGCAACAGCAACAGCAACAGTAGGATCAGAAACAACATTGAAGTTAACAATGTTAGAAGCGGTTTGGCAACCGTAAGGAGAAGTTACAACAACTTGGTAAGCGTAAGCACCTGCAACAGCGTTGTTAACGGTGAAGACAGGAGTTGTAGCAACCGGAGTAGTGTTGTCAGTATTGACGTACCATGCATATGTATAACCGTTGAGACCGTTTACATTAGCAACGCCACCGTCAACAGTTACAGCGAATGTAGCTTGACCACCTTCGCAGATGATGCTATTGTTAACAGAAGCAACAACAACAGGATCAGCAACAACTGTGAGTGCAGGAGCAGCTTCAACAACCTGGCAGCCAGGAAGTGAATTAACAACAACACTATAGTTGTAAGCAGTTTCGCGAGCGATAGCATCAGCAACTGTATAAGAAGCTTCATTAGCACCAGCGATAATTGCATTGTCAACATACCATTGATAAGTGTAAGCACCAGCAGGAGTTACATTAGCAGTGAAGGTTGTAGAACCACCAGCACACAAAGTAGTGTTACCAGATGTTACAACAGCAACTGTAGGAACAGGAAGAACTGTTACGTTAGCAGCAGCAGAGTAAACTGTATTACAACCAGAGAACGGATAAGTAACAGAAGCAGTATAAGCATGTGTACCGACAGCAGGATTAATTGTCAGAGAATTCTGAGCACCAGCCATAGCAGCACCATTATCAAACCAAGCAATTGTAGGAACACCATAGTTAATATCATTTGTGTCTGTAAGTGTCAAAGTAATTTGAGCGCTTTCACAAATAACAGCATTGTCAACTGTAAGTACAGGAGCTGCAGGAGCAGGATTAACATGGATTGTGATATTGTCAACAGAGACACAACCGGAAGTAGCTTGAGAAGCGGTAACCGTGAAGTTGTAATCACCAGCAATTGCAGGAGCGAAAGTATAAGCAGAACCTTGGAAGTTGAAACCAGGAATGTCTGCAGAAGTCCAATTGTAGTTAACGTTAGCATTATTCCAGCCCGTAGCTTCAGCAGTAATAACTGCAGAACCATTCTGACAAATAGTAGTTTCATTAGCTGTGAGTTGCAATTGAGGAGCTTCTTGAACTGTTACATCAACAGCGTCAGAAACTGTAGCACAATTGTTCGTTGTAACAACAACCTTATAAGAACCAGCTTCAGCAACAGTCAAATAGTGGCCAGTACCATTGAGGATAGCAACATTGTTCTTATACCATTGATAAGTAGCACCAGCAACATTAGGAGTAACATTAGCATACAAAGTAGTATGACCGTTACCACAGATTTCTGTATTACCACTTACAACAACCATATCAGGAGCAGCGTGAACAGCAACTGTGACAGGAGCAGAAGCAACATTAGAAACACAACCTTCTTCATTAATAGCCTTAGCTTGGAAAGTATAAGAACCTTCGATCGGGAAGTTAACTGTCAAAGTAGAGAGGTTTTCACCAGGAACTTCAACACCATTCTGATACCAAGTATAAGCATAAGCAGCACCATCAGCAGTGAATGTAACTTGTTCGCCTTCGCAAACATTTGCAGCAGTAGCAGCGATGTTGACTTGTGCAGGACGAGGAGTTACAATAATTGTGATGGAATCAACACGGCTACAAGAACCATTAGTTGAATTTACAGAAGAGGTAACATAGTATGTAGTAGTTACAGCAGGAGTAACGTCGATAGAACTTGCATGAGAACCATTGGACCATGTATAAGTAACATTACCTTGCCAGCCATTTTCAGAAGCATACAAAGTAGTATGTTCGCCTTGGCAGATAGCTGTTTCAGAAGCGGTAACTTGAACAGCAGAACCAAATGCATAAACTTCGAAATTATCAGATGTCATAGAGCAACCTTCCGGAGTTGTAAGAGTTACATTGTAAACACCAGCAACAACAGTATTGTGAGAACCAACAGTACCGTCATTCCATGTGAATGTACCAAGAACATCAGAATGTGCTGTAAGAATTGTCTGATCATTTTCACAAATTACATTGTTACCTGTGATAGAAACTGTAGAAGGAGCAGGGCGAACTGCAACAGTAACAGGTTCAGAAGCAAGAGCAGAAACACAACCTTCAGCGTTAACAGCCTTAGCTGCGAAAGTATAAATACCATCAGCAGGGAAATTAACTGTCAAAACAGATTGATTTTCGCCAGGGATTTCAACACCATTTTGATACCAAATATAAGCATTAGCATCAGCACCAGAAGCGGTGAATGTGACTTGTTGATTTTGGCAAATTGCAGTTGTATTAGCAGTAACAGTGAGTTGTTCAGGTAATTGGTTAACAATGATTGTAACTTCACCAGCAACAGAGCAAGAACCGTTAGTAGAATTAACAGTAGCAGTTACATGATAAGTTGTAGTTGTTTCAGGTTGTACATCAACTGTAGTAGCAACACTATTATTAGCATTAGCATCCCATGCATAAGTTACATTACCAACGTAACCATCTTGGTTAGCATACAATGTAGTATGTTCACCACGACAAATAGATGTTTCAGAAGCAGTGACAAAGAGATCAGAACCAAAAGCAGTAACTGCAAATACGTCAGAAGTCATTTCACAACCTTCATTTGTTGCAACAGTAGCAGTATAGGTACCAGCAGGAACTGTAATAGTAGATGCATGAGAACCATTAGACCAAGTGATGACACCATCAACATCGGAACTTACTGTCAAAGTAGTAGAGTCATTTTCACAAACTACATTATTACCTGTAATAGAAACATAAGTAGGAGCAGGATTGATAGTTACATCAGCATGTGCTGCAGAGATTGCAGAAACGCAACCAGAAGCAGGCAGAGTAACCATTGCGGTATAAACGTTAGTTGTTACGTGGTTGTCCGTGGTATAAACATTTTCACTGAAAGTACTTTGGTTAGCACCAGGAATTTCAATACCATTTCTATACCATGTATAAACAGCACCTTGAGCATCTGCAGGAGTAATAGAAGCAGCAACATTAACTTGAGCACCATTACAAACAACAGCATTAGCAGCGTCATTAACCGTGATAGCATTTACAACAGGACGAGGATTAACTGTAATAGTAATTTCGTCATTGTCAGAACAAGAAGAAGGAGTTTGATATACAACGACACCTAAAGTCTTTGTTTCAGACAAATTGGTTGTATAAGTAGCTGAATTAGCACCAGGAATGAAGTGACGATAATCAACATTTTGATAAGCATACATATAATTATGGTTAGCATCAAAACCAACTGCGAAGGAATCAACGCGGTTTCTGATTTCGTACCATTGATAAATCATATCTGTAGCGTTAGGATCAACTAAGTTAGCAGTTAAAGTAACTTCACCGTTTTCGCAAATTTCGGTTTCAGTAGCTGTAATGTTAACAACAGGTTGAGGATAAACGTATACTAAGAATTCAGCAGATCTTGCAGCACAAGCGGCAGCAACACCTTCTCTCTGAACTTCAACAGTGAATCTGTAAGGTTCTGTGCGAGCATACCAATATTCACCATAGAATTGGTTATCACCAAGGTTGTAAGCCATGTTATCTCTAATCATGCCGCTTTCAAACCAAGTATAGTGAAGAGTACCAACATTAGAACCAATAGTATCAACGTTAGCGATCAAGAAAATAGAATCAGTTTCGCAAACATGTTGATCACCAGTAATAACAACAGTCGGGTTAGGATAAACAGTAACCACAGAAGAATTAACAGGTTGAGAAGTACAACCAGCAGCAGCTCTAGTTACAACTGCAGTATAAATGAATTGTTGAGTATTGTTGTCAACAGTTACAGGTGAATCATAAATAGTCTGTGCCGTAGCATTAGGCATGAGGATACCATTTCTGTACCATGTGTAAACATCATCGTTAGAAGGAGTATAGTTGTCAGCATTTGCAGTAATAGCAATCTGAGAACCTTCACAAACATTGTAGTCATTCATGACAACAGAAGCGATAACAGGATCTTCGTTAACGGTTACATTTACAACATTGCTTGTAGCATTGCAAAGAGAATTAAGTTGAGTAGCAACGAAAGAATACTCATGAGAACCAACTTCAGGAGCAACTGTATAAGTTAAAGAAGTAGCACCTGCGATAGCAACATTATTATCAAACCATTGATAAGTCATGTTAGGAGTATTCCAGTTATTTAAATTGGCTGTAAGAGTAATTACACCACCTTCACAAATATTAGTTTCAGTAGCAACAATATTAACTACAGGAGTTGTATCAACATAAACTTGAGCTTCAGCAACAGCTTGGCAACCATATTCGTTAACCAAAGAAACACTGAAGTTATAAGGATAATCTCTATAATCACGTGTGAGAGTGATAACTTCATTATGAGTACCAGTAGCACCTGTCAGTTCAACATTTTCTTCAAACCAGTTGAAAGAATAATCAGTTGTAGGAGCAGGATTAACATTAGCAGTCATAGTAATATTACCATTTGTATTCACGCAAACGATAGGATCAGTAGTAATAACAACTGTCGGGTTAGGATTAACTGTGAAAGTAGCAGCTTCAACAACACTAGACTCACAACCAGCAGCAGTTTGTTTAACAGAAACTGCGTATGTATAAGTTGTAGGATAATTATTGATAGCATGAACTGTTTCAGTAAATACAGCGCTTACAGCGTTAGGAATGATTTCACCGTTTCTATACCAAGTGTAAACTTCGCCACCGGCAACACCACCTTCAACAGTAGCAGTAAATGTAACAGAACGACCGTCACAAATAGCAGTAACATCTTCAAGATCAGTTGTTACAGTAAGAGTCGGATCAGAATTAACATTAACTTCAACAGCTGTGCTAGTAGCATTGCAATGAGAGTTAAGTTGATCAGCTGCAAAAGTATAATTATGTGTACCATGAGAAGGAGCAACAGTATAAGTTAATGAAGTAGCACCAGGAATAATAGAACCATTATCATACCATTGATAAGCCATGTTAGGTGTGTTCCAATTATTCAAGTTAGCAGAGAGAGTGATTTCGCCGCCGTCACAAATGTTAGTTTCAGTAGCTGCAATGTTGATAGTAGGTACAGTGTCAACATAAACCTGAGCTTCAGCAACAGCTTGGCAACCATAAGCGTTAACCAAAGAAACACTGAAGTTATAAGGATAATCTCTGTATTGACGAGTAAGTGTTATAGTCTCATTATGTTCTCCAGTAGCACCAGACAAAACTACATTCTCTTCAAACCAATTGAAAGAATAATCAGTTGTAGGAGCAGGATTAACATTTGCGGTCATAACAATGTTACCATTAGTGTTAACACAAACGATAGGATCAGTAGTAATAGCTACTGTCGGGTTAGGATTAACAGTAACAGTATCAGCGATAACTACGCTGGATTCACAACCAGCAGCAGTTTGCTTAACAGAAACAGCATATACATAAGTTGTAGGATAATCACTAATAGCATGAACCGTTTCAGTGAAGATTTGGCCAACAGCGTTAGGAATGATTTCACCATTTCTGTACCAAGTATAAACTTCACCACCAGCAACACCACCATTAACATTTGCTACGAAAGTAACTGAACGGCCGTCACAAAGAGTTCTGGAAACAGGAAGGTCGTTAGAAACAGTCAAAGTAGGATCTTCAGCAACGTTAACAGTAATTTCATTGCTAATTGCATTGCAAAGAGAGTTCAATTGAGTAGCACCAAATGTATAAACATGTTCACCGGTAGTAGGAGCAACTGTATAAGAAATAGAGGTTGCACCAGCAATAGCAGTACCATTGTCAAACCATTGGTATTGCATATTAGGAGTATTCCAATTGTTCAAATTAGCAGTGAGTGTGATTTCACCACCAACACAAATTTCAGTTTCAGTAGCAGTAATGTTGATAACTGGAAGAGTGTCAACATAAATTTGAGCTTCAGCAACAGCTTGGCAACCATATTGGTTATCCAAAGAAACACTGAAATTATAAGCATAATCTCTATAATCACGAGTAAGAACGATGGTTTCATTATGTTCACCTGTAGCACCAGTCAAAGCAACATTTTCTTCAAACCAATTGAAAGTATAGTCGGTTGTTGGAGCAGGATTAACATTAGCAACCATAGTAATATTACCTTCAGCATTGTCACAAACGATAGGATCAGTTGTGATAACAACGGTCGGATTAGGATTAACAGTTACAGTATCAGCAACGAAAACAGTAGATTCACAACCTGTAGCAGATTGTTTAACAGAAACTGCATAAACATAAGTTGTAGGATAATCATTAATAGCATGAACTGTTTCCGTGAAAGTAGCAGCAACAGCATCAGGAATAATTTCACCATTTCTGTACCAAGTAAACACTTCACCACCTTCTACGCCAGGAGTTACAGTAGCTTCGAAAGTAACTGAACGACCATCGCACAAAGTTTTAGAAGCAGGAAGATCATTTGTAACAGCAATAGTAGGATCCGGATTAACATTAATTTGGATAGCATCATAAGCATCACAAATCGTGTGGCCACCGGTATTGTCATTCATTAAATGAGTAACATGTACATAATAAGTAGTAGTTTGATCAACAGTAAATGTTTCATTAGGAAGAGTACGACCAGGAAGAATATGAGCATTGTTCAATTCGTTTTCGTACCATTGATAAGTCAACATAGGATCATTATAGTTGTTAATTCTAGCTTCAAGATTAACAACACCACCTTGACAAACATTAGTTTCAGAAGCAAGGATGTTTACAACAGGAGCAGCGTAAACTTCAACTTGGAAAGGCTCACTGAATGATGAACAACCATCTCCATTAATGACTTCGAGCATATAAGTAACAGGGTCATTATAGGTAGGTTCAACCATTTCATAGTAAAGGTTATCATGAGCAAGGTAGTTGTCAGTTAAATAACCATTTCTATACCAGTTGTATGTAGCGTCATTATCGACATTACCATCAACCCAACCAGTAAGAGCGACGTTAGGAGTATGGACATCGTGGAAACAAACATTATGAACACCTTCGATGATAACGATCGGGTTACGTCTTACATGTACAGTGTTTGAAGAAACAGGAACTGCATGGCAACCAGGGATATTATAATCAACAAATGCTTCATAAGTGTAGTTTGCAGAATCTTCATCAAGAATCCAAACTTGTTTAGAGAATTTATAGTCATGAGCGAGAGGCATTACAAAACCATTCTCTTTCCAAACATAAGTAAGAGTAGAATCTGTATTACCATTTTCATCGATGTAAGCAACAACACTAATTTGAGCGCCTTCGCAAACATCAACTACAGGACCATCATTAGAACCGTTAATTGCAACAACAGAAGAAACAACAGCAGGCTCAACAATATAAGCAGTGTCAGCACCAGTAGCTGTACAACCAGTAGTGGTTTGAGTAACAGTAATGCTCAAAACAGTTTCATCTTCTGTGATATCAGTTGTAAACCAAGGTTCAGTAGCATAAGGAACAAGTTCACCATTCTTGAACCATTGATAAACAAGATTAGTAGTATTATAATTACCAAGGTGAGCAGTTGCAGTAACTTCACCACCAGTACAAACGGAATCATAATCAAGAGTAACTGCAACAAAGATTGTGTCTTTTACATATACAGGATACGGGTTACTACGAGAAACACAACCATTATCGTTAGTAGCGATAGCTTGGAAAATATAAGCATGATCTTGGAACGGGAAATAAGCATTAAGAGTAGGACCATTTGATACTACACTGTAATCTTCAGAAGTTTCAGGATCAGTATAATTTGTAGCATCACTTGCAGTATAATTGTAAACTCTCCATTCATAGGTGTAATTGCCACCGGTGTTGAGAGTATCATTGATATTAGCATAAAGAGTAATCAGACTATCATTACAAATCAAAGGATCACCAGTAACGATAAGAGTCGGATTAGGATTAACAACAACAGGAACGCTGCTCATGACAACTTGAGAAGCACAAGCACCGTTGCTGGCCTTAACGCTATAATAGTGATTACCGACATAAGGTCTAAGAATAACTGAGTCAAGATTATGACCAGGGATTTCAATACCATCAGCATACCAAGTATAGTAAGCAAAAGTATCAGGAACAGCGGTCAAAACAACTTGAGAGCCAGCACAAACGTTAGCATTGTCAATGTCGATAGCAGTGATTTCAGGAACAGGAAGAACTGCAACTTCAACGGAATCAACTCTAGAGCAAGAGCCAATAACACCGCTAGTAGAAACAACGGTAGAAGTAACTCTATAAACAGTAGTTTCAGTAGGAACAACAGTTCTAGAAGAATAATGAGAACCATCTTCCCATGTATAAGTTACGTTGCCATTCCAACCATCAGCATTAGCATTCAAGACGACAGAGGAACCATTACAAATTTGAGTTGCAGAAGCAATGACATGAACATCAGCACCAAATTCATAAACTGTGAACGGATCAGAAATAGATTTACATCCGTTAGCAGAAGTGATTTCAACTGTGTACACACCTGCAGTGACCTTAACTGTATCCTTTATGTCGCCGTTAGACCAGAGATATGAATCAGCATTTTCAGCTGTAACAACCAACTGAGATTCATCACCGAAACAAATCACATTGTCACCATTAATAGCAACATTGTAAGGAGCTACGTCAACAACAACAGAAGTGTTAGCACTTGGGTGTTCGCAAGGATAATTAGCATAAGTGGCAACAACGCTGAAAGTATGAGTGCCAACTTCAGTAAGATTACAAACATATAATTTACCTTCAACACCAGAAAGGAGCTGACCATCCATATACCACTTGTAAGAAGCAGCACCTAAGACGTCAACATTATTGGTGTCAACAATCATAATAGAATCTGCAGCTGAAGAACAAAGGACAGGAGCAGTAGCTTCAAGAGAAATAGAAAGTGCCTTTCCGATATTAAGACTATCTTGATAAGTTCTAAGAGTTGTTTCACCCTTAGCAGCATTGCATGCAAAATCTTGATAGATAGGATAAACAGTATAAATGTCATTATTAACAGCATTAACAGTAAGGCTGTTTACATAAGTAGTAGTAGTATCCTCATCGTTTTTAACCCACAACCATTTATAAGGAAGTTCAGAACCAGCAGTATAAGCTTGTGCAGTCATAGTAACAGCATCGCCGTCACAGAAAAGAGGAGCTTCTACAACAGTAACAGGAGCAGGAGTTACAGAGAAATAATGTACAGGAGAATAAATATTCTCACAACCATTACGAACGATTTCAACATCGAATTCATAAACTAAAGTGTCGGTAAGACCGGGGAGGGAAGCGACGTTAAAACTATAGACGGGGCCAGTAGCACCAACGATATAGTTACCATTACGACGCCATTGGTAAGTAGCACCAGTAACATTGACGCCTTCGATCTGAGCGGTCAAAGTGACAATGTCATTTTGACAAGCACGAACCGGGCCGACAATGTTAACAGCGATATCAGATGTCACAGTCACATTGACTACATTGGAGAGAACAGAAGTACCGTCATCCATAGTGGCTTTGCAGGAAACGGTATAGTTTCCAGCAGGATAGCCAGCAAAAGTAAAGGTAGCAGCGGTAGAATCTGTAGGATTGCCGTTAACAAACCACAGATAAGAACCTAATGTTCTCCCTGACTCATTCGCAGCAAATGTAGCGCCAAAAGTTGCCGTGTTTGTAGGACACGTCAAACAAAGGCTTTGCGGCTGAGACGGAGATACCGTAACTGACGGGATCCCGTCCATGTCCATCAAAGACATGTCAGATGAAGATGACGTTGGAGAAATCCAACTGTGCAATGCGGCGTTCACACCTGAAAGATGTGCTGCCTCACTGCGAGCTTGGCTGGTTCCCAGGAATAGGAAGGCCATAAGCAGAAAAATCATAAATTTTTTCATCGTTTTGAATTTAATTATTACTATTGATTATTTATTATTATATTTCTTTTATGCATATTCATCAGTTTTATGAAGCGCACCTGGATGATCTCCGGACCATTGCCGGGCGAGCTGTCTATTAGATACTTTACAAGGTTAACTAACATATTTCAATTCACTTTATAAACAACTTGCAAAAATACAAAAAATTCGTTATACTTTTAAATGTTCAATCATTTTTTTTTCTTTTTTTCAAATATAGCACATAGTTCTACTAATCAATAAATTAGACATTGAATCGCAGTAAAAAAATTACAGTTTCCAGGAATAAAAACTATATTTTTCCAGAAAAATAGAAACTAAAATTAACAAAAAGCAACAAATGCGAAACGTATAGTAGTATACGTGGCAAAAGATGATTGGGGATTTTCATAAAAACAAAATATATAAATAGAGAACGATGCTTGAATATAGTTAAAACTATTTGATATAGAATGCGTTACGCATATTTGCTGAAATTTCAATTATCCGGGTATATTTCTGAGATCAGAATAAATATTCGATTCTCAGAGGGATATCGCATACGGATACTGTTCCTAGTGGACAAAGAAGATCTGAGTGGATCCCGATCAGAAGGAAGAAGGGGGACTGGTGTGGAAGGGAAGGGAAAGGAATGTGGATGGGGACTGCCGCGCAGGCCGGGCAAAAAAAAAGCCCCTTCGTATGAAGGGGCTGTGGTATTGGGCGACGACCTA
>JAKSMC010000021.1 GCA_024400835.1 Bacteroidales bacterium
CTCTGATAATCAGCTGGTTCTCTTTTAGTTGCTTATATCGAACTCACGTTAAATATTGTTTTTCTTTGTTGTTAACGAGGTTTATAAGGCCTTGCAAAGGTGTATTTGTCGCACACACGTTCCTCAACATGATTAATAAGTTTCTCGGATGAAAGATGTGGATAAGCGTTCATAATCGCTCTCATATTATTTTCTTTCGAACTTTCATCAAATTTCCATAAAGCCTTTGGAGATCCAGGGACTGTTTTTGGGAAATTCCCCATATTCATATTATTGTGAGCTTCATACTCATCATTTAAATCATAATTAATAGGTATCCATTTCCCTATACATATATTTGATTCGTCAAACCCAATTTTTTTTAATGCCTCAGTAAGTATGGGATTACTATCATCTCTAAACCTAAATCCTAGTTCTCCATATTCGAATTGCACAGCATGTGTGGTCTCATGCCGCATCAAACTGAATATGGTTTCACCATTGTCTTTAAGCTCTTGAGTGAGAGAATAGCTTATGTATAGTTTTTGCCCGTCAGTTGTGAAATCATTTTCACCATAACTATTCTTTCTGAAAAAATACGTTTCATCAGATGCCTTTAATTCTTTAAAATGACTCCGAAATTGAGAATTAAAAATTCGAGCGAGACCAACGATTATCCTATCCGCAAAAGAACCGTATTCCACCTCTTCCCCATTCGGGTCCACCAGCTTCACCGGGTTGTTCGCGCAATAAACATACGGACTCATACTCGGATATTTCCCACTCATCGGGTCCACGCTCAGCCAGATGCTCAAATCCGAAGAATAGTACCGTGCGCCAAAATATGATAGCCCTGTTTCCGCGTCGCGTTCCTTGGCCGAAAAGGCGTAATGCGCGGCCAGTGTGCTGTGAGCGGATAATAAAGGATAATATGTTGGTATAATCGTTGTCAATTGGAATTTTATTTGTGATCCAGTTTTTTTGAAAAGTTTCGCTCAATTTGACACGAAATTTTGAAAACCGACAGAATCAGTTTAGGGCATAATATTCTTTATGATTCTTCGATTCTTTACATATAATTCAGGAGTTTGGGTATCAAGATAAAAAGTTGCTCTTCCATTAAGTTTACCCGATTTCATTTCGGCTGTAGCTATCAAACTTCCGTCCATCAAATAAAAAGAAAATAAACCATTCTCTTTGCCATGCATTACGCTACCCGATACTTTTAACGAGTCTAATGTACATTCACCAATATAGGATCTATAGAGGATTCCTATTGCGAAAACATAGTTCACATCTCTATAATAGAATTGGTCCTTAATATCTCCATCGTATCTATGATGTCTATTAGACATTTGCACATACTTATTCCCATGACGTATGTATTGAGCATCTGTGAGTATGCATACACTCATCAGGATAAATAAAACGAGTATGGTACGAATATTAATCATATTAATTATTTGATGGGTTTGTTATGATACAATCCTTTTGTTTTATCATTCATTTCGTGAATTATATATTCATGAGCTCGACCAAATACATCGAATATTGTCCCAGTATATCCATCATGAAGAATACGAGCAAGACTTGTAATAGATTTTGATCTAAAACAATTAGCAAGTGATAAATCTTTATTGTTTGGACCACATCGAAAAGAAGTCCCAGGAGCTTTAGTAGCGAATTTCCAGGCGCGTGCTTCATCGCGACACGTCGATTTTCCCAAATTCAAACGCCCCTTCTCAAAATCAACAGCGTGAAAAGTTTCTTCAAACAAGGTCGCATATTTTTTACTAAACCCACATCTGGTTGACGTTCTTCCGCCCCCTTCACTAAACAAAACCATTATGTTTTCATCGCTATTTGGTGAAACAATCCCATTTGTTTTTCCATCCCCTTCTACTTCTTTGAAACAGTACTTTGTTCTACTATTATCGAGTATCTTAAATTTTCTGGCATATGCTTTATTGTAATCAGGACTGTTCTTATCAATTAATGCGTTTACTTTTTTTCTTGCTGCTTCATTAAGAAATATCACCTCCTCACCATCCGGATCCACCAACCTCACCGGGTTATCCGCGCAATACACATACGGACTTAACGACGGGTATTTATCACTCATGGGATCGACACTCATCCAAATACTCAAATCCGAGGAGTAATATCTTGCTCCAAAATAGCTTAGCCCGGTCTCCACGTCGCGCTCCTTAGCGGAAAAGGCGTAAATCTCCGCCAAAGAGAAAAATGTTGTGGAAGATGTGAGCGTAAGACCTTGATTCATACCTGTTTGTTTTGCGGGGCAAAGATAGACAATTATTTTTATCTCTGCTGCCGCGCCATTACTGCGCCAGCATTTTTTTTGTTTTATTTTGCAAACCACATAAAATCAACCGCTTGAAAGGTGTTTGGCGTACCGAAAATGGAACACGACAGCAGCTAATGACCGTTTTTGTTGCTTTTTCATCCTAATTATACAATATTATTATATGTACATTAATATTTTTTGTTGTACAATTTTATCTCAAAAAATCGCAATATCGAATTTCAATTAACACCCATTCATCATGCAGAATCTCCTCCTTGAATTCAGACCCGCCAAGGTCGTAAGCCGAAAAGAGACTTATGTCTCTTACTATGTGGTTGATCCGACAACCGACACTCTAAAGCGCCTGCGCGTGCGCTGCAACCACGTCAAAGGCCGCCGGGAACGGCTGAAATACGCCACCGCCCTCTGCTCGGAAATCAACCGCAAGCTCTTCAGCGGCTGGAATCCCCTGACCGGCACGGAACCATCTGAGAAGCGGAGCCGTAAGCTGTTGGCCGCTGCACAGGAGTTTTGTAGTACGCACAGCCGCAACCTCCGTCCGGACTCACAACGCAGCTACCGTTCCAAACTCAAACTTATGGTGCTCCCGGAGCAGCCTACAATCGTGCAGGACGAATCATGTTCCAGGAGGATGCCTCCGGCTGGCAGGTTTTTTCTTACGGAAAATTAGGCGAGGTTACGGAAAATATCCGTACTTTTGCGCTCCCGTTTGAATCGAAAATGCTTATTTCGTGTCTGCCCGCACACGAATAATGGATATGTGTTCCACCATACAAATTGAAAAAAACTCGTAACTCTTTCAAGCATCGAACTCGCCAAATGGATTTATCAGACAAATTATACCATCTTCTCGGTGCTGATTTCTTTCTAAGAAAAATAACATCTATCGATTTCCTTGAAACGGATATGGTTTATTATGACAATCGTTATGTCACTTATCGGATTCTTTGGACCTCTCCAGACCTGCCAACAGGCATCAAAAATGTCACATACATATCTTTTAGAGTTGCATCTGGTTCAGTAAAAATGGTTGGATATTCAAGTATATCATGAAAACCGAAATCATGGATGGTTGCTATGTGATTTTTTCCTATCTTCGCACCCGTCTTCACGAATTGAGAATTGAATCAAAAAAATGTGGATGGCTCATATAAATACAAATCTGTTCACATGGCTCTCAAAAAGATGAAGGGTCTATTGTTAGACTAATTAATGGAGGAATATACCCATACAAAATAAGATGACATGAAGCACATTCTTTGTTTTTTCATAATAATCGTTATGGCATGTTGTTGTAAGGCTCAGCCCCAACAATCAGAAATTTTGTTTTGTCGTATTCCAAACACCAATTTTTATAATTATTTTTACGATGATGGTTACCATGATATTTGCAGATGCGGAAAATA
The DNA here is from genome assembly GCA_024400835.1 of Bacteroidales bacterium. Lineage (GTDB taxonomy): Bacteria > Bacteroidota > Bacteroidia > Bacteroidales > WCHB1-69 > F23-D06. The sequence continues at coordinate 3,712 of JAKSMC010000021.1, forward strand.
CAGCGAATATTTTGATTTAGAAAACTATACCGCTATTGATACCCAACAAGTCATCAAAGAAAACATCAAACGCATCGAATTCGCAAATGACCATTATGGGTTCTTTTGCTATTTGTTTGATATGACAATGACAAATGACAGTTGCTGGGCAAATGTATTTGTGCCTCAAGAGTCGCGGGGTGCCTATAGCTTTGTTCTGACCTCTTCCGAAAAATTATTAATCCAATATGCATTATCCCAATTGAGCGACATAGACAGTGCTGTCTATCTTAAAAATATTCAAGAAGAGAACTGCCGTGATTGTACTGGTGCCGAAATTGTCCGGATACAAAAAAACTCTGTGAACCATGAATGTTTTGTGGATGCTTTAGCCGACAATGTCCCGGAAAATATATCATTCCTATGTGGTGTCTTTGGAGCAATAATACAAAATCATTGTCTACAAATGAACAAGTTATCAGATGATGTCGAGATATCAAGCATCAGGTTTTTACTTGAAGAAAAGGGAAAGGAGTACAATTGTCCTTTGGGACTGATTGGCGAGCCCGCTCCTCCACCGCCGCATCGTTATTCCCGCTCAAAAAATGTTTTGAAAAGACACATCCGGTGCTCTGCTTTGGGAAAAACTTTCAAGAAATAATATCGTTTTCAGACTTTTCGCCATTCAAAATTCCAATGGGAAAATTCGTTTTTTTTGTGTACGTTTGCACCCTATTTTAAAACACCTATTATGAATATCGTAAAACCATCTATTCCCAAAGGAACCCGCGACTTCACGCCGACTGAAATGATGCGGCGCAACTATATTTTCGACACTATCCGCTCCGTTTTTCACAAGCATGCCTGCCTGCCGATTGAAACCCCTTCTATGGAAAATCTTTCCACTCTGATGGGCAAATACGGCGAAGAAGGCGACCGACTGCTGTTCAAAATCCTCAATTCCGGAGATTTCACCCAGGGTGTCGATTTCAACGAAAGCGATATGACACCGAACCGCTTGGCCACGAAAATCTGCGAAAAAGGTTTGCGATACGACCTTACCGTTCCCTTCGCACGATTCGTCGTCCAACACCAAAACGAGCTGACGTTCCCGTTCAAACGTTACCAGATGCAGCCCGTCTGGCGCGCCGACAGACCCCAGAAGGGACGTTACCGCGAATTCTATCAGTGTGACGTTGACATCATCGGCAGCACCTCCCTGCTCAACGAAGCCGAGTTGGTGGAAATCACCGACGAGGTGTTCGGCAAGTTCGGCATCGCCATCACGATGAAAATCAACAACCGCAAGATCCTCTCCGGCATTGCCGAAGTCATCGGGCAGGCCGACAAGGTCACCGACCTCTGCACCGCTATGGACAAGCTCGACAAAATCGGCCAGGACAACGTCTGCGCCGAATTGCTCGAACGCGGCATCAGCCAGGAATCCATCGACAAGCTCATGCCTGTCTTCAGTTTCGGCGGACAGGACAACGTTGAGAAAATCGAGCAGTTGAAGGGCATCCTCGCAGGCAGTGAAATCGGCATGAAGGGCGTGGAAGAACTCGTCACCGTCTTAGACTACGTGAAAGACATGGGCCTGACCACAGACCTCGAAATAGACATCACCTTGGCCCGTGGTTTGAACTACTATACTGGCGCCATCTTCGAAGTCAAGGCCAAAGATGCCGCTATGGGCAGCATTTCCGGCGGCGGCCGCTACGACAACCTCACGGGCATCTTCGGCCTGAAGAACATGTCCGGCGTGGGCATCTCCTACGGTGCCGAACGTATCTACGACGTTCTCAACGAACTCAACCTCTTCCCGGACGAAATCCTCACTCCCATCAAGGCCATCTTCATCAACTTCGGTAAAGAAGATGAGAAATACGCCTTGGCAGGATTGCGCCAGCTGCGCAACGCCGGCATTCCGTCTGAAATCTATCCCGACAGCGCCAAAATCGGCAAGCAGATGTCGTACGCCAACGCCAAAGCCATTCCGTTCGTCATCATGGCCGGTGAAAACGAACGCAACAGCAACACCTACACCCTCAAGAATATGGGTACAGGCGAGCAGCAACAACTGCCAATCGATAAAATCATAGAAATGCTCCAATAGCTTACGGGAAACTGTTATCTGCTATAAGAACTGCGGAGGGATTTATTCACCGCAACATCTATATCAACAGGAAAATATTATTCAACACGTAACTGAAAGAAGTGGAACCGACATCAGACAATCGAAAGCATAAGAATTCCGTATCGCATTTCCTGCGAACGATCTGGGTGCACGTCCGAAAACACACCCAAATACGTCAGGACACCGACTACAACGCCACCGTGGACTACATTTCCAAGAGCGTGGAGTTCAGCGGTGTGAATGTCTGGATTCTGTTTTTCGCCATCATCATAGCCTCAGTGGGACTGAACGTCAACTCCACGGCGGTCATCATCGGCGCAATGTTGATTTCACCGCTTATGGGTCCGATCACAGGCCTGGGATTGGCGGTCGGAACTTTTGACGAAGACCTGCTCAAGCAGTCCTTGAAGAACCTGGCCATTATGGTGGGCATCAGTTTAGTGGCATCCACCCTGTACTTTCTGATTTCCCCAATCAGCGGGGCGCGTTCCGAGTTGCTGGCCCGCACGCAGCCGACGATTTTCGACGTCTTCATTGCCTTTTTCGGCGGATTGGCCGGCATCGTGGCCACTTCGCGAAAGTCACAGTCCATCACCATCATTTCCGGCGTGGCCATTGCCACCGCATTGATGCCACCGCTCTGCACCGCCGGATTCGGCATCGCTACCGGACAAATCTGGTACTTCCTCGGCGCCTTCTACCTTTTCTTCATCAACTCCTTCTTCATCGCACTGGCCACCTTTGTGATGGTCAGATTCCTGCATTTCCCGCAGAAAAAGTATGTCGATGAAAGCAGAAACAGAACTGTACGACGCCTCATTTCCATTTTCACATTGATAGTATTGATTCCCAGCATCTATTTGGCCGGCGACGTGGTCAAAGAGGCCGCATTCAACACCCAGAGTCTCAAATTCATCAAGGACTTCCAGGAAAACGAGAACTTCCAAGACATTCAGGTCATTGCCTCTGATCGCGAATACCATCACCGAAGCCAGACCGTCTCGATGTCGCTTGTCGGCAATCCGCTCAGCCAAAGAGAGATTTCCGACCTCCAGAACTCGCTGCAAAATGCTTACGGCTTGAAGAAGGCAAAACTCATCGTACGCCAAACCGGAGAATCCATAGACATCACCAAACAGAACGAAATCATAGAAGACATCCTTGACAAAAAGGATGCCGCATTGGCCCAGAAAGATTCCACCATTGCCGACCTCCGCTCCAAAATCAACAAGATACAAAATGCGGAGACGCTCTCCGCTCAGTTGGCCAAGGAAATCTATGTTCAGCACCCGGACGTTCGCCGGTTCGCTATCACAGACCTCGTGCAATACGACACCAAGACACTCGAAAACAATACCATAGCCGTTGTCTATCTGCAATGGAAAGACAACGATTATAAAGAGGAAGAAACCGAATTGCTCAAATGGCTGAAAGTGCGATTGGGCGTGGAAGAGCTGAAAGTGATACATTAGAAAGGACATAGCCCAATGCAGAAACATTTTCTTCCAATCACCAAAAAAGAACTTGACTACCTCGGCTGGGACTATGTTGACATCATCATCGTCAATGGCGACGCATACGTAGATCATCCATCCTTTGGGGCTGCCGTCATCGGCCGCACGTTGGAGCGTGCCGGGCTGAGAGTGGCTATCCTCCCCCAGCCCAACTGGCAGGACGACCTTCGGGATTTCAAGAAATTAGGCAAGCCTCGACTCTTCTTCGGGGTGACCTCCGGCAATATGGACTCTATGGTGAACCACTACACGGCCAACAAGCGGCTGCGCAGTGACGATGCTTACACGGCTGGCGGCAAAGCCGGGTTCCGCCCGGATTACGCCACGACGGTGTATTCCAAAATCCTCAAGCAGATTTATCCGGACGTGCCCGTCGTCATCGGCGGCATCGAAGCATCCATGCGCCGACTGTCGCATTACGACTACTGGAGCGACACACTCAAGCCGTCGGTGCTGCTCGACAGCGAAGCCGACGTGCTCGTTTACGGCATGGGCGAACGCCCTATTCTCGCCTTAGCCGACCTGTTCCAAAAGCCGAACTGGCGCGAGCACCTCAAAGAGTGCCGGCAGATTGCCTACATCGACAGTGACATTGCCAAATACGAAGCGGAGCAACCCATCATGTTGCATTCCTATCAGGAGGAACTGCGCGACAAACGCAAATACGGCGAGAACTTCGTTCTTTTCGAAACCGAATCCAACAAACGCGAACAGCGGACCTTGATACAGCCATACGGCAGACAGTATTTAGTGGTCAGGCCGCCGTTCCCGGTTGCCACGGAAGAAGAGATGGACAGTTTCGCGCTGTTTGACAGGATGATGAACGCCCCGCACCCCAAATATTTGAAGCGCGGCGACATTCCGGCCTTCGAGATGATAAAAAACTCCATCACGATGCACCGTGGATGCTTCGGAGGATGCAGTTTCTGCGCAATATCCGCCCATCAGGGCAAGCAGATTGCCTCCCGCTCCAATGCCTCGATTCTGGCAGAAGTCAGCGACCTCATACAACGGCCCTACTTCAAAGGCCACATCAGCGACTTAGGCGGCCCGTCTGCCAACATGTTCCGAATGCACGGTAAAAATCTCGACCGATGCAAGACGTGCCCGCGGCCATCCTGCCTCGTGCCGAAAATATGCCCGAACCTGCAGATGAACCACAAGCCTTTAGTCGAACTTTACCAGAAAGTCGCTGATATGGAAGGTGTCAAACACGTCACCATCGGCAGTGGCATCCGTTACGAAATGCTATTGCCTCATAGCAAAGAAGAAGACCTAAACAATGGCCAAAGCAAATACCTGCATCAGATTGTAAACAAGCACGTTTCCGGAAGATTGAAAGTAGCCCCAGAGCACACCGACACCGAGGTTTTGAAACTGATGCGCAAGCCGGAATTCGACAAGTTCATCGAATTCTTAGACCGCTTCAATCAGGAAAACAAGAAGTGCGGCAAGAACCAGCAGCTCATCCCCTACCTCATCGGTTCGCATCCGGGATGCACCGTTGAAAAGATGGCCGAGTTAAGTCGCCTCACACAAAAGTTGCACCTGCTGACCGACCAAGTGCAGGACTTCACACCCACGCCGATGACCTTTTCCACGGCTATGTACTACTTGGGTTACAACCCCTACGACGGCAAGAAGGTACACATTGCCAAAAGTATGGAGGAACGGAAAAAACAGCACGATTTCTTCTTCAAAACGACGAAACGAAACCGACGATAACAGCAGGCACATATTCTGCTGAGACAAAGCGCCCTCTGTCAATCAACAATAACAATTCAAAAGATCAGCTATTTACGTCCGAAATCCGCAGGAATTTCGCCCCACAGCGGAGTGTTCCATTTATACAGCGGATTGTCGAAAGTGTTGTTCCTAAGCCAGTTTTCAGCTCGCGACATCATATCGAACAGCATAGCATTTTCCTCAGTAGGAAGAATGATGGATTTGTGTTTCTTATGGCGCACCCAAGAGAGAGCAGTAATACTATCTGTATATATAGGAATATCCAGGCCTTTCTGCTTGCAAAGGGCTATGCCGTGAACCAGCGCCAGAAACTCACCGATATTGTTAGACGCATTAGGATAAGGTCCTTTATGGAACCACACCTCGCGCGTGGCCACGTAGACTCCGCGGTACTCCATCATCTTGGTCACTGTATTCCACGCAGCATCTACCGCCAAGCTCTCTAAAATAGGTTTGGGAGCATCCTCGTTCAAAATCTGCAAAGGAATGCCGCTGGCCGGAGACGGATGGTTTCGATAATATGCCTGATAACCTTCTCTGAATGCGGCAATGGCCTCCTGCTCTGACTCAAAAGACTTGTACTTGGCACCGTCAACTTGGAAGACCTGCAGTTTGCAATCATTCCAATTATCATAAATGCCGGGCTGCAATCCGGCCCACACTACGTAGAATTTCTTTTTCGAAGGCATATCTTTTACAAAATTTATAAAGTTACTATCATCTCCTCATCCTTTCATCTCTTCATCTCTTCATCAAACATTTTTCACTCCGCTGCTATGTGAACGAGGAATTAGTGTATTTTTGCAGCCGTTAAAAAAAACGGTTTGCGGACCGCAAAGATACTCTAATTTGAACGAAACATCGGTTATGAAAAACAGAACTTATCAACAAATTATCGTTTTTGCAATTATCACTTTGTCTATCAGCCTCTTATTCAGCTGCAACAAGCACAAGGTCATCCAAAAGGAAGACATTGTCGTCACCCACAGTTTTCCGGCATGTAACTGGACTTTTGAAGAGCAGGTCTTAGATTTGGACTTCGACATTGTGGATACCGCAAGACCTTATCGTGTAGAATTTTACCTCAACTACGACACCACCTTGAACGAGCTCACAGAAGTTCCTGTAAACATCACCATCACGGCCCCCGACGGCATGGAAACGTTCGTATCCAGTGTGCTCAATTTCGATTCTAAAATAAACAAAGACATTACACTAACCGGAGAAGGTAGTGTAGCTAACATGAAATTGATTGCTTTCCCGAGTAAGAAATTCAACCAATTGGGCAAATATACCGTGACATTTTATCGCAAAACGCCCAAATATGACAATTATGGTATGAACAGCCTCACAATGAAAGTAGTCCCTTTAAAGAAATAAGTTTTCCATCCTGGCATTCTCGGTTTTAACAGTTATTAGTTAAAATTAAATTATTTGTAAATTTTTAAACAACCATAATATAATTTTTCTATTTTTGCAACCGCATTAAAAATAGAAAAATTATGTTAGTTCGTACTTATAGTTGTGCCCTAATGGGTGTTGCCGCCATCCATATCACTGTGGAGGTGAGCGTAGATAACGGAATTGGTTTCCATTTGGTCGGGCTGCCTGACAGTGCAGTCAAGGAGAGCCAGCAGCGCATTGAGACTGCTTTGAAGAACTACAACTACCGCATGCCCGGGCGGAAGATTGTCGTGAACATGGCCCCCGCCGACATCAAGAAGACAGGTTCTGCCTTTGATTTGACCCTTGCCATCGCCATCCTTGCCGCCTCCGAGCAAATACGGGGTGGTCAGCGGCTGGAAGACTATTATATTATGGGGGAGCTCTCGTTGGACGGCTCACTGCAGCCCATTCGAGGAGCGCTGCCTATCGCATTGGAAGCCAAGAAACGCGGCAAGAAGGCCCTCATCTTGCCAGCGCAGAACGCCCGCGAGGCCGCCATCGTGCAGGGCCTCGACGTACTCGGCGTAGAGAACATCAAGCAGGTCATCGACTTTTTCAACAGTGACGCGCCCATAGAGCCCACGAAAATCGACATCGAGCAGGAGTTCCGCCGCAGTCTGAACAACTACGAGCACGACTTCAGCGACGTGAAGGGTCAGGAGAACATCAAGCGGGCGTTAGAAATCGCGGCGGCAGGCGGCCACAACGTCATTCTGATTGGCCCGCCGGGCAGCGGCAAGACAATGCTCGCCAAGCGTCTGCCCTCCATCCTGCCGCCACTCACCCTCAATGAAGCATTGGAGACCACCAAAATACACTCCGTGGCGGGCAAGATGAGCCGTTACGCCTCGCTGATAGCCGTTCGTCCGTTTCGCGCGCCGCATCACACCATCAGCGACGTTGCCTTAGTTGGCGGCGGCACCAACCCGCAGCCGGGAGAGATATCCCTGGCCCACAACGGGGTGCTGTTTCTTGACGAATTGCCGGAATTCAAGCGACAGGTGCTCGAAGTGATGCGGCAGCCCCTGGAGGACCGCTGCGTCACCATCTCGCGGTCGCAATATACGGTGGAGTTTCCCGCCTCCTTCATGTTCGTTGCCGCCATGAACCCGTGTCCGTGCGGCAACTACAACCACCCCACCATCACCTGCACCTGCAAGCCCGGCGAGGTACAGAACTACTTAGGTAAGGTCAGCGGCCCCTTAATGGACAGAATAGACCTACACGTGGAGGTCGTGCCCGTATCGCACGAGGAGTTGGCGAGCAACAAGCCCGTGGAGAAGAGTGCTGAAATCAGGAAGCGTGTGGTTATGGCACGCGAAATCCAGAAGGAGCGCTTCCAGAACCAATACAACATCTTCTGCAACGCGCAGATGACCAGCCGTATGGTGCGACAGCACTGCGTCATCGACGAGGCCGGGCAGCAACTGCTCAAGAATGCCATGGACCACCTCGGCCTCTCCGCACGAGCATACGACCGCATTCTCAAGGTTGCACGCACCATCGCCGACCTCGACGGCAGTCCGGAAATCGAGACGGGACACTTGAGTGAGGCTATTAACTTCAGGAGCTTAGATAGGGACAATTGGGGAAAAAGGTGATGTGATTCATAATTCACACCACCTAATTAAGTAGTATTGGATTTGCAGGTAGAAAGAAAAATGGCGAGTTAATCTCTTCGTTTTTCACCCTTGGCGGCTTCGCTGACATTGATGACGTAATCGCCCAATTTCTCATACAACGCATACAAGCCGCTGTAGGCCGTACCAATCGCATAATCGTAGGTGTTGTTCTTCAACGCCTCCAAGTGCCGAGCGCGCAGTTGGTCACGATACTTGTTGATGGCATCTTCCGCTTCGTAGGCCTTGTCCAACTTCGCATGCTCATATTCACCACGGAGATTGGCATCCATCACATCCAATGCCTGCTGCACCAATTGCGTCATTTGTTCGAGATTATCATTCAAATCCTGCGAAAAATGCACGGCATCTTCGCGTTTGTTCTTGCGAGTGACGGCGATCTGATAAATCGCATCGCCTATGCTCTCCAAATTATCCACGATGCGCAACATCGCGCTAATGCGTTGAGAACCTTCCGTGGACATACCACCCGCTGAAACATGCGTAAGATACTGCGCGATTTCAGACTCCATACGGTCCGTGATTTCCTCATATTTTTCAATACGGGCGACAGCATCGTTGAACTCCTCCTCTTTTTGCGCCGTACGCAATAAAGGTAGAAAACCATACATCCGAAGCACGCGTGTCGAAAACTGTTCGATTTCCTGCTTTGCCGACTGAATATTCAACTCCGTGGTTTTCATCCAATTGCCCGGAATATATTGCAAGCGGAATTCATCTTCCTGTTCAGACTCCTTCGTAGGCACCATCCAATTGACAATCTTGATGATTTGCGGAATAAACCACGCCAAAATCATCGTATTCACCACATTGAAAAAGGTGTGGAAAATAGACAATGCCAACGGTATAGCTTCGGGAGAGTAGTTGGCAGCTCCCACTGCTGCGTATGGGTCTGCCTGCAGCATACCTGTAGTCATCAGGGCAATGAGATTCAGCACTGGGCGGAATACAATCAATGTAAATATCACGCCGACCACATTGAAAACCAAGTGCGCGCGGGCGGCCTTTTTACCAGCCGTATTGGCAACCATGGCTGCCAAGTTCGCGGTAATCGTCGTACCGATGTTCTGTCCCATAACCAAAGCCACAGCCATGTCAAAGCCGATCCAGCCCTTATAGCACATCACCAGCGTGATAGCCATCATTGCGGCTGAGGCCTGCACCAAACAAGTGAGCAGCGCGCCGACGAGCACGAACAGCAGCACGGACCAGAATCCATATTGCGAAAGGCTGGCAATGGCCTCCAAAAAACGAGGATATTCTTCCAGATTCGGCATGGCCGACTGCAGCAAGTTCATGCCTATCAGCAGCAATGCCAGTCCCATTATAAAACCGCCTGTGGATTGGACTTTGTCTTTTTTTGAAAAGAGCAGCGCCAACGATATAACGCCTAAAAGCATCGGCAAGCTGAAGGCCGAAGAGGTTTCTCCCAAGCCGAACAGCGTGATAATCCACGCCGTAATCGTCGTTCCGATATTGGCGCCCATGATAACGGCTATTGCGCCCGCCAACGAGAGAAGGCCGGCGTTGACAAAGCTGACCACCATCACCGTAGTTGCAGAAGAGGACTGCACCGCAATGGTGACGCCAGCACCCGTCAAAATGCCGCGCAACGGATTATTGGTGATTTTGCCTAAAATAGAACGCATCCCATTTCCGGCGATTTGTTGCAGGGAATCGCTCATCAGTTTCATGGCAAATAGAAAAACGGCAAGCGCCCCTATAAAGTTGATTATGATAAACAATACATTCATATTCTTGCAAAATTTTCGGGCGCAAAATTAACATTGTTTCAGACTGCTAAAACAACGATTTCATCATTTAACCAATTTGTAACATCAATACTTCCTTTTAACCTAAAAGTAACATAAACCAACCGTCCGACATCGAATTATATTGTATTTTTGCCGCCTTATTCTCCACATTATGCTTGAGATTCTGATTGTAGAAGACGACCCCGACGTACGCGAAATCCTGGCTTTCAACATTGACAACGCCGGGTATGCCACTATTGCCGTCTCTTCGGCAGAAGAAGGCCTTGACAGACTTAGTTCGAAAACATCGCTTATCCTGTTGGATGTCATGCTGCCCGGCATGTCGGGTTACCAATTCGCACAAAAGATCCGCAACGAATTGCGTAACAACACGCCCATCATTTTCCTAACGGCCAAATCAGAAGAGAAAGACCTCTTAGCGGGGTTCAATGCCGGCGGCGACGACTACATCTCCAAGCCGTTCTCCATCAACGTGCTGCTTGCCCGCCTCAAGGCCGTATTAAAAAGATACGATGCTACCGCCCCAACTCAAGACAAAGTTTACCAATACAACGACTTAGTCGTCGATGTCGTTCAGAAAACTGTGCTGCTTCATGGGAAAAGCATAGAATTGTCGCGTAAGGAGTTTGACATTCTCACACTGCTTTGCGCCAACCCGGGAACCTATTTTTCACGTACCACCATCATTGCCGAACTGTGGAAAGACGCACCCTACGTACTTGACCGAACGGTAGATGTACACATTGCCCGAATCCGAGCAAAGTTAGGTGATTGCAGAGATTTCATAAAAAACAGAATCGGCTTCGGCTACTATATTGAAAAAGCATAATGTCTTACAAGAAAAAGCTCATCCTCATTTTTGCCGTTGTATTCAGTTTCTGCTCTGCCGCAATGATTGCCATAGAGTACCAAACCGAGTACCACTACAAACGTTCCCTGCTCCAATCCAACCTTGAAGTGTACGCCGATATGATTGCCAAGCAAGATTCGGTTTCACAGATGCTGTCCTTGCTGCCGGAGAAATTGCGTATCACCATTTTAGACATCACCGGAACGGTTTATTACGACAGTTACAGCGCCGCATCTACGATGGAGAACCATTTTTCCAGACCCGAAATACAATCCTGTATGGAAAAGAAGGACGGCTACTGCATTCGATATTCCGAGACAGCAGGACAGAAGTATCTGTATTATGCTAAAAAATACGCTGCGCAAAAACGCATCATACGTGTGGCCCTCCCTTTTGAAGTCAGCATGAAAGACTATTTCCGTCCCGACTGGTTCCTCTGGTTGGAAATCGCCCTGTTCTTCTGTTCGATTTTCTTGTTATTCATATTATTATCCAACAGATACAGTCGAAAGATTGCCTTAAAGGAGGAAGAGAACCAACGCACATTAAAGCATCAGATGACCTCCAACATCGCCCACGAGCTGCGAACGCCCGTAAGCAGCATCCGCGGCTATTTGGAAACATTAGTGAACAATCCGCAGATAAACAGCGAAAAGAGAGAGCTGTTTTTGGAACGTTCCTACTTGCAAACTATACGTTTGTCGGACCTCATTCGCGATATCGCGATGATTACCAAGATTGAAGAGTCGCCAGAACTTTTCCCTATTGAAACCATCGACATGAAAATCGTGGTTGAGGAAGTGCTTGACGAGTTCAAAGAGGCGCTCACGCAACATCAAATCGAAGTTGAAAACGAAATCACGCAAAACGCAGCGCTCCAAGGCAACTATCCGCTGCTGTATGCCCTCATACGCAACTTGGTAGAAAATTCCATCAAATACAGCGGGAAGAGCACCACGATTCATATTGCCTGCGCCAAGAAGAAAACGCATTGGCAATTCACCTATTACGATACCGGTTTGGGCACGCGAGAAGAAGACCTGCCGCACATTTTCGAGCGTTTTTATCGCTCGTCGCAGCAGACTGCCGCAACCAATGACGGCTCTGGGTTAGGGCTTTCCATCGTGCGCAATGCGGTGGTATTCCACCACGGCGAAATCACCGCCCAGAACCGCAAAGAGGGAGGACTGATATTTGTCTTCACCCTCGAAATCGGTCAGACGGCATAGGGTTACAGCTGTTAGCCATTGGCTTCCCCTCGATTATAGTTTTCCGCAAATCAGAAAGTCCTGCATCAAATCCAAATACCATTCGGAGCGCGTGCGGTCGGAGTTACGCATGCAGAACACATGCTCTACCGTTTCCTCTTCCTTTCCTTTCCTGCAAATCAGGATAAAACGCTTGGGCTGCTTTTCCGGTACCGTTTTGATTTTGTAAAGATGCTGCAAATAGAAGCCTGTCTGACGACATTGTGCGATAAAATCATCCATCACCTCCGGGGGGATGCAGACCGATAGACTGCCGCCATCATTGAGCAGGCGATAAGAACCGGATATCAGCACGGAGAACGGAAGACTCGAGGTGTGGCGTGCGCGCGTGCGGCTCTCGCTCGGGCATTCCAGGCTGCGCTCGAAATAGGGCGGATTGCAAACCACCGCATCAAATTTCGCTGCGCCACCTGATTCACAGTTCGACAGAAAATCTTGAAACGAGGCATGCACCAGTTCTATGCGGTCAGCGAATCGCGACTCCGAGAAGTTGCGTGCCGCATCCAGGACGGCCAGATCGTCAATTTCCACCGCCGTGACGCGGGCCTCCGGGTAGCGCTGGGCCATCATCAAGGCAAGCACGCCCGTACCAGTTCCGATGTCAAGGACACGGTTGCCTCCCGCCGACAAGGCTCCCAGCAGGTCGCTGTCAGTACCGACTTTCATCGCAGCATGCCCCTGGTGGATGGTAAACTGCTTGAATTCAAAAACTTCATCGTCTAAAACTCTCGTTCGTCTCATTTACTGAAATAATTTGCTCCGATTTACACACTAATAAAAAGCACCGGCCTGGGCATCACTTACAGGGCTGACACCAACTCCACGATGAGTTCCACTGCAGCATCGATATCGCGCATATCGCACACTTCCGCCGGCGTATGCATGTATCGGTTCGGGATGCTCAGCAACAGAGAGCGCACACCCTTGTTCGACAATTGGATTTTGGAAGCATTCGTGCCGCCCGTAGCCGAATTGTTGGCCGACAGCTGATGCAGGATCTTGTGTTCTTCGGCCACTTTCTCAGCCATCTGCGCGAACTTACGATTGCTATCCAGATGCTTGGTAATCACCACGCCTTTGCCCAGAACGACCTCGCCGTGCTTGCGTGCCAAGCAGTCTGGGACATCTGTAGCGAATGTGACATCCAAACTGATGGCATAGTCGGGCTCGAGGTTGGCGCTGCCCACCACGGCCCCGCGACAGCCGACCTCTTCTTGCGACGAAGCCACACCGCAGACTCTGACGTTGAGTTTCTTCCGAGCCAAACGGCGCAGCGCCTCAGCCACCACATAGACGCCAATCTTGTCGTCCAGGCCCTTGGAGGTAATCTTATGTTCGCCCAACATCATCACGTTCGGGGCAAAGCAGACGGGATCGCCCACGCTGATACGCTGACGAACTTCCTGCTCACTCAAACCGGTATCCACCCAAAGGGCATCCAGTTCCGGAGCCTTCTTGCGGTCATCTGCAGAGATGAGGTGGATGGGTTTCTTGCCAATCACGCCTGGAATGACTGTACCGTCATTGGCCAGCACCTGCACTTGGCTGCCGGGAATGCAGCAGAGATCGACGCCTCCGTTTTTGCGAATATACAGAAAGCCCTCTTTGCTGATGTGCAGCACTTGGAACCCAATCTCATCGATGTGCGCCTCGACCATCACCGTGGTTTGCGCCTCCGGATTGCCAACAAAGGCGTACGTGTTGTTCAACACATCCACCTCCGTCTGGTAGGCAAACGGTTCTACATAGTTCAGGAATACTTTGGATGCCTCGTCTTCATATCCGGATACGGAAGGGGCCGTCAGCAGCTGGTTCAGGAATTGGGTCTGTTTGGTCATAAGGGTATATTTTTCGTTTATAAATTCATCAGGTAAAAAACGCTTGCAAAAGTAAACAAAATAGGGCTTCATCTCACCACAAATTTGCTATCTTTGCGCCCTAAAAAATCAAAAAGGAATCATCATGTTATTCAAAGACGTCCTCGTAGACCCGCAGCTCAAGCAGCAGATTCTCAACCAAGTGCACGAACACCGCATCAGCCATGCCCAGTTTTTCCTGGCGCAATCGGGAAGCCATGCCTTCGCATTAGCCATCGCACTGGCGCAATATCTCTGCTGCGAGCATCCTTCCGACGAGGACTCTTGCGGCGAATGCCCCTCCTGCAAACAGTTCGAGAAGCTCGCCCACCCCGACCTACATCTCTACTTCCCCAACTGCCTCACCAAGTCTGTGAAGAAAGACAACGAATCTCTGATGTTCGCTCAGGAATTCCGCGACTTCGTCTTCAAGCACAACTACTTCATCGAAATCCAAGACTGGCTGGCAGAACTGGACGGCGAGAACAAACAGGCCACCATCAACATTCGCGACTGCTCGCACATCGTCAATCAGAACAGCATCCGTTCCTACGCCGGAGGCTACAAAATCTACATTCTCTGGAACGTTGACAGGCTCTATCACGCCGCAGCACCGAAATTGCTGAAAACTTTGGAAGAACCCGAAAACAAGTCCCTCTTCATTCTCATTTCCGAAAAGCCGGACTTGATTCTCAGCACCATTCTGTCCAGAACGCAGCTGGTCAAGATTCCGCGCCTGTCCAACGACCTCATTGCAGCACAGCTCAAGCATGACTTTCCGGACATAGACGACAAAACGGCTATGGATATCGCCATCTTGTCAGAAGGCGACTACAACAAAGCCGTAAAAGTACATGCTGATGACTCTGACCAGAAGTCCATGCTCAACACGTTTTCCCTGATGTTGAACAGCATCGTATCATTTGCCCAGCAACAGCCACCAGCCGTAGTCAAATATGCGGAAGTGCAGGAAGAGTTCGCCCATATCGTCGACCAAGGACGAGAGACACAAAAACAATTCGTGGGCTTTGTCTTGAAGATGCTGCGAAACATTCTCATGCTCAACACCAAGCATGAAAACATCGTCAAAGCGACAGAAGCCGAAATGAACGTCCTGCGCACTTTCAAAGGGGTCATAAACCTCAAACATGTATCCATTATGACGGAAGAATGCAACAAAGCCCTGTACCACATCGGCAGAAACGGCAACTCCGCACTGATATTCACAGACCTTTATTTCAAGATGGCGGCCGCTCTCAAATAGCAGCACTCACCTACTCTGCAGCCGGCTTTTCCAGTTCTTCTTCAAGTTGTTTTATTCGTTCCAACAAAGCAGGACGAACAGGCAAGTCATGCGCTTCCAAATCACTGACAATATTCTTCAGCAATTCCAACAAATCTTTTTTATCGTATGAGTTTTCCTTCATAGCAAAAAACGTGAACTCCAACAAGTTCGCCATCAAGGGATCTGGAAAGCCCATCGACCAAACGAGAAGAGTTCACGTAATCGCGAACAACTTCCTTTCGTCTTAGTCGAAAATTTTCCAGATTTTAGATGGTCAGACAAAAGCAAATTGCTTATATATTTTGTAGACTATTTATCCTCTATTGTTCTATAAGTATTTAATTTTGTTAATAATTGTTGGTTATGATAATATGCTCTTTTTTGAGAGCGCAAAGTTATAAAAAAAATTCAAACGTCTTTGATTCAATCTCTACGGTTTCAATTTTACCGCAAAGACGCAGAGATAGCGCAAAGTTTCTATTTTTCAGCTGCATGTTCCACCAACGACTGCAGTCTGTCCAGCGCATCCTCGATGGAGACAGCCTCCGTCAATCGTTTCTTGCCTTCATATACACAGACCAGCCCATGTGAAGCGCCGACGATGCCGTAGTCAGCATCAGCCATCTCACCGGGGCCGTTGACAATACAGCCCATCACACCGATTTTCAATCCCGGATAGTTCGGGAATCGTTCCTTCACCAAGGTGAGGACCGATTGGATGTCATACTGTGTCCGGCCACAAGACGGACAGGAGATGAATTCCGTTTTGCTCATTTTGATACGGCAAGCCTGCAAAATAGTAGCTTCCAGCGAAGCACACTGTTCAGCTGAGAAATTGGGATTCTGCAGTTGAACGTCTTGGATGTGGTATTTGAAATAACAATAGCCCGCCAAAGCCGCAGCCTTAGCCAACCATGTTTCGTAGTCGGGTTCCGCATCTTCGTAAATCATCTTCTTCTCCTCAACCAAGCAGGATTGCGGAGAAAGCGTACGGACAGCATTCACTAACTTGTGGGCAAACGGAGTTTCGTTTTCAGGAGCCTCCGTCAGGGACACGCGCACAGTGTCGCCAACTCCCATCATGAGGAGGGCGCCGATTCCTGCAGCGGACTTCACGCGGGCCTCTACCCCATTGCCAGCCTCAGTGACCCCGAGATGCAACGGATAGGTGCAGCCTCTTTTCTCCATCTCCTCATGGAGTTTCAGCGTGGCTTCCATCATCGTATGGACGTTGGAAGACTTCATGGAAATCACGACTTTGTGAAAATCATATTTTTCACAGATGTCAATCCACTCCAGAGCGGATTGGACCATAGCGTTCGGCGTATTGCCGTAGCGCGTGACGATGCGGTCGCACAAAGAGCCGTGGTTGATGCCTAAACGTATCGTGGTGCCGTGCGCCTTGCAGATTTCGAAAAGCGGAGCAGCGCGAAGGGCCATGCGTTCCACTGCCGCAGCATATTCGCTGTCAGTGACGTCACGTTGCGAAAAATTACGCTTGTCCACATAGTTGCCAGGATTGATACGGACCTTCTCGACGATGGCAGCCATAGCCTCAGCGACTTTCGGGTTGAAATGGACATCGGCCACCAACGGCGTCATGATGCCTTCCGCACGAAGACGGTCCTTGATTTGTCGCATAGCCTCCACTTCTTTCAATGAGGGCACTGTCAGGCGAACCATCTCAGCTCCGGCGGCAATCATACGCTTGCACTGTGCCACAGAAGCCGCTACATCATTCGTATCGGTATTGGTCATTGACTGCACCACGACAGGCGCATCACCACCAATTCGAATGTTTCCTATGTTAAACGATGTCTTACTATTCACTGTTGACTTTGACTATTAACTTTTAAAACCTTGCGCATGCAATTCCACATGAACATTGTCACCGGTGACAATGTGGCAGCCGGCGTGTTCTTCTTTTATGTAGCCGATAATGGAGATGTTTTCTATATTCTTTATCTTTTCAAAATCGGACTGTTTGATTGTGAACATCAGCTCATAGTCGTCACCGCCGTTGAGGGCGGCCACTGTATGGACGATGTCCAAATCCTTCAAGGTGACAAAGGTTTCTTCCGTCATCGGGAGTTTTTCCTCAAAGAGTTCACAGCCCACGTGTGAAGCCTTGCAAATCTGCATGACAGCTGCTGCGATGCCGTCAGAGACATTCGTCATCGTAGTGGGCAGGATATCTTCACGACGGAGTGCCTCTATGATATCGAGGCGCGGTTCCGGCCGCAACTGACGACGCAGCAGATAGTCTTTGCCCGTGAAGTCGGGTTGCACGTCCGGGTTCGATTCGAACACCTTCTTTTCTCGTTCGAGCAGGAGCAGGCCCGTGTAGGCGGCGGCAAAATCTCCGGAAACGCAAATCAGTTCATTCTCCTTGGCTCCTTCGCGGGTGACCATGCGCGCCGCTTCACACTCGCCAAGCGCCGTCACCGAAATTATCAAATCCTTACGGGAAGTGGACAAATCCAAGCCAACGACATCAACATGCGCATTGTCGCAACATGCCTGCACGCCCTCGAGCAGCTCGTTGACCGCCTTCAAATCGAAACGATTGGAGATGCAGACATTGAGCATCACCTGCGTAGGCACAGCATTCATGCCCAACAAATCGGCAATGGCAACCGTGACGACCTTATATCCGAGATGCAGCAACGGCACATAGGTAAGGTCGAAATGCACATTCTCCATGAAGACTTTCGTCGTGGAAACCACGTGCTCTTCATTCGGGGCAATCACTGCCGCATCATCACCAATGCCAACTACTGTAGAGGCATTGGCATTGGGAAAATATTTAGCCAACTCGGCAATCAAATCGTACTTGCCGAATTGCGGAGTTTCCTGTTTTATAGTATTTTCTTCCATCAATAGTAAAAATTAGTACAATAGATTTTTCGGTTTACAATTTCCCTTTGCTTTTCAAAATCCGCTTTGCCAAAGATGTGGAAATGATGCAAATCAAATAGTTGGATATGACAATCATCAATATGAAAATCATATCCAAAGCAAAGCCGTCGGACAGGTGTTTTTTGGTTAGGAGACCTTTGATGACTCCTGCGATGATAAAGGATAGCGGAAGGGTGAAGACAAACGTCAGGGTGTTGCCACCTAATTTATAAGGTTTCCCCGTCATGGAAAGTTCTTGTAAGTACTTGTAATAAGCCCATACGGATCCTACCATGAAGACAACGATAATCGATATGACAATAACCCACTGCATTTTTCAATCTTCTATGTTCAAACTAAATCTGCATACGAAGCGCCCACCAGACTGACGAGGTCATCGGGGGCCAATTGTATTTGGAATCCGACCTTGCCGGCACTGCAGAACATCGTTTCGCATAAAGTTGCACATTCCTCAACAAATGTAGGAAACGGTTTCTTCATGCCAACGGGAGAGCATCCTCCGTGAATATAGCCCGTCAAGGGCAGCAGTTCCTTCTGCTTAATCATCTGAATGCTCTTCACACCAGCGGCAGTCGCTGCTTTTTTCAAGTCCAACGTAGAGCATACCGGTATGACAAACACGTAATGTTCGTTGTTGTTGCCCACCGTCACCAATGTCTTGAACACACACATCGGATCTTCTCCCAACATCTTGGCAATGGTCTCACCGTCGGTTATGGTGGTGTCATAATCGTGTGGCGTGAAGGCAATGCCCTGCTGGGTCAATATGCGCATTACATTGGTCTTTTCCATTTCAAGAAAATATAGATTTATCGGATGAAGAACTTTTACAGCATCCCTGATCGGGACAATTCCCCACTATCTAAGTCTGTCTGCTGCGCGCACGAGTTCTTCGTCTTTCTTGATGAACTTGTTGGCGAGGAATAGGCAGATTGCTTCTACGAAGATGAGAATCAGTAGAAGAGCCTTGTGTGCGAACTGGAATTCGAATTCGGTATTGATGATGGTAAAATATTTCTTGAAAACGATGTCCGGACAAATCCACAGCATCACCATAAGGGTGACCAAATAGACGATCATGTTGATAGAGACGAATTGGGTTTGGCGAACACGGTTTTTGTAGCTGAACAGCGCAACCAGGGAAAGTGCCGAACAAATCAGCAGGCAGAGTGCCACATAATAGAGACGGATTACAGCATGGCCATCTGGCACATTTATTTTCAAAATGATGGAGTTATATAAATATTGAATATCCGCAGTATTCACATAGCCAATCGGCATAAAAAGCAATACGATGGGGATAATGGCTGCTACGAGCAGGAAAATGGATTGAACTCTTTGTATCATTTTAGGTTTGGGTTTGAAATTAATAAATGTGAAAAATTAGTTTTTTTTGGGAGCAGAGGACTGGAAAGTCTTGTTCAAAACAATAGGAGCAAGTTTGGTCGGTTTCTTGGTACCTATGTAAGGGGTGAGTTTGATTTTGACGTTAGATTCTTTGCCATTGCCATAATCAGAAAGGTTGCGTGCGAAGTTTACCACATCACCGACTTGGCCGTTTTTGATAATTTGGACGATGTCGACTTTGAGAGGGACAGGCACGCGAGTTGTGCTTTTCGGGTTTACAGCATACGAGAAATTGCTGTTTTTACCAGAAGCTAAGGGATTGTTTTCCAGCAAAAGTTCATAATCGAAAGCAAAAACTTTTGCAGGTTGAGTCGTTTCGTTCTTCACATCCACGTTGAGGTTGGCAGAGACTCCGAAATCTTTGTTCTTAATGGCCGTCGCAGCCTTCTGAAGCATCGACAGGGAGAGGTCGGAAACGCTTTTGATATTACTGAGGTTGATGTCAGCCCAGGTAATATCCGAAATGTTTGCCATACTGAACTTGCAGTTGATGAGGTTGGCAATTTGAGCCAGACTGGCACAGCCGGCAAAAAGGGTGGCACAAGCAACAGCCACAATAATAGTGATTTTTCTAAGAGTTTTCATTTTATTCTGTTTTGTGGACTGATGTCCAACCATTTAATAAGCCTCAATCCGCGAGGCAGAGATGTCAAACATTATGAGATCACGCGGCCGTCTTGCAGCACGATTTTGCGGTCCGACAAGGAGGCCAGTTCTTCATTATGAGTTACAATAATGAAGGTTTGATGAAATTGGTCGCGGAGGTCGAAGAAAAGCTGATGCAGTTTCTTGGCATTGTCCGTATCGAGATTGCCGGAAGGCTCGTCTGCGAGGATGAGTTCCGGGTTGTTCATCAGGGCACGGGCGACTGCCACGCGCTGTTGTTCACCGCCGGAGAGTTCGTTGGGCTTGTGGTCCACCCTATCCTTGAGTTTCAGGAAATCGAGCAATTCTGCAGCATGGACGAGAGCCTCCTTGCGACTTTTGCCGGCGATCATTGCGGGCAGAGCCACATTCTCCACCGCCGTGAATTCGGGCAGCAGATGGTGGAACTGATAGACAAACCCGATGTGCCGATTACGGAACTCCGAAAGTTGGTCGTCACTGAGTGTGCGCAAGTTAGTGCCGTCAATGACCACCTCTCCGCTGTCGGGGCGGTCCAAAGTACCGATTAAATGCAACAAGGTGGACTTGCCGGCCCCGGAAGGACCGACAATCGTTACCACCTTGGAGTTTTCTATCGTAAGATTGATCTGCTTCAGCACATGCAAGGTGCCGTAGCTTTTCTCGACGTTACGGATTTCAATCATTATTTTTTGATTTCTTTGGCGAGACGAGCGGTAAGCAATGGAACAACCTTGTTGAGGTCGCAGACAATGCCTAAGTCGGCAACGCCGAAGATGGGAGCATATTTATCCTTATTGACGGCAATGATAAGGTCTGATTCCTCCATACCTGCCAAGTGCTGGATAGCACCGGAAATACCGAGAGCGAGGTAGAGGTCCGGACGAACGGTCTTACCGGTCTGGCCGACCTGACGGTCGTGATCGATAACGCCTGCGTCAACCATAGCACGTGAAGAGGAGACTTCAGCATTCGGGAAAGTTTCTGCCAAGCTTTGAAGTTTTTCAAAACCTTCTTTGCAGCCTACGCCACGTCCGCCAGATACGAGGACCTTGGCTTCTGTGATATCGACTTTGCCCTTGTCTTCCTTAACGTTTTTCACCAAGCGGACTTTGAACTTGGAAGCATCGAATGTAGGTTTGAAGTCAACAACTTCGCCCTTGCGGGAAGCATCGCGTTGCATTCTCTGCATAACGCCAGGACGCACGGTGCTCATTTGCGGACGGTGGTTGGTACACATAATGGTAGCCATCAAGTTACCGCCGAATGCCGGACGAGTCATCATCAATTCACCTTCTTCTGAGATTTCCAAACGGGTACAGTCAGCGGTCAAACCGGTGTTGAGATGGCAAGCCAATCTCGGAGCGAGGTCACGGCCGATAGTAGTAGCACCAATCATCAGGATGCTGGGTTTGTACTGCATCACCACTTGGTAGATAGCCTGTGAATATTGTTCGGTCAGATAGTCTTTCATTTCGGGTTCGTCGATGCAGAGGACTTCGTCAGCACCGTATTCAATCAGCATTTGAGCCTGGCTCTTAATCTGATGACCGCAAAGAATGGCAACTACCTTTTCATTTAATATTGCAGCTAATTCGTGTGCTTTGCCGAGTAATTCCAAAGCAACGGATTGAATGACGCCTTCGCGTTGTTCTGCAAATACATATATATTTTTATAGTCAGATTTTTCCATAGTAGCTTTCTTTCGATTAAATGATAAATTTTTCTTTCAGTTTGCTAACGATGAGTTCGACAGCTTCTTCTGCGTCAACTTCGTAGAGTTGTCCCGGAGTTTTTTGAGGTTTCGTGAAGGATTTCTTCACGCGTGTAGGAGAACCGGAGAGACCCAGGCGGGCTTGGTCGACGTCGATTTGGTCGGCATTCCAGATTTCAACTTCCTTGTCGAAAGCTTCCATAATGCCCTTCACGCTCATATAGCGCGGTTGGTTGGCGGAAGCCAGCACGGTAAGGACGCAAGGTGTGGGGACTTCGAGGATTTGATGGCCTTCTTCGGTTTCTTTGGTAACCGTACAGATGTTGCCGTTGACTTCGAGGTCAGTGACGTAGGTCACTTGCGGCAGGTCGAGGTGTTGAGCCAGGGAAACGGGAACTTGAGCGGTATCACCGTCGATAGCCTGACGACCGCAGATGATCATATCGTAATCGAGGTTTTTGAAAGCGCCAGACAAAGCATAGGAGGTTGCCAATGTGTCAGCACCAGCGAAACGTCTGTCGCTGAGGATGATGGCACGGTCAGCGCCCATTGCGAAAGCCTCACGGCAGATAGCGTCTGCTTGAGGAGGTCCCATGGTGATTACTGTAACCTTGGCACCGAGTTGGTCTTTCAAACGGAGAGCCATTTCCAAGCCACCCTTATCATCAGGGTTCATGATGGAAGGCACGCCGTCACGAATCAATGTACCCGTCGTCGGGTTGATTTTGATTACATTCGTATTCGGAACTTGTTTTATACAAACTATAATATTCATTTTGTAGATCTATTTTGGTGAATGAACCTATTGCAAAACAGGTTCTGAATTCAATTATTTAAACAATTTGCCAGAGATAACCATTCTTTGAACTTCAGAAGTTCCTTCGTAGATTTCGGTAATCTTAGCGTCACGCATCATTCTTTCGATTTCGTATTCTCTTGTATAGCCGTAGCCGCCGTGGAATTGGAGGCACTTCGTGGTGACTTCCATTGCAGTTTCAGCAGCGAAAAGCTTAGCCATAGCAGCGTCAACGGAATACGGAAGGTGCATATCCTTCTTATAGGCAGCCTGACGGACGAGCAGACGAGCGGCCTGGACTCTTGTCTCGAGGTTAGCCATTTGGAATTGTGTATTCTGGAATTGAGCGATAGACTTGCCGAATTGTTTACGTTCTTTGGTGTATTTAACGGTAACATCCATAGCGCCTTGAGCGATGCCGAGAGCTTGGGAAGCGATACCGATACGGCCGCCGTCGAGGGTCATCATAGCGATTTTGAAGCCCTTGCCTTGTTCGCCGAGGAGGTTCTCTTTCGGGATACGGCAGTTTTCGAAAATAAGTTCGCAAGTAGCGGAGCCTCGGATACCGAGTTTCTTTTCCTTCTTGCCGATGGAGAAGCCCGGGGTGTCCTTTTCGACGATGAAGGCGCTGATGCCTTTCGTGCCGAGGGACTTGTCGGTCATTGCCATGATGACGTACACATGTGCGTAACCGGCGTTGGTGATGAAAATCTTGCTGCCGTTGAGCACCCATTCGTCACCGTCGAGAACGGCAGTAGTCTGCTGCATAGCTGCGTCAGTACCGGCATTCGGTTCAGTAAGGCCGAAAGCGCCAATCCATTCGCCAGAAGCAAGTTTCGGGAGATATTTCTTCTTCTGGTCTTCAGTACCGAATTCCAGAATAGGGTTCATACAGAGGGATGTGTGTGCGGAAACCACAACGCCTGTAGTAGCACATACGCGTGACAGTTCTTCAACTGCCATAATGTACATTTGGTTGGTACCGCCTTGTCCGCCGTATTCCACGGGGATAGGAATACCCATGATGCCGATCTTGGCCATCTTTTCCACCGTCTCCATCGGGAAACGTTCCTGTTCGTCGATTTCGGCTGCCAACGGCTTAACTTCGTTTTCAGCGAATTCGCGGATCATCTGCAGAAAAAGTTCTTCTCTTTTGTTTAAGCTAAAATCCATTTTATAATTTTTGGGTTATGTAAATAATTGTATTCAACTTAAGTTCAAACTGAAATTCAAGCATATCCCCGAATTTCAATTTTCGTTCTTAATTTTAATTGCTTAGTCCAACTGCATCGGTTTGAGGTCGGCAGCAACGGTGAAGTCAGCTTCAGTTGCAGCTTTCACATCCTCTACAGTGAATTCCGGGTTGAGTTCGGTAAGGACGAGGCCCTTGTCCGTAACCTTGATGACACCCATTTCAGTGACGATGAGGCTGACAGCGTTTTTTGCTGTAAGCGGAAGGTTACAAGTATGTAAAATCTTAGGATTGCCCTTCTGTGTGTGTTCCATAGCGACGATGACAGTCTTTGCCTGCATCAAGTCCATAGCGCCACCCATGCCGGCGACAAGTTTGCCAGGAACCATCCAGTTAGCGATATCGCCGTTTTCAGCGACCTGCATAGCGCCGAGGATGGTTTTGTCAACGTGGCCACCTCTGACCATGCAGAAAGAGTCTGCGGAACTGAAAGAAACAGCACCCGGTTGTGCAGTAATGAAACCGCCGCCGGAGTTGATGAGGTTGAGGTCTTCGTCACCTTCTGCTGGTGTCGGGCCCATACCGATCATACCGTTCTCGGTTTGCAGAATCACATGCACATCATTGGGTAAATAGTTAGGAACCATGGTCGGCAGACCGATTCCCAAGTTAACGACATCACCGTCTTTGAGTTCCTTCGCAACTCTTTTTGCGATAGTTTCTCTGATTTGAGCTTTATCCATAATAATATATTTTAAAGGTTAAATTTTAAAAACAAAGTACCCTTTTTTAGGGCGGGCAAAGATACAAAAAAAGATATTGCCGCAAACAACAAAATGAAACTTGCGAGCCGCGTTTCGATTTACATGATTTTCAAAACCTTATCCTAATTTTGTAACAAAATCCGGCATTTTACGTTAAATAGCTTCTTGAACAAGAATAGCACTAACTAAAACATACCAAACATGAAGAAATTAATGCTTTGCATGCTGGCAGTATGTGCGTTTTATCTCATCAGCTGCCATAAGAACCCAGCTGAAAAATACGTCGGCACCTACACGCTGACGTCAACAGAGAACTACAGCCTTGCCGGTATCGACAAGAACAGCGACAAGTTCACGAGACAAGAGAACGGCACCATGACCATCCGCCTGGACGGCGACAACGGCCAAGTCGTGATTGAAGGTGATGTTTTCAACACCACCGGCTACGTGGACGAAAGTGGCATCCTGCATTTGGACAATGAGAGACATGCCTCCAATGGTGGCAATATCAACCTTTTCGACCATGATGTCGTAGGTGTAGAAGTTTCCGCGAACATGACCCATCACAGCATGAGTCTCACCAACGAGACGCTCTCGTGGACATCCGACGGAACAGGCTCATTCCAGACCTATTTGGGTTCCATCCCCTTGATCAGTGGAATTGCCAAAGCCTCATTCTCCAACAAGGCAGTCAGACAGCAATAGCCATCGACTGGCCGAAACAAGAATCCCCAAGCAGCAATGCCTGGGGATTTTTTATATCTACACTTCAGCACTCACTTTTTTGAGTTTCTCTTCGCTCCAGAAATCCACCCCCATGATGTTGGCGATTTTGCGAAAGTCCTCCTGCGCATTGTCCTTTTTGAGAGAGAAGAGGTAGTAATGGCACATCAAGCCGAGCAGAGCTTCTTTTAGAGCACAGGCTTTGTATACTATTTCATTAAATAGCTTGTTGCTGCTGATACCGCTCTTACATTCAACCACATGGATATGGTTGTCTTTCATGAAGACCACATCCAGCTCATTGTCATGGTCGACGCCAGGGCGGGCCACATGGACTCCGATAAGAATGTCATCGGGATTGAAAAGCCGTTGGGCCAGGTAATAGCAGTGTTCCTCGAACCAGCCACCCGTCAGGAAATCGAACTCCTCCTTGGAGATCAGTCCCGCCTTGTCAGACACAAAATGCAGAAAATGCAGGAACTGCACCAAATCAGGAATAGGACGGCATCCTGAAACTCGCCCCTGAACGATGTCATTGATGCGCAAACTCTGGCCCGAATGTATACGGTTGCGATAGTCCAGACGAAGGACCTCCAATATTTCGTAATCGCGGTTGTTCAAACGGCCGGTGACGAAGAAATCTAACATCTGTTTGGCATACGACTCACTTCTTATAGGCATATGAACCTGGCGGTCATTAGCATCGTGCAATATGCCGTGCATAGACAGGTACTCCGACAACTTCATCCGTCGAACTATGGGATAGACATAGTCGTCATCATCATCTATACTATTATCATATATAGTTTTAATAATGGTATTATCTTTGATGTTCACATAGAAGAAATCCGTTTGGAATGCAGAAAACGCCTGCTGGACCGCCAAGGCGAGGTAACGCGTGCCGCCCGCCAAATTGACATAGTAATGAACGTCCTTCTTCAGAACCTCACGCAAGCGGCGGCAGATATGTTCGTAAACGAACTCGTCTCCGGCTCTCAAAATCATAGTATCTATTTGATTTTCAGGAACACCGATATATTTGACCATATGGTCTAAGGCGGGTTTCGAATCTTGAGAAGAAATGAACAGCAGTCTGTCGCCGGTCACATATTTTTCACGGATGAAAATATAAGCCGGTGCCGGGCTTTCCTGAGAGATAATATTTACAATTGTCTTTGACATAATGTAGTAGAATAATAAAATTCAAAATAAGAAAAAGAGTATTGATGAAAGCAGCGACATCACCTTGGAAAATCAGTTCTCCGCGCGTGTTTTTCGTCTTTCATTTCTCCTATTTTTTGGCGGCAAAGATAGGATTTTTTTGTACTTTTGCGGCCTCAAAGAAAACAACACAAAAGTATGACACTCATAAAATCTATTTCTGGAATCAGAGGAACAATCGGAGGAAACACAGGTGAGAACCTAACACCTCTTGACATTATCGAACTAACTTCCGCATTTGCAGCATTTTTGCAGGCAGGAGAACCGAACAAGAAGCTCACTATCGTAGTCGGCCGTGACGCACGTGTCTCCGGTGACATGGTCAGCCGTCTGGTATGTGGCACGCTGCAAGGCATGGGCGCCAATGTCATCGACACGGGTTTGTCCACCACTCCGACCACCGAACTGGCCGTTCTGCACCATCACGCAGACGGCGGCGTAATCATCACCGCCTCACACAACCCGATGCAGTGGAATGCCCTCAAGCTTCTCAACGCCAAGGGCGAATTCATCTCCAACGCCGACGGCAAACTGCTTCAGGAAATAGCCAACAGCCATGACTTCAGATACGCAGACGTGAAAGCTCTCGGTTCCTATTCGTCATACAATAATTCTATACAAGACCATATCGATGCGGTTCTGCGCCTCCCGCTGGTCAACAAGGAAGCCATCGAAAAGGCCAACTTCTCCGTAATCGTCGACCCTGTCAACTCCACGGGCGCCATCTCCATACCGCCATTGTTGAAGCAACTGGGTGTCAAGAACATAAAAGTGCTCAACGAAGAGCCTAACGGCTTGTTCGCTCACAATCCCGAGCCCATTCCCGAAAACCTCACAGGCATCTCCGAAGCCATGAAGAAGGGCAGTTACGACCTCGGCATCGTGGTTGACCCAGACGTGGACCGTCTGGCCTTCATCAAGCCCGACGGCGAAATGTACGGTGAAGAATACACTTTGGTTTCCGTGGCCGACTACGTGCTGCAACATGCCAAGGGCAATACCGTGTCCAACCTCTCCTCCACCCGCGCACTGCGTGACGTGAGCCGCCAGAACGGTGTGGAATACAATGCCGCAGCCGTGGGCGAAGTCAACGTGGTGGAGAAAATGAAGGCAACCAACGCCATCATCGGCGGTGAAGGCAACGGAGGCGTCATCTACCCCGAACTGCACTACGGCCGCGACGCACTCGTAGGCGTGGCACTCTACCTCTCCTACATGGCAACATCCGGCAAAAGCTGCGTGGAAATCAGATCTCAATACCCCGACTATAAAATTTCTAAAAACAAAATTGAACTTCGAGGCGAAATTGATATCCCTACACTCCTCGACACCATCGCTGAAAAATACTCCGACTACGAAGTCAACCGCATCGACGGCGTCAAGATTGATTTCGAAGACAGCTGGGTACACGTACGCAGTTCCAACACCGAACCCATCTTGCGCATCTATGCCGAGGCCCTGACCACTTCCACCGCTGACAATATCGCCCGCAAAATCATGCAGGATATCAGCGAAGCTCTGAAATAAGCACACACGAACCCGAACAACGATGGGCAAAATTTTATGTTTAATGTTTAAGGTTTAAAGTTTAAGTCAAACAATGCGTTACATCTTCACCACCCTGCTCGCTCTCTTTTGTCTGGCACTCCAAGCCCAGATTGACTTTCCAGCCGGAACGCCGGTGGTGAACGGTTACGACATCACTTATACCAATCCGAACCTTAACGGAGAAACTCTATACCTTTGTGGCAATTATGGCAACCAGCTCTTCGTTGTCGACAGCGCCGTCGTCAAGAAAGGAATAGCTTCTTTTCATAATAAGAAAGCCGTACTTCCGTGCGGTGTCTATACCTTGTCCAAAGATCCGCGAGACCATTTTTTTTCCAACTGGAAAAATTTCATCACCGTGGTTTTGAACAAAAGCAACCAAGTGCAAATCTCGCAGGAGGGCAGTTTTTCCTATCACCAAGCTCAAGACCTGAAGGTCACTGGGTCCGAAGAAACGACACTCCTCAATAGATTCTTGTACAATATCTGTAATTCAGCAGCGGTTGTGGATCCAGATTCTCTCAAGCCGCTTTGTGAGGAGTTCTGCGGAACTATGCCGCAGTCGTTTCTGTCCAAATACGTACAGGCACAGTTTGGCTGGCTTACGGAGCACGACGCTCGAATCCTCAACTGCCAAGATGCATTTAAAGATGTTCCATACACGGACTTTTCCGAGCCGCGACTACTCTATTCTCCCCTGCCCTTGTTTTGGATGTACAAGAATATTGCAGATTGTGAAATCCACGATTCCGACGTTTTAATCCAGTTGACGGACAGTTTGCTCAGTCGCTGTTCCAACGAGTTGACGAGGAATTACTTCGTGGAGCAATTCTTCAAGTTGTTTGACAACCACGACCCGGACCAAGATCCTGTCCTCCTTCATTTATACGACAATTACGACCACGGTTGGATCGAAGAAGGCAGCGAACGCCGCATTGAGCGCAAAATTCAGAACCTGCGCAAAATCATCCCGGGTGCCCAAATTCCCGAACTCATCTCCCACGACGTGGACGGCAAGGCCCACTCCACCAACGACATCACCGCCAAATACACGGTGCTTTGGTTCTGGGATCCCGACTGCGACCACTGCCAGGAGATGACTCCGATTCTGCACCAAATGTACCAAGAGCACGCAGAAGACTGGAATTTCGAAGTCTTCGCCGTGGAAGTCAACGAAGACCACGACCGCTGGGTGGCATTCTCCGACCTGCACCAACTCTGGGACTGGGTCAATCTCAGCACCTCCATGGGCGAAGCCAACATCGACTACATCGAATATTTTGACATAGTAACAACCCCCGTCATTTTTCTTGTCAACAATTTGCAGAATCACACAATAATCTCACGGCAGATTACGTTAGACGAGCTCCGTTCCAAATTGGAAAATGACAACTGATTTTGAATCATAACCTTAAAAATAATGAGAAAGAGACTACTTTTATTGTTCGTTTTGATTGCCTTCCTGACAGGCAATATTTTCGCACAAAAGGGCAAAAATGCTCAAAGTTCAAACAAGAAAGGTCACGAACTTATTTTCAACGTCAAAAATTCCAACGACAAGTTGGTTTATTTGGTCATTCACTATAACGAGAAACTGATTTTGAAGGATTCAGTTGCCCCAACGGCACCCGGCAAATTCGTTTTCAAAGGAGACAAGCTCTATGATGACGGCATGTACTCCCTCGTTTCTGACAAGAAGAAACTCTATCTGAATTTCATCTTGGACAACAACCAGCATTTCACCTACAATTTGGACACCACGGGAAACGTGGAGAATTTCTCTGTTGTCAACTCTCCCGAGAATGAAGAAATGCTGAAGTTCCAACGCAGAACAGCCGAAGCACAGAAAAACGCATCCGAATGGGCAAAAAAACGCAAGGAATTTGATGAAAAAGGTATTAAGGACAGCACCGATTACTATGCCGACAAACTCAAAAACATCAATACGGAGATGCTCGACTTCATCAACAATGAAATCATCGGCAAACACCCCGAATACCTTTTCTCCAAAATGCAGAAATCTTATATGGAAGTTGACGTTCCCGAGTTTAAAAAAGAAGACGGAACTCCTGACCACCAGGCTCAACTTTACTACTATAAGAACCACTATTGGGATAATTTCGACTTGAGCGACCACCGCTTCATCTACATTCCCTCTTTCGAGCCGAAATTGAAAGACTACTTCACCAAGTTGATCTATCATCAGGATGCCGACACCATCAACAAATACGTTGACTTGTTCTTAGGCAAAACCGAAAAAGACACCTTGATGTTCCATTACTGTGTGGATTGGCTCTCCTACCAATTTGAGACCAGCAAAATCATCGGCCACGACGCCGTTTTCTACCATATTGCAAAGAACAATCAGTTGGCCGGCAAATGCTATTGGTTAGATGAAGACATCATTTCAAAGTATCAAAAGAGAATCAAGCGTATCGAGCCTACATTGATCGGCAAGATTGCTCCGGAACTTATTATTCCAGACACCAACCTTTACGAAGACGCAAGATTATGGAAATCCTCATACAAATTGACAAAGCCTTACACAATTCTTTGGTTTTACGACCCGAACTGCCCGACCTGTAAGAAAGAAAGCAAGAATCTCCGCCAGGTATATGATTCCTTGGAAGTTATCGACAAACGTAATTTTGACGTATATGCCATTGCCAACGACGACACAATTGATGCCTGGAAAAAATACGTAAAGGAAAACAACTACCCCTGGACACAAGTCGGCGGCAACAAAGGCAACATCGACTATCTGGATTATTTCGGAATTTACGAGATTGGCAATCCCGCGATGTACATTCTCAATTCCAAGCATGAAATCATCTTGAACAAACGCATCGACATGTTCAACCTTCCTCAATTCTTAGAGGAGTACGAAAAACTGCAAGAATCCAAAAAATAAGCTCACAAAACATCTATAAAATATGAAAGACATTTTCGAAAGACTCAAAGAGTCATCCGGTGGCCCGATAGGACAATACCGAGAAAGAATAGACGGTTATTTTGCATTTCCGAAATTGGAAGGCGAGCTCGGCCCGCACATGAGATTCAATGGCAAAGAAGTGCTTTGTTGGAGTTTGAACAACTACCTCGGCTTGGCAAACCATCCCGAGATCCGCAAAGCCGATGCCGAAGGCGCAGCACGCTGGGGCATGGCTTACCCGATGGGCAGCCGTATGATGACCGGCCAAACGGCATTGCACGAAAAGTTGGAACGCGAGTTGGCTGACTTCGAGCACAAAGAGGCTGCTTTTGAATTCAATTTCGGTTATCAAGGCATTCTCTCCACCATTGACTCATTGGTAAGTCGTCATGATGTCATCGTTTACGATGCTGAAGCTCACGCCTGTCTGTTGGACGGTATGCGCCTTCACATCGGTAAGAAAATCAAATTCCGTCACAACGACATCGCAGACTGCGAAAAAGTCCTGGCACGTGCTTGCAAGATGGCTGACGAGCAGGATGGCGGCGTATTGCTGATTACAGAAGGTGTGTTCGGCATGACCGGCGCACTCGGCATCCTCGACCAGATTGCCGCCCTCAAGAAGAAATACCCGTTCAGAATCCTCATTGACGACGCACACGGTTTTGGCGTCATGGGACCGCATGGTCGCGGCACCTCCGAGCACTTCGGTGTCATGGACGACATCGACGTCTACATTGGCGCTTACGCCAAATCCATGGCTACCATCGGCGGTTTCGTCGCTTCCGAAAAATCCATCGTCAACTTCCTGCGCTACAACATGCGTTCCCAGATGTACGCAAAATCCCTTCCGATGCCCATCGTCGAAGGCTGTCTGAAACGTCTTGAAATCATCCGCAGCGCAGAAGGCGACGCTTTAAGAGCTCATCTTTGGGAAATCACCCGCAGACTGCAGAACGGATTCCGCGAACTCGGCTACGAAATCGGACCCGCTGAGGCCTGCGTCACCCCAGTACACTTGAGATGCGGTATCAACCAGGCCGCCAACATCGCTGTCGACCTGCGCGAAAACTACAACATCTTCTGCTCTATCGTCACCTACCCCGTTATTCCTCCTGGAATGCTTATTTTCCGTATCATCCCGACCGCCGCTCACAGCATTGAAGACGTCGACCGCACATTGGCTGCCTTCAAAGACATCAAAGAGCGCCTCGCCAAAGGTGACTACGACAAGGAAATTCCCGACATGGCTCTCATCAAATAAGATGTCTGGAATCTACATACACATCCCATTCTGCCGCAGTAAATGCATTTACTGCGGCTTTTATTCTATGGTGACTAAAAAGCAGGTAGATTATGATGCCTATATATCGTCACTTCAACAAGAAATAGAGTTACGGAAAGACTACCTGCATGAACCCATCAGGACCATATATTTCGGCGGTGGCACACCCAGCCTACTGGGCATTAAAGATCTGGAACACATACTTACGTGCCTGCACAAATCCTTCGACTTGAGTCAGGTCGAAGAAATTACACTTGAGGGGAATCCCGAGCAGCTGAGTTTGGAATATTGCCAACAACTGCATCAGATAGGCTTCAACCGGATAAGCATCGGCGTACAGTCGTTTTTTCCCCACGTCCTGAAATTCATGGGGCGCAGGCATAGCGGAATGGAGGCAACCAATGCCGTTAACAATGCCAAAGCCGCCGGGTTCGACAACATCTCCATAGATTTGATTTACGGTGTGTCCCAACGCAATGACTTCGAATGGTGCAAAGATGTAGAAACCGCGTTCTCGTCCCCCATCACGCATCTATCCTGCTACGCGCTTACCTCGGAAGAGAACAGCATTCTGTACAAACAAATTCAGAATGCCCGGCAAATGCCCATTGATGACGAACAAGCCGCAAGGAACTACAAGGCACTTCTGGAGTTGCTACCAAAATACGGTTTCGAGCAATACGAGGTGTCGAATTTCGCCAAACCGGGATTCGAATCCAAGCACAACTCCTCTTACTGGAACCACACTCCGTATCTGGGTCTCGGGCCGTCCGCACACTCGTTCGACGGCCAACACCGCCATTGGAACCATTCGGATTTGAAGAAATATTGCTCCACAGTAAAAAGGCTGAAGCCCTACGGCGGAAGAGAGAAACTCACAAACAAAGACCTCTTCAACGAAACCGTCCTGTTAGGTCTTCGCACGCGCAACGGCCTGGATTTATCATCTATGGAGGAAAAATACGGCAAGAAAAAAGTTGCCGTGCTTATGGACTATTTCCACGACAAGGTGCGGCCGGAGTATTATGAAGAAAAAGAAAGCCGGCTTCGTTTGACGGAAACCGGCCTATGGTTTGCCGACGGCATTGCCGGCGACGCATTTCTAATTTAAGCCTTAGAATCTATATCCCACACCCAAGGCGAAATTGAAGAACAGGTGCGGTTCTTTCCACGTCTTATACTCCGTAAGAGGACGTCCGTTCTCCATCACAAGGTTGCCATCAGGACCATAAACCATATCCATACGGCCATAAGTAGCCTTATAGCGACCCAATGTCAGATCTGTATAGAAATAGAGTCTTTTCACAAGTGTAGTGGCACCCAAACGCAAGGTGGCTCCAACACCGAATTTATCATTCACCCAATCGCAGCCATACTTTTCAAAAAGTACTCTGTTAATATTGGAATAGTTAATGCTGGCTGTGGCAAATCTGAGATTGATAGCGGCGCCCAACATAAATGCGGTATTGTTTTCATAATCTCCGAAAATAAACAAAGGACCTAAATCAAAGTTGGTCGGACCTGCAAAACAATATTTCAGGGAGAGCATACCACCAATGGCGGCTTTTTCTTTCGGAATAGCGAAATCAAAACCGGCACCTAAGCCCACGTAGAAAATGGAATTGGTAGCAGAAGCATATTCGAAATCGAGACAGCCGTTCACACCGATGAACGCATTACGGGTGTACGATTTCACCTTTTCAACAACTTTTTCTTGAGCCGGTTCCTGATTGACCGTCGTTCTGGAATTGTCAGTATAGTCGCCAATCGTCCAACGCACGCGGCCTTGGTGAGCGCTCGGCACATAGCAGGTCAGGTTCTGCCATCTTTTGATGAGTTCCTGTGCCATGTTTTCGAACTGAATCTCGACTTGTGAGAAGTCGTCCAAGAGCACAGGTTCTTCGGAAGAGATACCTTCGAAAACTGCTTTGTACAGCTTATTGTCTTCAGAGACATCATTACCTTTGACCGCGATGACACAGCTTTTCAGCGGTTTGCCAGCAATAGACTTGTTAACGACATTATCGCGGACGAACTGGTAGTAAGGATTGTCGAGACCTTTTTGCGGGACGCCGAGTTGTTCGCTCTTAGAGTGATTGTCATAACCATCTGTAAAGGAAACCATACAGGCGTAATCGTATTTTTCACGATCCATAGCGGACATGCGAGCCACATAGTCACTGATCATATCAGAGCCCTTGTGCATGGCATAATATAAAGATGTATTATTATATAAAGTAAGGCTGTGGATGAAATTGACCATGGCAGCCTTTGAAGATTCGGTCAGAGGCTCGATTTCACGCACCATCTGGTCGGTGTTGCTCATCGTATTAAAGCCGATAATACCGATGCGGACACTGCCGTCGGGAGATGCGTTATAGAGAATGTCGAGGAATTTGATAGCACTGCTTTGCAACTTGGAGAAGTTGGCATCGCCCAAAGAGGTACTGCAGTCAAGGACCAGCATCACCACCATGACCTTGTCGGTTTCAAAATTCTGTTGGGCGTCTTTCACCTCGCTGTCGCGTTGCCAGCTGTATGTTTTACCGTTGTCCTGCCATTTCCAAAACTTGAGGCCGTCTTGGAAACCGTCAGGGCAGTCAGTTGAAGCCTTTTCAAAGGTAAAGGAAATGGATTCGTCCTCTTCCACCTGTCCTGTGATGGAATCGGCATTGGCGAAGTAGATACCTTTGGAAGAGATGTTGGAAAGTGTATAGACGAAGCGATTGTTGGCGTCACGGCGGATGGCGTAATCGCCTTCAATGTAATACTTGGCCTTATCCGCTTGGGAAAAGGCGGTCAGACATAGCAAAAAGCTGACCAACATTAATGCAAATCTTTTCATGACTTTAAAATTTGATATGTTCTAACTTACTATTATCGATTTTATTGCATTATAAACCTAAAATGCGAAAGCAAAAGTAGTTAAAAGGAACCATTTATTCTCCGAGACAGAAAAAACTTGTCAACCGTCAATTTTGGATAACTGACGTTCATTTTTTCGTATTTTCGCCGCTCAAAACAACAAACAAATGAAGCATTTAAAAACACTCATCCTCGTACTGTTGGCGGCTGCTCTCAGCTACAGTTGTCAGAAGAGCAATCCCATCACCGTCATTCCCGAGCCCGTGGAATGTTCGCCAAAGCATGGCAATTTCAACATCAATGCAAAGACCTACGTCTGCTTTGAAAACATCAGTGGTGAAGACCACGAATTCATGAAGCTCATCAACCACTCATACCGCGACTTCTTCAAGTTG
Organism: Bacteroidales bacterium; assembly: GCA_024400835.1. Lineage (GTDB taxonomy): Bacteria > Bacteroidota > Bacteroidia > Bacteroidales > WCHB1-69 > F23-D06. The sequence continues at coordinate 39,593 of JAKSMC010000021.1, forward strand.
ACGCCGAGTTTGGGTGACAAGACCAGTTGCAAGAAGAACTACATTCTTTTCGAAATCAACGAGAAGCGTGACGAAGCCATCGGAGACGAAGGTTACACCTTGAACGTGACACCGCGCCACATCATCGCCAAGGCCAACACCTCGGCAGGTCTGTACTATGCTTTCCAGACCATTCTGCAGATGACCTATCCGGACAAGACAGCCAAGTCAAAGAAGACGACAGTGCCTTGTGCCAAAATCGTTGACTACCCGCGTTTTGCCTACCGCGGTGCGCATCTTGACGTATCTCGTCATTTCTTCAACGTCAAGTTTGTGAAAGAGTACATCGACCTGATGGCCACTTACAAACTCAACAAGTTCCACTGGCACCTGACCGACGACCACGGCTGGCGTATCCAAATCGACAAATATCCGGAGTTGACTCGCAAGGGTGCATGGCGTCCGCAACGTGACACTTGGGACACGCTGCATCCCGTTCTGCCGGAAGAGCCTATGACCTACGGAGGTTTCTATACCAAAGACCAGATTCGCGAAATTGTGGAATATGCCGCAGCACGCCATATCGACGTCATCCCTGAAATCGAAATCCCCGGCCACTGCAGCGCCATACTCGCCGCCTATCCGCAATATGCCTGCGACAACTATCCGTACACCGTGGCTGTCGGCCCATACTGGCCGCCCAAAGCCATCATGTGTGCCGGCAATGACGATGTCATCACCTTCTACAAAGACGTCCTCTCCGAAGTGGCAGAGCTGTTTCCCTACCCTTATATACACATCGGCGGTGACGAAGCCTTCAACGACAACTGGCAGGTTTGTCCCAAATGCCAACAGCGCATTGCTGACAAGGGCCTGGCCGACGAAATGGCCTTGCAACAGTGGCTCATGAACCAACTTGAAAAGCACCTGAAAGATCTGGGCAAAAAGGCCATCATCTGGGACGACATCGTTTCCGACGACATGGTCAACATGTCCACCATCATGTGCTGGCAGGGACCGAAGGCCGCCAAGACGGCAGCCAAACACGGCAACGACGTGATCATGTGCCCCACCACGCACTGCTACTTCAACTTCTACCAACGCGACCCCAAAGAGGAAAAACAGCTCTGCATGGAAGGGCTTATCACTTTGGAAAAAGCCTACGAATTCGACCCCATGCCCAAAGGGCTGAGCGAAAAATACCAAAAGCACATTTTAGGCGGCCAATGCAACTTGTGGACCGAATTCATCAATACACCAGAGCAAGCCAGATACATGATATACCCGCGTATCTGCGCATTGGCTGAGAGCGTGTGGACAGCCCAAGATCATAAAGACTGGAAGAAATTCCAAGACAAAGTGGCGATGCATACCGCCTTCCGTAAATAAAAAAAAAGCACCAAAAGGTGCTTTTTTTTATTTGGATACCACCTCGAAAAACTCAGGTGAATTTCTATAGTAGTCGAAATTCAAGTTCTTAGTCTGGCTACCTTTCACCAAGGAATCCTCATTGTTGTTGCCATTGGTGTTGTCGAATTTGAACAGTCTATAGCAATGGTTCCTGGAGGCCAGCAAACCGTAGGCATTGTTGTTTTCGGAAACGAAGTTCGTATATTCCAATCTGTCTTGAACGATGCTGGAACTCGGTGTGGATACGTTGTGATACGTTTGGAACTCCTTGTTGGCCGTCCATGCATCAATCTTCAAGCAGAAGAAGGGTCTTCCATCTACCGTGTCCACATAACGGACTACATTGTTATTGGGCTCTACGTATTGTTTAATCATAGCGAAGAGGTCCGTCGATGTGAAACTGTCGAAGTTAATAGTGCCATCTGATTGAGGAACTTTGAAAGATGAGTTCATCTTCTTGGAGATGGATTTATGCACTACTTCTTGCGTGTTTTTGTTGACTTCTATATAATAAAATGTAATATAAAAATCAGCGACAACGGCATTGTTTGATCTGGCAGTGCCTCCGCCATCACCTGTCAACACGAATTTCGGAGCAGTATTGTCCTTAGAATTGAAGGGATTCTGATTAGCGGGTTTGCTGATTTTGCAATTGCCTACGATATCCGTTTGGGCATAGATTTCCTCGCCGCTATTCACATGCTTAATAACCAGCCTGTATTTATAATCCTTATTCAGCGTCCAATTGGAGTAATAGAGCAATTGTTTGGGATTTGCAAAGTAACCGTCATCCTTGGGGACAGCAGTCGTCGTATCCAGCACTGCGCTACGGCGCATAGTGCCTCTGTCATCGTACTCTTCCAAGCGAACCTCAATGGAATCCACAGGATAATAGATCTGATCCCAGTTGCCGGCTTCAACGAAGGCATTGTCATCGGTAAGATATCCTCTATAGATTTTGAAATAATGCACGGGGTCATTAATGTTCAGCAACGCGTATGAGATGGAAATGTCCTTGTAATCAGCAGTGAGGTCCAAGTCATCATTACAGCTGCTGCAGAGCAGCAAAATCGGGAGCAATGCCAGCAACAGGCATTTGCTTATAGTCATTTTATTCATATTCAGGTATTACTCTATTCCATTTAGTTCCGATAGTGTTTCCATACTTATCGGTTCTCGTATTTCTTTCAAATTGTTCGTTGATATAGTAGCAAAGGCGCAGAGAGAGCACGTGATTGTGCATTTTGTTGTAGTCGTCCCTTTTCACGTTGAACGAACCGTCGGCGTTATAACTACCGCAGAGGAAGTGCATCGTGCGGATAGGCACCATAGAGTACTCCCAGCGCAAGCCCAGGGAGAGGTTCTTATACAATCTGACGTCAACGTTAGCCAGCACGGACCAATCGCTGGTCTTGTAAGTGCCGCTACGGATAGATGTTGTCCTTTTAAAACCATTATACGTTTCCTTGGCGCGGACAAGACGGCTCCAGGAGAAGCCCAAACCGAAAGTGCATCCAGTGCGGACATCCTCGTAATTGAACATCACGGGGATTTGCACGTAGTCCAGGGAGATGTTACATTTGGAGTAGGTTTTGAACGGCTGAGTGCGGTCGACATCTTCGAACATAGAGGAATGATAATAGAGGGTGTCGACGAAATGATGGCTGTAGGCCCCTTTCTGCACATAGAGAAGTTCAGCAGTCACAGACATCGTCTGCTTCCTGTTGACGGGCAGTTTGATGCCTAATCCGCCATTGGCTCCAATCTTTGTAAAACCATGGACATCGTCTCCTTCGATCTGTCCGAAGTTAGCACCGGCAGCGACAAAGCCGATAAAGCGTTGGGAATATCCGTGTACGCTTGACAGTAAAAGGCAGATTGTCAAAAAGATGACACTAAAACAATACTTTTTCATCCTAAAATTTTTAGCGGCGCGAAGATAACAAAAAAGGCTGACCGTTCGGTCAGCCTTTTTTCATATTTGAAATAAAGGATTATCTACCTTCTTTTTCAAGGTCTTCTTTCAAAGATTGAAGAACATCGAGGTCGCCGAGAGTGGCTTTTTCAACGTTGCTTTCGTTAACCTTAGCAATTTCTTTTGCTTGTTTACGAGCTTCGTCATCTCTTTGTTTTTCTTCATCTTCCTTAGTAGCCTGCCATGTCTTGGTATGAGACAGGTGGATTTTCTTAGCTTCCTTGGAGAAGTCAACGACTACGAAATCGAGGACATCGTCAACCTTAGCTTGAGATTTGTCTTCCTTAGCAAGATTGCGGTTGAAAGCAAAACCTTCGATGCCGTAAGGCAGAGCAACTACAGCGCCCTTTTCATTCATAGAGGTGATAGTACCTTGATGTGTGGAACCGATCTTGAAGACAGTTTCGAAAACATCCCAAGGATTTTCTTCGAGTTGTTTGTGGCCTAAGCTGAGGCGACGGTTTTCGGTGTCGACTTCAAGGACAACAACTTCGATAGGTTCGCCAACCTTCGTGAATTCAGCCGGATGTTTGATTTTCTTAGACCAAGAGAGGTCGGAAATATGGATCAAGCCGTCAACGCCTTCTTCGAGTTCAACAAAGATACCGAAGTTGGTGAAGTTACGAACGGTAGCGGTGTGTTTGGAACCGACAGGGTATTTGGTGAGGATGTCAGCCCATGGATCAGGGATAAGTTGTTTGATACCGAGAGACATCTTGCGGTTTTCGCGGTCGAGGGTAAGCACAACAGCTTCGACTTCGTCGTTAACTTTGAGGAAGTCGTGAGCGGTACGGAGGTGCTGAGACCAAGACATTTCGGAAACGTGGATGAGGCCTTCGACGCCGGGGATGATTTCGACGAATGCGCCGTAATCAGCGAGGACGACAACTTTACCTTTGACTTTGTCACCGACTTTGAGGTCAGCATCGAGGTTATCCCAAGGATGCGGAGTGAGTTGTTTCAAGCCGAGAGCGATACGTTTCTTGCCTTCGTCGAAGTCAAGGATAACAACGTTGATTTTCTGGTCGAGTTGAACAACTTCTTCCGGATTGTTGATACGGCCCCAAGAGAGGTCGGTGATGTGGATAAGACCGTCAACACCGCCGAGGTCGATGAACACACCGTAAGAGGTGATGTTCTTAACAGTACCTTCGAGGATTTGACCCTTTTCGAGTTTGCCGATGATTTCAGCCTTTTGAGCTTCGATTTCAGCTTCGATAAGAGCTTTGTGAGAAACAACGACGTTCTTGTAATCCTTGTTGATTTTGACAACTTTGAATTCCATAGTCTTGTCAACGAATACGTCATAATCGCGGATAGGTTTGACATCGATTTGGGAACCCGGGAGGAAAGCTTCGATACCGAAGACTTCAACGATGAGACCGCCTTTGGTCTTACCTTTGACGTAACCGGTGATGATTTCCTGATTGTCATATGCTTCGTTAACACGCTGCCATGATTTGAGGATGAGGGCGCGTTTGTGGGAAAGTTGGAGTTGGCCGTTGGCATCTTCCTGGCTTTCCACGTAAACTTCGATATCGTCACCGATTTTGAGGTTCTGGTTGTAACGAAGTTCGGAAGCGTTGATAACGCCGTCGGATTTGAAGCCGATGTTAACCACGATTTCGCGTGAGTTAATGGAAACGACCTTACCCATGATAACGGCATTTTCGTCTACGGATTTGAAAGATTTGGTGTAGAGATCTTCGAGTCTTGATTTTTCAGTGGCAGAATATTTGTCACCATCTTCGTCGATCTTGTCCCAATCGAAATTTTCAAGAGAGCCATAAGCGTTTTCGAATTCTCTCATTTTGCGAGGTTTCGGTTCAGCTTTTGGAGCTTCTGCTGCAACTTCTGCAACGTTTTCTACTTGATTTTCTGCTTGAGCAGCTACTTCTTCAGGAGCATTAATTAATTCTTCTGACATAATTTTCGTCCATTTTACACCCTGGACATAGGTTTTTTAAATGTTAGACATGAGGTTAACTAATTGTAAATCAAGCCACAGAGCCTCTTGCGGTTTGAGTTTGCAAAAATAGTAAAAAATCAATACGAAAAAAAAATTTTTTTCAAGTGTTGACAGATACCAAAAAAAGTGTACTTTTGCGGCCTCAAACATTGCGGGGTAGAGCAGTGGTAGCTCGTCGGGCTCATAACCCGGAGGTCGTAGGTTCGAGTCCTACCCCCGCTACTAAGAAATCCGAGAAATTCTTCTCGGATTTTTCTTTTTTCCCTCCCCCACTTTCCATTCCTCCACATCCTTTTGGCCGTTTCACGCCGACCTCATACCGGCTAATATATCGTATTAAAAAAAATCTATATTTGCCGACCAAATTAGGGATGACATTACAACAAGGTAACATCTTGTAATTAAGTAAATTTATTAATAAAGAAACATACTACACACAATTCATTTTTGCAAACCAGACTACCAAATCCTCCCAAATTCGGCTCCTTACACTAACCCTACAGACAACGGACGGTGTGCAAAAACGATGACAGTGTGACTTTATATGGCTAAATTTTTCATACGATATAGACACTGGTTGCTCGGTCTGACATTTGTCATGGCCGCAGTGTGTTTGGTGCTGACCTTCCACGTCAACATCAACACAGACATGACCAAATATCTGCCTGACGACTCCAACATGCGGGCCGGCTTGGAAATCATGAACGATGAATTCGGCAACCTCGCCGAAATGGGCGGCTCCGACGTACGCGTCATGTGCAAGGGCCTGTCCGACGAAGAGAAAGTGGACATGATGGTGGACCTGCGCAATCTGGAGCAGGTGAGCAGCGTCCGTGAACAGGAAAATGAGAAACGCACCTTGTACGAATTAGGCGTGTCGGGGGCCATTGACCAAGTTGCCTTAGGCAAAGAAATTTCAGAACAATTCCCTAAAGTCAAAGTTGTGGAAACCAGCCAGGACGGCGCCACCGCAGAGGCTCCTATGCTGATGGGTGCCGTAGCCCTACTACTCATCATTCTTTTCGCCATGTGCCAGTCATGGCTCGAACCTGTGCTGTTCCTCACCTCCACAGGCATCGCCGTCTTGCTGAATGTCGGCACTAACGCCCTGTTGCCCAGTGTGTCTGTCACCACCAACTCCATCGTGGCCGTGCTCCAGTTGGTGCTATCCATGGACTACTCCATCATTCTCATCAACCGGTTCAGACAGGAAAAGTTACTCAACGAAAACAGCGTGGACGCCATGCAAGGCGCAGTCAAACTGGCCGCATCCTCTATTCTCAGCAGCGCGCTGACTACCATTGTCGGCCTCATCATGCTCGTCTTCATGAAGCTCAAAATCGGTGCCGACTTAGGCATCGTGCTTTCCAAAGGCGTTCTCTGCAGCTTGATATGCAACTTCACCGTCCTGCCGTCCCTCATCCTGATTTTCGAAAAAGGCATTGAAAAATCGAAGAAAAAGGTATTGAACATACCTACAGACAAAATCGCACATTTCAATGTACGTTTCCGCATTCCGCTGTTGTTGTTATTCGTGACTCTTTTCGTCGGTTCGTACATTCTTCGTTCTCAGACAAACATCAAATTCCTTAACGCACAGGATTCCAAAATAGAGAAATATTTCCCAAAGAAGAATCCCGTAGTGCTGATTTACGATAATGCAGACGAAGGCAAAGTGGCCGAGTTGATGGATTCCGTGCTGGCAGACCCCGACGTGGAGATGGTGCTCTCCTACCCTTCCCTGCTGCTTCGCGAATACACGGCCCCGCAAATGGTTGAGGCCATCACCAAACTCAGCGGCATCATGGGCAACATGGACACTGGCGACATGCCTGCTATGAATATGGATATGCTGTCCGACGACGTGCTCAAGGTCGTCTATTATGCGGCTCATAACGGAGGCAAGGAACTGACTATGGGATTCAACCAGATGGCCGATTTCATTCTTGCCCAAGCCAAGGATCCGAATTCCCTCATCGCCAAACAGATGGATGACGATTTCAAAGCAAAACTCAAAATGTTGGATGAAATGCGCCATCCGAAAAGCATCGTTGAACCCACCCCGAAGAAGAAAAAAGTTGAAGTAGTTGCCAGCGAAGATACTAAACCTGCGGAAAAAGTTCTAAACATAGAGCTCACCCCGCAAGCCGTTGCAACTCCTGTCAAACCCGAAGCCGCAACACCGGCAAATCACGCGCAGAACACCTCGCCATATGCTGACACAACATTGATTTTCAAGCAGATGAGTGCCGCAGCGATGGCTTCTTTCCTCCACATGGACGAAGGACAGGCAAAGCAGGTATATAAACTGGCCAAAAGAGCAGACCGCACGATGTCTCCGATGCAATTCATCCATTTTGTCACGGAAGACATTCTGCAACGCAGGCTCCTTGCCGCTATGATTAAAGACTCTCAGCGCAAGCAACTGATTGCCGTGCAAAACACTATGGACTCCGCAGCCATCGCCGCCACGGTCAAAAGTGTGGAAGAATCACCATCATTGGTTTCCTCTGTCACCACCCAGAAAGGCACTATCACTCCAAAAGCAGAGGCCCCAGCCATAACAACTGCGGATTCTGCATCATCGAGCACTTCCGTCCAGAATGTGGCCTATCAGAAAATCGCTCGCCAAAAAATCAAACTCGACCCGAATGACCCGCTTGTACTGCTTGAAGAGCTGCTATACGGCAACAAACAATACACTGCCGCCCAGATGACCCACAATCTTTCCGTCTTAGGCGAAGACATCCCCGAAGGGCTCGTCAACCTACTATATATATATTATGGCGGCAACCAACAATACGACAGCAGTTGGACAATGTCATTGGAGCAAATGGTCAACTTCCTGGCTGATTCTGTACTTACCGACCCAAGATTCGACTCCTTCGTGGATGACAATATGCGCAGCGGTTTCGGCCAGATGCAGCAGGCCTTGATTGACGGCGTTGGCAAACTGCGTTCCGACAAGCATTCCATCGCTATGATTATCACCGGATTCGCCACCGAGTCTCCTGAGACCTACGCTTTCATCGACCATTTCAACAATCTGTGCAAAAAGGCCTTCAGCAAGCCTTACTACTCCATCGGTGAGTCCGTAATGCTCTCTGAAATGAAAGCCGGTTTCAACAGCGAAGTGCTGCTTGTAACCCTGCTCACCATTGCGGCCATCTTCCTCATCGTGGCCTGCACATTCCGTTCCATTCTGCTTTCCGCCATCTTGGTGATGACCGTAATGTCAGGTGTGTTCATCAACGTGGTAGTCAGCGGCATTGGCGGCGGCTCCCTGCTGTACATCGCCTACCTGATTGTACAAAGTATCCTTATGGGCGCTGCTATCGATTACGGCATTCTTTTCGCCAACTATTATCGCGAAAAGCGAGTTTCTTTGGACATTGAAGAAGCCTTGAAGGAATCTTACAAATGCTCAATTCACACCATCCTGACTTCCGGCATGATTTTGATTTTAGTGCCGGCCATCATGACGGTGTTAGTTTCCGATCCCACTATTTCCGACATCGTGAGATCCATCTCCGTTGGCGCCTTAGCCACCGTAATGCTGATACTCTTCGTTCTGCCCGGCGTTCTGGCCGCCTGCGACAAAATCATTATCCGAAAGAAATAGCGATAGGCTCCCCCCTTAAACTTTAAACCTTAAACTTTAAACCTCCATAAATGAAGTGCGGCGCCAAAAGAACGAATCCTTTGGCGCCGCGTTTGTCAGGTTTTACAAAGACTAACGTCCTTTGTACATATCTTCATAATAGCGCTGATAGTCACCGCTTGTGACATTGTCCATCCAATCCTGGTTATCCAAATACCAGCGGACAGTTTTCTCGATACCTTCTTCAAATTGGAGACTCGGTTCCCAACCGAGTTCGCGTTGTAGTTTAGTAGAGTCGATAGCATAGCGCAAGTCGTGGCCAGCACGGTCAGTGACGTAGGTTATCAAATCCTCGTCAGAGCCTTCCGGACGGCCCAGAAGACGGTCCACGGTGCGAATGAGGACCTTGATAATGTCAATGTTCTTCCACTCGTTAAAGCCGCCGATATTGTACGTATCGGCTATTGTTCCCTTATGGAAAATCGTATCGATGGCGCGTGCATGGTCTTCCACATATAGCCAATCGCGCACATTTTCGCCCTTGCCGTACACAGGGAGCGGTTTGCGATGGCGGATATTGTTGATGAAAAGCGGTATCAGTTTCTCCGGAAACTGATAAGGTCCGTAGTTGTTCGAGCAGTTAGTCACCACCGTAGGCATTCCGTACGTGTCATGGAAGGCTCTGACGAAGTGGTCGCTGCTGGCCTTGGCGGCGCTGTACGGGCTGTGCGGCTGGTATTTGAGGTCTTCAGTAAAGAATGTCTCCCCGTATGCCAAGTGATGCTCTCCAGAGGAGGCTTTGGTTGCGAACGGGGGCTTGATACCATCCGGATGGGTCATCTGCAACGCACCGTAAACTTCGTCTGTGGAAATATGATAGAAGCGGCACTGCACTTCCACATCACCGTGCTTCATAAAATAGGGTTTGTCCTGCACCTCCCAATAGAGTTTGGCAGCCTGCAACATTGACAAAGTTCCCATGACGTTGGTCTGGGCAAACGTGAACGGATCTTTGATACTTCTATCCACATGGCTTTCTGCAGCAAGATGGATAATGCCGTCCACCTGTTCGTTCTGCATCAATTGGTAAACGCCAGCAAAATCGCAGATATCCATCTTAACAAATTTGTAGTTCGGTTTGTCTTCCAAATCTTTCAAATTGGCCAGATTGCCGGCGTATGTAAGTTTGTCTAAGTTGATGATTTTATAATCCGGATATTTGTTCACAAAAAGGCGAACAACGTGGCTGCCGATAAAGCCGGCACCGCCGGTGATGATGATAGAACGCTTCATATTGTCGTTTTTTGAATGAGGGTGCAAATATAGGAAAAAAAACGCGGTCTTAGTTTGGCCGCGTTTTTTATTGTAGCATCCCTAATATCGGGATTGATTAAAAGCATCGTCAAGTGCGAGCTTCTGCTTATTTTACTAAGCCGAGGATCTCTCTTGCTTCGTCAGAAGTAGCTACCGGACGGCCGAGCAATTTGGCCATACGGACGACTTTGTCGACGAGTTCGCCGTTGGATTTGGCGAGGACGCCCTTTTCAAGATAAAGGTTGTCTTCGAAACCGACGCGGACGTTGCCACCCATAACGATGGTGGGAGCTGCCAATGTGAAGGCGTGGCGGCCAATACCGGTGCTGGTCCAAGTGGAACCAGCAGGAATATTGTTAACCAACCAGCAAAGATTAGGGACGGTAGCCGGCGTACAACCCGGAACACCCAACACGAAGTTGAACTGCATAGGAGCTGCAGGAACTTCGCCCTTGCGAGCCATCGTCAGAATGGTGTCGAGGTGACCCATTTCGAAGCATTCGTATTCGGGCTTAATGCCACGTTCGAGCATGCGTTTGCCGAATGCACGCATTGTCGGCATGGTGTTGTCGAAAATCTCATCACCGAAGTTGCAAGTACCGCAGTCGAGGGTTGCCATTTCGGGTTTTGGAGTTGTATCTGTAGATTGAAGACGTTCATCGGGAGTCATACCTACAGCACCGCCAGTGGACGGGATGAGGATGACATTCGGGCATGCTTTGTAGATAGCCTCTTCGCATTCCTGGAAGCGCTCGCGGCTCTGTGTGGGCGTACCGTCGTCCATACGGACATGCAGGTGTACGATAGCAGCACCAGCATCTACTGCGGACTTAGCTTCTTTTACGATTTCCTCTACAGTGTAAGGAACTGCAGGGTTTTGCTCTTTGGTGACTTCTGCACCGCAAATAGCGGCGGTTATGATAAGTTTATCCATGTCAATTTAGTTTGAGAAATAGAAAATACTAATGTTATTCGTTGTTTTTGCGTTGGCATTGTTTCGGAGTAACGCAAGTACCTGAAGCACGGCAAACTACGATAGGTTCTGGCAGAACGTCTGCTGCAGATGCGCTGATGTCCGGACGAGGTCTGATGACTTTGCGGGCTTCAAAGACCATCTTACGAGAAGTGTTGCCGACTTTGGTGATTTCACCAACTGCTTCGATATAGTCGCCTGCAAAAACAGGAGCGAGGAATTCGACGTTGTCGTAAGCGCAGAAAAGGCCTTCGTCACCGTCTTGCATAATCAGCAGTTCGGTAGCCACGTCGCCAAAGAGTGCGAGCATGTGTGCGCCGTCAACTAAGTTACCGCCGTAATGGGCGTCTTGAGAACTCATTCTGAGTCTGATCATAGATGTTTTCTTTTCTTCCATATTGTTTAATATTTTATGTGATAATTATTCTGTTCTAAAACTATTCGCCGAGCAGTTGTTTCACGGCTCTTTCAAGGGCTTCACCGCGGAGATCCTTGGCTACGATTCTGCCTTCACGGTCCAACAGGAACATGGAAGGTATGGAGCGTACGCCGTAAATGGCAGCAGCCTCGGATGACCAGTATTTCAAGTCGCTGACGTGGTTGGGCCATACCAACTTGTCATCTTTGATAGCTTTCACCCAGTTGTTGTAATCTCTGTCGAGAGAAACACTGAACACCTCAAAGCCTTTGTCGTGATATTTTGCATATACGTTACGCACGTTGGGGCTTTCGCGACGGCACGGGCCACACCAAGATGCCCAGAAGTCAATCAGGACAACTTTGCCGCGCAGGTCGGAGAGTTTGCGGATATTGCCGTCAGGGTCTTTGAAGGCCAATTCCGGAGCAATGGCACCGATAGAGGTCTTGCCAGCCGGTGAGTTCATCATATTCCAACGTTCCTTGACAATAGGATGTTCGGCATACGTATTGTGCAATGCAGTAATGACCTCCTGATGCAAAGCGGCATTCTGGTCTTTCGGAAACATATCGAGGAACATCAGGACTGCGATATCGTCCTTGTTGCTTTTGACGAGGTCGAGGATGCGGCTATTGACATAGTTGTCCGTCTCATTGTACTGTGTTTGATAGACGTTGACAATGCTTTTAACAATTTCCTGGGAACCGGAAACCAAAGAGGGAGCCACACCGTTGTTGGCAGCGACCTGCTGGCTGTAGTCAGCGTGCTTGCTGGTCATATTCTGGGCGTAATCTCTAACGAAAGCTATAACTGCGCCAGCCCACGCGTTCTTGTTTTTCTTCTGGTCCATCAGATTGTTGTAAACCAGGCTGTCGCGATCGGCAATCAGTTCTTTCACTTTCTCAACGCACTTACCGAGGGATTTTTCAGCCACATCATGACGGCTGTTCACATCTTGGATATATTGGTCCAAAGTCATATAGAAGTCTGCATTCCCCTGGAGTCTGCCAGTAGTGAAATCATAATATTTGTCCACATTTTCAAGATAGTTGGCAAAAGGACGGTAGTTGTTGTCGAAATCCTTCAGGAATTTATTGGCAGCAGTGACAAAAACGTCCAAGTCACCACCTTTGATTTTAGCATTAGGAGCAAGTCTCTTACAGAGTGCGGAGAGAGAATCCACATTGTCGAAAGTGGAGAGGATGTATTTGTCCACATCGTCATTAGTCTGCTTGAAGAGGTTGATATTCTGAGCCACTCTGCTCCAGTACTGCTGTTTGGGATCAGTTTGCAAGGCGTTGTTCAAGCTGTCGAGGGCTTTCTTCTTTCGGGCGGTATATTCAGTTGCCGTTTTGACAAAATTCATGGATTCGGAGCCGCTCACGGAAGGAACTTTCTGAAGGTCATCTGCGTCAATGGTGAGGTTGATGACTTCGCCTTTCTTCAGAACCACCAAGAAGTAGTTTTCGGAACCGAAATCGAAGCGATAGATGTCATTGTCGACATTGGCCAGCATAGAGAACTTGTCACCGACGATATCGGAGGAAGCATAAGTCTTGTGTTCATTGCCGTAAGAGTTGATCAAATCGACATGTTTGAACTTGTTGTTCAAGATAGTCACATTTACGGTAGCGGCATCAGACTTGGCGTTTTTCTGAGCGAAAGTGCTATTGGCAAACAGCACCAAAACCAAGGTTGCCAATACAATTTTTAAATATTTCATCATCTTAGAATTTAGGGCGGCAAAGATACAAAAAAGTTAATAGCGAACGGCCATTCCGAACGTGCTAAATGTTCATAATAACGTGCATATTTTTAAAATACAACATACCACAAAATTAGTATCTTTGCGGCTTAAAATTTATTTACAATGCGCAATTATAACATATCAGGTATTCAGCAAGTTGGCATAGGCACTGAGAACATGGTGGAATCATGGAAATGGTATGCAGACATGTTCCAAATGAATGTAAGGATATTAGAAGACGACACCGTAGCCGAGCTGATGTTGCCGTACACCGGGAACCAACCACAAAAGCGGCATGCGTGCATTGCAGCAAACCTGCAAGGCGGCGGCGGTTTCGAAATCTGGCAGTATTCAGAGCGCAAGCCGCAGCCGATAGCCTTCGACATCCAGATCGGAGACTTGGGCATTTTTGCTGCCAAAATCAAGAGCCACAACATCACAGCATATCACGAAGAACTTTCGGAGAAATACAAAAACATCGGCCCCATCGTCACTGACCCTCGCGGGCTGCCGACGTTCTACATCCACGATCCTGCGGGCAACTGTTTCCAAGTGGTGGAAGACAACTACATCTTCCTCGATGAGAACCGCTACTCGGGAGGCATCGTAGGCGCGATGATAGGCGTCACCGACATTGAGCGAGCACTGCCCGTCTATCAGGATATTTTAGGCTACGACACGATCATCTACGACAAGAACGGCACATTCAGTGACTGGCGCGACCTGCGCGGTGGCGACAGCCAATACCGTCGCGTGCTGCTCGGCCGCTCCAAACCACACACCGGACCGTTCTCCGAACTCTACGGCACCGGCACCATCGAGCTGGTTCAGTCCCTGGACCGCACGCCCCGCAAAATCTACGAAGGCCGCTTCTGGGGTGACCCCGGCTTCATTCAGATCTGCTTCGATGTCATCAACATGCGGGAAATCGAAAAATACTGCAAGGAAAAAGGCTTCCCCTTCACCGTGGACAGTTGCGCCAACAAGTCCCAGTTCGACATGGGACAGGCAGCTGGTCACTTCACCTACATTGAGGATCCTGACGGCACCCTCATAGAGTTGGTGGAAACTCACAAAATCCCCATCATCAGCAAGTTGAACCTCTGCATCAATCTTATGAAGCGCGACCGTACCAAGCCGCTGCCCACGATGCTGTTCCGTTTAATGAAATTCAACAAAGTAAAATTCAAATAAATGGGTAATCTCGTTAATCTCATCAAAGAAGACGTTCGATACCAAGAGGCGCTCAAAGCCTGTATGAACTGCGGTATGTGCACGGCAGTGTGCCCGGCCGCGGAGTTCTACGACTACGACCCGCGCCGCATCTGCGACACCGTGCAACGCGGCGACGAGAACGCCATCGAACAACTCCTCCGCTCTGACACCATTTGGTACTGCGGGCAGTGCATGTCCTGCAAACCACGCTGCCCACGCGGCAACGCACCCGGCGAAATCATCAACATTCTCCGCAAACTGTCCCAGCAGTTCGGCTACTTCATGCACAGCGAAATGGGCCGCCAGCAGATACAGCTCATGGACGAACTCGGCGGCAACATCCTCGAAATCGGCTACTGCGTCCACCCCGACAAGGTGAACCCAGAGAAGCACATCGAGCAAGGCCCGGTATGGCGCTGGTTCCGCGACAACATTGAAGAAATAGCTCCGAAATTGGGCGCAAACTACCACGGCGAAGGCCCCGGCGCATTGCGCAACATTCCACACGAGGACATGGAAGAGGTCCGCAAAATCTTCGAAGTCACCGGTGCCATGGAACTCCGCGACCAAGTTCTCGGTCCCAAACAATAATCTGATTATCCGATAATCATACAACCTTATACTCCCAAACACTCTGACCTTACAAACCATCAACCTCATAACACGACTCCCACTATTCACTAATAAATAATATGGCAGATTTTGGTTTTACGATAAAAAAGACAAGGACGGTGAATCTCAACCAGGCAGACATGGCCAAGTTCAGCCAGTTGCAAGAGATGGTTCCGTCATACAAGCGCTGCATCGGCTGCGGCGGCTGCACCGCCTCATGCTCGGCGCGGCAATTCACTGATTTTGACATTCGGAAAGTTCACTGCTTTTTCCGCAGAGGGCAATACGACCAACTGGAGGATGAACTCCAGAAGTGCATGCTCTGCGGCAAATGCACGCTGGTCTGCCCACGCGGTGTGAACCTCCGTTCGCTCATCATCAACATGCGTCAAATTTTGTCTAACACAACAGAAATCTTAGGATAATGGAGAATTTCAGCCATTTCGTATTGCCATTTGTGATAGGAGCTTATCTGCTTCTGATTATTTGTGTATACAAGTTCATACGTTGGTTTAAGCAGTTCGACCGTTTGCAACGCGCCACCTTGCGTAAGAACATGTTCACCGGCAAGTTGTTTCCCGCCGTGTGGGAGATGTTCAAGGAATGTCTGCTGCATGTCCGCATCACCAAGAAAAACTGGCGATTGGGCTACATGCACCGCAGCATCGCCTTCGGATGGTTCTTGCTGATTGTCGTCGGTGCCATCGAGAGCCGCATCGGCACGCCCAAAGGCTTCCATTTCTGGGTAGCCATCTTCTACCGCTATTTCCACCATACCCCGCCCGAGAATCAGACGGCTATGATTTTCACACAAATCATGGATCTGCTGCTGCTTTACGTCCTTTCTGGCATCTTCTTGGCATTTGTCAAAAAATGCTACTCGAGAATCTTGGGTATGAAACGCACCACCAAGCACACCGTGATGGACAGTTCCATCAAAATCGCGCTGTGGTCCATTTTCCCGCTCCGTCTGCTCAGCGAGTCCGTCACAGCATGCCTCTACGGCAACGGCGGATTCCTCACCCAGACCATCGGGAACTTATTCAACCCACAAGTGGCACAAATTTTAGAGCTCCCCTTCTGGACCCTCTACTCCATCGCCCTCTGTACCTTCTTCGTGCTGCTGCCGTTCACCCGCTATATGCATATCTTCGCAGAAATATTCCTTATTTATTTCCGCAAACTCGGAGTGAAAGAACACGTCAAAATGACGGGCTTCACCAAATACGAACTCAGCGCATGCTCCCGTTGCGGCATCTGCATAGACGGCTGCCCGCTGTACAAAGACTTAGGAATCACGGAGGTGCAATCCGTGTATCTGCTTAGAAACCTGCGTAACCTCGAGCACCACAAAGACATCGTTGAGGCAGGTAAAAACTGCCTGATGTGCAACCGCTGTGCTGAAGACTGCCCCGTCAACATCGACCTGATGTCCTTGCGTCGTATCTCCCGCGACAAAGGAGACTTAGACACCGACGGCAACTACCGTTACCTGAGCAAAGTAAAGGCATTCAACGCCATCGGCCGTGTGGCCTACTTCGGAGGCTGCATGTCGCATCTGACACCGGGCATCACCGAGTCCATGGAAACCATCTTCAAGGCCGTCGGCCAGAGATACTGGTTCATGGACGAAGACCGGAGCATCTGCTGCGGCCGTCCGTTGGCGCAACAAGGCTTCAACAAGCAGGCTGCCGAACTCAGACGCAAGAACACCGAGTTGATTATCAATTCCGGAGCTCAGGCCCTCATCACCTCCTGCCCTATCTGCTACAATGCCTTCAAAAACGAATACCAGCTGCCCATCCCAGTATATCATCACACCGAGTATATCAACGGCATGATAAAGGCTGGAAAACTGAAAGTCAAGAAGAGCGACTTGAAGGTCACCTACCACGACCCATGCGAATTGGGACGCGGCTGCGGCATCTACAAAGAACCCAGGAACATTCTGAAAGCTGTTGCCACCCTGCTCAAGACCAAAAACGAGAAAGAGAAGAGCCTCTGTTGCGGCATGAACTTAGGCAACACCGTCATCACGTTAGAGCAACAGACCACCATTCGAAATGCAGCATTGGACAACCTTACTGCGCCCAATCCGGACATCATAGTCATGGCCTGCCCGATGTGCAAACGCGCATTCCAGCACGGCGGCACCGAAGCCAACGTAAAGGACATTGCCGAAGTGGTCGCCCAACAAATTTAGGGAATTCTAACAGATAGACTTACTAACAAAACCATTTCCAACCCGCGCTTTTAGGACCTTATCCGTGCATCGGAAACTTACCCGACTATACGTTTAGTGCCCAACGGTAGAACGGAACAATATGTATTATTCTCCCATCTGGAAGTGTTTTCTCCTCATATTCATCTTGAGTGATAATGTAGCCCTCCTTCAAATGAAAGGCATCCATTGCAGCAACGAGGCCTCGTTCCTCACGTTGTCTTGTTGCTGCATCAGAAAGTGAAATCGTAACCTGATAAGCGAAAGTTATATTATGTTCTTGATATACAATAAAATCACATTCCGATTTATCATAAAAATAGAACAATTCTTCGCCTCTACGTTTTAATTCAAGATAGACAGCGTTCTCCAATCGCGCTCCGTTGTTTTGACTAAATCCGAACCCGATTTGCCCCACCAAGCCATTGTCTATAAAATAAACTATATTGGCCCCGAATTAAACCGAGTAAAAAAAAGGTTTAATTTTGCAGTATGA
>JAKSMC010000022.1 GCA_024400835.1 Bacteroidales bacterium
CTTACACCACGAGCGGTGACTACACCTACAGTCACGAAGATGCCAACGGTTGCACGCAGGTTGATACCCTGCACCTGACCATCAACAACCCGACGCACCAGGCGACCACCGTTACCGAATGCGGCAGCTACGTCTGGAATGGCAGCACTTACACCACGAGCGGAGATTACACATACAGTCACGAGGATGCCAACGGCTGCACACAGGTTGATACCCTGCACCTGACGATTAACAACCCGACGCACCAAGCGACCACCGTCATCGAGTGCGGCAGCTACGTCTGGAACGGCAGCACTTACAACACGAGTGGCGACTACACCTACAGTCACGAAGATGCCAACGGCTGCACACAGGTCGACACACTGCATCTGACGATCTGGCCTACAGATTTCACAGACTTCACAGACACAGTTTGCGGCAGCTATGTCTGGAACGGCACTGAATACACGCAGTCCGGAGACTACACGCAGACCCTCTCCAACGTACACGGCTGTGACTCCGTCGTAATCTTGCACCTCACTATAACATCAGGCATTGACGGATTTGACGACTACCGATTCTCCGTATATCCTAATCCGACTAATAATTCCATAACCATTAGCAACGATCAACTTTTCATCAAAGCGGTTGACGTGCTTGATATTACCGGTCGCCTGATCAGACGCCATATTCCAATCAACAGCGACGAAACATCTACCGTCATCGATCTGTCCCCGCTATCTACCGGAACTTACATTCTAAATATACACACTCAGCAAGAGGGAGTTGTCAAAAAGAAAATCGTCAAACTTTAGAGTTCGAAAATAGAAGAAAGAATATTCCATTATTGCCGAATCTTTCTTACAAGGCACTCCCCCACCCCACATTCCAGGCACCGCTTCGCCTTACAATATTGTTGGAGAAGTTCTATCAAAGCCTGGGAATCCAAAGCTGTATTCTGTGGGAATGGCGTTCCCTTGAAAACTCTTGTCAGCTTGTTGTCCTCAAAGGGAAGCTGTTCCAAAATAGAAACAGTCGACTCCAGCATCTGCTCATTACCTGAAAAACGGTGAAAAGCAAATACGACAGGTACTACCGTGTTAATCAGCAACAAGTTCACTGCAGTTCCCCCCATTTGAACACTATGCTTAAGCATGGTTTCCTTTCCGAAGTGATAATGTGTAGTCCAATAATCATCGGCCGTGACAGACAATCTTTCCGACAAATAGCTAACGGATGGATTATTCACGAAATCCGACAGCAGGTCCGAAGATCGCAGCAATAGCGCACTGAATTGCGCCAATCTGACGCAAGGGAAATTCGGCGGTCTGAGCCGCAACAGATTCCAATGATGCTCGCCAATCGGATCCAATTGGTACTTATATCGCAGATATTCATACTCGTATTTCAGGCTGTCATAATAAGCATCCACGTGGGGAAGTTCGAGCATCCCAGCCTGACCGAAAATCAGGGCATTGACCTGTAAGGCGGAATCGGAATGTTTCACTATGATTTTATAGGGAAGACTACGGGCCAGCAATTCGAAAGCCATTGCATTTGTCTTAAATCCAAACCCAAGCGCAATTTGACGAAACAGCGTTTCACGCCAATCATAATGACATTGAGACAGCATATTCATCACATCTTCCTGCTTACGTAAGAGGCGCTCCATGGCCATAGAAGAAATTTGAGACTGGAAACAAATGCCCTCCAATGAGTCAAGATTTCCACGACACGAGAGCAGGTCCAATGAATCGACCAATTGCAGATATTGCTCATACATATCCTTCGGAATGTACGATTTGAGCTGCAACGTCGGAAAAAATTCTCCAGACGAGCGCTCAACTTCCATATCATGTTCATACACCACATGCAGTGCCACGGATTTGTATTTTTCATCCTGCTGGTGCTTATGTCGGAACCAGTCAGAGCTTCGGATATGGATTTCAACATCACCGGCCCACTTCATCGACCCGATTTGGATCACCGCCTGCTTGAAATCTGGTCCCGCATCCATATTGTGATAACCTGGGAATACAATTTGCAAAGGTTCCCCATCAGTTGTCTGAACATTTAAAAAATCGAACAACCTGTTCTGCCATAGATAGTGTAAAAACGCCTCTGTCATGACTTTGATATTTAACTCTGCAAAAATATAATTTATTTTTAATTTTACAAACATTATTTATAATATTTTTAAAAATATTCCGTTATAAGATAAAACTTAAACAATCTTATAACATAATAATATATAAAACATTATAATCATATTCACAAAAATCAAATTTAATAATTAATAGTTAATTTATGCAAACAGAGCAACAGAAAAAAGGGGCACGCGGCGAACAAATCGCAGCCGATTACTTACTGACAAAAAATTATCGGATTTTGGAAACCAACTGGAGGTTCGGGCATTTGGAAGTCGACATCATTGCCGCCAACGAAGAGATGTTGGTTTTAGTAGAAGTAAAGACCAGAAAGAGTAACGTTTTCGGAGATCCCGAAGAATTTGTCGGATTAGCCAAGCAGAAGAACCTCATACGGGCGGCGAGCATCTACCTCGAGCGCACGGGCATCACCAAGGAGGTACGTTTCGACATCATTTCCGTTATCTTAGACCAAGGCATTGAGAGCGTCAAGCATTTGGAAGACGCGTTCAAGCCTCAGTGGTAGCAACAAAAAACCGGGCGCCAATGGCGTCCGGTATATCAAGGGAACCTATAAGCCGGGTTCTGTACTAAGTTGTCATTTATCTAGGGCTTGCGTCACCGCAAGTCTCAATCAACCTACCCTCCGAGTCGGACGAGCAGCCCTCAAGCCTCGGTTTATTTGGTCTTTCAACCCATAAGGTTTACCTCCACCGGCATCACTGACGGCGGCGTGAGCTCTTACCTCGCGTTTTCACCCTTACCCTTGCGGGCGGTATTTTTTCTGCGGCACTTTCTGTCATCCGAAGATGCCTTCCCGTTAGGAAGTATGGCGCTCTGTGTTGCCCGGACTTTCCTCTCCCGCGCAGGGCGGCAGCGACAACCCGGTCCCCTCGTAATTCTTTCGATTAGTAGTTCAACATCACAGGCATGATGAGCATGAGGAGGTTCTCATTTTCATCAAATTCCTCTTCCGGCAGAATGAGGGCAGCACGATTCGGCTGGGACATCTCGATGCGGATTTGGTCGGCATCCATATTCTCCAACATTTCGCGGAGGAATTTGGAGTTGAATCCGATATTCATAGCCTCACCAGTGTAAATGCCCGTGATATCCTCAGCAGCCTTGTTGGAATAGTCCATATCCTCTGCCGTGATATTCGTCTTTTCTTCAGAAAGTGAAACACGGACTTGGAAAGTTGACTGGTTGGAATAGATACCCACGCGGCGGATGGACTTGAGGAACTCGTCTTTGGAGACAACAAATGTATTCGGATTTTCCTGAGGAATAACAGCCTCGTAGTTAGGATATTTGCCTTCTTTCAACGCAGAATAAAGCACCATGTTGTCGAATGAGAAACAAATATGGTTGGTTTCTTGGGAATACTCAACATGGACGCTTCCGTTCACACCGGAAAGGATACCTTTCAGATGGGAAATCGGTTTCTTCGGAAGGATGAAAGAAGCGAAATCATCCGTTTTAACCTTGGTGTTACGATAGCGGACCAACTTATGGGCATCCGTAGCCACAAAAGTCACATATTCGCTGGAAAGCTCGCAGAGGACGCCCATCATATTAGGTCTGAGTTCGTCAGTGCCCGTTGCGAACATCGTCTTACTTATAGCACGTTGCAGCACAAGTGCGTCAATATCGAAGGAGCTTGGGTTTTCAATTTCGTTCACCTGCGGGAACTCGGCACCGTCAAAGCAAGGAGCATCATATTCACCGTTAGCGGCCTGGAACTTCAGGACCTTGTTTTCTTCGTCAATGACGAAGACGATAGGTGTTTCAGGCATCAATTTCAACGTCTCGATGAGGATCTTCGCGGGGATGGCGACACTGCCTTCGCCTTCGACATTGTCCAGGTCAATCACTGCCGTCATTGTGGATTCCAGGTCAGAAGCGGTGAGTTTGAGTTTTTCGCCTTGGATGGTCACGAGGACGTTATCCAGGATAGGCATAGAGTTATTAGAACTCATAACGCCGCTGATGGCGCTCAAATTACGATAAAGGACATCGCGAGATACGATAAATTTCATAGTTTTTTTCTTTTAAAAATTAGAGCGCAAAGATATATTTTTTTTTGATATCAAAACATAGAAAAAAACGCAGCTTTTTTGTATTTTTGCACCCTCAAATTCAAAAATCAGAATCATGGTAATAGACGAACTCAAACAATCAGAAGCCCTTCTCGAAGGCCACTTTTTACTTTCCTCTGGCCGCCACAGCGACCGTTATTGTCAATGTGCAAAACTTTTGCAGTACCCGGACCGTGCAGAACGCGTCATCTCCGTCATCACGGAGCAGGTCAAGGACCTTCCTATTGACATGGTCGTCGGTCCCGCCATGGGTGGCATCATCGTCGCCTACGAATTAGGCCGTCAGCTGGGCGTTCCCGCCATCTTCACCGAGCGCGTGGACAACGTCATGACATTGCGCCGCGGCTTCGAAGTGAAACCCGGACAGAAGCTTCTCATCACGGAAGACGTCGTGACCACCGGCAAATCCTCCCTCGAGACCATCGAAGTTCTGAAGTCCTTCGGCGCCGAAGTCATCGGCGTGGCTTGTCTGGCAGACCGCAGCCAGGGAAATTTCCCCTATCCTATCTACAGCGCCACAAAATTGGACATCCAAAGTTGGGAACCTGACGAATGCCCGCTCTGCAAGCAAGGCCTCCCGTTCGTAAAACCAGGCAGTAGAAAATTCTAAATCAGATAGATACAATCATATTTTCTTGTTTTCCGCAACAACGAATTATTTTGTATATTTGCGGCCCTTATTAAGAAATAGATGAAAAATCCCAAACTAGCTAACAGATACGCAAAGGCACTGTTCGATTTCGCCAAAGAAAAAGACCAAATCGAAGTTGTCAACAAAGACCTCGCCCAAGTACGCAACATACTGAAAGAGAACACAGAACTCCAGAGTGTCCTCAACAGCCCGGTTATTGCCCCTTCAAAGAAACATGTCATTTTCGCGAACGTTTTCCAAAGTGCCCTCAGCGAAATCTCCTTCTCATTCCTGGATGTCATCATCCGAAAAAAACGCGAGCCCATGTTGGGCACCATTTGCGAAGAATTCACCAAATATTACAATGAATACCACAAGATAAAGGTGGTGACGCTGACCAGTGCCCAGGCGCTGAGTTCTGATTTGGTGGACAAGATCCGCAATATGCTTGCCGAACAGACTCATTACACCATAGAAATCAACCAACTGCTGAACCCCGAAATCATCGGCGGCATCCAAGTCAAGATGGACGATTTCTATTTCGATGCCAGCATCTCCTCCAAAATCAACAAACTGAAACAGGAGTTCGCTCATAACATTTACCAAGTCAATTTTTAATAAAACTAATAACTCACTATATGTCAGAAATTAAACCCTCAGAAGTAACGTCTATTCTGCGCCAGCAATTGCAGAATTTCGATCTGAAGACCGAAATGGAAGAGACGGGTACCGTCCTTCTGGTAGGTGACGGCATTGCCCGCGTCTACGGATTGCAGAACGCAAGATCTGGCGAGTTGGTGACTTTCGAGACGACCGCCTCAGGCGACACCGTCACCGGCATCGCCCTCAACCTGGAAGAAGACAACGTAGGTGTCGTCCTCCTCGGTGATTCCAAGAACCTCAACGAAGGTGACATCTGCAAACGCACGGGCAGAATCGCTTCTATCCGCGTCGGCGAAGGCCTCCTCGGCCGTGTCATCAACACACTTGGCGAACCTATCGACGGTAAAGGCCCCATTGAAGGCGACCTTTACGAAATGCCTATCGAACGCAAGGCTCCGGGCGTCATCTTCCGCCAACCGGTGAAACAACCGCTCCAAACCGGTCTGAAAGCCGTTGACGCCATGATCCCTATCGGCCGCGGCCAACGTGAGTTGATTATCGGCGACCGCCAGACAGGTAAGACCGCTATCGCTATCGATACCATTATCAATCAAAAAGAATTTTACGAACAGGGCAAACCTGTATATTGTATTTATGTAGCCGTCGGACAGAAGGGCTCTTCCGTGGCTTCTCTCGTCAAGACCCTTACCGAAAGAGGCGCTATGCCCTACACCATCGTAGTGGCCGCTACCGCTTCTGACGCCGCAGCAATGCAGTTCTACGCTCCGTTCGCAGGCGCCGCAATCGGCGAGTTCTTCCGCGATTCAGGCCGCGACGCCCTCATCATCTACGACGACTTGTCCAAACAGGCTGTCGCCTACCGTGAAGTCTCCCTGCTGCTCCGTCGTCCCCCTGGGCGTGAAGCCTACCCCGGCGACGTCTTCTATCTGCACTCCAGATTGTTGGAAAGAGCCGCTAAGATTATCGAATCCGACGAAATCGCAGCCAAGATGAACGACCTCCCGGCTTCTCTCAAACCTATCGTGAAAGGTGGTGGCTCCCTTACCGCTCTTCCGATTATCGAAACCCAAGCCGGTGACGTTTCCGCTTACATCCCGACCAACGTGATTTCCATCACCGACGGCCAGATCTTCTTGGAAACCTCCCTGTTCAACGCCGGTGTCCGCCCCGCTATCAACGTCGGTATCTCCGTGTCCCGCGTCGGTGGTAACGCCCAAATCAAGTCCATGAAGAAAGTGGCCGGCACACTGAAACTCGACCAAGCTCAATATCGTGAGATGGAATCCTTCGCTAAGTTCGGTTCCGACGTCGATGCCGCTACTCAATACGTCTTGGACAAAGGTGCCCGCAACGTCGAAATCCTGAAACAACCGCAATATACACCGTACAAGGTTGAAGAGCAGATCGCCATCATCTTCTGCGGCTCACGTGGCTTGTTACAGAACATCCCAATCTCCGGCATCCGCAATTTCGAAACCGAATTCATCCACTTCATGCACGAACAGCATCAGGATGTGTTAGACACACTCCGTTCCGGCAAAATCGACGACACCGTCATGCAGCAACTCCAAGATGCTTGCGCTGAAGTAGCTAAAAAACACGAAGTGAAATAGTCATGGGAAACCTGAAGGAAATACGAACCCGCATCACCTCCATTGAGTCAACTCAGAAAATCACGAGTTCTATGAAGTTGGTGTCCGCAGCAAAACTGAGACGTGCCCAAACGTCTATCCAGTACCTGCGCCCATACTCCGAAAAACTCAACGAAATTCTGGGCGACCTCTCCAGCTCCGCTGAATCTATGGAAGAGATGCCGCTGTTCGAAAAACGAACCCCGGAAAACGTCGTCTTGCTGGTTATTACTTCCAACAAAGGCCTCTGCGGTGCGTTCAACGCCAACATTGTCAAGGCTGTCAACCACTTGGTGGAAGAACAATATGCCGAACAAAACAAGGCTGGCCACGTGAAACTCATCTGCATCGGCAAGAAAGGTAACGAGCAACTCAGCAAAGCCTATCCCGTCATCCAATACAATGAGTCATTACTGGACAACCCCGACTTCGGCGAAATTGCAAAAATCGGCGACTTCCTGACTCAAGGGTTCCTCAAACACGAAATAGACAAAGTGGACATCGTCTACAACCAGTTTATCAACGCCGCCACACAACGCGTGACCGTAGAGAACTTCCTGCCTATTTCCAATCTGGAATCCGCCAATGACGAGAACCAGGCTAAGCACGACTACATCATCGAACCTTCTCCCGAAGAAGTCCTGGAGGAACTCATCCCGAAGATTATGAAGACGCAACTGTACAAAACACTTTGCGACTCCATAGCATCCGAACACGGCGCCCGCATGATTTCTATGACGAAGGCTACCGACAATGCTACGGAAATACTTCGTGACCTCCGACTCAAATACAACAACGCCCGTCAGTCTTCCATCACCAACGAACTTATCGAAATCGTCAGCGGTGCCGAAGCACTTAATGGTTAGGCTTTTCATTTATTAAACATAATTCCCTAAGGCTGTCGCGGAATGCGACAGCCTTTTTTTTAGACAACTATATACTTGTTGACCGATTAATTTTGATTTTATAGATTTGGGCGGCCCGGCACCACCCACGCACCTTTCCAATGCTGTGCCGTCGCGCTTTCCGCACTAACTTGCTGCCCACCCACAATGCGCCGCAAGGCGCATAATTTGTTTCAGATTTGCCTGGATTTGCTTCCATATAAAAGCCCCCGTCCGCCCACGCGCACGCAAGTAAATGTGCTTCAATCGCTGCCGCGGTCCCCTGTCGCATAGCCCACCGGCCCTATTTGTTTCAGATTTGCATAGATTTGCTCCCCTTATAGGCGGCGACAGCAGGTATTTCCTTCGGCGCAAGCCATTCCGCGCCGCCACCTCCGCACTTCGCCACTCCTCCCCAGGTTGCGACCTCCACTGTGTTACGGTCTTACCCAGGGTTACAGAGATTCAACCCCTCCGGGGTTGCCGAAACCGCTGAACCGTGATGCTCTCTTATCTACAGGTCAGCAGGTATGTATGCCTTTTTTATTATCGCCACATCAACAATCCAATTTAACTATTAAATGTTAAAATAATTTTTTGTTAATTTATTGCAATATTTTAAAATTATCATCGTTTATTTAAACAACAATAAATATACTGCAATGAAAAACACAAAAAAGATGTTGAGCTATGTGGCCGCCACATTTATCTACTTGCTGGCAATTTTCCCCGCGACATCGCAAAGCCAACAGGAGAACTTCTACTGCTACCTCGCGAGCCACCAATACCCCGCCGCACGCGCGATGATAGAACGGCCCGTCATTGACATAGGTTTCCGTGACGATTTCTGCACCAAAGAGATAATGACCAAGCAAATAGGATTTTCCTACTTCAGAAAATCCGACTTGCTATTGGCCGGCATCGCACACTGCGGCTATTCCAAATATGGGGAATTGAAAATCACACTAGGATATGGAAGATCTTTTGGCAAGAAATTCAACATCGCCTTAAGTGGGACCTACATTATGAATCACGCCGAGCACTACGCCAACCGGCATTCATTCACCATAGACCTCTCAGCGCTGTATGTTATCAACCCGAAGTTCAGTTTGGCAATAGACCTCTACAATCCCATACACTTGCATTACGGAATCACGGGACCTGAACTTATCCCGATGTCATTTGCCATCCAAGCCGCCTATCACACCAACAACAAATTATTAGGTTATCTATACTGCGTTAAAAATCTTCCCGGAGAACTGGACATCGGTATCGGAATCCTATATCAACCTATACAGAGCTGCATTGTACAAGGGATTTGTTCCATACAAAAATGTGGCATAGGCATTCATATTCCCTGGAAGAAACTGACCTTCAGCATCGCCGCAGATTGGCACTACCGAATCAGCATTTCGCCTGAGAGCAACATCTATTATACATTATAATATGGAAAGAGCAATACTATTTTTACTGGGACTGTTCGCCATCTCCTCATTAGCATTTTCACAGATAGACAGCACCATCAACACAGACCAAATCCTTGACGATCTTGAAAATGCGGCGGAGATGGATGAAGAGTTATATATATCAGAAGAACTATTGGAAGAACTGACGGAGTTGCAAAACGGGCAAAAGCCAAACCTAAACAATTTGTCGTACGAGACAGCCATACGAATATTGCATTGGAATGATTATCAATATTATCAATTGCAACTATACATTGAAAACTACGGACAGTTGGCCAGCATATATGAGGTTTCCGCCATAGACGGATTTACAGAAGAAGACATGCGCAGACTGCTATCGAAGGTACAAGTTCTTCCCGTGGTGGGCAGAGAACCTTTTTTCAAAAATTTCTTTGCGAAAAGCAGCCAGTCGCTAATCATACGGCACAGCCAGATATTGGAGCAGCAAGCCGGCTACGACACCACACGCAGCAATCACTACGCGGGTTCGCCAGGGCACGACTGCTTTCGATACAGTTTCAGCACACAGGGAAGATTCTTCTTGAAGATATCCGGAGAAAAAGATCCTGGCGAACAGTTCTTCCGAGGAGAGCAGAAATACGGTTTCGATTTCTATTCCGGTTCAGCAAGCATCAAGGATTTCGGAATAGTAAAAGCAGCGGTACTCGGAGACTATCGGCTGAACTTCGGCCAGGGCCTCGTCTTGGGTTCGTCACTGTTGTCGGGCAAGGGCAGCAGTCCGGATGCCATCCGCCGTTTCAGCACAGGCATCCGGGCCGTAGCGCCATCCAACGAAGGGGACTTCCTCCGCGGAGGCGCAGTCACTCTTGGAAATCACAAAACCTCAGGCACCGTCTTCGCGGGACGACAATACGGAGGCCTCGACAACTGTTTCGGAGCGGACATTTCATATCAACGGGCACTGTTCAAAATAGGAGCCCGGGTGATAGGCTACTCCACCACCGATACATCTGCAAACGCACTGCAACTGTTCAAGAGCAGTTGCACACCCACAGGGTTCAACGCCTCAGTCGACTATCAATGCATCGTCAAAAGGCAGGTCCTTTTTGGCGAAGTGGCCGTCAACCAGGCAGGGGAAGTCGGATTTTTGCAGACTGCATTGCTCAACTTGTCACCGACTTTCAAGACAGCGATTGTCTTCAGATATTACAGCAAAGGCTACAACTCGGCTATGGGCCGGGCCTTCGGTTCCACATCACACAACAGCGGAGAGGTCGGATTGTACGTCACGTCCTCTTGGATAGTGAACAGAAAATGCATCATCGATTTCCACTCAGACTACTACCGGCTCACGTGGCTGAGTTACCGCACCGATGCGCCAGCAACTGGGAGCGACTTCGGCATTAGCGCACAATACGAACTAAGCAGGTACAGCAATGTATCAGCAAAGTACACTTTCCGCAGCAAGTCGCAAAACAGCAGTGAGAATCCTTATTACAAGGAGATCAGCGAAACGCAACGTCACAAATTCCGGCTGCAGTGGACTAACGAGCCATACCCTTTTCTAAAGTTAAAGACAGAAGCAGACTGGCAGCTCAATCGGGCAGTGTCAGACCAAACAAACAAATGCGGTTTCCTTATCTATCAAGACGTTGCTATAGAAATAGCGAAATGCGGGCTTGCCTTTCACACCCGTCTGGCCTACTTCGACACCGACAGTTACGACGAACGGCAATACGCCTACGAAGACGATGTCTATGACACATTCACCATCGGTTCGTATTACTACAAGGGAATTCGCGGATACTTTGTCGTGCGATACAAATACAAATGGCTGAGTCTCTGGCTCCGGTTGTCGCAAACATACTACATCGACCGACAGGTCATCAGCAGCGGACTGACTGAAATAGACAAGCCGCACAAAACGGAACTGAAACTTCAAGCAATGTTCAGCCTATAAAAAAACCACCTGCAAGCAGGTGGTTCATATCTTAGATACCGGAATCCAGGACTTTTGCATCTTCAATCATCAGGGCCCTGGATGGGAATTGGTTAATCAAAGTGAAATTGTGCGTTGCCATCAAAATCGTAGTTCCAGCCTTATTGATGTTATGGAAGACCTGGAAGATTTCCTCCGCCGTTATCGGGTCGAGGTTGCCCGTAGGCTCATCAGCCAGGATAAGGTCAGGGTTGTTGAGCAATGCGCGCGCAATGCAGACACGCTGCTGCTCACCGCCGGACAACTGAGAAGGCAGCTTGAAATCCTTGGTTTCGAGGCCGACCAGCGAGAGGACTTCCTGACAGCGGGCCAACATAGCCTGTTTGTCCTTCCAACGGGTGGCGCGCAACACAAACATCAGGTTCTCGATGACCGTTTTGTCATTCAGCAACTGATAATCCTGGAAAACGACACCGATTTTCTTGCGCAAATCGGGAATCTGCTTCGGTTTGATGGTAAGCAGGTCATAGCCAATCATCGTGGCCTTTTCACCTTGAGGTCTGATTTCCGCGATGAGGGTTTTCAGAATGGAAGACTTGCCCGTACCTGTCTTGCCGACGAGGTAGACAAACTCACCTGCTTTGATATTAAAAGAAACCTTAGGCAGCACCAACAGTTTGCGTTGGTAGATGTCAACATTTCGGAAAGAGATAACGTCCTCCATGACGGTCTCCTTATTATCCTCCTGCGGAGTTTCAGCCGGTTGCTCCACGGCAGTTTCGGCTGCTGGTTCTGCAGATTGCACCTCAGGTTGTTGCGGCTCCGTTTGCGGGGTCTCAACATTTTCTGAAGTTTTGATTTCTTCTTCTGGATTAGGCATCGATGTTTGCATAGGTAGCATTTTGTTCAATAAATTCACGACGTGGCGGCACTTCGTCACCCATCAGCATAGAGAACACGCGGTCAGCTTCGGCAGCGTTCTCGATGGTGATTTGACGCAACGTACGATGTTCGGGATCCATAGTGGTGCTCCAAAGTTGTTCTTCGTTCATTTCACCCAAACCTTTGTAACGTTGGACGTGGACCTTTGCTTCCTCGTTATCGCCAGCGGCCTCTGCAGTAAACTGAGTACGTTGTTCTTCAGACCAAGCATATCTTTGATATTTGCCCTTCTTAATCAAATACAACGGCGGCGTTGCGATATAGACGTGACCCTGTTCAATCAGTTCGCGCATATAGCGGAAGAAGAATGTCAGAATCAATGCAGCGATATGGCTGCCGTCAACATCGGCATCGGTCATAATGATCACCTTGTGATAACGGAGTTTGGAAATATTCAGTGCCTTGCTGTCCTCTTCGGTACCGATGGTAACGCCGAGAGCAGTATAAATGTTCTTAATTTCTTCGCTTTCGAAAATGCGGTGTTGCATAGCTTTCTCGACGTTCAGAATCTTACCACGCAGCGGAAGGATTGCCTGATAGTGGCTGTCGCGACCCTGCTTGGCCGTACCGCCTGCGGAGTCACCCTCGACGAGGAAGAGTTCGCACTTGGCAGCATCTTTGGATGAACAGTCTGAAAGTTTGCCCGGGAGGCCGGAACCGCTGAACACGTTTTTGCGCTGTACGCTTTCACGAGCCTTGCGGGCGGCATGACGAGCCTGAGCGGCCAATACGACTTTGTCAACAATGTCTTTGGCATCCTTCGGATTCTCTTCCAGGTAGTTGGTCAGCATTTCGCCCACCATCTGGTCAACGATACCGGCGACTTCGTTGTTGCCGAGTTTCGTCTTCGTCTGTCCTTCGAACTGAGGTTCTGCGACTTTAACGGAAACGATAGCGGTAATACCTTCACGGAAGTCCTCACCGGAGATTTCGATCTTATCCTTGGCGAGTTTGTCCAGCATCTTGTTGTCGTCCGCATATTTCTTCAGCGTACGGGTCAACGCACGTCTGAAACCAGCAAGGTGCGTACCACCTTCTATCGTATTGATATTGTTGACGTAAGAATGGATAACCTCGTTAAAGGAGTTGTTATACTGCATAGCAACCTCAACGGGAACGCCCTGTTTTTCGCCTTCGATGTAAATCGGTTTGGAAGTGATCTTGGTTTTGCCTTCATCGAGGTAGGCGATATAGTCGCGCAAACCGTTTTCGGAATGATAGGTGCAGTGCGGGTGCTCGCCGTTCTCGTCTGCAGAGCGCATATCTGTGATAGACAATGTAATGCCTTTGTTCAGGTAAGCCAGTTCCTTCAAACGGTCGGAGAGAATGTTGTAATCATATACTGTTTCGTAGAAGATAGTGTCATCAGGTTTGAAAGTAACCTTAGTACCACGGTAATCGGTTTCGCCGACCACTTTGACAGGATAGAGCGGTTTGCCCTTTTCGTATTCCTGCATAAAGTGTTTGCCATCGCGGAAGACCTCGGCCTTCAAGTGGTTGGAGAGGGCGTTCACACAGGAGACACCGACGCCGTGCAAACCGCCGGACACCTTATAGGAATCCTTGTTGAACTTACCACCGGCGTGGAGGACAGTCATAACGACTTCCAGAGCGGAACGGTGTTCCTTTTCGTGCATATCGGTAGGGATACCACGACCGTTATCGAGCACGCTGATGGAATTATCTTCGAGAATGGTAACTTCAATATTATTACAGAAACCGGCAAGTGCCTCATCGATGGAATTGTCCACGACTTCGCTCACGAGATGGTGCAGACCGCGCTTGCTGACATCACCGATATACATTGCGGGGCGCTTACGTACGGCCTCCAGGCCTTCGAGCACCTGGATATTACTGGCACTATAGGTTTCTTCGACAGGTTTTTGATTTTCTATCTCACTCATTTTCAATAACTTTAATTATTTTCATAAAACGAGCAAAGATAGGAAAAATTCGGCAAAGTCCCAAAGGTTTTTTATGAAAAAATATGAGTCTTGTTTTTCATCGGAAGGAAGTGGAAATTGTGTTGGGAAATGCAGGTGTTCACCCCGCGATTTCCAGCAGATAATCGCTAAATATAGATTCGCAACAAGGATTCACAAATTATGAAAATTTCATAATGATTTTTTCATAATTATTCTTCACCACAATTTTTCAGAGAACAATCGATTGTCATCAGTTTATGGCAGACAACTATTTATGAGCCTCAGGATTCAAATCTTTTCGTGCCGCGACACTCATGCAACTCGCAAATAGAAACGCATCGATCCATAAGACACCATCGCTATGGGCAAACAATGGTTTTTTCATAATGTTTCCCGAAGGTTTAGCGCTCTTCTTTTGTTATATACGAAGATGGATGATTTTGATTCGGAAAAACCTGTGCAGCAAATTGTAACGCTGCACCGTAGTCGTTGAATTCCACTCCTCCCACTTTGTAAACGGTTTTTCGCGTGGTCGGCTCATCTGACTTGGGCTTGGCTATTCTTTCGGCAAACGAGCGTTTCGCTGTTGCCTTTCCACCGGTCACCTTCGAGAGAAGCCAGCCAAGCACCAATATTGCGACAACGATTCCACCGAGAATTTCAAAGAAAAGAAGGGTGTTGCGCGTAGCGAAGAAAAACAGTTTTTTAGCGAGTTCCAAGCCGCCCCAGTCACCTAGGAACAGCCAGAGAAGCAAACCAGCGACTCCGAGAATCTTGAAAATGAAACGTTTGCGACTCACAAAAAAAATGCCTACTGCGAGAAGCGCAACTGCGAAAAGTATTTTTACTGCCATTTGATATTTTTTTATTTGCTACTTGAAAAAGATATTGATGTACTTTCGGAAGCAAGAGACATCTACTTCTTTCTTTCCTACAAACGCACATCGCGGATGCAAAAATAATCAATTATTCAATATGCGAATGGGTGTCTGCGAAAAAATCATTCGCTCAACTCGTAGTTCGTGCTTCGGCCACCTTCTTCCGAACATCACAATATACCCTTGTTTATCAGGTCCTTAATATCTCTATTTGCGGTATCCTGAGAACAATGGTTTATATTGTACCACTTCGAGGAGTTGAGTTTTCCTTCAAAGCCATCAAAGAGTTTGTTGATGACCTTGCGCTGGCGGTCATTGAGAGGCGTTGCGCGGTGCTTGTCCCAAAAGGCGGTCTTGCGGATGACATTGTCTGTTTTGTTCAGGGATTCCGTAATGGCTTTCCAAAAAGTCTTTCCGGTGAAATCTTCATTTCGTAGTGTTGGGGTGGCATCCAGCATCACCTGCGGAGAAAAAAAATAGAAAGCAATATTAATCGACTCAAGTTTTGCAAGTTAACAAAATAATTATAAGAGACTTAGGGCTTGAGATTTAGGACTTTTTGCGCTGAAATTATTCGAGAAAATCGAGAACTGACGAATGAGTGAGCGCAAAGCCAAACTTGCTTGAACTTTGCCGAGCGAAGAGGAAGGAAAGAAGCATAGCTTCTTAATGACGAGAATGAATGGATTTAGCATCATATCTCCAATTTCGACCTGAAAAGTCGTAAGGCAAAAGTCGCAAGTCTCCATGCAGCAAGAAAAAAAGGCCTACGAAAGTTGAGTTATATGATTTTAAAATACGCCGGCAACAACAAGGCGAAGGTATGCCAAATGTGGGCGCGGGCGCGGGAAAGAAATTCCATTACGGTTTCAAACAGCCAATGGGCACAACATACGCACCATCACTTTGTCGAATTCCGGCAGTGTTTCCTACGGCAGTCACCACCATTAAAAATGAAGGCGCTTTCATCTTGGAAGTATCAATTTTTGCAGCCAAAGTTTTCAACGTTTCAATGCCTTTTTCAATATGTTGAGCACCACCCAATTTGATTTCGATAAGCCCATAAGTCCCATCGCGACGGTGAAGTACGGCATCACATTCCAAACCTGTTGAATCCCGATAATGATAGAGCGTTCCGTCAAGGGCATCGGCGTAAGTTCTCAAATCGCGCACCGCCATTGATTCAAAGAAGAACCCAAATGAGCGCAAATCGTTCAATAGGTCCTGCGGTCCTACGGAGAGCGCAGAAGTTGCGATACTCGGGTCGATGAAATAGCGTGTGGCGGAACTCTGGATAGCCGTTTTACTACAGATATTGGGATTCCAGGCAGGCATATCTTCAATGACGAACAACTTGTTCAACGCATCAACATAGTCGGCAATGGTTTCATCACTAATGGAATGATTATCATTCTGTTGAATGTCATCTTTCATTTTCACATAACTGATAGCACTTCCCAGATTGCGGGCATATGAGCGTAACAGCAAGCGTGTTCTCTCGCTGTTGCGGCGCACTTTATCAACGCGATGGATGTCTGTTGTGTAAATCGCTTCAAAATAGTCACGCGCCTCCATCAGTGCCAACTTATCTTTGAGCAGAGTGGCCCGTGGCCATCCGCCTCTGCAAAGCAAGAAAGCAATATCTTCCAATGAGAGTTTATTTTCTTGTGGTTCAATCGTTTCTCCATTAAAAATGGCTTCCAAACTGATAGAGCCAGTGGATTCACCCGATTCCCACAGACTCATTGGCCGCATACGCAGCCGTCCTATTCTACCCGTCCCGCTGTGCCGTAATTGGTCAACCTCCACAGGGACACTGCTGCCAGTGAGAATAAATTGGCCAAAGGGTTCTCGCTTGTCAACCTCCGAACGCACCATGTCCCACAGCATAGGAATGCTCTGCCATTCATCAATGAGCCGTGGCGCGGCACCGTCCAAGAGTTTCTTAGGTCGGAACTGTAATTCTTCTTCCGCAGCTGCCAAAGCGCTGCTGTCACCCAAGTCAAGCAGACTGTTAGCGTGTTGCAAAGCCGTTGTGGTTTTTCCGCACCATTTGGGACCCACTATTAAAATGGCGCCCTTTGCTTGTAACTTTTGCTCTAATAATTGATCGGCAATTCGTCTCTTGTATTGCATAAATTATTTTTTTGCAAAAGTACACAAAATTAGCAATATGCAAACATTATTCGGAAACTTTTTGAAAATTTATTCGGAAACTTTTAGATGAGTTGTTCGGAAACTTTTGAACACTCATCCGCGTTCCAACGTGAGCGCCATTCCCCGCTGCAAGGCGTCCTCGGCATTTTCGGGTATGACGATGGGAAGAAAACCTTGCATTTCTTTTTCAAGTGCGTTTTGCAAATCGGGATACAAATGGAGTTTCCCTGTGATGTAAAAGGCCTCCGGATTACTTTCCTTACATATCTTGACAAATTCCATGATTCGTTCAGCTACCTCTTGAGTATTTGCCGTACAGCGTGCCGATAAGACCTCCAAACTTTCCTTCACTTCAACATCCAATTGTACGTGAATATCTTTTCCAGACAAAGTGATGATTCTATCTGTCGCCTTGCCCTCTCTGAAATCTTCCAAGTGACGTGCGAGATCAGCCAAGTCGTCTTCGGACATATCAATATTGAATCTTCTGCGTACAATGTCTGCCAGACTTCTATCCCAAAAACGCTGGAAGCTCTGCCAAGAATATTTGTTTCCCGCATCCTGAGTTATCACAGCCATAGTGAAGTACTTGTTTTGGAGATTTAGCAGGATGAAACGTTCCGTTAGCGGTTGCGAAAGACCGCTTGCTGCCAACACTTCCTCGTGCTCGATGGTGATATTTTCACGAGGCAAGGTAGGAAAGCTCTCCTTAATTTTCGGATTCGCAAAGGTATATGAAACCACTATGCGTGTGGCATTGGGATTGGCAAAGGAGATTTTGCCGTCTTCGATGAAAATGAAATTGTTGGGATCGCCACCCAAAGAGATGGCGAATGGGTCGGAGGGAATAGGATTTGTTTTTGCCATTGTTATATGATTTTGAAATACGCCGGCAAAAGTAAGGTAAAGGTGTGTCTTTTTAGGGCACAATTATTCATAAAACGCCACCGTCAGCAGCATTTCGTTACCCAAACACTCATCCGGCTTGACCATTGTATCCACTTTGCCTTTGCACAAACCCGCAATCTGCCGAAACAAGGCCTCTTCTTCCAGAGCAAACGGATGCTCGGGGGAGATTGTCACGCATATCATCGCATTGGACAACACACCGGTATTGAAAGCATCGTATTGGTCTATCAACTCCCTCAGCCAAGCCGCTCGTTTCGTAGCATCATTCGTATATGACTGGTATTGATACCACTTGAAATGATTGGTATAGAATAGTTTGCACATCCTATCAATAGGGATTCCATCGGGCGGCATGGGCAAACAGAACGCTATAAAAGTGCCAACCGTCATCACTCGTTCCAGATATTCACTCGTTATTCTGCGGCGGACGAATGTTTTGCGCTTTAGCTTGGGATTCCGTATCTTAAAATGGGAAATGCAGGCGTTTATCTTTTTATGAAACGATGGGATGGCAAGCATTTCTTTTTTCGTAATGACCTTTCCGCCTGCCGCCTTAATCAATTGCGACAGTTGCGCTGCCTTGATTCTGACGATGTCAATATCAACTAAATTTTGAGCGTAAAACTCATATTTTTCAGCCGTAGCGCGGACTTGCTCATCCGTAAAGCCATAAAATGACGTGTGCCACAGACAGCAAGCTGCAATTTCGGCAGGCGTTGCCTGCACGTCCGGCTCTATAACCAGTTCCTTGGCCAAAGAGACTTCCCACAAATCACCTTCCATCGGGTGGGCATTCAGATGAGGTTTCTCCCATTTATACTCCAATACGGCATTGCTTACGACGGCGGACTTGTCCCCTTCCTGTCGGGGCGTTAGCAGACGCAGCATATCGAAATGCGTTTTGTACAGGGCAGTACACTGATTGTCACCGTGATACTTTTCGATGAACGGGACAATCTCATCAAAACTCAGCGAGTGCAATAATTCGTAATATGTCATAGCAATCTTTGTTTTTCGCCTGCAAAAATAAGCCGCGCCTATGCCGGATGAGGACACAGGCGCGAGAAAATTGCAAGTATTGCTGTGTGTAACAAAGCAACTAGTCTAATCTTTCATAATCAAACCACGCCTTTGAAGCATAGGCACGTTCATAATCGTAGCCATACCTTTCCATATACATTGCTTTTATCTCTTTGGCTCCATTATAAAATGGATCTGAGCTGTGGTGGTCTAAGGTTACAATTATTTCCATTTCTGGAGTCAAGACCGTGTTGTTTGTTCTTTTGGTGGTTTTGGGAATGATTCTATAAACCTTACTCATAATAACATCACCCTATATCCGTGTCGGGCGCAACTTTTTGTAATGCCTACTCTGTTTCACGCTTTTCGGTGCCGCGTTCGCCCCTTCACGTACCAGACGGAAGTGGCTTCGCCGGCAAAAATAAACCGCGCCTGTGCAGAATGAAGGCACAGGCGCGGGTCGTTCTTCAAAATCACAAGAGGTTGAAACATTTCTTAATCATTTCCAGACTGTATTGCCTTCGTGTCTTTGTTCTCCTTTACTTCCAACGCCTTTTTGTCTTTCGCGTTCAGCGGTGAAATCACGCTTTTGCCGGTGCGGGCTTCGATGTTCTTCCGGGCATCGTTGGCCACGCTACCGCCTTCAACCGCTATCTGTCGGCTTTCTTCAAAGGTTTCTGGCTCCCGCGATTTCGAGATGGCCGTGGTCGTAACCTCTGCCAACATATTCAGCACCAACTCCACGTTGGTCATATTGTCGCGCAGATTTTCCTTTTTCAGATTCTTGAATTGCTTGTATTGCTTTACCGAAAATCCGCTCCAGGCCTTGGTCATCTCGTTGGTGAGGATGGCGTACTCCTGTTCTTGCTCAATGCCCCGAGACTTCCACTCGTCCGTCAGTTCCTTGCGCATTTCAATGGTTTGCAGGCGTTGGTTAATCCAACCTTCCGTGTAACCTTTGGCACGGTAGAAGTCCGCACCGCGCAAGATGGCTTTCTCCGGATCGGCAATTTCGTCCAATCGCTCGCTTCCCACCTGCGCCAACCACATCTTGAACGGCTCCGCCTTGGGCGATGGAATGGACTGGATAAGACGCAGAAGTCCCTTTGTGTCAAGAACATCCGTTTCTCTCATTTTTCCATCCGCAGCTATCATTTTCAACCGGTGACAAATTGTCACCAGTTCACTTCCCTCTTCTGAAAGACGTTGCCTAAGTTTGTTCCAATACTTTCTTGCTGTCTGATAGTCAGCGCTATCAGTCAACACTTCCACGACATCCACCACGGAGAAATACCATTCCTCCTCGTCTTCGTTCCAAGCAGTGCGGATTCTCTTGCTCTCAAATAGTTTGATTTTGTTTTCCATCTGTCCGGTTTTTAGTTAATAAATCTGTTTGTCAATACTTTACATAAAATTTGCTTTATTAAATATTTGCAAATTTTTTGTCTGCAAACATACACTTTTTCCCACAACTATTCGTTCGACAGAATCTTTTTCAAACACATATTAGACCCTGTTTTTTCGCCCACAAAAATAAGCCGAAGGTATGTCGAAATGATGCACAGGCTCGGGAGGGGAAGTGGTTTTTGTCCGGATTCCTTGGTGTGTGACAGGCAAACACTTACATTTTGGCAAACAGGTTTAGGATTAATCTATACATCCCAGACCTTCCTTTCGAATGAATGCTTCCGTTCCATACAGCGGCACATTCTCCATCCATTCCTGGTCAATGTATGGCTTCATACTGAAACGGACTCCCTTAAGATGCTTTTCAGCAAAACTTTCTTTAATAAAAGTCCGCAATGATTTTGCGTGGACATTTTCCTCGGCCTTCACTTCAATCGGCACAATGCGGTTTGAACCTTGAACCACGAAATCTACTTCTTGCGTGCTATTGTCCTTGCTATAATAGAAGATGTTCCGTTCAAAATCATCGTGCATTTCCTGTGCTTTCAATTGGGTGAGCACAAAATTTTCCGTCAAGGCGCCTTTGAATTCCGTAAACGCCTCCATTCCGAGCAACATAGAAGAGGATCGGGCACCCGACATACACGCCAAAATGCCTTGATCGTGCAGATAGATTTTGAATGCAGAGTCATCGGCATAGAATTTCAGTGGTTCATCCGGGGTGCGGACGCGCTCAACCTTATAAATGATACCTGCATCCAGAAGCCATTGAATTGCTTTTTCAAAATCGGCAGCACGCGAGCCCTTCTTGACGGCACCAAAGATGAATTTTTTATTTTCCTTGCTCAGCTGCATCGGGATGCTGTTCCACACTTGCTGAATTCTAAGTATGTCTGTTCCAGCATGCTTGCTCATATCCTTTGTATAAGTGCTGATGATGCTACGTTGTATGCCACGCACGCGTTTAGCATCGTGACTTTCAATCCATTCCGCAACAGCTTCGGGCATTCCGCCCACGAAGTAATACTGCCGAAGATATTCGGTCAGCACTTCGTGATGGATATTCAGGGACGACCAATCCGCTTCCAGCAATGCGCCAGCCAGTTGTTCACGACCGTTGGCGAGCAAAAACTCGTGGAAAGTCATCGGATACATCCTAAGGTCATTTACTTTGCCAACAGGATAAGACTCATCCTTATGCAACCCAACGCCCAATAGTGAGCCCGCCACAACCACGTGCAAATCCCGTTTGTCCTCACAGAAATATTTAAGAGAAGCCATCCCATTTTTCACCTCTTGAATCTCATCAAAGAAGAGAAGCGTCTCCCCCACAATGATGTGGCATTCGTATGCTTGCTCAATTTGGTATAAAATGCGTTCAATGTTGAAATCCGTAAAAAGATTTTCCGCAAAGGGATTATTGTGACAATTCACGTAAACCAAATTGTTGAATGCGTTTCGCCCAAATTCTTTCAGAATAAAGGTTTTTCCCACCTGCCTTGCGCCCAACAGGACAAGTGGTTTGCGTTGTGGATCATCTCTCCACGCCAATAAGTCTTCCAGAATCAATCGTTGCATCATAGCCTCAAAATCAAGTCGCAAAAATACAAAAATATTTCAATAAATGTATATTATTAAATATTTGTTTGTTATCAATGTATATTTACATTTTTATGAGGGACAAATCTATTGGCAACAACAATTTTCATAGGGAATAATAGAACTATTTCAACACTTTTATGAGCGAAATCACATTTCCTCACATATTGCCTGCAACATAGCTTCGTCTATTTTTCGGAAATAGCCGGACAAATCCATTTCCTTGTATTTCCGAGACAACACGCTGTGGTCCCAGACCAGCTGCTTTTGCGAGCAGCCGCGCAACAGACGCAACGCCTCCTCTGCTCTTTGGCGGCGTTCGGCTCCCTCAAACTTGAACGGCAGCTGCACGACGGGAACCACCTCGTAGCCCATAGATGCCGCCACCCGCGCTGCCATAGGCGCATACTTGCTGCTGTATCTGCCGCCCAGTCCGGCCACTATCACTATCTTCGGGACATTCGTCCTGCGTCGCGAGGTCAAGCGCCGCCACCACCTGACAAGACAGTGCTTTGAATCCTTTTGGGCATTCAGTCTATCTTCCAAATGTTCTTTAAAATCTTCTTCATTCATCGTAGAGACGCACGCCACTCCTTGATTGTCCTTGGGGTGCATAAAGTTCGTCACGGAGATCTTTCTATTTCCCTGTTCGCGCAATTGGAGGCCGATTCTGTAGGCAGTTTCTCCAAAGGTAAAAACGGATGCTGTTTGATGTACCATAGTTTGTGATTTTAATTTTTTCGGAGGCAAAAATAGAGCACTCGTGTGCCTTTTGAGGGCACAAGTGTAATTGGATATATGGCTGTTCAAGAGGTAATTGTCAAAAATCGCAAACTTTTAATGGCGTAAAATGTCAAAAATCGCAAAGATTGAGAGCAACACGTTTTCGGGTATGATAATGGGAATTTTTACGACGACACTGAAATTTCTATGGAATCCGTATTCTTTTCCCTTTTTGTTGTATATTGTATTGATCATCAAGAATGGCGCCATTTGAAAACACTATACCATTATGTTTCTCCATTCCGTAAGCATCATGAGCATGGCCAAACAGATGGAAACGCGGTTGTACAGCAAATACTTGCTGACGCAATGGAAGATTTCCCCAATGTGCGCCTGACGATTCATCAAGAATCATCATAGGAGGTTCATGCGATACAAGAACATCAATATTTTCAGGAATAAGTTTTTCCGAGTGGTTATAAGCAAGACCGAAAAATTTAACGCCTTCAATTTCACATTCCTTATTTTGCAAGAAATACACATTATTCGGAAGGTCTTCTATTCCTTCAGCATCCCAAAGACAAAGGTCATGATTGCCTGTAACGAAAATCTTATATTTATAAGGAAGTTCAATAAACCAATTTAAAAAATCAAGAACTTCCTGCTCTGTTCCAAGATCTGTAAAATCACCGCAATGCACAATCACATCCGCTTCAGGAAGATTTGTCAAGCATTGATGTCTGTTATGAGTGTCCGATATCTGAAGAAGTTCCATTACCAATATCTTTTCTTTAAATAGTTGTATAAATCAGGATACTTTTTCGCTATCGGTTCCATTAAATCCTTCGGATCAATCAGATGATACAACGATTGGTCCGTTAGCATTTCTCTCCAGGCTTCCTCCATTGTACTTTTTTTCGTAACCTCTACATAATGTTTGTTCAAAAGTTCTTTGTTTTCTTTGGGACAAACGTGAATGTGAACAAAATGTTTGGCAGGAAGAATTTTCTCATTATGGTTACTACAGATACACTCAGCCCACAAAGTTTGCCGCATGAGTTGGTGAAATGGTTCTTGAAAATAGATGCTATGCTTATAATCATCCAAACTTTTCAGCTGTTTGCTATTCCTTATCAGATTATCGCCTTCAAGGTTGCAATATCGTGACAGACGGGTTCTCCCCTTGGATCCTGCCGATTTGTCTTCTCTATCATAGGTCTCGGTGTATTTCCACTCTATCGGTATGAGCCAGCGTTCATCATTTTCATCCACGGCATATACGAAAGCGTCAACAGAAGTGCAGCATTCCCCACGCTTTAATATTTTCTCATGAAGGTAGTCTTGGCTTGCAATGACTTCAAAAGCAATGTAATTGTTTTCGCCTTTATCGCAAGGAATATTCAGAACTTCCTTGAACTTCACGGGCATTCCCTTGATGCCGTTAATAATCGAAAGCACGGTCTCCTTATCATGTTTGATAAAGAAAAGATGGTTGATGCAAGCAACTTGGGAAGATACAAGATGGCGAGTAATGCTCTTGCCGTCTGGTTTTTCTCCCTCTGGAGCATCAAAACGGCAAGTCCACCATTTAATTTGATGGTTTGCAAAATAGTCTTTGACTTTCTGAACGGATTTCTCATCCTGCCAATTGAAAAGATTACGTTCTCTTTCTTTTTGGTCAAGGATATAGGCAAAACCTTGATTGGTAATGCTTTCGCGAAATTTAATCTGTTTTATTTGTTGTTGTTTTTCAAAGGTCATATTTTTCAATTGTGTAAGTTAATAGATTCTTATTCAAATTCAAATTCAAAAGGTCTTTAATCTTCTCAATGCGCTCGCTTCTTCCTGAAGAATCTTTTTGGTAAGTATTCATTATTATTAAATGTGGTTTTTCACAGATTGAAAGTTCATCAATATCACATTCTGGCACAGGCAGCCCCAACGATTTTTTAATTCCATACAAAACCTTGTAGTATTCAAGTAATTTGTCCTTGTTTGACTCTATAAATCTTTTGTACTTATCCATCTGTTCAAGGATTTTTGGTTTGTCATCATCCTTATTGCGCAGCCTGTTGTCTTTGATGCGTTTTAATTCAATAAACAAAAGTTCGTTGTCCCTGATGGTGACTAAATCGAATCTGATTGTTTGTTGGTTGCCCACTTCATAGCGATGTGCGAATTCAGAATCAAGATAGATGGGATTACGACAGCAAATCATATCTCCTTGAATTTTCTTTTCACTAACATCTTCGTCTGTCCTTTCGCCTTTTTGTGAGTAGTTTTTCTTGATTTCTTTAATAATGAACTCAGGATCCTTCTTCAGCAAATCAAAGCAATCTTCATACTTGACGGTTGTCCCTTCGGGAACATCTTTACCAAGATATTTAGGGTGGCAAGTGGCTACAAGTTTTTTGTTTTTGTACCGCAGTTCAGCCATCCGTCCTCCTTCATAATACACATCCACAATATCATCTTTGCGTATTTCTACATATACGCCTTTGATGGAGAGGAGTTTTTGCCACCATTTTGGTTGCTTCCCTAATTCTTTGTAAATTTCAGCATCAGGGTTAAGATTTGCGTTTAATGTTGCTATCATAGTGTATGTTTTATTATTTTTCATAAAAAAGTGTTTCTTTCTAAACTACAATATTTTCAACGCGATTGCCGCACAGGCCTCCGCATCGGCCAGGGCGTGATGATGATGATGATGCAAGTCATACCCGCAGCGCGCGGCAATCACATCCAGATTGTGCCGGATGCCAGGCCACAGCTTTTTGGATTTCTGCAACGTACAGTAAA
Source organism: Bacteroidales bacterium (assembly GCA_024400835.1). Classification (GTDB taxonomy): domain Bacteria; phylum Bacteroidota; class Bacteroidia; order Bacteroidales; family WCHB1-69; genus F23-D06. Next base: position 25,721 of record JAKSMC010000022.1, read on the forward strand.
AAGTATAGTCCGGGTAGTCCATCTGGTAACAGCGGAACACGGCTTTCAGACAGGTCTCGTCAAAAGCCTTGTTGTGCGCCACGAGCGGCAGACCGGCGATTTTCGGTTCTATCTGTTTCCATACTTCGGGGAAGACGGGCGCGTTGGCAGTGTCCTGCGCTGAAAGCCCATTCACCTCCGAACAAACGGAGTTGTAATATTCCGGTTCCGGCTTGATGAGCGAGTAGAACTCATCCACCTTCTCACCGTTTCGGTAAACCACCACGCCCACACTGCAGACGGAGGTGCGCTGGAAGTTGGCGGTTTCAAAATCTATGGCTGCAAAATCTTTCATATCTATTTGCTTTTATAGTTTGCTAAAATCCGTTTTGCCGCGCCCTTGATCTCATCTCTGAACCACTTGGGCTCAAGCACTTCCACGTTGTCCATATTCCACAGTATTTCCTGCTGCAAATCATAAGTCGGACGCACGCGCAGTTCGAAAACGCTGTAGTCGTCGGTCGTTTCCGTTTCCTTCTGCGATTCGTGCAGGGGCAGGTCGCGCAGGTAGTTGGCCTGGCCCGCCGTCACTTTCAGCTTGACGGTTTCGATGTTGCAATCCTGATCCGCAATGATGCCGAAGCAGCCGAGAAAATAGTCCTGCGGATCAAAGTCCTTCGGAAAATCGAACTTGTGGCTGGACGGACGGAAAGCGCGGATGCGGTCAAGACAGTAGATGATGTCCTGGTTCGTGGACCACACGCGCCCCACCATATACCAGCGCTGACGGAACAACTTCACACACAACGGCATCACATAATGCTCGCGCTCGTCACCGCGCCAATAGTTGTAGTAGGTGATGTGGATGAAACGGTTCTCTTTCATCGCCGACAAAATAGGGTCCAGATATTCGCGACCGCTGGGCACATTCTCCAAAAGAATCCGGTTCTTGATGGTCTTGCATTCCAGCAACGAGTTGCTGACCGAACAAGTGCTTAACAGCCAGTTCTCGATGCTGCAATTTTTGATATCCTCAGCGTTTACAATATAATAGTTGTAGGAACCACCCTTTTCACTTTCAATAATCAAGCCAAAAGTGTCAAAAATGTCTTTCTTCCATTTGTGGAAAGTACGCTTCATCATTTCTACCCCACCGCTCAGGTCCTCATTTTCCTTCCATTTACAGTTGAGTTCTTCGAAGGAAATCTTTTTGGCCTTGTAGATGGTGTCCACTAACCAGGCCAATTTGCAGGTTTTATCTAATGCCATAATCTTGTTTGTTTAATCGGCGGCAAAGGTATAACAAAGATATGAATTTTTAGGGCACACCTTTTATTTTTTGCGCACCTTTTCTGCAGTTCCAGCGTTCGCTGACAAATTTCATCGTAAGTCAGCTTCGGAAAGTGCTTTTTATTTCGTCCATGAAACCCAGATCAGCATTTTGGGGATTGTCTGCAAGATATGGGAATTGAAAAATTTTTCGTGTCCACTTTTTGAGGCTGGCACAACTGGCAACGATAAATTCGGCCAAATGGTAAAACAACTTTTGGCCAAATAGCAAAAAAAATCTATCTTTGCGCCCCGCAAGCAACGAACATTATGCGCAAACAATTACTGATTATCACCCTGCTGCTTTTCGCCGTTCTTCTCGGACGGGCACAGAACGAGCACTACACCATCACCATCCTGCCGCCTGACACCAACTGGGGGAAAAACTCTGACACCACCTTCTTTTCAAATGCCTACCAGTCCTGGCGCGGCACGCTGTATTGGAACGACCTGCTGTACAACCCGCTCGGCGACTGCCCCCGCGAGTGGTTCCACGTCGTGGAATACCAGGGCGACTTCTACCTATCCAAATACTACCCCTACTCCACCATCTTCACGGACAGCGTCATCATCTACAACGGTATGGACTGGGGTTTCAACGCTTTTGCCGATTTCAAGCAGGACAAAGATTTTTCCTATCAATACACGGCTTTTCAAACGCGGCCGGACAGCACCGTTGCCGCGTACCACCAATTCATCACGCAAGTGCCCGGACACGAAGGGCTGTACCTTTTCCACAAAGACAATGGCGACGATTACGAATTGGTCACCAACCGCCACTACCTGAAAAACTTCAAAATCCTTGACGAGCATTTTGACGAAAATGGCGATTGGGAATTCCGTCCGCCCTACTATCCCCAACCAGACTTGGACGACCTGTTCAGCAGTCACAATCCCCTCGACACCACTACCATAGTGGTTACACCGCAGTTAGTTCAGACTATGCGCAAGGCAAAAGCCAGCCGGAAGCGCCCACTCACCGACTTTTACTTCTGGCCAAACGGGACCGCACTTTATTGTAAGCATAACAAATGCGGAGTCATCAAATACAGCGGCGAAGTCATCATTCCGAGCGAGTATCAAAGAATATCCCTACACGAGGATCTCTTCATTCTTTCAAAAAATTGTAAAAAGAAGCAGCCCATTCCAATTTGTTCGGAAGGCCTTGCCGACAAAAACGGAGAAATACTCATTCCCTGCAATCCAGATATAATAACCTTATACATCGAAGATTCCATCGTCACTGTTTTACAACATGCCAAAGACACCGTCGCTGATGTCCTCTATTATAACACTCAAACGAAAGAGTTCTGTGCCAAACCCACTTACGACAATTTTCCCGGATTTCATATCAACCGAAATTATTCTGAAAAAGACAGTCTGTTTGATGGCGATGGCAACCTTATTCTGTCCGACTATGATGCAATTATTTTTACAGACGGTATTGCCGTTGTTTTATTAGACACGTTATACGGCGCCGTCAACCAAAATGGGAAGACCCTTCTCCCTTGCATTTATGACAATATCATGGTCAAAGACGACATCCTCACCGTGAAAAAAGACGGTAAAGTCGCCTTCGCCGATTTCAACGGGGAATTCATTACCCCGTTTATGGAAAACACCGGCAATCTATATGCGCACTCGGGGCTGATTGTCACCAGCCAACGTTCCGCAGACGGCTCGCACCTATTGAAAGGGGTTATCAATAGCAGAGGAAAGGTCATCGTGCCCTGCCAATACGATGACATTGAGATTTTTCCAGACGTCATTCTTTTGAAAAAAGACGGTAAATATGGTTTCTGCGACCGTGAAGGAAATATCATTGCCCCCTGCATATATGAGTTTTGTGAAAATCTATGGTGCATCTGCGTCTATGCCACTCCCCCAGCCAGTATTGATGGGAAATGGGGACTTATCAACCGACAGAACGAGGTGCTGATTCCGTTTGAATGGGATGGCATAGAACCATACGGAAACCTGGCTCTCGTCAAGAAGGACGGTTTGTGGGGAGGTGTCAATTTCGAACAAGACACCGTCATACCGATTCAGTACGACGAAATCATCACGAATCCGATTGGGTTGTATGCCGTTGTCAAAGACGGTAAAATGGGCATTATCGACACACTCGGCCACCTCATCGTGCCTTGCATCTACGAATACGACGAATACAACTTCTGGCTTTGGATGGGAGTAGATTATACCGACAACCTGCTCATCACCTTGAAAAAGGGCGGGAAATTCGGAGCGGTCAACACCAACGGCGAGGTCGTCATTCCTTTCGTTTACGACGAGTTGGGCTTTTTCTTCGGGGAAGGCATCCAGATGGTGCCCGCGCGCAAAGGCCACCGAATCGGCTATGTCGATAGATTCGGCAACAGCACGTTCACGAGATAATATCGCCACGCTCCACAAAAAAGGTCCGCGCGGAAACATCGCACGGACCCTATTGTCATTTAGCAATTATCAATTACTTCTTCACCACACGTTTCGTCACTGCGCCATTGTCGGTTGTCACGCGGATGAAATAGACTCCGGCCGCATACTGACCGAGGTCAATTTGGACTGTGGCATCATTTACGGAAATCGTATTGAGCAACTTGCCATACACGTCATACACGTTCACGACATTGATAGCACATTGCGAATTGAGGATTGTGCATTCACCAGTCGTGGGGTTAGGACTGATACGGACGGACGCATCCAGCGTATATTCGTCAATTCCATCAATCAACGTAGTGAAGGAGACAGCGTCGGTCCAATCAGAGGTAAGGTCGTCACTGCAGAGAGCCTGCACACGGACTTGGTACGGTGTGTTTTCCGTCAAATTCGACAGAGTGACATACGGGGTGTTTGTTTGGATGTTATCCCAAGATGAAGCTGCATTCTGCTTGTATTGGACGTTCCAATTGTTCTCCTGGCCACCAGGGGTCCAGCTTACCAGGGCGCTGTAATGTGTGATTTCGCTGACAAGGACAGTGGTCGGCTTATCGCAGACTACCACAGGAACCATAGTGTCGGTTTGGAATGTCAACGGGCCTGTCCAAACGGAATGATCGGAAGCGGAGCAAGCGGTTCTGACATAGAGATAATACTCTGTTTCCGGCATCAGGTTGGTCACCGTGAACATAGTATCATTGATAGTAAACGGCGTATAGTCGTCCGGATTGAACGGCATTGTGCTGTAAACATACTGCCACTGGCTGCTGTTTGCAGGTGCTGTGAATGTAATCGTGGCCGTCTGATCCGTGACATTATTCAAAGCAAGATTACTCGGAGAACTGCAAGTGAGCTCGCGGATTTGAACGGAATCAATCATTGCACTCGGGTTGCTGCCATCACGGTTATCGTTTTTCCATACAAAATAGAGACGTTTTGTCTGACCTGCATACGAACCGTCAATAACGGCAGAGAAGTGCTGCCAGGAACTTTGTCTGTTCAGTTTGTCGCTCAACGGTGTCAGGAAGGACTCGTCCCAGATGCCAGCTTCAACAGCTATCGGGTCAGCGATATATACTCTGACGAAGTCATAGGCAATGGGATAGACCATTTCGCCTTCGGCTTTCCAAGCGAAGCTCAATTCGAACTCAGAAGCGTTCTGGCCGAACTGGATGTCGCGGTAAGCCCATACGACGGATGATTCATCGAAAGTGTAGGCAGCTGCCGTACCGTTGTTGGACACAAACAGCACATTGTCGGTGCAACCAGTAGGCTGACCGATGTACCACTTATTCGTCTGGTTGCCGTTGACCAGCGTCCACATCGCATTTTCCTGAGCGTTGCTGAAATCCGTGAAATACGGAGTTTGTGTCAAAATCTGGGTGGTAGCCGCAGAAACTGGCAGACTGTAGTCACTGGTATCGGAGGAGGAGCACAACGCTCTCACGTAGAAGTCGTATGCGGTGTTGGAAGAAAGATTCTGGATGGTGTAAGGATTCGTTGACACGGTGACTTGTGTGCCGTTGCCAGGAACGAAGCCGCTTTCGCCATACTCAATCACCCATTGCGTCTCTTGGCCATAGGCTGTCCAACCCAAGGTCAGTGCGTTGGAAGTGATATTGTTGGTTGTTAGATTGTCGGGATGCACGCAGGAAGCAGCCTGAACGCATTGGGCCATCAGCTCGAAGCCGTCGTAAGAATTTGAGCTGTTGGAGGTGAAATGCAAGGTCAGCGGGCCAGTGGTGGAAGTCACGTTCATCGTGCCCACGCCGGAAGGAACATCAGAACTTTCCCAGAGCAGGCCGCCCGTCATACCGACACCGTCGTAAATGGAGAGCACGTCGCCCCAGCTTTCCAATCGGAAAGTACCCGTAATATTGGCAAACATACCGGTCTGGTCGGGATAAATCACCAGGACGTCATTGGAGTTGGTTGCATAGCTGTTGGCCACGCCACCGTTGTCGAATATGCGCATTGAGCAGGTATAAAGGGTGTCCACAGCGTTCTGATGCATCACGTAGGCGTCAGGACAGCCTGCGACAGGACCGCGCCACGGGCTCCAATCGTACGTGCCGCACAAACTTCTGACATAGAAGTCATAGATGCCGTCGGACAAACCGCTGATGGTAGCGACCGGAGTGGTGGAAACGGCCAGCACAGTGCCCAGGCCGGTGCCCACTTCAAAACCACGAGGACCATATTCCACTTCCCATTCCGTCTGCGTAGGATCAGACAGGGTCCATTGCAACGTAAGCTCACCAGCTGCGGTGCTGCTCACCTGAAGAGCAGTCGGACGTTCGCAAGATGTCATATAGTCGAGACTGATATTGTCAACATATCCAGTATTGTAAAACACGGAATGACCAGCTCTGATAGCGATGTAGGTTTCCGTACCGAAATAGGAAGAGAAGTCAACCGTATATGTCTGATAGGCCGCACTGGTAGTTGTAATGGTGTCAATGGCAACGAACGTGTTGGCCATCGTCGGGTCAGACATCACGCCGACTTCGAGTACCAGCGTGTCATTGGCGGTAGTTCTGGCATCCAGAGCAAGGGAAAGCATATACAGCGGATTGGCCATCACGTCGATTTCAGGAAGGATGGCATATTGTTCACCGTAGCCTGTCATATCAGCGGTGGCAAAATAAACGGTGTTTGAGCCCGAGGCTGCAAAATCGGGGGCGTCAACCACTAAGGGCAGGTAGTCGTTATTGGCTCCCGTGTTCAGATAAGACCAGCAATGCGGCAGGTTATTGGCTGCAGCATAGGCTGAATATGCGCCGTCAACGATATCGAAATTCTCATTATAAGGTACCATGTCGATGGCTTCGCAACCAGACCAGAATGATGCAGACTCCCATTCGCTCTGCGTTGAGCCGCAATTAGCTCTGACATACACATCGTAATAACTATTAGCCAAAAGGCTGTAGATAGAGGTGTTGGGTGTTCCATAAACGGTTTCGTAAGGAGCCGCGTCTGGGTCAACGGTGCCGTGCAGACCGTACACCACGTCCCAGGCGGTCTCAGTAGCGCCAGCGGTCCAATGCAAATCTGCCGACGCAGAGGTAACACTGTCGATGGTCACATTGGAAACGTGGAAACAGGACGGAGCCTCGGTGATTGTAATATCGTCGAGGAACATATAACAATTGGAACGGAAAGCCAAATAGCGGCCGGTGCCAGTGTAGTTGGAGGTGTTCACTTCCATCAGTTCCCACGGGCCGACTTCGGACGGGTAGGCTTGCGTGATCGGTGCAAAGGTGCTGTAATCTGTCGGATCATTCATCACGCCCAGTTCGAAAGAAGGTGTTGTATTCGACAGGCGCATCGCGTAAAAGGAAACCACCAGATTGCTGATGTCGAACTGGTCGTCCAAACGAGGCAAGGCCAAATAGGCGTAATGGCTTGCATTACCGTCAAAGTTCATACTGTTGGGGGCGGAATGCGCCAACATATTCAAAGAAGGTGTTTCAAACATCTGGCTTGTACCGGAATTCCAGCACATCGGAATCTGGTCGTTGCCAGAAAGTTGGTCGAAGTTCTCAGTGAACGGCAAGGTGGTGATACCAGAGCAGGCGGTCGTAACGTCCAAAACCACAGGTTCGCTGTACTCATTATTACCGCAATCGGATGTGATTCTAATCTGATAGGAAGACATCGGGGCAAGGTTGTTGATAGTATAGGGCGAGGAGGCCACACTTCCCAAAGAAGTCCACGTGGAAGCGGATGCCAGCTTATAGTCAATGTTCCACATATACTCATTTGCGCCCGGAGCCCATTCGATGGTCACGGCATCTCCGGCCACGTCAGAGACGAGCACGTTGGGAGCCACACAGGTAATGGTGTTGTTGCAGTCAGCACCGAATTTGGTGTTGAGTCTGGATGTTGAACTGTTGGCCGCACTCGGCAGGTTGCTGATGGACGGCTGCAGATTATCCGATGAGAAGCACAACGTGGTAGTGCTGGTCTGATGCGCATAGAAGTAATCGTAGCTCACGTAAGAACCTGTTTCGTCAATAACGATCACGGCCAGATTGTCGGTACCATTATACACGAAAGGAGTACTGAAAGTAAAGGAGTTCCAGCCTTGTCCGAAGGTCGTCGGACCGGAATAGACCAATTGTGCGTTCTGCATCGGCAGCCACGTGGTAGGGTTGCTTTGGGACGTATGCATCAAATACACGGAAAGGTTTCGCGTGCCGGAATAAGCAAACGCGCAATCAAAGGCGATGAAACTCAGCGTGGTGGCACCGTCCATTTCCGCAGCCGTGTATATCTGCTGGGTGATAGAATATCTATAGTAACCATTGGTGGGCAGATCGTTATCGGACAGTGTGCCGTTGCCGACAGTGAACTCACCACCTGCCAGACAGCCCGTGCTGAAAGTGCTGACCACCGTGTCGCTGTATCCGTTTTCACATTCCATATAAAGACGGATATCGTAGGAAGTCTGCGGCAGCAATCCTGACAACAGCAGGCGGTTTTGCATCGTGCTTTCCTGCATCCAGTTATTGGTGCCGTGCACTGCGCATTCCACAAAGTAGGTCGCATTGCCCAATGCTTGCGCACCCGGAGTCCATGAAACCAAAGCAGAAGCACCTGCAATATGATCAACCACGACATTCGTCGGTGCCTGGCATCCGGACCTTCCGTTAGGCGCGACGTGTGATTTTTGAGCATACACGTAGGATATCATCATCCACAATGTCAAAAAGTAGCATAAAAACTTCTTCATAATAAAACAATATTTATTTGATATTAAACTAATTATATTATTCATAAAGACGAGGCGAAGATACGATTTTTTAGCGTCTCCAAATCCTATTTCTGAAGGACAATAATATCAACATCAAAAAAAAACATAATGTTTCTTCTTGATGATCCAAATGAAATTCAAACTATTATTTATCAATATTTTTCAGACGGCACAACAGGCCGAGTCTAAAAATCCGCATCCAACACTTGCCAGTTATTGCCGCGGAACACCCACAAAGAGCCGTAGCCATCAGATTTACACGTCTTTCGAACAGCCGCCACTAAGGTGCTGGCATCCACGTTCAAACAAGAAATACAGTCGTCCGACAATCCGTTACTATCACATATTGTTGCAATATTATTTAGAGTTCCATCTTCTATCAACCCGACGCTACAATGTTGGCCATCATTGTAAAGGCAATAAACCTTATCTTCGCAAATAAAGGAGGCCAACAGGACGGGGCCTTCCCACCATCTCCTGTTCTGGTACAACACAGTGCTTCCTTCATCAGAAGTGGAATAAGGTCTGCTATTTCGCACACCTTTACTTCGAATCATTTTTCCCGGCTCATATTCAACCAGGCAACGGGGAGTCATCATCAGATACTTACCGTCCCTGCAAAAAAATGAGAGCCAATCGCGTCTCAGACCCGCACATTCCTTGCGGATTCCGGCCTTTAAATCATAGAAATATATGATGGAACCAAACTCTCCGTGGTCCATTTGGGAGACGTGGTAGTTTTCATCCTGATATACAAAGCACTCATCATAGGCCAGAGAATCCACTTCTTCGTATGAGCCATAAATCTCATCTATTTCAAAATCCGTTTTCACATCCAATGCTGTCAAATTGGAACGGAAGAAGTGTGGCTGAGGAATATTGATACTACGTTTGACGACGTCATTTGAATCGGATTTTACATAAACAGGACACTTCTTGTACTTTTCAGCGGAGCGCTCAAAATACAAAGTGATATCGTTCATCTCAATTGAATCTCTAACGGCTAAATCGTCATTCGGCAGGGATAATCTCTGTAGCGAATAGTCTCTGAGCAGCTCAGCACTATCCACTTGTGCCCGTACTGCCACAAAGGAGAGCAGCAGGGAAAGGAATATTATCTGTTTCATAATGTTAAAAAAAGGAAAGCCTGCGCATCAGCACCGGCTTTCCCTTATAGTTCATCGGATTAGCAATGCATTCTTCTATCTAACTCTTGAGCGATGAAGGAAGCCACATCGTCAGCGTAGGTGTTCATGCCGAAGCCAGCGTCGAAGCCGAGTTCCTTGGCCAGTTCGTGGGTGATACGCGGACCACCGCAGCAAACGATCATCTTGTCGCGCAAACCTTCTGCTTCCAACATTTCAATCATCTCAGTCATGTTCTTGATGTGAACGTCTTTCTGCGTTACAGTTTGGGAAACGAGCAATGCGTCAGCGTGCATTTCCACAGCCTTGGCGATAAACTCCTCGTTAGGAATCTGACTGCCCATATTGAGCGCGTCGAACATATCGTAACGCTCGATGCCGTAATGGCCGGCATAGCCCTTCATATTCATGATAGCGTCAATGCCCACGGTGTGTGCGTCCGTACCGGTGCTGGCACCAACCACCACGATTTTACGACCGATGTGTTCACGGATGAACTGGTCGGTTTCAGGCATAGACCAAACGGTGGATTCCACCTTTGGCACGTGAATCGTAGAATAATCCACGGTGTGGGTGCAGGAGCCATAGCAGTTCACGAATGTGAATCCGTTGGTCAGCTCTTTATAATAAACCACCTGAGGATTATCAAAACCCATCTTTTTCATCAATTGTTTAGCCGCCTCCACAGCTTCGTCGCCGCAGGGAACCGGCAAGGTAAAACTCAACTGAGTTTTACCGTCATTCATCGTGTCACCGTAAGGTTTTACACGGGTCAAGTCTAAGGTCTGATCAAAATCTTTTTGATCCATTGAATACAAACCGCCACTCATAATCTTGATATTAAATTGTTAAGTTATTAATTTGTTATTTGTTATCTGTGATCTGTGAACTGTTATGTTCAAAGTTTAAGGTTTAAAGTTTAAACAGCTAACGGCTAATGGCCAATGGCTAAAAGCCGTCATCACTTCGCTCCTACGAAATAATCCTCTTTGTCTTCAAACAGAATGTTGAAGGAGGTCATACTGCCGTAGATGCGGGAGATGTACTGTTGCAGATTCACCTTTTCCTCATCGGTCAGGGAGTCGCTGCTGTTGATGTTCTGTTCGAGCACGCGCAGACGGTCGCGCATCATCACAATCTTATGGAAGAATGTTTCGATGGGCATCTCTTTGGGCTTGAGTTCGGCATTGGCGGGTTGCAAAATCATTGTGCCGCCCTGCCACTTCTTGCCCAAATCGGCCTTATGCTCGATGCCGTTGTATTTGTTGAGTATGTGTGTCAGCACTTTTTCAAAGTCCCGGATATTGAGTTTCGGTTGGTCGTCATCGGCTTCCACAGCCTCCACGACCTCCAATTCGACGCTCAACTTCGAGAACTCGATTTCGCCTCCGCGTTCGAACATTATCTTATAGGTCAGGTCATTGTTCGCACTGATGATGCCTTCGCCATATTTTTCGTGCGATACGCGGGTGCCAACGGGAAGATTGTCTTTATCCATATATTTAATATTGTATGGTTATTTATTTGTCGTAATTATTGGATGATGAGTTTGGATTCACTGCGACTGCTGTCCTGATAGTGAACACGGAGCACATAGGTGCCTGGCGCCAGATGGTTTACCGGTAGGATGACGATTTCGCCATCGGCCATGGTGGTCCGAATGGTTCTGCCGAGAAGGTCAACGAGTTCCACCGATGTCATTCCGTCGGCTTCCACTGTCACCGCTTCCGTTGCCGGGTTCGGATAGACCCTTGGTGCATCGAGCAGGTGGTCTGCTACACCCACATCGCTCTTGGGCTGAATGTGGGCCACTACGCCGTGGCTGCTGTTGAACACGAAACTCGGATTCATATTGCTGGTCAGGAAGTAGCCGTTGTGCAAACCGCCCCATCCCCAGTTGAAGTGGAAGAAGTCTTGGTCGTCATAGCCGTCGCAGACGAATTCGTGACCGCCCTCATTGGCGTATGCGCAATATATAATCGGACGGCCGGCGTCAAGATCTGCTTTCAGCATCTCATCCCAATCGCCAGAATAGGAACTTTGCCACAGGGTAAGGCAGCTGTCATACTTGAAGTACTGTTCCATAGCATCGGCAATGTCATCGTGGAAAGCCATACTGCCTTCCGGGCCATAAAACATATCCACTGCCACGCCACAATGGTACAGCAATTTGGCCACAGCCAGAATCTGGTTTGAAGGTGTTGAGCCGTCCAGATAATTGGGCATCAGGCTGTAATTGTACGTGGTATTGCCGAAGTTGGCGGTCAGCGTGCCGTAGTCCGGATAGTTGCCGGCCTGCGAAGAAGAGTGGTTGCATTCGTATGTGTGTGAGCCCGTGCCTTTGGACGGATGCTGCCAGTAGTGCATCACCTGCCCCATTGCCAATGCCACACAGCCCACGTAGGCATGACCGGCAGGACCGTTAGCGTCAGCAGGGCAATAGTAGTTGTAGCCGTTGTTCTGCTGCCAGTTGTTGTTGGTGAGCAGTGGCTCTACCACCGGTACGCCACGTTGTGCATCGCGCCACACATCCAACACCATATTTTCCCACATCTCGGACAAATCTTCGTTTGGAGCGGTAACGTTTGCCGTAATCGCTTCAAAAGCTTCTCTATAACTCTGCAGAAGCTCCATCAACTGTATGGGGCAGTTGGACTCCTCGAAGTTGCCTTGGTCGGAATAGCCGAGCACGGGAACCATACGGTCGTCACCACTGACCACGACAAAACCGCTGTTGACATTGACAACATACAATGCGGACTGACCGCCACGGGAGGCAGCCATACGATAGGCCACCTGCGCGTTGTCGACTGCTTCCTGGATATGATGACGATAAAAGTTTTCAGCCACCAATGTAGCCTTAGTGATGCTGACAGGTGCGGCATTCAATTGTCCTATCAGAAGAAGTGCTGTGATAAAATAGACGAGGCAATGGAGTTTCTTCATTGTTGGTTTTACTTAGTTTGTTTGACAGCCTGTTGAATAGTAATCTGTTTGCCAGTGGCCACATCGATGAGGATGTATTTGGTGGTGCCCATGCCGAGTTGTTCGGCATAGTCCAGTTGGGCTTGGGAATCCACATTGTGGAGTTTCTTGAACACGTCATCTTCGCCAGCAGCGGCAGACACGAGGTCGTGACAAACTTGATCGATGGCGACAATATCCAACGATGCGACAGCGCCTACATCGCCTATGAAGGGCTTCGGAGCTTTTGCGCTGCAGTCGCAGGATGCGGAAATGTTGGCCATCACATTGATGTAGTACATCGGCTTCTGGTCCATCATCACCTTGGTGTATTCCACGAGCTTTTCCAAGAAGGCCAATTCGTTGTAGTTGGCGTGGTTCTGTTTAAACAGGCGGAGCGGGCACTCGGCCAGGCACTTGGCGCATCCAACACATTTCGTGGTGTCTAAAACGGGGCCCATTTCAGTGATGGTGATGGCATTACCCGGGCAGTTCTGCACGCAGCGATTGCATTGAATGCACTTTTCCTGTTCGGAAATCACCGGGTAGATATTGGAATGGATGGCCATTTTCCCGCCAGGGGAAGCCATACCCATACCCACGTTTTTGATCGCACCGCCAAAACCGGAAGAACCATGCCCTTTGAAGTGGGAATAGATAATGTAGGAATCATAGTTGCCGAAGTGGCTGCCCACGCGGACGGTCTTACAGTGTTTGAAATTCTTGTCGCCGGGGAAAACAGTTTCGCCATCAGCATCTTGGATGTCGATGGGAGCGAATGTGAATCCGTGGTCTTTGGCCACCTGGATGTGGGAATCGGTGTAGCGGCGCGGACCGACATACACCACGTTGGATTCCACAAAGGTAGGTCTTACCTTTCCCACCAATGGTTTCAGCAAGTCAGGATTCAAGAAGTTCTGGTTGCCCGGTTCGCCGAAGTGGACCTTCAAACCGACATTGCCTTGCAAGTTTACCCCCAAGGCGTTGTACAATTTCAAAATGTTTTCCGGAGTGATTTCACTGCAGAAATAGACCACTGCGGCCTTCTCGCCTTGCGGCTCCGTTGTAGCCTTTTGGGCATAGCCCGTCATCACGGACAATGCCACCAATGCCAACAAGAATAAAACTTTTATTTTCATTCCTAAATTATGCTTCAAGTTTCAGGTTTCAAAAGCTAATAGCTAATGGTTCCTCTTATTTACGGTTCTTCATCAGTTCCACAAACGGGTTGAAGTAGTTGTCGCCTTTGGTTACGACGCCGGCGAGGCCCTTGCCACCGTTCATCGGGCGTTTCACATCGCCGAAGATACCCTTTTCGAGAGCGGAGAAGAGACCTTCATCAACGATTTGCTTCAGCAGTTCGATAGCGTTGTTGAGGACCGTTTTAGCGCGTTCGCGGCAGATACCGCCTTCGCGGAATTCCATTTCTTCGCCGATGCTCTTCATATCGTTGAAGATGTAGCGAGCATTTTCAATAGAGAGGTAGCGGTCGCTCATAAACGGCGTGTGGATAGCCTCTGTAGGCATACCGAGCAATTGGATACCCTGGTTGGTCCAGATGCCGATCATGTTGAAGAGGGCGTCTTGGATATGGCCGCGGAAGATGTTGCCGGTCATAAATTTTGTAGGAGGCATATATTTCAAAGTAGCCTTCGGGAAGATTTCGCGGGTCATCTGTGCCTGAGCGAGTTCGAGGAGGAAGCCGTTTTCGAGCATCGGGTCCATTTCGAAAGCGTGGCCGAGGCCCATCTGTTCTTCAGGAAGAGCAGCCAACAAGGCGAGTTGTTCGTTGATGAGGTCGGAAGCGAGCACGGTGTGGGCGGCTTCAACGGCATCAGCGGTGGTCAGATAGTTGTCTTCACCCGTGTTGATAATGACGCCGGCATAGCCGTTGATGATACGGGAGAAGTATTGGTCGATGAGGGTACGTTGCGGGTTGATATCGCGGAAGAGGATGCCGTAGAGTGCGTCGTTCAGCATCACATCGAGGCGTTCGAGGGCGCCCATAGCGGCGATTTCCGGCATACAGAGGCCTGAACAGTAGTTGCAGAGGCGGATGTAGCGACCCACTTCCTCGCCCACTTCGTCGAGGGCCTTACGCATAATGCGGAAGTTCTCCTGTGTGGCGAATGTGCCGCCGAAGCCTTCGGTGGTAGCGCCGTAAGGAACGTAGTCGAGCAAACTTTGTCCGGTGGTACGAATCACGGCGATGATATCAGCACCCTGACGAGCAGCGGCTTGTGCTTGAACCACGTCTTCGTAGATGTTACCGGTAGCGACGATGACGTAGATGTACGGTTTCGGGCCTTCGCCAATGGTGTTGAGGTATTCGTTACGTTTGGCCACATTGCCTTTAATGCGGGTCAGACAAGCGTCGATGTACGGTTGGATGGCTGCCTGGATTTTAGCCGGTTCATTGAGTTTCAATGCGGTAATGTCCAATTTGCCAGCGGCAATCTTTTCAGCGATAGCCTGCGGAGCGTCGTTGGTTTCAAGGATGGCATTGCCCAAGAAGTAGAGCACGCCCTGGTTGAGGACGCCCTTTTCCAGAAGGGAATCCACGACCACGTTAGGAAGTGGCACGCCGTTTTCATCGATGCCGTCAATGCCGATGAGGCGGCAGAGGGTACGTTCCACAGCCACGGTGGTGTAGCCGTCCACAAATTCCTGAACCTGGTCGGCGATATTCTTTGCTAATTGTTTCGCAGCGTCAACCTGCGCAAAATCGAGTCCTAATTTACTTTTATTCATATACTTAAAAATTAATTTAACATTCAGTGGAACCCTTTGCGGGCATTTTTGAAAAAAGTCTGCAAAGATACAAAAAAAAGAGGACCCGAAAGCCCTCTTTGAATATGGATTATTTGATGGGTTACTGAATCAAAACACAGCTTGTCTCCATCCACACAGGCAACAACATACAGGCATATTGATTCGCCGTTTTGTGCCATTTGCGACAGCAAACCATAATCGAGCATCAGCAGGCCATCCACGAAGACAGGATCACTGCCAAAATAGGCTGGGGCAATTCGGTAATCAGACATTCCGAATCGAAATCGGTGCTGATGTATAACTCGCACCCCGATTGGGCGCGAACAGCGGTCATGCTGCCTAATGCCAGCAGCAGAAGCAAAAGATGGAAAAACTTTTTTATAATGATTGATTTTTAGGGGTTAGTTATTGGTTTTGGCGAATTTCCCAATGGACTCCTCGCCGTTGCGAACCGCTTTCAGCAGATATATTCCTGCCGGAAGCTGAGAGATGTCAATCTGTTTATGATTATCTCCTACTGTTTCTTGCAAAAGCATCTTGCCGTTCAGGTCCGTAATGACTATTTGGTCTATAGAAGAATTATCGCTTTCAATATTCAGAACACTATTTGCGGGATTGGGCCAGATTTTGAGATTGGAAACAGTCTCTCCATATTGTGGAATCCCAACGTATGGTTCCGCAAAACTCGGGTCGTAATAGAGGGCAAAGACCGCGCTTGACTGTCCAGAAGGACAGTCGGCGGAAACGTTATTGTCAAAAGTAACTGGATTTTGTGACACTGCATCGAACAGAATATGTCCACGTTCATCAGCCAAAACAGAATGGCGTTTCAAACCATAAGGAACGTCAATTTCCTGAATAAATGTTCCATCTTTTCCCCATACACAAATCATATCTTTACTATCTTGAAAACTGCGTGCAAAAGCGAATACCCTGTTGTTTTTGGAAGAGGGGAACTTGCCACATGCCACATGTTTCGCCGGTACGATTCCGTGGTTGAGATACTGGCCCGTTTGCGCATTATAGCGAACAAAAAAAGTCTGATACAATGTACTTTGCTGATATCTTTGTAGGGGATTGTCCTCATTGTCAAAATATACAAGACCATTCTCTGATTCATCGTAACCCCCATTCCCAAGGATATAAACTGCCCCATCATAAATGTTCACCCCTGTCCATGAAGCCAATGCAGAGAAACTGATGTTGCCACGAGTATATATTTGATTATCCCAGATAATATTTCCATTAGTGTTATATTTTAAAACAAATGACATCACATCACTTGAAGTTATATCTTGAATGGTTGCATAATGTATGCTGTCCCAATATATTTTAATTGGATATTGATGCAAATCGCCACCAAAATCTCCGAAAAGGTCCAAACAAATATCTCCAGTAATATACATATTGTCATCTTCATCAAATGACATCCCATTAATGTAAAACATATAACGAGGGTGTACACTATCTTGTAGTAGTTCCCAAGACGTGGCAATACCTTCCGTATGGTCCACCATAGGTTTTCCATACACCAATTCCCAATCAGGAGAAAATTTGTACATCATGCCCGTATGAAAACTAAGATCCGTTGGTTCCAAATTTAGGGGTAGATAAATGTCATATCTTTTGTTTGTATCTCCATCCACTATGATGGTATAGGGGTCGCTTGAATTGCCACCATAATAGATCATTGTAAATACAAAGACATTGCCTTCGTTATCTACATGGAAAGGGGCGTTTCCTATACTAGGTAAGCATAATCCATGTGCCGCCCTGATCCCGTTAGAGTAAATCTCTCTTGAAAATGTTTCCACAAAATGATTTTCAAGCAGATTCCCATCAAGGTCAAATGTAGCAAAGTATGTGTATCGCCCTGTCTTGTATGGAGGTCTGCGCTGTTCTACAGGAATGGCCTGCACTTGGGGACCCGTTATCAGCGTGTCCAAATAATAAGCCCATACACTGCTCGCCCCATAATAATCCACATAATCTATAGACAAATCACCTGAAATATAGACCTTGCCGTTTTTCACTTCCATCCAGTAAGGAAAACAATCCCAAGATTCGCTGCTCTTCACTACCTTGTACCACAGCATGTTGCCGAGGGAGTCGAATTTTGCCAACATTGCCCCGCGTTTGTTTAAACTTAGTACCTGCGGGTTGTTTGTGAAATGCAAACTTTGGCCATTAGCACTCAAGCTTCCTCCAATTTGGCCAAAAACATAGATGTTTCCTTCTTGGTCAAAAGCCGTTTTAGTAACACTGCTAACATCGTCTCCGTTCCCGCTCCAGTAGTTTGCCCACTTCCACTCGCCCTGGGCGGAGGCGGAAATTTGGAGGAGAAGCAGGAATAACGTGAAAATAAGGGTAAAGTGCTTTTTCATAATGTTAAAATTTGTTGGTTATTTATCAGGGTCTATTACCTCCCAGTGGCCGCCCTTGTCGGGACCGACACGGCGGATGAGACCTGCTTCTCGTAATTTGCGCATGTTTTCTTTTGTCTTTCGTAAAGAAATGCCTAAAATTTCAGATAATTCAGAAGCAGTAACAAATGCATTTTTCTGTATTTCCTGTATAATAGTCTGTTGATTTTCAGTGACCTTTTCAGTGACCTTTTCAGTGACCTTCGGGTCACCGTTGTTTCCATTCCACATCGTGACAATCTCTTTCTTCCTATGAAAAGTGACCGTTACACCCAAAGAGTCTGCGACAAATTCGGGAGCTTCCATTTCTGCGGCCTCCATATCTGCAATCATACGTTCAATGCCCCGCCCCCAGGCTTCAATGAATCCAGCGAGGTAGAACACATTGGCTATGTTCCGATTTCTTGAAACGGACGTGTGCTTCTGAAGCAACCATTCTGTCGTGCATCCATTTGGCAAAGTCCCATAGTTCCACAGCTGGACTCTGTCGTTATAGACTTTCAGTTGTATGGCATATCCCTTATAGTTCTTATGGATAATGGCATTGAAAATGGCCTCCCTCAAAGCTGATTCAGGGATTTCCAGCGGTTCAAGGCGTTGCAATCCTTCATAATGAATCGGTGAAATGAGGTATCGGGAGCGTAAGGATTCCACAACTCTGTCCGCCATTTGCATGATATTGCCAGTGACGACATCTTGAAACCACAAATCGCTTTCAGTATTGCCAAAACGTCCGATTTTGAACTCTGTCGCAGTGAAAAAACTTGACGGTTTGACTCCGAAAAGGATGATGGCGGCATTCTTCAGTTTCCCGTCAACTGTCATCACGTCAATATTTTTCAAAACGGTTTCCACAGAATCCGTCAGAGCCGCATTGGGCATACGATTAGCCATCACCGCATGCTTTACGAAGTATTGGACAGCAAGCGGATCAATGTCGTCGATGGTAGCCCGTTCATTTACAGTGTCATCCCATTCCATCCCAACTTTGTCCATGAAGAACTCCTGCAAAGCGATACCGTTCAACTCTTGGACAGTTGCGCCGGAACGGATGTAGTAAACCCCTTTGTAGGAGATTGGGACACGGCTTGACGGCACGTTGATTACAAGGTATGGCTTACTTTGTTCTTCTTGAACACAAATTTCCAGAACAAGACCTAATGTGTTGGACACCTTGTTGGGAATATCCTCCAGCAACCGCTTGGCATCGTCCACACCGACGACTTTGCCTTTGTCGTTGATGCCGATGTAGAGCGTGCCGCCCTGCGCATTGGCGAAACCGCATATCCATTTCAGATATTCGTCCCTCCAAGATTCCTTGTATTCAACAACCTGACTTTCCATGTTTTCTATTTTTTCAGGCGGCAAATATAGTAAAATATTTGATAATTTTTATAATAAATATTGTGGTTTTTTTATATAGATTTAAGCGTACGCGATGAATTGCAACATCCCGGCTGACGCAATGAATTGCGTCCCTACGGAGGTTCGTGAATTACGTCGCCACCCACCTAAACCCTGAACCCTCATCACTTCTTCACCACGAATTTGCAGTCGCTGATGCCGGCCTTGGTTTCTACGTGCGCGATGTAGGTGCCGGCGGACAGGTTGCTGACGTTGAGGGTGCAGCGGGTGTCATCCACGGGTAGGATGCCTACGATGGTACCCTGCATGTCGGCTATACAGACGGACTTTATCGGGAACGTATCCTCGCTCTCGATGGTGATTTTGTCCGTTGCGGGATTAGGCCACAAACGCACATCGACCTTGACACTATGCTCGGCAATGCCCGTGGTGTCTTCCGGCAACGGCTCCGCAAGACTTGGGTCGTGGTAGAGGGCGAAAACGGCACTGGATTGTCCAGAAGGACAATTGGCAGAGACATTGTTACTGAAATTTACAGAAGAAGTTGCTGTAATGGAAAGAGTTATATAGCCATTCTCATTTATAACGGACCCTATAGACCTAATCATTTCAATGGTATTGTTGCTTGATATAGTGTCTGCTTTTATAAATGTGCCGTCATTGCGCCATTCTGACAACAGGTAGCCATAGCCAATAGTTTGATACCTTGACATAGCAAAAACCCTATTGTTTACAATTGCTGGTGTCAAACTTGTGGTCGCATTTGCAGAAGGTACAATTCCATGGTTGACATATTCACCAGTGTTTTTGTCATATTTAACAAAGAAACAAATGTCCGTTATCTCATCTTGAAAGCGTTGTAAAAGGTTGCTCTCATCATCAAAATAAATCATTGCCGCTTCATCGTTGTTATAAGCGGCCCCACCTAATACATATACATTCTCATCATAACAATTGTTTCGAAACCAATTTCCAAAAGCAAAGCCATTGTTGGGATTTTGTGTTCCTCTTGAATATAATTGATTACACCAGATGACATTTCCGCTAATATCATATTTGACAATAAAGCTACACTGTTCAGCCGAAGATATGTCGTTAATCGTTAAATGATGAACACTGTCCCACCAAATATGAACAGGATAGTTGTGAAGTTCTCCACCTAATCCATACAAACAATCGGCCAAATTAACATAACCAGTCAAGTACATATTGTCATCTTCGTCAAAAGATAAGCCTTTGAAATAAGTGTAAAAATATCGATTTATACTATCGCTTGATAAATAAGAAGGGGCAATCCCATCGGTATGATCAACTAACATTTTGGCATACAACAATTCTCCTGTTGGAGAAAATTTATATAACATTGCATTATTTATAAAGGATTGGATATTTGAAGAATCGGTGTTCCCTGGCAAATACAAGTTATATGTCTTGTCGGGGTCATCATCCACGACTATTGTATATGGTCTCTCCTCAACACCTGCATATTGAATTGGAGTAAAGATATAAAAGTTACCGTCTTCATCTACATGTGCAGGTGTCACTTCTGTCCCCGCAAAAGAGCATAAACTATAATTAAATCGAAGCCAATTGCTACCATTAAAAACCGATTCTCTGGAATATGCCTGAAGAAAATGATCCTTTAGAAGATTGCCATCCAGGTCAAACTGTGCAAGGCATGTCCAACGGCTGAACGCCTGAAATGGTGGTTTTTGTAATTCTTGTGGCAACGCATTGATTTGTGTTCTTGTTATTAGGGTATCCCAATAGTAAAGCCATGAATCTGACTGTTCACCATAAAAGCCGCAATCGACCGCAACAAACACTTTGTTGTTTCTGACCTCCATCCAACGAGGAGAGGCCGCTTCGTTATCACTTTTCATCTCTTTGTGCCATAACATGTTGCCCAAAGTGTCAAACTTGGCCAATAATATTGTTCGATCATTTTTGCTTAACACGCTCGGATTCGTTGTAAATTGGAAAGTCAACCCATCGAATATCACATCTCCACCCATGGTACCATAGACGTAGATGTTGCCCTCATCGTCAAAGGCGGTATTGGTGATTTTATTATAATAGTCGCCAAAAGAGCCGTCACCGCCGCTCCAGTAGTGCGCCCACTTCCACTCTCCCTGAGCGGAGGCGGAAATTTGGAGGAGAATTAGGAATAACGTGAAAATAAGGGTAAAGTGCTTTTTCATAATATTAAAATTTAAAGTTAATAATCAAAGGGTGATACGGCTATATGGCAATGTGTCAATGAGTTCAGTATTTGGAAGGTTATGTGTTAAGTCTTTGCAGTTGCGAGGCAGATGCCAATGTTCCTTTATTGTAAGGACGTAATGAGTGGGGCATTTTGTTACAACAAAAATGCATTTTTTTGAATATTTATTTTATATAATTGAGAATCGATTGGTTACTCTGCTTGCTTTTTCCCACGAATTAGCACGAATGGGCACGAATTTCCGCCTTCGGCGTGGTTTTCACAAATTAGAATAATGAGAACAATGCCTGGCTTAGGATGCGCTTTTGAGCCGACTTGAAATTTTAGTATTTTTGCGCTTCAATTTGTTTTTATGAGAAAAATATCCTTTATTTGTTTATTTCTGTTTGTCTTTTTTGTCGCAAGCGGACAAATGACGCAAAAAGGTGTCATTAAAGAGTATCTCACGCGCGGGAAGCCGATTGCAGGAGTAGGCATTTCCATCCCAAGTGCCAGCGATTACCAACCCGTCGTTTCAAATGCCGATGGCACTTTCCAGTTGCACTTCAGCCGCCACCTTCCTGGCGATATTATTTATAATGTGCGGATTACCAAAGACGATTACGAAATCGTCAACATCTATGATTTCAAAGACGGCTGGACTTTGAGCTCACAAGACACGATGACCATCATTGTGGCACACCGCGGTGTGATTACCGAAAGACGATCACACTATTACAACATAATGGACAAATACACAGAAGAAGCATATAAAAGGAAGATTCAAAAATTGGAAGATGATCTTGCCAACCAGGCCATCAATGCGGAAGAGTATCGACAGAAAATGCTGACAGCTGAAGAAGAGCTCAAACGAGCCTATGAAAAGATTGATGCTTACGCAGACCTTTTCGCCCGTACAAGCGATGAAGTATTGGACAGCACCAGCAGGATGGCCATCCGCTATCTTGAAGAAGGGCACATTGACCAAGCCATCCGCCTATTTGAGGATTTGGACCTGATCAATCAATTGGACAAAAAAGTAGCATTGCGCAACGAATCCGAGAATGCGATACAGCAAATCATCCCTAAGCTGCGAGAAGAAATCGCCTACCGCAATTTGGCCGGAGGCAAGGACAACATCCTCAAAATAGAGGCGATTCTGAACAGCATTCTGTCCTCCAATCCGGAAAAGTTCCAATATCAGAAAGACTACTTCCAATTTTTAGTTGAACAAAACAAATTGGAAAAGGCAAACGCACTTGGAGAAAAAACACTCAGAACAGCGCAAACGCCTTTGGAAAAAGCGACGATATGGCACGACTTGGCCGTGATTCAGTACCGGCAGAGCCATTATTCCCTTGCAGAAAGCAAGCTCCGACAGGCGCAGGCGGAGGCCACCAAATTAAAGGATATCGACTCCGTCGCCTACATGCAGATCCAATCTGACATTCTCAGCACCCTGGCCAACGTGTACATTGATGCCCAGCAGTATGGCAATGCGCAGGAATGTCTCAACGAATGCAACACAATCAGAGAGAGGCTTATCAAGCTTGACGATAGCGAGTTGATCAGGTACGCCACACATCTCTCCAACACATCCGAGCTGTACCGCAGCATCAGTGTTCTCGACCACGACAGCACCAATATCCAACAAGCATTGACTTACAACCTAAAGGCCATATCGATTTTAGAATCCATATCTGACTCGATCAACCCTGACATAACATTTCATCTCACTATCAAATACAACAATCGTGGATCCATTTTTCTCGAAGCCAAGAATTTGGATTCCGCCCTTTACTATTTGGGGAAAGCCGACACTCTGTGGAGCGTCCTCCATTCCAAGAATCCAAACAAACACACACTCAGTTGGTGTAACACATTAGCCAATCTGGCTCTCGCACACAGCCGTCTCGGGCAATTCGAGCAGGCTCATTCCACATACCACAAAGCCTTCGAACTTTGTCAATCATCCATTTCCAAACATTCGCTAAGACCCATATTAGTCTCTCTGTTTACCAGCGAAGGAGTGCTTCTTCGTAAAGAAAAACGATATGAGGAAGCTAAGCAGAACTACCTCGCCGCATTAGATTTGCAAAAAGACTTGGATAAGGATGAATGCAGGAAATTCTCTCAATCGATGGTTTTTATTTACAACAATTTGGCCACTTCGAGTTTCTTTGCCAAACAAATAGACTCTGCCGTCACCTTTTACAAACTTGAAAAGGATCAAATAGAAGGACTTCGTCGAGAAGACCCCAAAAATTGGGACTACAGTTTTGCAGAATGCATCTATTACATCGCCTATTGCTACTATAATCTTCAAGATGCGAAACACGGAATTCCAGAATATCGGAAAGCACGCAAGCTCTTCGTCCAATATAACAAGGAACAACCTGGCAGATACGACGCAATTCTTGCAGACATTGACAAAGAGATGCACGAACTCAAAACTCATCGCAAACAGGCACAATAATGCTCAACGACAAAACATTGGAACTCTTCTCGCAGCTCTCCGAACGGGAGCTGATATATCGGGTCGCCCAACAGGACCCTAATGCCGTTGAATTTTTCTTTTTACACAAATATCGAGACATTTTCGACAGACATGCCGCTAACATCTTCAAGAATCAAATCGAGACTTCCGAACTCATCAACGAATTCTATATTTATCTTCAAAAAGACAATTGGTCGAAATTGAACTCTTTCGAGGGCAAATCGAAATTATCCACCTGGCTGACGGTGGTCGCATCCCGCTTTTTCATCAAGAAGAAAGAAGGGATGACTTTTCTAAACGAAAAAATCGCATTGCACATTGACGACTTCATAGGCACTCTCGTAGTGGATTCGTCGAAAACCTTCACCCAGTTCGAAGTCTATGATGCCGTCAACAAGATTCAAAACCCCAAATACAGGTACACGCTACTGGCGGAATTGCAAGGTTTCGACACAAACGAAATCGCACAAAAATTGGGAACGAGTGTAGGCAACATCTACAACTATAGGAAAAGAGGGAAAATTGCTTTAGTAGAACTTTTAAACGAGAGGAAAAATGGCTGAGACATACAATATTTCCGATGAAATGATTGCGAAATACCTGGAAGGTAACGCAACGGAATCAGAACGTGAAATGATACGTGCATATATCGAAACACATCCTGACGAGATGGCCTGGCTCTGCGTGGCAGCTCAAGAAGTCGCCTATCAAGAGCAATTGCAAGATGGGAAATCTGGTGTGTACCACAAGTCGTTAATGAACAAGGAGCAGATAGACGATGACCTACGATATTCCATTGCGGGACACGGGAAGATGAGTTTCGCCGCTCAAGATGATGACGACAATTCCTGCGCCATCAAAGCCCAACAACTCATCCTCGGCGATTACGGAATTTTCGTCTCCACCTCGGAACTCACGAGAGTGGCCCAACAAAACGGATGGTATATCGAGCAAAAAGGAAGTCCTTTTGATTTCATTGGCGAGCTGCTCAATTTTTACAACATACCTGCCGTTCAAATGCGAAACGCCAATGTCTATCACCTGATGCACGAATTGAGCCAGGGGCATAAAATCATCGTCGGCGTGGACCACCAGGATTTGAGGCAAAACAGACAGTGGCAGGAGTTCGACGACAAGATGTTCGGCAAGGAGGCCAATCATGTACTGTTAGTGGCCGGCATCCAAACAAACGCTGACGGAACTGCACAAATCACCATTTCCGATCCCTCCGAACCTGACAATCCCAAAGTCATCAGTATGCAGCAGTTCCTATCCGCCTGGGAGGATTCAGGCTATTTTATGGTTGCCACCACGCAACCGGCACCCTTGGAGCATAATCCGAGCATGCAGTACTTTGACTATGAGCAAGGGCATTTGCAGCATTTTGCGAATGTAGCATACTCGGAAATTGTTAAGCGCCTCGCCCAAGATGGCTATTTGAACAAAAACGACCGTAAAAAATACCGACGTGTCATCTTTATCTGCATAATCTCCGCCATCTTTATTGCCTGTTTGGGAATATCTTGTCTGCTCTTCTTTTCCCCCTTCAATATGAGTGTCAACCTCAACGAAGATCCCGATTACCAGATTCCTGAACTTCCTTTGCATACTGGAACGCTCAGCATCACATACGGCAATTCCAACACAATGAATTTTGAAGTCTCAAAAAATCAAAATCATTTTGTTGTGCCCGACATTCCACACAAGTTCAAAGAACAAAAAGCGCACCTGCATTTCGAGGCGGCCGGATTCGTCCCTATCGACACCTTCGTCTCAATAGGCAAATCCATTGACATCCGTTATCGTCACGACAACCGGCTCTCCAAGATTTTCGGCTTCGTCATTGACAGCCGCGACGGCCGATGTCTCGACAACGTCACCATCAAAGTGCAGAATCTGACAGCCACAACTGACAAATCCGGGCGGTTCCTTATCGAGATACCATTTTCTCAGCAAAAGCCAGAGCAACAGGCAAGCGCCTATAAAGATGGTTATACTTTATGGCTTGGCACCTACGAGCCTTCGGAAACCGAACCTTGGCAAATTGTATTGGAGCCCAAGTAATCTGATGTGACAAATCATCACACTTTCTATCCGCATTTTCACAAAACGCTGCAAACTAAATATTTACTTTTGTGGCGCTTTTTTATTCAATATTCTACGTCACATTTGATTGTTATAGATATCATCTCTTGTTACGCAAAAAGTCCAAAACCATTAATTAAATTTTATTATTATGAAAAAATTTTTTATTGCTTTATCCATCATTTGCATTAGTCTGACAACCTTCACATCCTGCGGCGATAATGGCGGAGGTTCCATTTCATCCGGTTATGCACCTGCATCCATTCCTTCTGGCCAGACCTTGAGCGGTGCCAGTGAGTATTTTAATTTTGGAGCGGGTACTATATCCTTATCATCTTTAGCACGAGCTACTGGATATGACAGTTTTGTTGGGACACCGACTGTGAACTACAAAAGAACTTCTGGCAACAGTGCCACGCTCAAATGGTCGGCCACCATCCATAACAAAGGAATGCTCGGCGTAATAGAGCCCGGTACGGAAACCATGACAGGAAATGTCACACTATACTTTATTTCTCCAAACGAAGGTTACGCCTCTGGCACCGAAAACGGGAGAAATGTCTCTAACAGATCCTTCACACTTCTCTAAGCTACAACTTTATCAGGTCATTGCGTATTCCTATACCTATCATGACCACTATTACGATGTAATAGCTGAATTCTATTGCAGGTTCACGATCAATTAAAGTTATTCCAAATTATCACCCATCGTTCGGTTGTTTTTTTGAAAAAAATTTTGGGTTATGACTAAAAAGGTACAAAAATGTACTCTAAATAAGGGCACAAAAAGTACACATATGACGAAAATTCACATGGGACAACTCATCAAACAGGTGTTTGATGAAAGAGGTTACAGCACTGCGGAATTGGCCGCCTTGATACACTGCGACCGCACAAATATTTATCGAATTTTCAACCGTTCGAGCATTGATTCCGAATTGTTGGACAGAATCTCTAAAGCTTTGTCGTATGATTTCATGCAAGCTTACTCTACCAACAATTCAGCAAAGCCAAAGATTAAGACAAGTTTCACAATTGAAATTGACGGTTCCAATGTCATCATTTCGGCACCTTCGGATGTAAACATTGTAGTCAAAAAGCGGACTCAAGAATAAAGCTTGAATAACAGTGTTTTAACTATCAACTTCACAGACAAATAAAAAAACAAAAAAATGAAAATAAAGCTGATATTATCATTTTGCATAGCATCCATCACATTGGCAGGATGTTTGAAAGAAGGCTCCGAAACCATCGCATTGCCATTTGGCAGGGTTCCCGACACCGTTATTCCTGATGAAATCAGGGACCAGTTGGAACAGCATCTGCCCATATACGAAGGCATAACTCCTCCAAATATTTCCGGGAAATATCTAGTTCAACCCGACCAATTGGTATATTCGTCTGACGGACAGTTTTCTGTTGGACACGTTTTCGCTCCGCTGTATCTTTCCTTTGAGAACCAAACTGCAAGTGGTATGGCCACCTATACAGAAAGGAACGGCAGTTCCACCGCCGAATCATCTGAAGTATATGTCGTAGGAACAGGCAATAACTTCACTGCATATTTTATGACGCACAGCACTACTTACGATGACGATGGCAACATTGAAGCAACTTGCATCATGTCAAATATCTTATCTGGAACAATCACCAACAATGGCATCAGCAACTATCGTTTGGCATTTGTGATGTTGGAAAAGAATGACCCACACAATACTCTAATGGATGTAAATGAGTATCGCGTATTTGAAGACGGAGATGGTTTGGCCGTAAAGTATAATTGGTACAAGTCTGAAAAAATCGACGACAATCTTCCTGCACGTTTCATCAAAAAGTCGAACAATTAAATCTTATCCTTATGAAAAAGACAATATCTTTGATTATTATAGCATTTAGTTGTCTCCACCTTTTTGCGCAAAATCAGGAAACGACAAAACCGTCTGTTCTTATTGGCGCTCGCGCAGGCATAGACCTCTTCGATATGCGTTATTCCTCTGACGACATCAGCATTTATCGACACCATTATGGTGTGAGAGAACAGATCGGTATTTTCGCCGAATACGCCTACCTTTGGAAAGGCCTCTCCATACGCTGCGACCTGCTCTATTCCCCTCGCGGGGCACACTTGTCCTGGAAAGACATTGACTACAAACTCCGCTCCTACTATTTCGACATCCGCATCCCCATCAGCTACACATTCCTGCGGGACAAAAAAGTGCAACCTTACGTGATGGTGGCTCCTAATGTGAATTTCGTTTTGGGTGGAAATGCTCGTTACTATTCAGACTACTTATTCATGACCTACAACGAGAAACTATCCAAAGCAAACTTCCAACCTGTCGATTTCAGTATCTTTTTTGGCGCTGGTGCCAAAGCTCCGCTGTCTATCGGCAATCAGACGTTCTATGTGGGTGGCGAGTTCGGTTACAACTTAGGCGTCATCAACACTTTCAGCAAAATGGAGTTGAATAACACAGCACACGCCGTTAATCTTCCCCAATATGAAGTGAACGGCACGCGCAAAAACGGCGGATTCGAGTTGGCGGCAACGTTCGCTTGGGCCATCCCGCAAGTGAAAAAAACACCAAAAATTGAAAAAACCATAGTTGAGGAACCTGCACCCACTCCCACTCCGGTTGAGCCTGTGATTGAGGAGCCTAAAAACGACAACCTCATCGAATACACACCGAAAGAGTGCTACTCCATCGAAGAAATTCAAGCATTCATCACGCTGAAAATGTCTATTGACGACAAGCGTATCTGTATGTTCGATATGAAGTTCGAATTTGCCTCTTCTGTTCTAAAGAAGGAGTCTGAAAAGCAATTGGACAAATTCGTCGAGATGTATCGGAAATCTCCTACAATGAAGTTGCTTATCAACGGCCACACAGACAACGTCGGCAGTGACGAGTACAATCAGAAGCTATCGGAAGACCGCGCAAAATCAGTGTATGACTATTTCTTGAAGCACGGTATCCCCGCAGACAAGATGTCCGTCAAGGGATTTGGCAGCAAATATCCTATTGACACTAATGAGACGGAGGAAGGTAGAGCCAAAAACCGCCGTGTAGAAGTGGACATAGTGAACCTGTCAGAATAACACGCCACCGAAGGATTTGAAAATTCCAACAAGCAAAGCAAACGACATGGTTTTTGAAAATTGTATTTTCCCACGAATTAGCACGAATGGGCACGAATTATATTGAGGTTAATATTCATTCGTGATAATTAGTGAAAATTCGTGGGCAGTTGTTTCCCCGCCTACGGCGCACTTCCACGAATTAGAATAATGAGAATAATTGGAATAATTATTTTACTAATTTTTTTTAATGTGTCTTAAACTGAAAAAAGTTGACTCTAAAAGAGACAACAATGACACAACAGAGA
>JAKSMC010000023.1 GCA_024400835.1 Bacteroidales bacterium
TCTCTGTTGTGTCATTGTTGTCTCTTTTAGAGTCAACTTTTTTCAGTTTAAGACAATTTTATGGGATTCCTGAAGATATGGAATTACAGGCATTGTCTATGCTGCTGGAAGATTTCCAAGTGATCGTGAAAGCGATAAGAAAGAGATAAGGTATCAGGACCGCAGCTTCACTATTCACTAATTTCGTACTTTTGCCGCCCTAAAAAAACACAGACTATGAGCTTTTTTGTCAGCGAACAGATGACCACGCCGCCAGCGCAATTTGAAACAGAAACACAGCAGCATATCTACGAAACCCTGCAGCAGTTGGAGATTCCCTTCCGCCGCGTAGATACCGATGACGGCAGCACGATGGAAGATTGCGTCTTCATTTCCGAAGGACTGCAGTGTCCGGTGGTGAAGACCATTTTCGTCTGCAACCGCCAGCAAACCAAGTTCTATCTGTATGTCACCACGGGAGAGAAGCCGTTTGTAACCAAGGAGTTCTGCGGGGCACTGAACATTCCGCGCGTCTCTTTTGCCCCCGGTGAAATGCTGTGGGAAAAGCTCGGCACGCGCATCGGAGCCACCACGATTCTGGGCCTCATCAACGACCCCGAGCACCTCATCACCCTCGTCATCGACAAGGAAGTCGCCGACCGCGACGAGTACGCCTGCACCGACGGCACCAACAACTGCTTCATGAAATTCAGCATGCGCGACCTCTTCGACAAATACTTGAAACACACCGGGCACCAAGCCATCGTGATATAAGGTTTCAAGATGAGGGAACGCATCGCCTGCGTGCATTTTTTCCTACCATAATAATCAGCTTTTTCATAGGCGGCATTTCTTTAAGGGGAGCAAAAATAGGAAATTTATTTAGGACAATTCCATAGTGTTTTGAAAATAATAGTATTTTTGCAATCTTAAATTTTTTGAGAAAATATAAGATATAATCTTAAAAAATCACATAAAATGTATGATAGATACTATTCTTTAAAAGATGATATCGAAGAAATGAGTGTATTCCTTTTTGGCGCTCGTAAAACAGGGAAATCCACATACCTGCATTCTATGTTTCCTGATGCCATCTACATTGACCTATTGGATTCAGGAATATGCACTTTATATCGGCAACATCCCAACTACTTATACGAACAATTAGAAGACAAAGATGCTTCTACCATAGTCATTATAGATGAGATACAGGAAGTTCCGGAACTGCTCAATGAAGTACACCGATTGATTTTCAAATGTGACATTCGCTTTATTCTTTGTGGGAGCAGTGCACGCAAACTCAAACGCAAAGGATACAATACGTTAGGCGGACGTGCCTATCCTTGTCATTTCTATCCGTTAGTCAGTTGCGAAATCACGGACTTCAATTTAGAAAAGGCACTGAATGACGGGCTTTTGCCTCAGCATTATTTGAGTAAAAAACCTCAAAGATTATTGTCTGCCTACATAGATGTTTATCTTAAACAAGAAATCAAAGCAGAGGCTATCGTTCGCAATTTGTCGAATTTTGAGCGTTTTATGGAAGTGGCAGCATTGACTGATGGCGAAATTGTCAACTATACCAATATCGCGACTGACTGTGGCGTAAAATCGGTGACTGTCAAGGAATATTTCGACATTCTACAAGACACACTTATCGGGTATATGATACCTGCTTACACCAAAACAATGAAACGGAAACTGATGCAAGCACCAAAATTCTACTATTTTGATGTGGGTATTTCCAACTATTTGCTACGCCGACAGAACCTTTTGCGCGGATCTTCGGAATATGGAAAGGCTTTTGAACATTTTGTAATACAGGAACTTATGGCCTATATTGGATATTCACATTCGCGAGACAAACTGAGCTATTGGCACACCTACTCCGGATTGGAAGTCGATGCCATCATTGGAGATGCGAAATTGGCCATAGAAATCAAATCTGTAGAGGAAGTACTCCCCAAGCATCTTAAAGGGCTAAAGGCCTTTCGCGAAGAGCACCCCAACTGCCTGCCGATAATTGTATCGCACGACCGCATCACCCGCACGTCAGATGGTATAAAAATTATTTGCATCCACGACTTTCTGCAGATGCTTTGGAAAGGAGAGATTTTCTGATATGACCAAATTCCTCATTTACAGCACCCTGTTTTTGTGTATTGTGTTGGCGTTGGTGCCGCACATTCTGTTTGCACTCTCGTGGCTCGTAGGCAAGTGCGCGCGGTTCAGCGTGCCCTACCGCCCGTTCGGCTGGACCGCCGTGGGCCTGGTGGCGCTGTGCCTCATCGTCATTGCGTACGGCAACCTCGTCGGACTGTACCGCACCACGGTGAAAGAGGTGACCTTCACGCACGAACAGGTGCCCGCTGCCTTCGACGGCTACCGCATTGTGCAGATCTCCGACCTGCACGTCTCCACCTTCGAACGCCATCCCGAACGGCTGCAACAGACCATCGACAAAATCAACGCGCTGCACCCCGACCTCATCTGCTTCACCGGCGACTTGGTCTCTATGACGGCGAACGAGGTGACCCCGTTTGTGGAAATCCTCCGCTCGCTGCACGCCAAAGACGGCGTCGTCTCCGTGTTAGGCAACCACGACTACGCCACCTACGTACACAGTTTCAGCGAAGAGCAGAAAGCACAGGCAGTGGCCCGGCTGATTGAGACGGAACGCAACGTTCTGGGGTGGAACCTCTTGCTGAACGAGTCGCAGATGCTCGTGCGCGGTGGCGACACGCTCTCCATCTTGGGCAGTGAAAACCAGAGTTGCGGGGGCAACGGCATCAGTCCCATCAAGCGTGGCAACCTGGCGCAGGCGCTGAGCGGCACTGGCGGATTCCGCGTATTGCTCACGCACGACCCCACGCACTGGCGCGGCGAGGTGCTCGGCACAGACATACCGCTGACGCTCTCGGGCCACACCCACGCGGCACAGTTCCGCATTTTCGGCTGGACGCCCGCCCGCTGGATCTATCCCGACAGCGACGGACTCTACACCGAAGGCAGCCAATCACTCTACGTCAACACGGGCATCGGCTGCACCGTGCCCTTCCGGGTGGGCGTGCCCCAGGAAATCACAGTGATCACGCTGGCACACAAACGGTAGAGACGGGGCGGTGCAACAGGTCTACAATGGCAACCCGAAAATTATCACCCATTTTCGGAATTGGATTTTTTGTTGTACGTTTGCCGTTGGAAATTTTACAGTATTATCCTTATGACATTTGAAGAAAAAATACACGAAAACCTATATCAATACCTCCTGTCACAAAACGAAATAGACACCCGTTTTCCCGATGCCATCGACATCGAGGACAAGTGGCCGTCCATCGGGCAATCCTATATGGTTGACGGCATTAGAGAGTTCAGAGACTACCCCACCGTGAGCCTCGGCTGGATGATGTACGTCGGTATGGCTGTGGCCAAGTTCTGGGACGAAGAGTGGGAAATCTATGGCAACCTTGAAGACCTGTACCTCTATTTGCGCGACAAGGAGGGTTTCGACAGTATGGACGAATACATCCGCCGCGACGTGCTGCAACTTCACACGCCCGACTACGACACCACAGAGGCCTTGGTGCAGTCGTGCGCCGAAATGGCCTATTCCACCCTCCGCCACGAAAACATAGAACCCGGCACGCAGCAGGCTTTTGAGGCATACGTCGCCTGTCTGCACCAACTCTACCTTATGGGTGCCGCCGTGCAACTTTACCGGATGGGATACAAGATGCAGGCGCTGGGATAGTGTGGCAATGCTGTGATTTGGATATCACTTAAAAAGCAGTCTCCAACAGCCAGTCTATCGCGTTTATTTTGCGTATGCCATCATAATCGCCACCAGCATCTACATCCAAAGTCAACAGATATTTCGGATAATTATCAGACAGACTTTGTAGCGGCTTCAATTCTCGGGCAAGTGTCTCGGGTTCTCGAACCGTTTCCGCAATCTGATAATAACTGAGCCCTCCTTCATCAATGGCTACAAAATCTATTTCCAAATTATCGCATTTACCGATATACACTTGCGAATGCCGACGCAATAATTCCAGATAAATGATGTTTTCAAACACTCGACCCGAATCAAATTTTCTTGTACCTAAAAGCATCATTCGGAATCCGGGATCAACAACATAGTATTTCCCCAATGATTTCAGATATTGTTTCCCTTTAACATCGTACCGCTTTGCTTTGTATATGATAAAACTCTCTTCCAAGCATTTGAGATAACGCTCAACAGTCTTTGTATCTATCTTCCTTCCGTTAGAAGTCATTGCATCGGCAATACTTTTCGACGAAACTGGATTCCCGATATTGTCAAAAATGAATTCCACCAGACTTTGCAACATTAGGACATCTGCGATTTTGTTTCGTGCAACCACATCCTTAAGAACGATTGTATTATACAAACTCTGCAGATATTCGTATATAAGATCGGACCTTTTTTCTAAAGAAGGAACAAATGGGAAAGATCCAAAACGAGTATAATCCACATATAACTTTTGCGTGTCGGAAATTGAATTTTCAAATGTGGAATATTCCAAAAATGATAGTGGAAGCATTTTGATTTCAACATAGCGACCAGATATCAATGTGGCAATTTCCGAAGACAGCAAATCGGCATTACTTCCTGTAATATAAACATCTGCATTGTTTTTTATATAAAGAGAATCTATGATTTGAGTAAAATCTTCCACAATTTGTATTTCATCAAAAATAAAGTAATTCATTTTATCCGGACTCATCACGGATTTTATATATGAATACAGATTGTCTGGATTACGCAAGGATTTGTTGTCGTAATCCTCAAAATTCAGGTAAATAATCTGGCTACTCTCAACACCTGATTGGAGTAGATGATTTTTGAACAAATCCAACAGCGTAGATTTACCGCATCGACGCACTCCTGTTACGATTTTAATAATCGGTTTGTCTTTAAAATCAAGCAATTTCTTGAAATATACCGGCCTGTTGACATTTTCCATAACAATTATTTTTGAGATTGCAAAAATAATATTTTTTGGGAATACAATCCAAAAACTTTTTATTTTTATGATATTTTTGGAATAAAATCCAAAAAATATTGTCCCCCCCCACTATTGAATCTCCATACACAACGTCATTACTTGCAAACAACGTCCTGTGTAATCTCCCATCACCGTACGCTTTGTTTTTGCATAACTTTGTGTTATTTTTGCTGCGCTAAAATGAAAAGACAATGAAAGACTTTGCCGCGATAGATTTTGAGACAACTGTAGGTTTCAGGTTTCAAAGAACATCCTACTAACTTCTTAACACAGTTCACAGTTCACTACTCACAGATCACTTTTTTATGAACGAAAAACAGAACATAGGCACGCTCTTCGACCGCATTGCGGGCACCTACGACAAGCTCAACCACCTGCTGTCGCTCAACATTGACAAGCGGTGGCGCAGAAAGGCCGTCGGGCGGCTGCAACCCTGCGGGCAACTTCTCGACGTCGCCATCGGCACGGCAGACCTCGCCATAGAAATTATGCGGCAGCAGAAAGCCGACCACGTCACCGGCATCGACCTCTCCGCAGAGATGATGCGCATCGGGGAAGAAAAAGTACGCAAACAAAACCTGTCGGAGCGCATCACCTTCGAGCAGGGCAGCGCATTGGAACTCCCCTACGCTGACGGCCACTTCGACGCCGTGACTTGCGCGTACGGTGTGCGCAACTTCTCGGACCTCGACCGCGGACTGCAGGAGATGCAACGCGTCTTACGCCCCCATGGGCAACTCGTCATCCTCGAATTCTCATATCCCGAAAACCGCCTCGTCCGTTGGGCCTATGATCTCTATTTTTCCCATATCCTGCCCACTGTCGGGCGCTGGCTGAGCAAAGACAAAACCGCCTACTCGTACCTCAACCGCAGTGTCAAAGACTTCATCTGGGGCGACGAGATGTGCCAGCACCTCACCCAAGCCGGATTCAACAACGCCCACTGCCAAACACTATCTTTCGGAATAACCTCTATTTACACAGCTACCAAATGAAAAAAACACTCCTCTGGCTCAAAATCATTCGTCCGCAGACACTTTTCGCCTCCCTCTGCCCTGTCATCGTGGGACTTCTCGTCACCACTAACATTTCCTGGCGCGTGGGTATGCTGACGACAGTGTGCGCACTGGCGCTGCAAATCCTTTCCAACCTCATCAACGACTACTACGACTTCAAGCGCGGGGCGGACAAGGCCGGCCGCGTGGGCTTCAAACGTGCCTTGGCAGAAGGCGATGTCAACATCGGACAAATGCGGACCGCCATCTTCATCACCCTCGGCATTGCGCTGCTCTCCGGGCTTTTCCTGACCGTGAGCGCTGGCATGTGCGACGGTAGCTTCCATCTTGCCGGCTGCCTGCCCATCTTAGCCATAGGGCTCACCGCCCTGCTGTTCGCCTGGCTTTACACCGCCACGAATCACTCGCTCTCCTATCTGGGCATCGCCGACATCTTCGTGTTTTTGTACTACGGCGTGATTGCCACCGCCGGCACCTACTATCTGCAAACGCACACCTTCTCGTGGCAATCGTTCCACGCGGGCGCCGTCTGCGGACTGATTTCCATGTGCGTGCTCATCATCAACAACTTGCGCGACATTGAAAGCGACAAAGCCGTGGGCAAGAAGACCTTCCCCGTGCGCTTCGGCAAGCGCGCCGGCGAACTCGGCATGTTTGTCGTTGTACTGCTCATGCCGCTGTTCGCCTACTTGGCCTTCGGGTTTAGTTTGCCGATGGCCATAGTCTTTGCCGGCCTCTTACTCTTTGCCAAAACAATGAAAGCCGAAGGCGGCCAATACAACAAATGCCTGTTAGGGGCGGGACTGGTAAATTTATTATACGTATTATTGGTTGTTATCGGATGATTTTGTTTCTTTGCAAAAAAAATAAACTATGAAAAAAGCCACCATTTTCCTATTGTTAGTTTTAACCATCCATGCTGTTTCCGCGCAGGCCATACGGGCAAGAGACCAATGGGGCGAAAAACTGTTCTACGTTGACGGCAACACCTTGAGAGAGGAAGACCAATGGGGCGAGAAACTGCTCTATTTCGACGGTCGCACCGTGCGTGAGAGGGACCAATGGGGTGAGAAACTCATCTATATCGACGGCTCCGTCGTGAGAGAACAGGACCAATGGGGTGACAAAATCCTCTATTTTGACGGCTACACCATCCGTGCCAACGACCAATGGGGCAAGAAACTCTTCTACCTTGACGGAAGGACCCTACGCGCCAACGACCAGTGGGGCGAGAAACTGCTCTATTTCGAAACTATCCCCGACAGATGGCTGCTTGCCGTGATGGCGATCATACTGATGAAATAATAACCAACCTCAAACGTTTCTTCGTTTCATCCCTTCATCTTTTCATCTCTTCATCGATGAAACGTGCCGTCGCCAATTCGTCACACCGTAATCATTGTTTCAAGGTGGCTCTGGCGCGTTTCTACCAAATCATCATTTCATCGTTTCATCCCTTCATCTTTTCATCATTTCATCGTTTCGTCGTTTTTCGTATTTTTGCACCCTCAAAAAAAATATATGCTATTACTGCTCATTTTCCTATTGGGCGCAATGCTCATTTCTTTTCTCTGCTCGATATTGGAAGCCACGCTGATGTCGACGCCGCTTTCATTTATCACTATGCGTGAAGAAGGAGGATACAAACCGGCTACCAAATTCAAGCAGTTCAAGCAGGAGTCCAGCCGTCCCATTGCGGCCATCCTGTGTTTGAATACGATAGCCAATACCATTGGCGCTGCCGGCGTGGGCAGACAGGCCACTTTGATTTTCGGCAGTGAGTGGTTCGGCTTAGTAAGTGCCGTCACCACCATTTTGATTCTTATCTTCTCTGAAATCATTCCCAAAACCATCGGCACCACACAATGGAAACACCTGATGGGCTTTGCTACGAGAAGTATCAGCGTATTGGTTACTGTTTTGTTCCCGTTAGTCATCATATTCGAATGGTTGTCCAGACTCATCGCACCGAAAACAGACGAAGCAGCCGTTTCCCGTGAAGAGGTCAGTGCCATTGCCAAAGTGGCCGAAGAGGAAGAAGTGCTGGATGAAGATGAAAACGCCGTCATCCAAAACCTCATCAAGATGGACGACATACTGGCTTCCGACGTGATGACCCCGCGCGTAGTGGCTGCCATCGCGGCCGAATCTATGACAGTCAAGGAATTTTATCAGAACGAATCATTCCGCCATCACAACCGTATCCCCGTATATGCCGAAAACGATGAATACATCACCGGCTACATCTTGCGCGTGGATGCTTTACAACTGTTGGCAGATGACAAGTTTGATGCAAAATTGAGCAGCATCCGCCGCGACATCGAATTGTTCAATGAGGATACGCCCTTAGGTGACATCTGGGACGTGATGCTGTCTAAAAACGAACAAATCAGTTGTGTTATTGACGAATACGGATGCTTCCAGGGTATTCTTTCTCTGGAAGACGTCATAGAGACCCTTTTAGGTTCAGAGATTGTTGACGAAAACGACGTCGCTCCTGACATGCAGGCTTACGCCAAAGAACGTTGGCTGAAACAGCAGTTGAAAAAAGGAAAGAAATAGTAGGCGGCACCTACATCATCACACATTTGCTTAAACTGTCAGACACACCGCTGGTGCGTTTTCACAATTGTTATTTCCATCGTGGACCGAAGCGTTCAAATGCTGCGCGGTCAAGGGCTTCCTGTGCAGAAGGATGGGCAATGGAAATGAGCAATCGGGCACGTTCCTGCATAGGCTTTCCGAAGAGGTTGACCTTGCCGAATTCCGTGATTACCCAATGCACGACCGTACGCGGAGTGACCACGCCAGCGCCATCTGCCAAGGTAGGCACAATCTTGCTGATGCCCTTAGCTGTTATTGACGGCATGGCAACGATAGGTATGCCGCCTTCGCTGGCCACAGCGCCAAGCATGAAGTCCAGTTGTCCGCCCGAACCGCTGAAGACTTTCGTACCGATGGAGTCGGCGCAAACCTGGCCGGTGAGATCTATCTGGATGGCCGAGTTGAGCGCCACCACCTTGGGATTCTGCGCAATGATGGCCGGACTGTTGGTGTAAGCCACATCCTGCATCAGCACGTCGGGATTACGATGCACATAATCGTACAATTTCTGCGTGCCCTTCAAAAAGGTAGCCACGTGCTTGCCCACATCGATTTTCTTCTTTCGGCCATTGATAACACCTTTGTCAATGAGCGGCAGCACGCCGTCGGAGAACATTTCGGAATGGATGCCTAAATCCTTATGGCCGCCAAGTTGCGCAAGCACTGCGTTGGGAATGCTTCCGATGCCGACTTGCACGGTGGCCCCATCGGGGATCAGCTCTGCCGCCAACTTGCCAATAGCTGCATCCTGCGGAGTCAGAGCGGGAAATTCAGCCTCCAACAACGGCACGTCGTGACGCACAAAGGCGGTGATTTTGGACACGTGGATGCGTGCATCTCCGTAACAGAACGGCATATACTTGTTGACCTGCGCTATCACATAATGGGCCTGCTCCACGGCAGCCAATGTGCAGTCAACAGAGGTGCCCAAAGAAACATAGCCCTCCTCATCCGGCTCACTGACCGTTAGGAAGACACCGTCGGTAGGTTGGAAACCATCGCGAATGATGCGCGCCGTGTCGGAAAGCGAACAGGGTATGTAATCCGCATAGCCCGTCTGTGTTGCCTTTCGCACATTGCCCCCCACAAAGAAGGAGTCCAAGTGGAAATTGTCGGCATACTGCGGCAGCACATAATCGGCATAACCTTCGGTATAAAGGTGCGTGATGTGGACGTTTTGCAGTTCGGGGGCGCGCGCCACCAAGGCCTGAATCAGAAGTTCCGGCGCCGCAGCCACACAGGGCCAATGCAGACGATCTCCGGATTTCACTATTTTCACAGCTTCTTCGGCTGTTGTGTACTTGAGGTCGTAGGTCTTTTCCATTGTTCCAAATTAATGGGGCAAAGATACGAAATTTTGAATTATCCCTTCATCATTTCATCTTTTC
Organism: Bacteroidales bacterium; assembly: GCA_024400835.1. GTDB lineage: Bacteria > Bacteroidota > Bacteroidia > Bacteroidales > WCHB1-69 > F23-D06. Next base: position 10,018 of record JAKSMC010000023.1, read on the forward strand.
ATCTTTTCATCAATGAAACGTGCCGACGCCGGTTCGCCACACCATAATCATCGTTTTGCGGCGGCTTTGGCGCGTTTCTACCAAATCATCGTTTCATCATTTCATCCCTTCATCATTTCATCAACACAAAACCACATTATTTTCGTATTTTTGCCGCCCGAAAAACAAAATCGATTATATTTATTATAACGTATTGTTTTTCAACAAAATATATGATAGATAATACAAAAGAATTCGAATCAAAACCCATACCTGCGTTGCTATGGCAATACGCTTTGCCTGCGGTCATCACACAGATTATAGCGTCTGTCTATAACATTGTGGACCGCGTGTTCCTCGGGCAGTGCGTAGGTGCGTTGGCCATTGCAGGCCTGGCTCTCACCATGCCGATTATGAACATCGTGCACGCATTCGGCTCATTGGTAGGTGCCGGTGCATCCGCACGTATGAGCATCGTATTGGGCCGTCGTGACATCCGCTGGGCGGAGAAGATTCTCGGCAACAGCATGTTGCTGACCTTCCTGTTCGGCGCCCTCTTCGTTTCCGCATGGTATATCTTCGCCGACAGCATTCTCGGCCTGTTCGGGGCCTCCGCAAACACGATTGCCTACGCTCGCGAATATATGAACATCGTCATCCCGGGTATGTTCCTGACAACGCTCACCTTCAATCTCACCGGTTTGATTCGCGCCTCCGGCTATGCCAACAAGTCTATGTGGATTATGGTTTTCGGTGCCGTATTGAACATCGGATTGGACGCCTTGTTCATCTACAAACTGCGCTTGGGAATTGCCGGTGCGGCGTGGGCCACCACCATTTCCATGGCATTATCATCCATTTTGGCGATTTCCCATTTTCTGCAGCCCAAGTCTTTCATCCGTTTCAGAAAACATTGCTGGGCTCCGAAATTCTATATTTTCCGCAACATCTTAGCCATCGGCATCAGCCCGTTTTCCATGAACGTGGCCGCTTCCGCCGTGGTGGCACTGCTCAACAACCAGTTGCTCCGCTATGGTGGCGATGCCGCCGTGGCTGCCAACGGGGTGGTCAACTCTTTCGCGCCGCTGATTATCATGCTGATGCTCGGCATCTGCCAAGGTATGCAGCCGATTGCCGGATACAATTACGGCGCCGGCAAGATGGACCGCCTGAAAGAGGTTTACAAACTCGCGATGAAATTCGACGTCCTCGTCGGATGCGTCGGAACACTGCTCGTGCTTTCCATTCCCCGCTATCTGGCTATGTGCTTCACCAAAGACAGCGAACTGATTGAAATCTGCGTCCCTGTGTTCCGCCTGCTGATGGTTATGGCCCCCTTCATCGGTTTCACTATCACCAACTCACAATTCTTCCAATCTATTGACAAACCTTGGATCGCCATCGTCACCAGCCTTTCCAGACAAGTGCTGTTCCTGGTCCCGCTCATCTATGTCGTACCTTCCATATTTGAATCAATTGGATGGAACGGCTTAATGGGCGTGTTCACCAGCTGCACCATCAGCGACGTACTCGGTGCCATCTTAGCAGCCATCCTTCTGTGGAGCCAGTCAAAAATCTTCAAACCCGGATACGTCCCTGAAGAGCGAAGACCTCGCAAAGAAGCCGGCCCCAGCAAACAGGAAGTGGTTGACGAATGATTTTTTGTCTAAGCATATTATTTTAAAAACTTTACAATATGAATATTGAAGAATACATTGTTGCACGCGTTAATGCTCTTTTGCACAACCAAGATGCCAAAATCGTAAAACGCCTTGAAGGTGGCATGAGCAATTATACTTACGTGGTTGAAACCGGCGGCAAAAAATATACCTACCGTGTTCCTGGAAAATTCGCTGAAAAATTTGTCAACCGTGTGGATGAATGGAACAACATCCAGGAAATCGACAAGTTAGACTTGAACAACAAGACCAACTACGTGGAAATTCCTTCCGGTGAAAAGTTGGCCGAATATGTTGAAGGCACCATTATGTCTGAAACGGACATCATCTCTTACAACGCTATGTCTGTGGCTGCCCTGAAGAAACTTCACAACAGCGACATCAAGCTCAAAGATTACGACGCCTTCGGACGTTTGGACGATGACGAACGCTACTGCCGCGAAATGGGCTTCACCCATCCGGAAAAATATTTGGCACTGCGCCGCAAACTCGAGGAAATGCGCAAAGCCTACGCTCAGGTCAAATTAGTGCCCTGCCACTGCGACTACCAACCCACGAACCTCGTCATCGACGGTGACAAACTCTTCGTGTTGGACTGGGAGTTTGCCGGCATGAACGACCCATTCTACGACATCGCGTGTTATGGCAACGCCGGATTGGACAAAGCCCTCTCCCTGTTAGCTTCCTACGTCGGGCACGAACCCACCAACGACGAACTGCGCAGACTCTTCTTCCACCGTGCCTTCCAATGCCTGCAATGGTACAACGTGGCCATCTTCAAAGACCTCGTCGGCCTGAGCAAAGACCTCAACATGGACTTCAACCAAGTGGCGCTGATGTTTATGGGTATGGCCGAAGAATTGGTTGAAAAGTATGATAGCCTTTAGCCATTAATTTGAGGAGGCTCCCTTTAAACCTTAAACCTTAAACTTTACACGGACGCAATGAATTGCGTCCCTACTCTGAAATCGACTTGTTATTAACAAAAAAAAGTTGTTATTGAAAAGGTAGCGACCGCTTGAGATATCGCAAAAATTTTATTTTTGCACCCCGTTATTAAATATCACTCTTATGAAAGTAGGTTTTGACAACGGGAAATATCTGAAAATACAATCAGAGCATATCAAAGAGCGCATCGCTCAATTCGGCGACAAACTTTATTTGGAATTCGGCGGGAAGTTGTTTGACGACTTCCACGCAAGTCGTGTTCTGCCTGGTTTCCAGCCCGACAGCAAACTTCGGATGTTGATGCAGTTGAAGGATGATGCCGAAATCATCATCGTCATCAGTGCTGTGGACATTGAGAAGAACAAGATCAGAAGCGATATCGGCATCACGTATGACGAAGACGTGCTCCGTTTGCGCAGCATCTTCATCGAGCGTGGTTTGTGCGTCGGTTCCGTCGTCATCACACATTTCAACGGCCAGGCCAGCGCCACCGCCTATCGCGACCGTCTGGAGCGCTTGGGCATCAAAGTATATTATCATTACACTATCGAAGGCTATCCCACCAACGTCGATCTTATTGATTCGGAAGACGGCTTCGGCAAAAACGACTACGTGGAGACAACCCACCCGTTAGTCGTGGTCACCGCACCGGGCCCGGGCAGCGGCAAAATGGCCGTCTGCCTCAGCCAACTCTACCAGGAAAACAAACGCGGCCTCAAAGCCGGCTATGCCAAGTTCGAGACCTTCCCCATCTGGAACATCTCATTGAAACACCCGGTGAACATCGCCTACGAGGCTGCCACCGCCGACCTCAACGACGTGAACATGATTGACCCGTTCCATCTGGAAGCCTACGACAAAATGGCGGTCAACTACAACCGAGACATTGAAATCTTCCCCGTGCTGAATGCCATCTTCGAAGGCATCTACGGTGAAAACCCATACAAATCGCCTACGGATATGGGTGTCAATATGGTGGGCAACTGCATCTGCGATGACGAGGTGTGCTGCGAAGCCTCCAAAAACGAAATCATCCGACGCTATTTCACCGCTTTGTGCAACGTGGTTGACGGCAAAGCCACCGAAAACGAGGTCAACAAGATTTCCCTGCTGATGAAACGCGCCAATATAACGCCAGAATACCGCCGGCCTACGGTAGCAGCCCGTTTGCGCAAGCAACAGGAAAACGGCGTGCCCTCCGCGGCTATCGAACTGGCTGACGGCACCATCATCACCGCCAAGACCAGCTCTCTGTTAGGACCGAGCGCCGCCCTTCTGCTCAATGCCACCAAACACCTGGCCGGCATCGACCACAGCATAAAACTCATCCCGCAAGAGATGATCGAGCCTATCCAGAAGACGAAGGTATCCTTCCTGCACGGCCACAACCCGCGCCTGCACACCGATGAAGTCCTAGTAGCCCTCTCTATGCTCAGCCTGCACGACGAAAACTGCCGCAAAGCCCTCGAATGCCTGCCGCAATTGGAAGGCTGCCAAGTGCACACCACCGTCATGCTCAGCGAAGTGGACCAGAAAATCTTCAAGAAACTCGGCATCGGCCTCACCTGCGAACCGGTGAGGAAAAAATCGTGATAGAGTAACAATAAACTATATTGAGATCTGCATACCGACAAAGTGCCATACAGTAGGCCGCAGCCATTTCGGACATTGCCTGGAAGGCAACACATATAGACAAATCAATAATTTGAAATTCCAAAATCAAAAAGAGGATGACCGTTAGCCATCCTCTTTTTATATATTCATACCGAACTTTCTATTTGCCAATGATTTCAGCCAGTTCGTCCACGCCCTTCGGCAAGTGCGGACCGAGAACGCGATGACCTGTTTCCGTAATCAGCAGGTCGTCCTCAATACGGATACCACCGAAGTCTTTGTACTTCTCAACAACATCGTAGTTGATGAAGTCGGCAAACTTGTTCTCCTTCTTCCAGATGTCAATCAAGTGTGGAATGAAGTAGATGCCCGGTTCGATGGAGACCACAAAGCCCGGTTTCAGTTCGCGCGCCATACGGAGGGAAGCCCAGCCGAAGATGTTGCTCGGACGGACGGTCTCATCGTAGCCCACGTGTACTTGGCCCAAGCCTTCCATATCGTGAACGTCCAAACCGATTTGGTGACCCAAACCGTGAACCATAAAGAGGGCGTGTGCGCCCAATTCTACAGCCTCTTTGACGTCACCCTTCATCAAGCCGAGGTCTTTCAAACCTTGAGCGATGATTTCGCAGGAGTGGCGGTGCAGTTCTTTGTTATACATGCCTGGTTTGGCAGCATCAATGGCACCCAAGTTGGATTTGAGCACGATTTCGTAGATTTCCTGTTGCTTGGTAGTGAACTTGCCGCCCACAGGCATGGTGCGAGTGTAGTCGGAGCAGTAGTTCATCAGGCCTTCGGCGCCGGCGTCCATCAACAGCATATTGCCTTCTTTGAGGATGCCGTTGTGCAAATGATTGTGCAGCGTTTCGCCGTGTTGGGAGAGGATCACCGGGAAGGAGATGCCGTTGCCATAGGAAAGAGCGATACCTTCGGCGATGCCGGCAAGTTCGTGTTCGGAGGCACCAGCCACGCAGCGGCGCATCACAGCCGTGTGCATCTTCACACCGATTTCGCAAGCCTTGTCCATCTCGTCAATTTCGCACTGCTCCTTAGCAGAACGCAAAGCGACAATGCCCTTGATGAGTTCCAAAGAGGCGGCCTCGCGGATGTTGTTGACATTGATGCCAGTCATGTTGGCCAACCAGATTTGGTTGTCGCCACGATATTGCGGGGTGAAATGAACCTTGCGGCCTTTGGCCTGCGCGTCGCGGATATATTCTTCCAACTTAGCCATCGGAAGAGTTTCGGTCACACCGACTTTCTCAGCCAGAGAGGCAATCGTGGGTTGGTCGCCCATCCAGATGATGTCATCGATTTCGAAGTCGTTGCCGAAGATGATGGAACGATGTGCGTCAAAGTCGATTACGGCGGCGATATCGGCGATAGAAAGGCCGAAGAAATATAGGAAATCACTGTCCTGACGGAAGTTGTAAGTGTTGTCTGGATAGTTCATCGGAGCTTCGTGGTTGCCCAAGAAAACAGCGATACCGTTGCCCACACTTTGCGTAAGCTTCTCTCTACGGTTTTGATAAACGGAAGGATTAAATAATGGATTCATTGTATTGATGTGTTAATGGGTTAATGCGATAATTGGTAAACTGTGATCAGTGAACTGTGAACTGAAATTGAGGCGCGAAAATACAAAAATTTGATTATTGAAAAAGATCGTCCATAGTAACCTGCGATTGTATCAAGCCGCTATATTTTCCCTGTTTTACTCCGTATGAAGTAATCATAGTCAGATGCAGTGCTTTTTTCGTTTTGGTTTCCTCTCTGAATCTTTCAATTTTATTACGCAAAACTTTGTCATAGTCGTTGGTTATTTCATATTCTCCGTAACAGAATTTCATCTCGCACAAATTAATTACTCGATCTCGTCTATCGATGACCAAGTCTATTTGTGCGCCGCGAGGTATGTCTTCCTCTTGATTTTGTACCTTCTGTTTCTGATTATTTTTCCAGTAAGATTACAAACAAGAAAAGGAGGGCGACTAAAAAGTGGTCTTCCTCCTTTTTTTATGGACGAGCTAAAGGACTAACGGGTTCTTTTGTTATCCTTTTTCTTGTTTAAGATGTATTGAATAATAGTGTACAACCTGTCTTTATTTCTCAGATCATGGAAGACGTAGATGGTAAGTTCGGATTCGGAGGCTCCAACAAGGCATGCGTTTTTCAACGAAACATTGCCGTTTGTCTTTGGTTGCTGGAGCAATGGATCTTCATTATTCCTAATACAAATTGTCAGGCTGCCTGAGGAAGTTTCTTTTGATGATTTCAGTCCATATTCGTCAAGAATCTTTCTGAAAGAGGCAATATCTTTGGCCTGTACCAGCGTGATGTCGACTTTGATGTCGTCAATCTTCTGATTCTTGAAATAAGCAACCTTTTTGACATCTTTCCGCTGAGAACATTTCTGATAGAATGCGGACTGGGCCGAAGCGGATAGGCTAATGGCCATGATTATTATGAATAGAATCTTTTTCATAGGGCTGTCTGTATTGTTCTGTCCAACCATTGTTCCGCACAGGAATAATTGCAGTCGCTTCCGCTAGTATAAATTTGCGTAGGCTGTTTGAATACCAGTACGGCTATTATACTTGAGAGTGAGATTATGATGATAATGGCTGCAGCAACCCTCCTGGATCGTGAAAGGAAGGATGCTTTCCTTGAATGCACCGTCTGGTGATCTTTTCTGGCCATGGCGAGTGGGAGCAGCACAGCAGCGTCATCCGGTCTTAGATTCCTCACCGCCGAGTCGCATACGAAGGCATTGAAAAGTTCTTCAAGGTCGGTTTGGCTTATCGTCCCATCATAGAACGACGCCAATAGTTTGTCTAATTTTTTAAAATCCATTTTTATAGTATTCTTTAAGTTTTTTATGTGCAAGTGCAAGCTGCTTCTTTACCGCGACAGGTGTGCGAGTAATCTTTATTGCAATCTCAAAACAAGAAAATCCCTCTATATCGTGCATCTTGACAATTTGTCTTTGCAGATCTGTCAATCTTGATAACATTTCATCGATATCAAGGGAATGGTCTGAATCTTCGTGAAAGACTTCTATAGTTATTGATTTTTCTATTTCGGCATGTCTTTGCCTGTTGCGCAAAAATTCCAAGGCCTTCTTGCTCACCATTCCATATAGGTAGCCGCGTTTATTTGGTATCTTATCGTATTGTCCTTCACGCTTGTCGATAATCACAAATAGATCCTGTAAGATGTCATAAGCGTCATCTTTGTCCTTAACAATGCTTTCGGCTCTGAAAAACAGTATGTCGTATATATCAAGAAAAGTCTTTTTCATAAACTAACCACGAATACAAACCAGGATGGCGGAAAGCCCCCTGGTTTGTAATTGTAAACGATGCCATCAAATCGTTATTCTTTGTCGATAAGCCAATACCACATTTCTGTTTCTTTGTCGAAACAAACTTCAACCGCGTATCCTTCCAAGATAGCATCAAGGACCTTCGTTGACACATTCTTCGGATTGTTGATACAGAGGCCATCAGAAAACTTTGTATGATCCACTGGCGCTTTGATCCGGTTTACTGTCAAGATATACTCGGATTCGTTTTCCGACATTGAAAATCTTGCCACATTTCTTTGGCTGACCTTGGTCAATGTGATTTTTGAATAGACCAAGGAATAAAGCAGAGAACGAGAGGTATACACTTTTCCGTGCTCTCCAACTGAATAATGATTCTTTTCTGCTGTAAGCACTTCCGTGTATGGCTTCTCATAATCGCTAGTCGCCTCGACAGTCTTTTTATTTAGGACAGGTGTCTCTGTTGTTAATGTTTCATTTTTTTCGCAGCTTGTAAAAGCGATGATGGATAAAATGAATAAAAAACCGATTGGTTTGTAAATACTTTTCATTTTTTTAATTGTTTTAAATTTTCGAATGCTCTGGCGATGCATCTTGTACCAGAAGGTTTGCAATATAGTTGCGTAGAAGTGGGAAAAAGTGAATTCGGATAAGAAATTTTTGATTTTTTTTCTTAATAATGCGTCTCTAACCCATATGGCATAGCCACAGAGAGGCGACTTGCGGGGTGTAATAACCATCAAAAAGTTTACCTGTAAATAACCATTAAAAAGTTTACCACTTCTGTTTCTGATGGCTATACCAAGATGAATATTCGCTTAGAACCGCACTGATTCCTATTTGTCGTTTGATTTGGGAAAGATGGTCCTTGCAAACCTGTTCAAAAGCATAGCCTGCCCAAGCTTTTCGAGACGGATTATCCAATGTGTTTGTCCAAAATTGTTAGATAACGATAGAAGATAGTATTATTACTCGTCGTTATCTGCTATAAAAACATAGATAACGATAAGGAATAATACTATTGTTGGTCGTTATCTATTAAAAAATATGAGATAACGACCATTAATATTGGATGGTGAAAAGCATACAAATGGCTGTAATCAACTGTTTTTTGCTGGTTATTTTTCTTCAAATCGCTTATTACTGACTTTCGAGATATTTTAGTATTTTTGCCGCCTATGATTAAAAAGTACATCCTCTTATTTTGCTTATTGGTTGGTAGTTGCCTCCTTTTCGCCCAAACAGACTCCTCCCACACCGATGTTGCGGAGACCCGGGATTCCGCCGTCTATATTCCGATGGACTTGCAAGACTGCCTTCGCCAGTTGGATATCCTGATTCCCGATTCCGTGCGCGACAATATTCGACAAATGGAGGAACAGACCTTTTGCACCAACGCACATTTCGGACTCGGGATGTGGATACGCAACCATTGGCAACTGTGGGGCCAGTCACGACTGTGGACGTACTTTCACAAACTGGGTTTGTCGCATCCCGACGACATTTCCGACCTCATCCTCCAATCCTATCATCGCTACTTGAACGGCAAGCCCTTGAATATTCGTCCCTATATTCAAAAAACAAAGCAGTATTGGAAAAATATACAGTCAGAAAACCAAAAGAAAACTCGGCAAAATAGTCGTGCCTATAATAAGGCTCTTAAAAAATTTCAATTGTGGGATACTCAGGCCGTTCATAACTGGGAAGATTGCAAACAACTCTTAGGACTGCCTATGACCGATTCCATAACCGGCAGCTGCGTGAGATTCCGAAACCTCGGCGACACCTTAGGCCCAGAAGAATTGAGCTATGTAGAACAACATCGCGCATCCGTTGCCGTAATTCCATACGAAAACAATTACAATTTCCTTGTTCCATTGGAATCGTACAACAACGATTGGAATGAATTTGACGATATGCTTCCGCATAAAGGGCATCTGAAAAAAGTGATTGGCACTGGGCAAACGGACAGAGATGTTCCTTTTACCTATCGTGTTAGCTATAGCAAAGAGGGACAAATTACGGACAAATGGGTGAAACTACCCGGTGAAACTTGGAAAGAAGTTCACCAATACGACTCGCTGGGCCGGCGAAGCAAAGTGGAAATCTATCGCAACGACACGTTACTTGAGCGACACACCTATACCTATCATTCAGACACCTACCTGTGGAATATAGAAAAGCGTGCGCGAAACGCTTCCGAACTGCTTCCTCAGCTCGTTTCCTATAGCTGCACAATGGACAAGGATGGGCGAGTCATTCAAGAAGAAAAAATAATGCCCGATTCTATATCCGAAAAAATGAGTTCCGACCTATGTCTAATTCAATATGACCAAAAAGGTCGTCTGACCAATCGCCTTTTTTATAAGAATAAGACGCTGAGATTTTACTCGTCTAATGTTTACGATGATTCCAAAAACATCTCGTATTCATTTGACAATGATGATGTTGAATACAACGATGCCTGCTGGATTTCTTTGTTGAGCAAGTACGGGGATAAACATTACTTTACCAACTTGGATAATTATGGCGATATAGATGTAGAGTTCCTATGGAACTATTATTATTGGCAATATTTTCGTTATGACCGATACGGGAATATGACGCGCAACATTGTTGAAGATGACGGTCAACGAACTCAAGTGATGAAATGCCGGATCCGCTACTGGTAGGTTTTCTTATACTTTGCGGCTCTGCGGTTTCATCTTCACCGCAAAGGCGCAGAGAAAACGCTATGACGCAGAAAGGATTTTTTCACGTTTCAAGTCGCTTCCAAAAAAGTCAATGTCAATCATTCCTCCACTCCGCAAACGAAGTGTCTGTCTCGTGCAGTCTTATGGAATAGAGTTTCACATTGGCCGGCAGGCACGGCTGCAATATCTGGGCGAAATGCTCCAACATATTCTCCGTTGAAGGCACAAACGGGAAGGTGATGACCTTGTCGTAATGCTTGCGCAAGGTGGCTATGAGATCCGCATCCACGCTGTCAGCAAGCACCAACGCATGATCTAATTTATTGACAACATGCTCGTTTACAAGATCCTTGAGCAACTTAAAGTCAATGACCATTCCGCTTGCGGGGTCGGGTTCGCCCGTAACGGTGACCTCCATCTTATAGGAATGGCCGTGGATGTTGCGGCACTTGCCAGGATAACCCATCAGCGCATGCGCCATTTCAAAGTCAAAATGTTTGGTAAGATACAACATAATATTGGGGAAATTGGGATTTGAATGGAAAATACGTAGAAAGGTAGAATAGTAGAGAGGTAGAGACGCGCCAGAGCAACGGCGAATTTATGTTTACGGTGCAACATATAGGCGACGGCGCGTTTCGGTAGATGAATAGATTTTAATGGGAAATAATGATTTTTTTATGAATATGATATTTATCGGTTTGTGCGCGGAGGATATAAACGCCCTCAGGCAATGCTGAAACATCCAAGGTGTGGATATCTACGGGTTCTTGAGTTTCCTGCAACACCACCTGCCCCATCATATTCAACAATTGGAAGGACACTGGCTCGGATAAATCCGCAGGCAGCACAACACTGACTTTGTCGCGCGCCGGATTGGGATAAATCTGGCATCGTACCGACAAGTCCCACTCTACAACACCTGTAGGATTGAAGGCCGTTACGGAGTCGCTGCCGAAAATCATACCCACCAGTTCGGGATAGTCGATAAACGGATTGCGATTGCCCTGAATACCATAAACAGCGTTGTTTCTGTCGATTTCCTTCTGGCTGACGGGATCCTCGTTGTGCCAACGAATCAGCATATTCAAAGCCCACGGCTTGAGCGAACCGCCCGTAAACATGGATTGTGTTTCCTGGCCCAGATTTTTATCCATATAGCATACGGAAAAATAGAAATAGGTGCGTGCCAAGTCGCCTTTGTATGCATCGTTGGGCTCGAAAACCGTATTGGAATAGCCTGCGGCTGAGCATGTTCCCAACTTTGAGCCGTTCGTGCTCGTCCACGATGGATTGTTGACCTCACCCAACGGCAGATTGCTGCGATGGCCGTTCACATAGCCGTCCGTCGGATATAGATGGAACAGGTCCGTGTACATCGGTGCCGCATCGTTAAACCAACTTTTGGGCACAGAATGCTCACGATTGTAGCAATCACCCTCAGATGAATAGTTGCCACACTGGTCTGACCCGAATGTGTAGTAATAGGAAGTATATCCGTTGGGGTTGTCGGAATATATATCCCAAACTTTCCCATTGTCAGGGCGACGGTCCGTCGTATAAAACGCATCCCACAAACCACTGTAGGATAGCGAGGTATGGTTTTTTACAATGTTATGCAAGGCCTTGCGCAAAGCATAGCCTTTTTTGTTGTATGCGTTGTTATAATAATTGGCCGGCGCCTGTGCATGCACAGCAAATGCCGCCAATAGACAGCAAATCAGTAAGCGAGATTTCATAGGCAATATTAAAGAGGCGCAAAAATACGAAAATAATGATGAAACGATGAAGGGATGAAACGATGAAACGATTTTAATAATTTACCGTGTACCTCAAAAAAAACGTATCTTTGCACTCCTTTTTCAACAAAGCATTAATTCTTAAAAACCCTTTATAATGAAAGAAAAACTCTTATCCCGATTTTCAAAGTACATCTCTTACGCAACCACTTCTGATGAAACATCTGAAACCTACCCGTCAACCCAGGCCCTTTTGGACTTTGGCGACGTGATGGTGGAAGAGCTCAAAGCCATCGGCATGACTGAGGTTGCCAAAGACGAATACGGATATGTCACCGCTTTGCTGCCAGCTAACAACGGCCAGGAAAAACCTGTCATCGGCTTCATCGCCCACTTCGACACAGCACCCGACATGCCGGGTATCGCCGCTCCGCGCATCATTGAAAACTATGACGGCAAAGACATTATGTTAGATGCTGAAACCAACACCGCCCTCACCTTGGAAGACTTTCCGGAATTAGCTGACTACAAGGGTCAGACCCTGCTCACCACCGACGGCAAAACCCTGCTCGGCGCTGATGACAAGGCCGGCGTGGCTGAAATCGTATGCGCTATGGAGTACCTCATCCAACACCCGGAAATCAAACACGGTCCCATCAAGGTCGGCTTCACTCCGGACGAGGAAATCGGACAAGGCGTCAAATACTTCAATACCGAGAAATTCGGCTGTGACTTCGGTTACACGATGGACGGCGGCGCTATCGGCGAACTCGAGTACGAAAACTTCAATGCCGCCAGCGCCTGCATCAAAATCCAAGGTCGCAACATCCACCCGGGATATGCCAAGAACAAGATGGTCAACTCCCAACTCATCGCTATGGAACTCAACGCCATGCTGCCGGAGTTCGAACGCCCGCAATACACCCAGGATTACGAAGGCTTCTTCCTCCTCATCCACATGGAGGGCAGCGTGGAACAAAGCCAACTCAACTACATCATCCGTGACCACGACCGCGCCAAATTCGAAGCCAAGAAACAGCAACTCCAGCAGATTGTCGATTTCCTGAATGTGAAGTACAACAACCGCCTCACCTGCGAAATCAAAGACCAATACTACAACATGCGTGAAATGGTGGAACCCGTGTTCTACGTGGTTGAACGCGCCATGAAGGCTATGGAAGAAGCCGGCATCAAACCCGTGGTGCAACCCATCCGCGGCGGTACAGACGGCGCAAACCTCTCCTTCCGCGGCCTCCCCTGCCCTAACATCTTCGCCGGCGGCCACAACTTCCACGGCAAGTACGAATACGTACCCCTCGAATCTATGGTGAAAGCCACGGAAGTCGTGATTAATATTGCGAAAAACTAATTCTGATGAAGAGATGAAGGGATGAAGAGATTATCGTTTCATCCCTTCATCATTTCATCCACACCCAAGTGCTATGCTAAACAACATCACTTTCTCTGGTAAGCGTCCACTTGTGATGGGCATTCTCAATGTTACCACTGACTCATTCTATGACGGCGGGCGCTATGTCACCGAAGAGGCTATGCTGGCCCGGGCGCAACAAATCATTGACGAAGGCGGCGACCTAATCGACGTGGGGGCAGTCTCCACGCGGCCGGGCGCAAAAGTGTGCGATGGCAAAACCGAACGCGAGATTATCAGTCACAGCGTGCAAAGCCTTCGTGCCCACTTCCCGCAAGCCGTAATTTCCGTGGACACGTTCCGCGCCGAAGTGGCCCGCACCTCCATCGACAACGGCGCCGACATCATCAACGACATCTCCGGCGGCACCTTCGACCCCGAAATGATTCCCACGGTGGGACAACTGCAGGCACCCTACGTGCTTATGCACACCCCAGCCATGCCCGACAAAATGCAGCAGTGTACGCATTATGACGACATCCTGGCTGACATCGCGCAATACTTCGAAACACAGCTGGAAATTGCCTACCGCAACAACGTCCACGACATCATTCTCGATCCCGGCTTCGGCTTCGGAAAAACCGTGGAACAGAACTACTATCTGTTGGAAAACTTAGAGTACTTCAAATCCTTCGGTTTCCCCATCCTTGTGGGTATTTCCAGAAAATCAATGATTTACAAAAAGTTAGGCACAACGCCCGACAACGCCTTAGAAGGCACATTGGAAGCCACCAAAACAGCCCTTGAGCATGGCGGCGATATCTTCCGCGTACACGACGTGGCCCCGACCGTAAGGTTGATTGAAGATTGGTTGGGCAATTAAGGAATTTCATTCATTCCTTCATCTTTTCATCATTTCATCTCTTCATCAAAAAAGGGACACGCCATAGCGCATCCCTTTGTTCATATAAGATATCGGACAATCTTTATTTTGCAAGGAACGGATAACCGTAGTCCGTAGCGGGAACGTAGGTTTCCTTGATACAGCGGGAGCTGATCCAGCGGACGAGGTTGAGGATACTGCCGGCCTTGTCGTTTGTACCGGAAGCACGTGCGCCACCGAACGGTTGGCAACCCACAACAGCACCTGTCGGTTTGTCGTTGATGTAGAAGTTGCCGGCGCAATGACGAAGGATTTGTTCAGCCTTTTCGATAGCGTAACGATCCTGGGAGAAGATGGAACCCGTAAGAGCATACGGAGAAGTCTGGTCACAAACGTGAAGCATTTCTTCGAATTTGTCATCTTCATATACATAAACCGTAATGACCGGTCCGAAGATTTCTTCGCGGATGGATTCGTAATCCGTCGTTTTTGCCACGATGATGGTCGGTTCGACGAAATAGCCCACAGACTTGTCATAATGGCCGCCGAGGACGATTTCTGCGTCATTAGAAGCCTTTGCGCGGTCGATATAGCCGGCAATGTTGTCGAAGGATTTCTCATCGATGACAGCGTTCACGAAGTTGGAGAAGTCGCGGACATCGCCCATCTTCACGGTGGTCATCATTTCCTTGATATTGTTCAAAGTATCATCCCAGATGGATTTGGGAACGTAAACGCGGGAAGCAGCGGAGCATTTCTGGCCCTGGTATTCGAAAGCGCCACGGAGGATAGCCACTGCCAGTTCGCGAGCGGGAGCGGTCTTGTGTGCGAAGATGAAGTCTTTGCCACCGGTTTCGCCGACAATCTTCGGGTAGGTGTTGTAGATGTCGATGTTTTCGCCGATGAGTTTCCAGAAATTCTTGAATGTGGAGGTGCTGCCGGTGAAGTGGATACCAGCCAAATGCGGTGATTTGAAGGCCACGTCGCTGATAACGGAGCCGCTGCCGGGCAGGAAGTTGATAACGCCGTCAGGAACACCTGCTTCATGGAACAGTTTCATCAAATAGTAGTTGGAGAGGATAGCCGTAGTAGAAGGCTTCCAGATAGTAACATTACCCATCAGCACAGGAGCGATGTTCAAGTTCAGAGCGATGGAAGTGAAGTTGAACGGAGTGATAGCGTAAACGAAGCCTTCCATACCGCGATATTCGTTGCGGTTCAACGTAGCGTGGTCGGAGATGGGTTGTTGAGCGTAGAGTTGGGAAGCGAAATAGGTATTGAAACGCAAGAAGTCGATAGCTTCGCAAGGACAGTCGATTTCAGCCTGCATCGGGCTCTTGCCCTGACCAAGCATACAGGATGCATTCAAGATATATCTGTATTTGGTAGCGAGAAGTTCACCAGCTTTCATCATGATAGAAGCTCTTTGGATCCAGGGCATTTCTTCCCAGTCCTTCTTGGCAGCCATAGCGGCGTCGATAGCCATTTGGACTTCTTTTTTGCCTACTTTATGATAATTGGCCAAAACGTGGGCGTGCTCGGTCGGCATAACAACCTTGCCCATATCACCGGTTTTGATTTCCTTACCGCCGATTATCGGGCAGATTTCAATTACCTGGTTGTATTGTCTGTCCAATTCATCTTGTAAAAGTTTTCTTTCCGGCGTACCCGGTGCGTATGAATACACGGGTTCGTTTTTGGGTTCTCTGAATGCATAGTTTGCGTTGTTCATAGAATTTATTTTTTATGTTTATAATTAAGGTTCTAATGTGCAATGGTAGAACATTTCACATTTGTTTTTTTACTAAAAGAGTCTTTGCACATCGGCTTTGAGCAGTGCCATAGCCTGATAAACCACGGGTTTTTCGGCAGCAGCAGCCAAAAGGGCCTCGGCAAATGCCAATGAATCATCGGTAGGTTCGAAAGTCTTGGCCACCGCGTCAATGATGTCGATAATGTCATCTTTGGCGCCGCTGATCTGGTTCCAAACCGGAGATGAAATATAGATTTGCTGAGAAAGGTTGTGTTCGAATTCGGAACGGATGGCTGTGAGCAGGAGGTTTTGTTCCTGAGCCACGTTCAAGCCGTTGTTATGGATGCGCATCACCAACTGGTTGGGTTCGATACGTTCCAAAAACAGTGCCATACGCTCGTATGCCTGCAGGCGCAGCGGCAAAACGATGCCCTTCACGGTCTTTCCGTTGTCTAATGTCTGCCTTTTGACGCTGTAGTCGATGGCCAACTTGGCCACAACGAGAATAGTAGCCACGACAAGGCAGGCGATGATGATTGCTGTGTAGTTCATTAGTTTCGTTATTTGTTGTGCAGACGCGATGAGTGGCGTCACAACATTGTGTGTCCGTTAATGAATTTTGCGGGGACGCCGATATCACGTCCCCACAAAATGTATTTTAGATTAGCCGCAATAGAAATATTCCTCAACCATTTGTGTCATGATTTCGGGTTTCTTTTCGATTTCCTTGCGGATTTTCTGGTCTTTGAAAGATTTGAGTTGTTTGACGATATCGTCAATCATTTCGCTGTTGAAGACGCCGTGTTTTTCGAAGATTGCGCGGTGAGCGCTCAATTCGTCAGCAGATTCCCAGCAGGAAGCGGGAAGTTGTGCGAGGCTTTCCACCAGTTGTTTGTTTTCCGGGCGGTGGATGTCAACGTCAACGTAAGTCTTTTCAGCGAAGTCTAATGCACCTTCCATTTCGAAGCCGTGGCGTGCAGCGCAAACCAAACCTGCGAGCAGCAAGTAGATGTCAGCGGAGCCATCCGGGCAGCGGAATTCGACAGTCTGCTTTTGGGAACGGTCTTTCTTCACAGCCTTCTCCAGCGGGTTGAGGTCGGCAACGATGTCGTTTTTGTGTGTCCAGCCCAGCGGCACGCGTACGAGGACGGAACGGTTGCGGTCGCCCCAGCATACGGAAGTAGGAGCCTCCTGATGAGGAACCAAACGGAAGTAAGACGTAGGGTTGGTGTTACCGAAGGCGGTAAGAGAGCCTGCGCAGGTCATATAACCGGCAATAGCGGTTTTAGCGATGGAGTTCAGCTTGCCTTTGGTGACATATTGGTTTTTGCCGTTGCCGTCAACGATGCAGGTATGGATGTGCAGACCGCTACCAGCCTTGCCGGCTGTGATTTTCGGTGAGAAGGTGACATCCAAGCCGTATTGGTAAGCCAAATTGCGGATAATCCACTTAGCCAGCACCAATTGGTTTGCAGCTTCTTGAACGTCCGTAACGAGGAATTCGATTTCGTTTTGTTCGAAAATCTTGCCATCCTGGGTGAAGTTACCAACTTCGGAGTGACCGTATTTGATCAGGCCGCCGGCTTTGGCGATTTGATACATACATTCTGCACGGAAAGTTTCGAATTTGGTGAACGGAGCGCTTTCGTGATAACCGCGCTGATCAGGAATGGTATAGAGGTTCTCAGCATCACCGATGACATAGTATTCCAATTCGCCCATAGCTTGGAAATGCAGACCAGTAACATCGTTGAAAGCCTTGCAGGCCTTGCGGAGAATGTATTCAGGAGAGTTTTCGAGCGGTTGGCCGTCCTTGTTGTAGTAAGAACAGAGGAAGGAAACTGTCGGGATTTCAGCAAACGGATTGAGGAATGCCGTGGAGAAACGAGGAATGACGTAGAGGTCGGAGGAACCGGCGTGGATGAAAGCCGGGAAGATGTTGGAACCGTCAACGCGTTCGCCGTTAGAAAGAATTTGATCAAGGTACTCATAGCTGTGCAAGACGAAGCCCAGGGTCTTCATTCTGCCGTCGCCAGCCACATAGTGGAAGTTGATCATTCTGATTTCATTTTCTTCGACATACTTCATGATGTCGGCCTTTGTGAATTCCTTCGGGCTTTTCTTCAAATAGTTAACCAAAGGATTCATGCTCAATGTAGTTGTGTCTTTCATATGTATGTTTTTTAAATTATTCTGGATTGGGGCGGCAAAGGTACAAAAAAAAGGAATGTGCGATTGCACATTCCTTTTTTTGATGCCGTTATTGTGGAGACGCGCCACCGGCACGTCTCCACGGGAGGGATTATTTCTTCACGATGCGTTTTGTTACCACACCATCCTCGGAAGATATGTGGAGGAAATAGACGCCGGCGGCATAATCTCCAAGATTGACCTCAACCTCATTCCCGCATGCGGACAACGTGTTGAGCAACTTGCCATACACGTCATATACATCCACACCTGAAACCTGGAACTTGGAACTTGAAACTTGAACCATTCCCGTCGTCGGGTTCGGGTACACGTCGATGTTAGATGCTTCGTAGTCTTCCACGCCGACGTTTGTCGTCCTTTCTGTAACGATGTCTGAAGGCTCAGATGTTTCGCCGTCGGCACAGTTGGCAACCACTTGGTAGTCATATTCCGTGTTTCCTTCAAGGTTTGTGAGCGTGTACGGATTCGTTGTCACTGTCTGCTGGTTCCATGCCGCCGCTTCATTCCCGTGTACGCGGTAGTAGATGGTCCAACTGGTTGCTGAGCCGTTCTCCGTCCATGACAATGTGACATCGTGGTTGTGGATGTCCGACACCGTCAAATTGCTCGGTGCGTCGCATGTGTCGAGAACTTCTTCTTCTGCGGTGGTGAACGTGACGGCTGTCGTCCATTCCGAGGTGTTTGATGTGTCGCACACGGCCTGCACACGAACTTGATATGAAGTGTTCGGCGTTAGATTGTGCAATGTATATGACATCGTTGACACTGGGATTTCAGAGCTCCAGTCAGGTGCAGCAGTCTGCTTGTACTGGAAAATCCAAGCAGTTTCGAAACCTCCGGGGTTCCAAAATACTGTAGCCGTATCGGTAGCAACAGACGAAACGGCTAAATCCGTGGGTTTCTGACAATCCGGAATGTAGTCAACTACAATATCATCTATGCAGACATAGTAGTTGTTCGTTCCACCCATATATTTGAAAGCAATATTAGCAGAAGAAACAGTATCGGGAACACTGGAGAAGGCATGAATCACTTCTGTCATAGCAGCTGTTTTGGGATATTCTTGAAGTGAAACAAACGTGTTAGCATCCATCGGATTTGTCATATAGCCTATAGAAAGTGTGCCATTAGATGAAGATGTACCTTCGTTTTTATACTTGAAGGAAATCTGCAAATCTTGAATATCCTCTACAAAAGCAGGCAATACCGCATAAAGAGGCGTAGTGTTACTGGACTTCAACATTAGACATTTGCCAGACACCACACTGGGCGAATAAGCGGTAAGGAAAGCCATCGGGTAAGTTGTACGAGAATAACTTCTATTGAGAAAGGACCAACATCCCGGCAGTTCATCTTCAAGAGGATAGGTGATTGGCGGAGTATTCGTGGAAGTCATCGTAGAATAGGTGTTGAAATCTTCAAAATATGGAATAGGGGAATAGACACCACAAGAAGTTCTTGCCATCAGCACTGTCTGCTGGCTTTCCTCCCCATTTCCACAATCTGAACGGACATAGAAATCGTATGCCGTATTGGTTGTCAAACCATCAATAGTATATGAAGGAGAAGTGGCCGTTATCAACGTTCCCGTTCCTGGCGCAAAACCCGTCGGTCCATATTCAATCATCCAAGTGGTGGCCATTCCGACTTCCATCCAAGACAGGGTGATGGATGTTTCGGTGGTTTGTGAAGCTATCAGATCAACCGGTTTCGGACAAGAAGGAATCTGTTCAACCACAATGTCATCCACATAAATCTGATTATAACCAGTAGAAAGTTTGGGAGCCATCAGCGCAATAAATCCAGCTGAGCCTGAATAATTGTTGAAATACACGGTGAACTCCTTATAAAGAGACTCGTATGGTTCTATGGTATCAACCGGCACAAACGAATTTCTGTCTGCGGGGTTTGTCATAACGCCAACAATCAAAAAGGCCTCCTCCAAAGAGGAAATTCGTCTGGCCTGCAATGTCATTTGCAGGGTATTGGTCGGGAACAAAGCACTTGATATTTGAGGAAGCACGGCGATTTGGTCATCGTACCCATTAGTCGTATTAGTATAAAAGCGCAAAGCGTTGTTACCGGAATAGGCATTGTTTGAACCTCCTTCGTAAATGATGGGATATCCCGAATAGGATTGAGATGTTCCATTGTTATAGTAGTTCCAGCAAGAAGGGAGGTTGGTGATGGCGGCAGTTGTTGTATTAGCGCCTACATACGAATCAAAATTTTCAACAAAAGGCAGGGACTCGACAGCAACACAGGGGGCGGTAAACACCACGGCATCTGTCCAAGAAGAATACTCAAAACCGCAATCGCTTCTAATGTAAACGTAATAAGTCATATTAGGCGTCAACGAATAGAGACTGATATTCGGGTTCTGGATGGAAACAGGCGTGCCGTCATCTGGATTGTCCGTTGGAGAAGTCATAACCACATACTGCCAAGCGGATATAGAAGAATTCGATGCGAAATCAATATCCACGGAATTGCTGTTCAGACTTGTGACATGTGCGTCATATGGGGCACCGCAGAACTTTCCAACAATCTGGATAGAGTCGATAACAGCGGCGGGGTTACTACCTGCGGCAGCATCGTTAAGCCATACAAAATAGAGGCGTTTGGTCTGACCTACATAAGAACCATTTAAAGATGTGCTGAAATGCTGCCACGTATTATGCTGGTTCAATCGAACCTCATCCAACTGCACCAAGCCCTGTGGTATATTCAAGGTGCCTGTGTTGTTAGCTTCAACATATGCCACATCTCCTATATAAACGTGCAGATAGTCATACGTGGATTCCCCATTAGCTTTCCAGTTGAAGGACAAGTCGTATGCCGTAGAATTTGCATCAAAGGCTATGTCACGATAGGCCCAAGACACAGAAGGAGAATTGTGTGCATAAGCAGCCGAAGTTCCCGTATTGGAAACATACAGCACATTGTCAGAATAGCCGCTGGGCGTTCCAATATGCCATTTGTTTACCGCATTGCCATTCTGGAAAGACCAATTCGTATTTTCATCATTATCACTGAAATCACAGAAATAAGGTGTCTGTGCCGGAATCTGTGCCGTGGAGAAATTGTAGGTTGCCCAGTTGCTGTATCCCTCGCCATTGGAACACAAAGTACGAAGGTAAACCGTATAGTTTTCATCAGGCATTAGAGAATTAACAGAAAAACTATTATTGGAAACAGAGATGATCCCCGTGAAATCCGGCTCGTCCGTAGAAGAAGGAACCACTAAAATCTCCCAAGAACCCTCACCCGGCATATCAGACCAAGATAAATCAGCGGAAGTGGTTGTAACATTGTTTGCCGTGATATGAGTCGGCATTGGACAGGCGGGAATGAAGTCTATTTGCAAATTATCAATATAACCGTAAGCAAAGGTTTGGCTATACTCGTTTTTAAAGGCTATGTATCTACCCGTTCCAGTGTATGTGGAGAAATTGACCGTTTTTTCCGTCCATGTCGTAGCGGAAGAAGTGGGTACCACAGTGCTGACTGTGACGAAGGTGCTGACATCCGCAGGGTCGGTCATCACGCCGACCAACAATCTGTCGGCCGCACTATTTGCCCTGTACATAAAGGTTGCACGCAGAGAGCTAACAGGCACCGAAACATCAACAGGCGGCAAAATGGCCATGTTATACGTGCCCGCCGTGCTTGTATAGAAATAGAGGGAATTGGGTGCTGAATAACTCGTCGTGTTCACACAAGGTCTGTCCAAAACGTAAGTGTTAAGCCTATACCAACATTCTGGATAATAGTAATCGTAAGAAGCCACATTGTACGAGTCGAAATCGTTACTATACGGCAGCGAAAGCGTTTCAGCGCAACGGGTTTTGAAACTGTAAGACCACCATCTGCTACTATCTGAAGAGGAGCATACGGCTCTGACAAAAACATCATACTGTGTTTCGGGAGCCAGTCCCGTAAGATTGATACTCGGAGAGCCCAAAACTTGTTGCGGTGTCTCGTTGTCTGGATTGATATTGGAACCTGCCAAACCATACACGACTGCCCATTCTGTTTCTGTTCCGCCAGCCGTCCAAAACAGCGTTGCAGATGTAGGAGTTAGCGTAGCGGAAGAAGTGTGGATATTGGTCACGTGCGGGCATGTCGGGATGGTTTCTATGGTAATGTCATCAACGTGGACCTCGCTGGCCGTGCCGGAGGGCGTTCTGAAAGCCAGATACCTGCCGTTTCCGACATACGAACTGGTGTTAACTTCTATCAACTCCCAAGAAGAGGTGTGAGATGGTGTGACGGCAGAACCTATTCTTACAAATGTGCTGTAATCTTCGGGGTCACTCATAATGCCCACTTCAATATTATTTCCAGAACTTGTTTTGAATGCGTAAAAACTTATCAGCAGGTTGTCCATTTGCACGGCATCGTCCAAGCGCGGTGTGGCGAGGTACGAATAATAGGCGTTAGATCCGTGGAAATATACAGAATAGTGTCCTGAATGATGATAATTTGTAGAAGTATAAGGATATCCAATAGTGGCATGATTCGTATTACGTGTCCAGCAGGGCAGCATGTCGCCGGAACCGGAACCGTAAGCGCTTTCGAAATTTTCAAAATAAGGAATAGTTATCGGCAGGCAAGAGGTTTCCGCAGATACAATCGTCCAATTACTGGATCCGTCGAGGCCGCAGTCAGATTGCATACGAATGGCATAAGTACTCCCGGGCACAAGGTTGTAAATCGTATAAGGAGAGGCTGTTACCGTACCTTCAGAAGTCCAATTGACATTGTCAGTACTGTATTCCAAAATCCACGAAGACTCCGTGTTGCCAGGGGCCCAGTCAATTGTGACTGACTGGTCTGTGCTTTCCACCACGCGCACATTGGGGGCGACACAAAACGATGTGGTATCGCATTCTGTCCCGAAAATCACATTGTTACGGTATCCCGTGACGTTATAGGATACACCTCCAGGTGCCGTTGTAGTGCTGTATTGAACGGCATCTCCATACCACAAATGTGAGGCTCCTGTCTGTGCCACATGCGTATAGGTGGCATTACCAGAACCATAGTCCTGGTTTTCATCTATGACAATCAAAACCAAGTTGTCAGTGCCATTGTATTGGAAAGGCATAGTAAAGTCAAATCTGTTCCAGCCCAACACATAATTGTGATTTCCATCAAAACAAAGTTGTGCGGAATCGGCAGGTATCCATTCCATTGAAGTGCTCAATGGCGTGTGCATCAAATATATTCTGTAATTTCTCTGGTGGAAAATGGTTGACATTTCGAAGGAAACGGAAGTGATGGTGGCGGGACCATTCATTTCAGAAGCCAGGAAAATCTGCTGGCAATAGGTGTTTTTAAACATAGAAAACGTTGGGAAATAACTGTTGTACGTACTTACAGCAGTTTCTTCGCCAATCTGCACATCTCCACCGACAAAGCACCTTGATTCAAATGTCGTACTGACGGTGTCGGCCGATTCCTGAGCACAATTGGAGAAGACTCTGACCTCATACGAAGTCAGCGGGAGCAACCCGTTAATATAGCAGCTGGTGTCAGAAGAGATTTTCAACAGCCAGTTGTTCTGCCCAGCTTCAGTATATTCCACAGAATAGTCCAATGCACCATACAAAGCAGGGCTCCAGGAAACCAAAGCTGAAGAACCGGCAATCTGGCTGATGGAAAGGTCTCTCGGAGAAGAGCAAAGAGGAGCCGTACTGAAGGTCAGCCTATTCGTCCAAATACTTGCATCAGTTCTACAATCAGAGCGGACATATACATCGTACTGGGTGTCAGGCAAAAGATTGTAAACCGTATATGGATGGGTATTCGTGTTTTCCACCGTACCCGTGGCCACATCATCATCGTGAGGCACTACAACCACCTGCCAGTCGGTTTCCGCATCACCAGGTTGCCAATCAACCTCAACGCTGTTGTCTGTGAAACTGTTGATGGTGACATCAGTGGGCTTTATACAGGTGGAGATTTCGGAAAGCACGATGTCATCAATGTAACCGTAATTATAGCCGGAAGAAGGACGCGGAACCATAAAGGCTATGAAACTTCCGTTTCCAGTATAATTAGAGAACTCCACCGATCTGGTAACATAATTTGTAGAATTGGTCTGGATGACAAGTGTATCCACGGGCACGAATGTAGACCTGTCCGCAGGATTGGAAAGCACGCCGACGATGATTTTGAACGGAGAGGTTGCCACGTTCTGTCGAGTATCAAATTCCAACAGAAGATTGCTCATCGTATACATCGAGGTGTCGATTTCGGGAAGTATGGCATATTGGCTGTCATACGTACCCGCTGTCTTATAAGTGAAAAAACGCAGGGCATTATAGCCGGAATGTGCGTTTGTTGTAGTATTATGGATGATGGGATATCCTGAATAGTCTGCTCCCGTTCCGTTATTTATATAGTTCCAACAAATGGGCAAATTGTTGGTTGACTGAGCAGTGACCGTAGTGCCCACGTAGGAATCGAAATTTTCATAAAAAGGAAGATTGTCGATAGGAGCACACAAGGTGGAAAAAGACAGATTGTTCCAACCACCATAATCATCGCTGCAGTTCGAACGCACGTAAGCATAATATGTAGTGATGGCGGAAAGATTCGAGATTGTGCAAAAAGTATCTGTTACGGACATTGTAGGCACGGTCAGATTATCAGGAAAGACAGTCTGGTCAGTAACATAGACATCCCAGGAAGTGACTGTCCCCTGAGAGGACCATGACAAAGAAACATCATGGATGGAGACACTATCTACTGTGAAATTCTTGGGTTTCAGACAAGTAGTAGAAGGAGAGAACAAATAGTATCTGTTAGGTTCAGGCCACATACACAAAGGTATAACCGAAGATTGCCCCGACGTGTAATGTGTCGCAATATGATTTTTATCAACCAAAATCAAGTCATTTGGCCCTGTGGCCATACCGACCTGACGAGACACATTCGGCATCATATCAGGTGTAGGACCAAAAACCACTTGGATATTGCCCGTAGATTCATAAAATTGTACTTGCCAAATCAACGCTGCCGGCCTGGATAAGATATTATAAGTGGAAAGGGAAAACTCCACAACACCCACTCTGTTGGGCGCAGCACCTTGCACTTCATAATAAATGTGTCCTGAAGACAACATATATCCATCACATCCCAAAAAATTGATTTTAGGACTGTTAACAAGTATATTGTCTGTGTTGAACGGATTGGCGAAGCCCATCGTCCCCGTCATACAACCCAAACTGATATTTCCATCCGTGTTTACGGAAAAGTTTGTATAAGTATTTCCTGCAAAGTTAAATGGGAAGCCTATATTTTGCAAAGCGGAAACCCCTGCATCTGTCCCCAAACCAGGACTAATCAAAGACGTCCCTGTTGTCAAAGGAATCCATTTGGAATCATCTATCCCTGTAGAGAAATTATAATCATCCAAATTTTGGGCAAAAGTAATGAACGAATTCAGACTTAGTAAAACGAGTAAAAAGAGTTGTAGATACTTTTTCATAAGTAGTTGTGTTTGTGCTTTTTATTATTTAAAACCAAAAATCTGTCCTGTACCCGTTACTTAGGTAAAACAATGCGATTTTCAAGGCCGCAAATATACTAATTGTTGCCGTATGGGCAATTACGACTTTAGCAGAACTTCATGCATAAAAAAAGGAGGATGGCTTTCACCATCCTCCTTCAGTATATAATCTGGTTAAAGATTACTTCGTAAGAACGACTTTGTATGTTGCCATACCCTTGTCGGTCGTCAGTCTAACCATGTACGCACCCGTTGCTACATTGAGGGAGATCACCTCGTTGTTGCTGGATACATTGCCATTGTAGACCATCTTTCCATAGACGTCGAAGATTTGGACGTTGTCGATTTGGACATTGCCTTCGTTTACGATATACACATTGCTGTGGGATGCGTAAACGTTGACCATTTCGTTGACATCGTAGTCTTCAACACCAGGAGTGATCGGTGCTTCCAATGTCTTGAACATGTTGCCGTTGGACCATTCGCTGTAGTTGCCGTTACCGCAGTTTGCGCGTACGCTCCATACGTAGGTCGTGCCTGCCGTGAGGCCGGTAACGTCGTATGACATGGCGTTCACGTTAACGGTGGTGTAAGCAGCTGCGTCGATTGCCTTGTAGCGTACTTCGTATGCGGTTGCTGTCGGCTGATACCACATGAACGTTGCGCCCGTCATGGTCACGTCAACCGTGTGCATGTTGGTAGGAACATCGCAGTCTTCTGTTCTGAAGGTTGCGTTGATGGTGTGGTTGGCCACAACGTTGGTGAAGGTGTAGGAGGTAACGGCACCGGCGGTCATTCCGTCAACTGTTACGTTGTCGACAACGTAACCTGCGGCAGGAGTGATCGTGTAGGTGGCGTTAGCACCGTAGTTGACTGTGGAAGGTCCGTTGATCGTACCGTGAGCACCAGCAGTAGCATTGATTGTGAATGTTCTCTGGGTCATGGTAGCGGTCACGGTTGCATCTGCTGTGACAGGAGCCATTGTGTAGGTGTAAACACCGTTCGTGTTCACTGCGCTGGAAATAACGTTGGAACCGTTGACTGTGATTGCGGTTACGTTGTATCCCGTGTTAGGAGTTACTACGAATGTAGGTGTTGCGCCGTAAGCAACAGTCATTGTGCCAGGAGTGATGACGCCGTTGTTCGGTTGGTTGACTGTTACAGTGTAGGTGTTGGCTTCGAACATAGCGTGGATGGTGTGGTTAGCATCGATGCTTGCGAAGGTGTACTGATTAGCAACTGCTGCAGCTTCGCCGTCAACATAGATAGCGGCAATATGGTAGCCGTTAGCAGGAGTGATGGTGAAGTTCTGTGTACCGCCGTGTACTGCGTTAATCAAACCAGCAGGAGTAATTGTACCACCGTTGCCTGCACTTGCCTGAATAGTATATTCATATTGAGCAAATGTAGCAGCAATAGTGTGGTTGCCTGTCAATGAGGTGAAGGTGTAGGAAGAAACTGCACCAACAGAATGACCATCAACGGTAACATCAACAATACCATAACCAGCTGCAGGAGCTATAGTGAAGGTCGGTGTTGCACCATAGTTGTATGTGCTTGTACCCGGAGTGATAGTTCCGTGTGCACCAGCATCAACTGTCACTGTGTATTGCAGACGAGCAAAGGTTGCATTAATCGTGTGGTTGTGAGCCATTGTACCTGTAAAGGTGAAGGTATGTGTGAAAGTCGTAAGTCTCAATGAAGGATCGAGGTCAACTTCTACACCATCAATAGTGATACCACTGATATAGTAACCAAGATCTGCAGTTACATTATAGAGAGCCTGGTTGTTGTAGTAGTAAGAGGTAACACCAGCTGGTGTAATCAAACCATTAGCACCAGCAGTTGCTGTAACCGTATATTGAGAAGGATTGAATACAACATTGTAGTTGTAGTCTGACAGGATGTTAGTCAGTGTTTCCGTATAAGTTGCTTCAGGATCAGCAATTGTCAACTCAACATTGTTGCGGAGAATGCTTTCGATGTGGTAGCCGTTTGCAGGAGTAGCAGTGAATGTATAGGTGTGATCAGGATCATATTCGAAGGATTCGCCATCAGAAACAGTACCTTGGCCGTAGCCGGCTGTGGTGATCGTATAGACGTTCTTTTCGAAAACTACGGTCACATATTGTTCACCAGAGAGATTAGCAAACTGCCATTCGTCAATGTTGCCGTAGAACACGCCGTTGATGGTTACACCAGCCACGTGGTAGCCGATAGCCGGAGTGAACAGAGCGCTGAATGTGGTACCATAGTCAACATAGCGATCGAATTGAGCAGCGGAATCAACAACATGGTTGTCAACAACACCATTACCAAGAACAGTGTAATGAATGCCGACAGTATCAATTCTGAAAGTAGCGGTTACGTATTTGTCAACATATACGTGGTCGAAGGTGTAGGTGTACATTGTGCCGTTAGCAACAACATCATTTGTAACATTTACACCGATGCCGCCATCATAGTTAGCAACAGTAAGAGCGTTCAAATGATAGTGAGGATCAGCAACTG
Source organism: Bacteroidales bacterium (assembly GCA_024400835.1). Lineage (GTDB taxonomy): Bacteria > Bacteroidota > Bacteroidia > Bacteroidales > WCHB1-69 > F23-D06. The sequence continues at coordinate 38,241 of JAKSMC010000023.1, forward strand.
CCGTAACTGTATGAGCAGCGCCGTAAGCCACAGCATCAGGAGTAGCAGGTACGAAGTGACCGTGGTTAGCAACAGATTTGTAAACCGTCACAGCATTAGCTGTAAAGGCTACGTTAACATCAGTATTAGCAGCAACATTTTCCAAAGTAAACGGATAGACAGAAGCATTGTGGCTGTCTTCGCCAGCAACAACCTGACCGTTAACGATGATGGAAGCCACGTGATAGCCAGCATTCGGTAAGATGTTGATGTTCAAATCACCACCTGCAGGAACAGTTACTGTACCCGTAGGATTAGCTGTACCGTTGTTACCTGTTGTAATTGTAACTGCATAAGAAGGAGCAATATTCAAGTTATCGAATGTTACACCCATACTACCTCTTACAGAAGCAGCTTTTACAATAATATAATAGATACCATCTTGAGCATTGTTGAATGCGTAATCAACGTGGTAAGCATTATTGCTGCGAGTGAAATTGTTGTGTTGTCCGATAACGGTCCAATCTGCGGGTTGGTCGGAAGTACCTACATAAACAACGAGATTTTCAGGAAGAACATCTAAAGCGTTGTAATCGTAGGAAATCATCGTTTGGCCAGCAGGAATATGGATGCACGGAGAAACCATGTATGAAGAAGCATTGAACTCATCGCTAAAGGTGTAAGTAGGAGTACCGTTAACAACGCTCCACATTACAGGATTAGCATTGCGTGCGCCGACAGTCCAACCGCCTTGTCCCATTACTACGTCAGAGAAATCTTCAGCGTAAGGAAGTTCAATAGGCGTGAGGAGATTGATAGGTCCGAGGGTGAGGGCATTGTTTTCCATATTACCATCGCCGGAAACATAAACATTGATGTCAATATTGTTAACAGCGCTAACCAGAGCAGGAGCATTGTTGAAGGTGTAAGTGTATGTTGCACCAACAGCAATCGGAGTTTCAGGAGTAACGATTTCGGTAACCATAGCGCCGCCATTGACAGAATAGCTTGCCTCGAAATTAGTGATAGCACCTTCAACATTTTTGTTCTTGACAGTAATTGTGAGTTCGGCGTTGCTCAAATCGCAAGCGTCAGCGATAGGTTCAACAGATACCAATTCAATGTCTTTTTCAGCAGGAGGACAAATGGAGAATTTGATGTTGTTACGCAGTGTCTTTGTGCCCTTAGTACCAGTAGCAGAGGCAGGATCTGACCAAGAAACTTTTGATTGAGTATCGTTATAATGATAGATAGCCTTCGTACCACCCGTGGAGTGTACTTGGAATGAAGCAGAAGCATAGCTGCCATTACCTTCATAGTAAGCAATTACAAGATTTGAAGTGCCATCGTAAGCAAATGGAACATCCAAAATAAAGTTATTCCAACCAACTTGGTAAGCGTAAGTAGGAACTTCACAAACCAATGTCAAATCAGAAGGATCAATATAATCGGTATTGCTGGAGAAAGTAGATTTATTGGTGTTAGCCATCCAAATTTTGATACCACCTGTTGTAGTTGAAGAAGGAGCAGTAGTACAATAGAATTGAATGTTTTGAATAACACCGGCTGTTCCAATAACGGAAGCATCATAAATCTGTTGTGAATAAGAATAGTTATAGAGGCCGTAGAAAGGCAAATAGTTATCGGTAGTTGTGCCTTCTCCGATAGTTACATCACCACCACCAAGACAAGGAGTTGTAAAGGAAACTTCATCGGAATAATCGCTTTGAGAATCTTCAGAGCAAATTGTTTTTACTCTAACCAAATAGGAAGAAGCATCCATTACATTTAAAGTGGTGGAAGTACCGTTCACTGTTACGCTATTCCAAGTTGCATCTTCTTCCGTTTTATACTCAACCACGAAATTGGTTTCACCATGAGCAGGTGTCCAAGCAACATTTGCAGAGTGGTCAGTAACATTGGAAACAATAACATTTTCAGGAGCATAGCAAGCACCTTCAATAGGAGGACAAATTGCAAACTTGATATTGTTACGTATTTGAAGAATAGAAGAATAACCATCAGCATTTGCAGGATCTGTATATGAAACTTCATCTACATAATCTGAATAATGGAAGATAGCCTTATTAGCAGATGTAGAATGAACTTGGAAAGAAGCACTTTCATAGCCGTCTTTTCCTTCATAATAAGCCAACAACAAATTGGATGTGCCATCGTAAGAGAATGGTTGATTCAATGTGATGGTATTCCATCCAGTATGATAAGCATAAGAAGGAAGTGTGCAAACCAATGTCATTTCGGAAGGATTAACATAATCAGTAGAGCTGGAGAAAGAAGATTTGCTGGTATTAGCCATCCAAATCTTGATATTGCCTACTTTAGAAGCATCAAGATCATCTGTACAATAGAACTGAATTGCAGAAATATCACCAGAAGCGTTGATATCAGCAGCATCGTAAATCTGCTGTGAATAAGAATAATTATAGTATCCGTAGAAAGGAATATTGCCATTAACTTCGCTGCCTGAGCCAATCGTGACATTTGCGCCGCCTTGGCAAGGTGTGTTCAACGTAACTTCTTCGGAATAATCACTTTCGTTGCCTGTTGAACAAACTGCTTTCACTCTTACCGTATAATTTGTAGAAGCATTTAAGTTCAAAGTAGTAGAAGTACCTGAAACCATCACACTATTCCAAGCGGTTTCATCAGCGCCTTTGAATTCAACTGTAAAGTCTGTTTCTTCATGAGCGGGTGTCCAAGCTACGTCAACAGAATGATCAGTGACGTTGGATACTGTCACATTGGTAGGAATGCCGCAAACTTCATCTCCTGTTGGAGGACAAATGGTAAGAATAATATTATTACGAACTGCCTTAATACCTTTGGAACCAGATGCTGAAGAAGGACTAGACCAAGAAACAGCTGACTGAGAATCGCTATAATGATAAATAGCCTTGTTGCCTGTTGTAGAATGTACATAGAATGATCCTGAGGCATAGCTGCCATTACCTTCATAGTATGCGATTACAAGATTTGAAGTACCATCGTATTCAAATGGTTCATCCAAAGTAAATGTATTCCAACCAACTTGATATGCGTATGTAGGAACTTCGCAAACCAATGTCAATTCGGAAGGATTGATATAATCGGTATTGCTGGAGAACGTAGATTTATTGGTGTTGGCCATCCAAATCTTGATACCGCCTGTGGTACTTGCACTAGGAGCAGAGGAGCAGTAGAATTGGATAGTTTTGACCTCACCGGCAATATTAATGTCAGCAGCATCGTAAATCTGCTGTGAATATGCATAATTGTATAAACCGTAGAATGGCAAATAGCTGTCGGTTGTAGTGCCTTCACCGATGGTTACATCACCACCTCCCAGACAAGGCGTACTTAAAGTAAGTACTTCAGAATATTCGCTTGCGTCTTCTGCAGAACAAACTGCCTTTACTCTAACCATATAGTCAGTAGTAGGATTCAAGCTCAAAGTAGTAGAGGAACCAGAAACCATCACAGTAGTCCAATTAGCAGCTTCCACTTTCTTGTATTCAACTGCAAATTCTGTTTCGTTGTGAACAGGTGTCCAAGCTACGTCAGCTGAATTGCCAGTGATATTAGATATAGTTACATCAATCGGAGTTGCACAAGAAGGAGCTAGCTCAACGTTGATATCGTCAATACCAATAACGTAGTTGTTGCCTGTACCTCCTGCACATCTGAAAGCGATACGAGCGCCATTCAAATCATAAATACTCATATTTGCTTCTGTCATCGTGTTGATTTTATCAAAAGATCTCAGCTCGACAAAGGTGGAAGCATCTGTAGGATCTGTCATTGTACCAATAGAGAGCGTACCATTAGAAGCTGTAGTGCTTTCATTTTTGTAGAAGAATGATACAATAACATTTTGAGCATCAAAAGCAGGCATAATAGCATAAACCGGTGTCGTGCTACTAGATTTGAAATAGAGAGATCTACTGCCATTGTGTACGTATGTTGAAGTACTGTTTACATAAACCATAGGCCAAGAATTGGTAGGCCACGTGTTGTTGAGAGAAGTCCAACAATCGGGTTGTGTGTTGACATCATATGCTTCAAAATCTTCTACGTAAGGAATTGATGTGAGATTACAATCAGATGTGAATTGATAAGTAGCCCAAGCGCTGGTATTGTTTTCGTCGCAAACAGCCTTGATACGAACATCGTAAGGCGTAGCATTGACGAGATTTGCCAAAGATACCATAGGTTCGTTAACTACATTGAGTGTGTTCCAATTCGTAGTAGCGGCTTCTTTGTATTCAACAACCCAAGCGGTTTCACCATTATTAGCCACCCAGTAAAGGTTGGTATTGTTCAAATTGTTAACATTTGTAATGTTCGTAGGAACAAGACAGGAAGCTTCCGTTGTGAAGTTAGCAGCCACATATTCGCTGGTAGTGGTACCACAATCAGCAGCCACGCGTACAACATACGGAGTGTTGGTATTCAAACCATTCAACACATAGTTGTTTTCTGTTGTTTGAGCAACTGTCCAGTTTTCAGAAGCGGCAGGTCTGTATTCAACCGTCCAAGCGGTTTCATCAGCACCAGCATTCCAAGCGATTTCAGCACTATTGGTAGTAACATTGGAAACTGTCAAGTTAGTAGGTTCTGTACAAGCAGGAACATCTCCGCAAACCTCACTTGTCATATTGATTTTTAGATTAGCTCTATAAGAGGAAACCGTACCTGTGGTATTAAAACCAGGGTCAGAGCTATCTTTACTCTTGTACCACATCTTAGAGGTTGTAGAAGTATAACGTGCAGATTTTGAACAACCACCTGAAGTAGAACAACCGACACCACGAATGATGACTAACAAATCCTTGCCTTCAGTAAGTGTGAAGTTATTAATAGGAAATTCTACCCACCCAGCTTGTGAAGTATTGGGGGCTCCATCAAAAATTTCTTGTGCACCATTTGTAAATTGATCAAATGTATTAGAAGAAGCAAATGCAAAATCATTATCTACTTCTTTCACCCAAATAGTCATAGTACCAGAGGATGAAGAAGATGCATTCAAATACAGAGCAATGGAGTTCACTTGTCCATATTGTTCCATATCATACAAATGAGCAGAATATTGCCATCCATAATAACCCGGCCAAATATAGTTGCTAGTTGTACTGGTACCAGTACCCATAATAATATCCTCAGGATCGCCCACCACTAGAGTTTGGCAGTCAACTGCGAAGTTTGCATTGGTCCAAATGCTGCTGGAAGCACCGCAGTTAGCTTTAACTCTGACATTGTAGTTGGTGTTACCTGTGAGGTCAGCCAAAGTTACGGAAGGAGTGGTTGCGCTAACAGAATGCCATTCGCTGTGGTCTGTAGGTTTGTATTCAACTATCCAAGCGTTTTGGCCAGCACCAGGAGTCCAGGTGATGGTTGCGGTAGTACCGGAAACGGCAGCAGCCAAGTTGGTAGGTTGAGCGCAAGGATTTTCAATAACAGAGATGTTATCTACAGCTGCAGGGAACTGATAAGCACCGGAATTGTCGTTTTTCCAAGTGAAAACAAGGTCAACAACACCAGCCAAAGAAGGATCAATCACGTAGGAAGCGTTGGTCCATTCATTTGTATTGTTCAATGTAGCCAAAACTGTAGCTTCGCCATCTTTCATAATGGAAACCGTCAGATTATCGTAGTTGCCTTCACCCATTACTCTATAGTCGAAGGAGAGGAGTGCGCCGGCAGCCGGAATACGAAGCGTGCGGGAAGCGTATGCTGTAGAAGCATCGTTTGTGTATTTGTTGGTTGCACCATTGTTGGAGATGAACAACTTGTTGTTGTCAAAGTCAGAAGCCTGGCCGACATACCATTTGTTGGTAGCCGTTGCATTGTCAATGACAAAGCCATCGTCAACATTGCTGTCGAAATCCAATATATAAGGAAGTTCTGCGATAGCCATCACGATGTCGTTTGTGCTGCGCGGAACGATTTCCACGGTGTTGTTGTAACGAATCACATAACCGGTAACGTTCAAAACATCGCCTTGAGCAATTTCCTTGTTGGTGATAGCACCCCAAGTGTTGTAGATTTGAACGGTTGCATCACCTTGAGTGATGTTGGCGCCCTTCGTTGCACTTGTAGTGCCAAAAGTTCTGTCTTGAGCAGCGGTAACACCGATAACGGTAACCAGCTTGCCTTCATAGTCAGCATAATTGCTGGTAAGTTCTGCAAGTGTAACAACGATAGGTTGGATGGCTGTACCAGGAGTTCCTTCAGCAGCAGCAGGACCAGCAGGTTTCATTTCGATCAAACCGTTGTAAAGAGAGTATGTACCACATACGCCACCGGAGATGACATCGCCAGGATTATAAGCGTTGGCCATTGTACCATAGATGTACAAAGCGCCGGTGTTATCTTGGATGAATGTGTGGTATTTGTTGGAATATTGGCCAATCACGGTGACATCACCTGTGATTTTGTAAATGTTGGAAGTGTTGTCAACTGCTTTGAAAGCTGCGATGTTTGCAACTTCAATAGGAAGAGTAACCGTATAAACTGCGGTTGTAACATTACTTACATCTTCGCCATCAACGGCGATAGCCTTAACAGTAGTAGTTGCATTTACAACAAACGGTTCGGTATAAACCGTAGAGTTCTCAGTAGGAGTAGTGCCATCAAGAGTATAATAAATAGTTGCACCGTTCTGTGCAGACATAGAAACAGTTTGAGGAACATAGTAAGTACCTGTTCCAGGAGTAAGAAGAGGAGCAGCCACGGCAACAGGAGCGGCCACATAAGTGACTTCAATAGACTTCACATAAATAGCTTTGGAAGAGGTCTGTGCCCATTCCAAACGAATTTCACCAGAATTAGAACCAGTGAAAGTATAGTCGGTAGCTGTTGCCGTCATGCTGACGGATTCGTCACCATTACAGGTAAAATAAGTGCCGCCGACTTTGACTTTGAAGTCCGCATTGATTTTACTTGCGCCAGAAGTGTTCACTTTCACTGAAGTGACCGTACCTTCAATAGCCGTCGTAGAGAGACTCAATTCGGCGCAGGGAGAACTGCCAGAACCAAATTGCTGACCCTTTGTGGCGTCATAACCGAAATAGGTCGTACTTGAACCAGCAGCTGTCCATTCAACATTGGAGAGCGTTTGTGCTCCAAAAGCCGACCATGTTTTCGCTCCTATCGTATGCGAATACGAAGTCTGCGCAAACAGGCTGCCAACAGTGATAATCATCACCATAAGCAAAGCCGCAAAAGCCTTCACCCCTTGGGATAGAGCTTTAAAATTGTAGTGCTTTTTCATTGTAAATAAATTTAGTTAATAATATTGTTGAGTTTATATATTTGGCAATCAATAATATAGTATTATTCAAAATATCTATTATACACCATTAAAAAAAACGGGCGAAGATACAAAAAAAATTTTTTCTCCCGTTTTCCAAAGTTTTTTTTCATTTTGTACGTTTGCGATAAATAATGTACTTTTGCGTTTTCGTTGTAAAAACCTACAGTTATGAAAAGATTTTTCCTGATTACACTCTCCGCATTGCTCCTGCTGACCGGCTGCCACAAAAAGGAAAAAGTGGCCGCTCCAAAACTTACTAAGGAGCAGTCCGCGAAAATCAAAGACGTCAACGTCACGGTCAAACGCTACGAAAAGGACCTGTTCTCTTTGGATGTCAACCACCTTGCCGACGGCGTGGCCAAACTTTACGGCAAATATCCTGAGAACTTCGTCGCCAAGGACTGCTGGAAAAACGAGCAGATGATGGCCGGGCTCAAAGGTTACATCACCGACCCCACCATCAAAAAACTATATAAAGATACCGAAGCTAAATATGCCGACCTCTCGGATATTAAAAAAGAACTGGACGAGGCTTTCAAAATCTACCTTGCCCATTTTCCCAATGATTCCGTGCCTACTGTGGTAACTTATGTCTCCGGCATGAATTTCGAATGGCCCTCAGTCTTCACGTACGACAACAATCTGATTATCGCATTGGACATGTATCTTGGCAAAGACTACAAAAACTACGCCGCCGCCGGCATGCCCAAGTTCGTGAGCGAACGCTGCGAACGCAGGTTCATTGCCACCGACTGCTTCACCAGAGCTATGGCCTACAAACATCTGCCTGAAAAAACTCTCATTTCCGGCCTTGACAATATGATTTACGAAGGCAAAAAACTCTTTTTGACACAAACTGTTTTCCCTAATAAAAAAGAACAGGAAATCATCGGCTACTCCGACGCCAAATACGAATGGACCCAAAAATACCAAAGCCAGGTATGGCAGTATTTCGTGGAAAAGAATATGCTCTATTCCAAAGACGAAGACGTTATCCGCCGTCTGGTTGACGAAACTCCCTTCACCCGCGACTTCGGCAACAACTCACCCGGTCGCTTAGGAGCATACATCGGCTGGCAGATTGTGAAAAGTTATATGAAGAACCATCCGGAAACCACTATGGAAGAGTTCTTTAAAATGACGGATTCCCAAAAAATCCTCAACGACTCCTACTACAAACCGTGAGCTTGTATGGTTCCATCGTCATTCTCTTCCTCAAACTTCTTTAAGAATTAATTGTTAAAATAATATTGATTTTAAAAATATTTTAATTTTATCTTTACTTTATCAAAATATTTGCTATCTTTGCCGCGAATTTAAAAACACACTATTATGTCAGGAGTTAATAAAGTTATCTTAATTGGTCGGTTAGGCAAGGATCCCGACATCAGAACCTTCGAAAACGGAGTTAAAAAAGCATCCTTCACATTGGCAACTTCCGAATATCGCAAAGACAAAGACGGAAACCGCATAGAGTTGACGGAATGGCACAACATCGTATGCTGGCGCAATCTTGCAGAAAATGCCGAAAAGTACCTCAACAAGGGCAAGATGATTTACTTGGAAGGCAAACTGCGCACTCGCAGTTGGGACGACAACGGTGTCAAACATTACATCACTGAGATTGAAACTAACACTTTCACCATTCTCTCCACAAAGAGTGAAGGCGAAGGCAGCCAACCTGTCGTGACACAAGTGCAAAATGTCGCCGCCGCTCCTACTGCACCCGAACCGACTTACGCTCCCCTGCCCGAAGCCAACGACGACCTACCGTTTTAGAGTTAAGAACTAAGAACCAAAAATGAAAAAGGCGGGGAATAACGTTGTTGTTTCCCGCCTTTCGTTTTTCCATATTCACTTGTTCGCGCCTCTACATCAATGAGCCTCGAACCAACTCGTGCCGGAATTGATGTCCACATCCAACGGCACAGACAATTGCATAGAGCCACTCATTCGCTCGCGCACAATCTGGGTGAGCTCCTCCAACTCGTCTTTGCGTGCGTCAAACACCAATTCATCGTGCACTTGCAAAATCATTCGGCTCTGCAGGTGACGCTCGTCAATGTCGTGTTGGATAGCCACCATCGCAATCTTGATGAGGTCGGCGGCAGTTCCTTGGATAGGCGCGTTGATGGCGTTTCGCTCCGCTGCCTTGCGCAGCAGTCCGTTTTGCGCGTTTATGTCACGAATGTAGCGACGACGTCCCAAAAGTGTTTCCACGTACAGGTTCTCGCGGGCAAACTCCAACGTATTATTCAAATACTCAGTGATTTTCGGAAAACTGTTGTAATAGTCGGTGATGAGTTTGCGTGCCTCGCCCTGCGGTATCTGCAGTCTGTCGGCCAAGCCGAAGGCGGAGATGCCATACAGAATGCCGAAATTCACGGTTTTGGCCGAGCGGCGCATATCCTTGGTGACCTCATCCTGCTCCACGCCGAAAATGTGGGCGGCCATAGAGGCGTGAATATCCTCATTGCGCTTGAAAGTCTCAATCATACGCTCGTCACCGCATACGTGGGCCACAATGCGCAATTCGATTTGCGAGTAGTCGGCGGCGAGAATGATATGCTCGTCATCGGAAGCCACAAACGCCTTGCGAATATCGCGGCCGCGCTCGGTGCGCACGGGGATGTTCTGCAAATTCGGGTTCACCGAACTTAAGCGCCCCGTGGAGGTGATGGTCTGCGTGAATGTGGAATGAATGCGCCCCGTCTTGGGATTGATTAACTGCGGCAGCGCGTCTATATACGTTGACTTTAGCTTCGAGAGTTTGCGCCACTCCAAGATGAGCGGCACGATGGGATGCTTGGAGGCCATCTTCAAGAGCACCTCCTCGCCCGTCTGATATTGCTTGCTCTTCGTCAGTTTGGCATTTTCGATAATGTGCATTTTCTCAAAGAGCACTTCACCCAACTGCTTGGGAGAACCGATGTTAAACGACACGCCGGCGTATTCGTAAATCTGCGTTTCCAACTCTTTGAGCTCGGCGTTCATCGTTTCGGAGTTTTTCTGCAAAGTGGGCACATCGACCTTCACACCCGTGCGCTCCATTTCCGCCAAAACAGGCACTAACGGCATCTCAACATTTTCAAACAAAGATTCCAGTTGGTTGTCGCGCAACTCCTGCAACAACAACGGGTAGAGTTTCACATAGCAACTTACGCGCTCAATGGCAATGTTCTGCAACTCCTGGCTGTTGGCTTTCAACGTATAATCCAAACTGGCAGCCGTAATGCGGTCCAAGTCGTGCTTGTTTTCTGGCTGGATGAGGTAGTGGGCAATCTGCAGGTCGAAAATCTTCACCGTCGGCTCGACCTTGAAGACCTTCAAATACTTGTACGTCGGCTTGCTCTCATACGTGACGACCGTGTGGTCACCCGTGAAAATCCACTGTATCAACTGTTGATAATAGCGGTGCTCGCTCTCCACAAAATGGTAATAGCAAGTCTGGTCGTCCAGGGCAAAGGCAAAGCCGGCAATGCGGCCGTCCTGCATAATCCAGTCGAAGAAGATGTTGGAAGTGAGAGGTGAGAGGTGAGAAGTGAGAAGTGAGAAGTTGGATGAGTCAATGGATACGATTTGAGGCAAAAGGAGTAGTGGTTCCTCTTTGGTCTCCTCTGCGGGCGCAACTAAATCCTGGTTGAAAAGGTCCACCTCGGTGGCAGGCTGTTGCAGGGACAAATCCGTGAAAATACGATTGGACAATGCCTTGAATTCCAATTCATTGAAGATAGCTTTGAGTTTTGCTGGATCGGGACCGTTGTAGGCCATCTCCTCGAAATTGCACTCCACCGGCACGTCAATCATAATGGTGGCGAGTTGCTTGGAAAGGAGGGCTTGCTCCTTGTTTTCGAGAAGCAGGTTTTGCAGTTTCTCTTTTTCCTGATTGGCATTGCAGGCGTAGATGCCTTCGATGGTGTCGTATTTGGCCAGCAGTTTTTTGGCGCTCACGGGGCCCACGCCCGGCACGCCGGGGATGTTGTCGGAGGAGTCGCCCTGCAGACCCAAGATGTCAATCACCTGCTCGGGACGCTGGATGCCGAACTTCTCGCAGATTTCGGCGGGTCCTAAAATTTCAGCGGGCTGCCCGAACTTGCCGGGCTTGTACATCTTGATGTTTTCGGAAACCAGTTGCCCGTAGTCTTTGTCGGACGTGACCATGAACACGTCATAGCCTTCTATTTCGGCGTGCTTGGCCAAGGTGCCCACCACGTCGTCGGCCTCGTAGCCGTCAATGCCGATTTGCGTGATGCCGAACGCATCCAACACGCGATGGATATAGGGCACGGAATTGATGATGTCGTCAGGCGTGGCCTCGCGGTTGGCCTTGTAGTCTTGGTAGTCGATGTGGCGGAACGTCGGGGCGCCCGTGTCAAAGGCCACGGCAACGTGCGTGGGCTTCTCATTCTTGACCAACTCATAGAACATATTGGTAAAGCCGAGAATGGCCGACGTGTTCAGGCCCTTGGATGTGAAGCGCGGGCTCTTTATCATTGCATAATAGGCTCTGAAAATCAAGCCCATAGCATCAATGAGAAATAGTTTTGGCTTGCTCATATTAATTTATTCTTTTTGGTTTTCAGCTAAGTATAAAGTAAAAATATTCTTATACTCAGCTGAATTTATAAAAAAACAACATTTTCAGCTGTATATAATCGTATTTTTGCTTTTTAGTCATTTACAGGGACATTGTAGTTTCGTGCTCCGAAGATGGCGCTGCCGATGCGGATGAAGGTACTCCCCTCCTCTACTGCGATGGGATAGTCGTCGGTCATGCCCATAGAGAGCTCTTTGAAATCCGCATCGTCGGCAAAGTATTTCTGCTTCAGCGTATCAAAGATTTGGTGCAGGTGTTGGAACTCGCGACGCACCTGGTCCATATCTTCAGTGAACGTGCCCATACCCATCACGCCGCAGATGTGGACGTTTTTCCAGTTTTGGAAATCGGCGGAGTTGAGCATTTCCTCACATTCCCGGAGGTCGAAGCCAAACTTCGTTTCTTCGGCGGCGATGTGGAATTGCAGCAGACACGGTATCACGCGGTCGTTCTTGAGCGCGTACTTGTTCACCTCACTCAGCAGTTCGGCACTGTCAATGCTGTGAATCATCGTCACGTAGGGCGCGATGTACTTGATTTTGTTGGTTTGCAGATGACCGATAAAGTGCCACTGGATGTCCTTGGGCAGGATTTCGTGTTTGGCCTTCATTTCCTGAGCCTTATTTTCGCCGAAAGCACGTTGGCCTTCGTTGTACAAAGTCTGGATGTCTTCCGCCGGTTTGAATTTCGAAACGGCAATCAATTGCACCGGAGCGGGCAGAGAATTTTTAATTTCGTAGTATTTTTCTATGTTCATCGCGTAGTATGTTGGTTATGGTTTTACAATCCATTTTCACAAAAAAACAGATGCAAAAGTACAATTTTTCCTCCGTTGGAAAAACTCCTTTTCGCTTCATTTCAGATATTTTTTCATCCCTGCAGAAAAATTTCATCAAAAAATAATCATCAAAAAATGATGATATTTGAAAAAAGTGTATTTTTGCGCTGTTTTTTAATTTGTTACATATTATGAAAAATCCCTTTGTAACTAATGGATATGCCGGTGCTGAGTATTTCTGCGATCGTGAAAAGGAGACTTCTATGATGGTGCAGCTGCTTTGCAACGAGAACAACCTCGCACTGATTTCTCCCAGGCGCGTGGGCAAGACAGACCTCATTCAACATTGTTTTGCACAACCCGAAATCAAAAATTCATATCATACATTCCTTATAGATATTTATGCTACAAATTCGTTGAGCGACTTTGTTCGTGTTTTTGGAACGGCCGTTTTGGAAGAATTACGTTCAAAAGGACGTTCCGTTTGGGAAAAATTTATTCAGGCTCTTACTTCCATTCGCTCTGAAATATCTTTTGACATTAACGGACTGCCTTCTTGGAACATAGGATTGGGGGCTATTTCCAACCCTTCATTGACTTTGGAAGAAATTTTCCGTTACTTGGAACAAGCCGACCTGCCCTGCTTGGTAGCCATAGACGAATTTCAGCAAATCACCTATTACAATGATACGAAGGATATGGAGGCTATTTTAAGAACCTATATTCAAAGATGTACCAATACGCATTTCATTTTCTCTGGTTCACGCAGACATTTGATGAATGAGATTTTTGCTTCCCCCTCCAGGCCCTTCTACCAATCTGTGACTATTATCAATCTACCGGCCATTGCTTTGGACAAATACATTGCTTTCGCTACAGAGAAGTTTCAAGCTGCTGAAAAATCCGTAGATGCCGAGGTTATCACAGATTTGTACCAACGTTTTAATCGCACAACTTCGTGTTTGCAACGTGTGATGAACATCCTTTTTATGAAAACGCCCGTTAACGGCCATTGTTCCATAGAGATGGTTGAACCCGCCATTAATGATTTATTAGATTTCTCTTCAGACTCTTACGAATCCATTCTCTACCAAATGCCGGAAAAACAACGAACTGTCTTTTTGGCTATTGCCGCTGAAGGCGAAGCCAAAAACATTTCTGGAAGTGCCTTTGTGAAAAAATACAAACTGATATCTTCAAGTTCTGTGCTGTCTGCCGTGAAAGGTTTGTTGGAAAAAGATTTCATCACTGTCAATCAGGGTGTTTACAGTGTTTACGACCTGTTTTTCGCTCTGTGGCTAAAGAAAAGAATCTCTTAAAACATCCTACAACACTTTCACGACTTTCTTCTGAACCTTTTGTCCTTGTGCGTTGGTGATATTGAGAAGATAGACGCCTGCGGGCCAGTTCGCGCAGTCCGTCATCTGCAATCAACTTGCGGAACCCGAATTTCTCATAAAAAAATATATCGATGCAGCAAAAACATTATTTTTGTGTTTCCTTATTAGTTAACTCTCTTAATTATGGAATTCGAACAAATGCTCCGACTTTGCGCTCAATACGACAATGAAGCTTGTCGCGAATTCTATATGAGATACCGCTTTGAAACTTTCAACTGCTGCTTTCGAATTCTTCAAAACAGCTCGGAATCGGAAGAAGTGATGCACAATGTCTTTTTGAAGGCTTTCAAACACCTGGACAAATTCGTGGGCGATGAAAAGCACCTGCGCGCCTACCTTAAAAAAATCGGCATCAATATGTCGATCAATATTTTACGAGAAAGAAAGAAAATCAACTTCGTTGCCTTTGAAGAGGATATCCCAGTAGATCTTCCTGCCGAGGAAAATGAGGATTTCGATTATTCTGTTGAATTTATCAAACAAACAATCAACGACCTGCCCAACGGTTACCGGCTGATTATAACGCTGCGACTTCTGGAAGAACTTGATTTCGAAGATATTGCCAAACAATTGAAAATCAAACCCTCGACTGTACGCTCACAATATGTCCGCGCTTTAGCCAAACTACGCCTTATGTTAAATCAAAAACCAAAACCAACATTATGAAACTGACAGCATACATACATACTCACCGTGAAGATTTTGATACGGAGCAACCGCCCATAGGCGACATCGACCGTTTTATGGAAAAAGTCAACCAAAGCACTCAATCCTATTCTCTTAAACGTATTTTTGCCGTCGCCGTTTCCACTGCCGCGGTAATTGCCTGCCTATTTGCTTCCTATCTGTTTTTCAGTAATCAATCTAACGAATCCTCCAAAACAGATTTAGCCTACAAAGAGTATCCCAAACAACCGATAGATAAAAAAACATACCGTTTGCCGGCAGAATGGTATTTCAATTAATAAACCCTTAAATTTTTTGCATTATGAAAAAAATGAATCTTGCAGCCATAGTCCTTTTTGCCATAAATCTTATATGGGATCTGTTACATCTTCCATTCGGCAATCTCTTTACTGTGATTACAATGCCGCTTTTGATTATTTTCTATATGGTCTGCACGCCTGCCCTACTGCATAACATCTCACTAAAAGAGGCTTATCGCGGAACTTTATCCAAAAAAGATTTCTGGCGCAGTTTCTTTTTAGGTGTTGTAATTTCTTTATTCCTATTCAGTTGCACCCTATGTCTATTATCAACTCCGCACCCATTGAAATGGATGAAAGCAACCTCAATGATTTCCCTCCTGCTTTTTTTGGTGCTTCATCCTTTTTTGGTTGACCTGAAAAGCATATTCAAACTAACTTGTTTTGTCTTTATCGTTGCCTTGTTTTCTACTGAACTCTTTTGGAATGGCTATATGGATCTCAGATTCTGCCGTTATAAACATTTTATAGAATTACGTCACACAAGGAATTTTGGAGAAAAGGCCGCTGTCGGGCAAGATCCTTTCGGCCGTGATTATGAATGGTCAAAAGTTGCGACTTTACCAGCCAACGTTTACGAAGAATTGTGGGGAAAAGAAACTAAAGCTTTTTCGTCTCAAAATAAGGAAGAAGAAGAACCCTTTGTGTTGTATTATTACTATGGAAAAAAATGGAGAAGAGCTCTCTTACAAGTCAATCATAATGAATTTTGGAATGAAACGGCGAATGAACAATGTGCTGCTGCAGCGGATTACATTGTGGCCAATTGCGACAATGACAGAATTTGCAAACTCTACGTGGTAACAAGCGACAACAACAGCAGAGCAGCTAAAGACATCGAAAAGTTTACGAAAAATCTTCAGCAGAAATTAAAAGCCAAAGGCAATCAATATGACTTGAAGGTGATAAAAGTAGAATAACCCTTTTAATGCTTTTTGTTCTGCTGTTGACAAGTCAACAGCAGAACAATTCGTATGCCTAATTTTTCTCTGATTTTCAACACGATTTTTATTTGATTTTGAGCGCAGCGACCTTGTTTTTTCCAAACATTTTTGAGCAGATTTTTTTTTGATTTGAAAACGTCATCTGTTCTTTTCACAAAGACACGAGGTTATTATCATCACTCATTAGGCGCAAAAGCAAATTTTGCGCAATCATCCTTTCCCCTTCTCTTAGAAGGGGTGGCTGAAAGCCGGGGTAGTGATATGAGTGTTTGCGAAGCAACCTTTTGTATAACGGATAATAATGTAACGTGAGTTCGATATAATATAATTTATTAAAAATGAATAACATAACGATATTT